>NZ_JBLYNQ010000021.1:0-3564 GCF_049310265.1 Endozoicomonas sp. ALB091 | reverse complement strand
AACCTGCTGTGGGCCATGGCGAAACTGGTGGACAACGGGCTGGAGCGAACGCCGGAGTTTAACCAGGCTGTGGCCGCGCTGTTGCCTCATGTGACCGCGCAGAAAGGCCAATTTAATGCTCAGGGTATCACCAACCTGCTCTGGGCCATGGCAAAACTGGTGGACAGCAAACAGGACCAGACACCAGAGTTCAACCAGCCCGTGGCTGCGCTGTTGCCTCACGTGAACGCACTGAAGGACCAATTTAATCCTCAGGGTATCGCCAACCTGCTGTGGGCCATGGCAAAACTGGGTGAACTCGTTGAACTGAACGTGTTTACCTCCACGTTCGAATCGCTTGTCTACCGAATTCGTGAACCCCCCCTGCTCTCTCAAAAAGGCATATTGATGTCTCTCTGGGGAGTCATGGTATACTGTGCCAGGTTGTCTCTGCTCGCCACTGCCAATAAAAATAATGTGCTTGAAAAACACATAGATGACCTGTTTACTCGCCTGGGAAATATACCTCCCGACAATGAAGATGATCAATCCATCATTGCCCTGGCCGCAAGTTGGCTTGGCAGAACGTGTCCGATCATCCCCCATTACCAGACAACCATTTCAATACCTCAATCCAATTTCCTTGATCAACTCAAATCATGCATTCCCTCTTTAAAGATTGAAGAAGAAAAGAGTCTGAACTCCTTGCCTCCGGTTGACCTGCTACTGCCAGATCACAACATTGTTATTGAAATTCAGGGACCATCTCATTACACAAGTGCTGATTTCAAAACCAGGAATGGTTCGACTCTGCTGAAAATCGCACTGCTGAAAAAATCAGGATTTGAAGTCATTGAAATCCCGGCCAACATGCTTTGGAATCAGGATTCAATGAAATTATATATTGATCAAATAAAGGCCAGGGCAGGCATCCCGCCACAGGGTCATTCTGTATCACTTAACAGAGATGAGGCATACGTTACTACCGATAAAAGACGACAAGATCACGGTTACTTAACCGTCAAAGAACATTCAGAAGAAGCAAACAGGTACATCAAAAAGGAGAAAAAGGACAAGAAAAAAGCCAGTAATCTCCTCCCTTCCATCATGATTTGGCAATAACGAATTGGTGGCATCAGGAGCAGATGAGTATCCCCAACCGTAGTGGTTTTATCGATATTTCAGCAAAATGAACTTCTGAACAGAACAGCAGTCTGCTTTTTATATTTTCATGAATTAATGAAATATAACTATGCATAGAAGCTCTGCTGGTATCGGTGGTCAATACGCAGGATCAGGTAATGATTACAACCAACCGGATGACCATGCCGCTTATTCAAAGCGTGGACAATTTAAACATGCCACCGTCAGAAAGCGGGATAATATCCCCCGCACTACTCCGGAGCGTAATGAATTTTACCACTCTTCTGCCCCATATTTTGCCCAAAACCTGCCGTGCCGTTCAGTAAACCCTGCTCAAGATTTCAATGCCCTCGTCAAACAGGAAGTAATGGATGAACTGATGAGTAAATCTGATCATTTCGGTTATCGTTATGATGGGAAAAATCACAGTCAATATGCCAATTCAATCAAGAGATACACGTTAGCTTCTCAAAGCCCCTTAACCCGAGCGGAACAAAGCCAGCTGATGATTTTTTACAAAATTATACAGCCACACGGCGTTGGAGTTGGCGAAGCCTGACAACAACACTTCACTCATTTACTTCAGCGGGTGTTTTTACCCCTCATAAACCCGTGGATGAGCGTGTCAGGCATACTCAGGTTGCCTTATTGTCAACACTGCTTGATGCAATAATATTCAAGTGCAACCGAAAAGCTGCATCATGGGATATTGATGCCCAGGGAATCGCCAACCTGCTGTGGGCCATGGCGAAACTGGTGGAAAACGGGCTGGAGCAGACACCAGAGCTCAAAGAGGCCGTGGCCGCCCTGTTGCCCCACGTGAACGCACAGAGAAATCAATTTAAAGCCCAGGGTATCGCCAACCTGCTGTGGGCCATGGCGAAACTGGCGGTCAACGGGCAGGAGCGGACACCAGGGCTCAACGAGGCCGTGGCTTCGCTGTTGCCCCAAGTGAACGCACAGAAAGCTCACCTTAAACCACAGGAAATCGCCAACCTGCTGTGGGCCATAACCAAACTGGTTGAACACGGGCAGGAGCGAACACCAGAGCTCAACCAGGCCGTGGCCGCGTTGTTGCCCCAGGTAAACGCACAGAAAACTGACTTTAAACCAAGGGAAATTGCCAACCTGCTGTGGACCATGGCGAAACTGATGGACAACAGGCAGGAGCGAACACCACAGCTCAAAGAAACCGTGGCCGTGCTGTTGCCCCATGTGAACGCGCAGAAAGGCCAATTTAATGCCCAGGATATCACCAACCTGCTCTGGGCCATGGCAAAACTGTTGGACAACGGGCAGGAACAAACACCAGAGTTCAAAGAGGCTCTGGTTACATTGTTGCCCCAGGTGAACGTTCAGAAAGCCAAACTTAACCCGCAGGAAATCGCCAACCTGCTATGGGCCATGACGAAACTGATGGACAACGGGCTGGAGCAGACAACAGATCTCAGTAAGACCGTAGCCGTGTTATTGCCCCACGTGAACGCACAGAAAGCTAACTTTAAACCACAGGATATCGCCAACCTGCTGTGGACCATGGCAAAACTGGTGGACAACGGGCTGGAGCAGACAACAAGGCTCGACGGAGTCCTGACCGCGTTGCTGCCCCGCGTGAACGAACAGAAAGAACAATTTATTCATCAGCAAATCGCCACCCTGCTGTGGGCCATAGCAAAACTGATGGACAACAGGCAACGGACACCAGAGTTCAACGAGGCTGTGGCCGCGCTGTTGCCCCGGATAAACGCACAGAAAGACCAGTTTATTGCTCAGCATATCACCAACCTGATGTGGGCCATGGCAAAACTGGTGGACAACGGGCTGGAGCAGACAGCAGAATTCAAAGAGGCCGTGGCCGCGCTCTCGTCCAACGTGAAGGCACAGAAAGCTGATTTTAAACCACAGGGTATCGCCAACCTGCTGTGGGCCATGGCAAAACTGGTGGACAATGGGCAGGACAGGACACCAGAGTTCAACGGGGCTCTGGCCGCGCTATTGCCCCTCGTGATTGCACAGGAATCTGAATTTAAACCAAAAGAAATCACCAACCTGCTGGGGGCCATGGCGAAACTGGTGGACAACAAACAGGAGAGAGCAACAGGACTCGAAAAGACCGTGGCCGCGCTGTTGCCTCATGTGAACGCACAGAAAAGCCAATTTAATGCGCGGGATATCGCCAATCTGCTGTGGGCCTTGGCAAAACTGGTGGACAACGGACAGGACCGGACACCACAGCTCAACGGTATTGGCCTGCTCCGCGGTTTCTCGTGAACCTTTTGAAAAATCAATTTATTCCTCAACATATCACTACAATCTGCTGTGGGCCATGGCGAAACTGGTGGACAACGGGCTGGGGTGAACACCTGAGTTTAACGAGGCTGTGGCCGTGCTGTGCCTGGTAAACGCTTGCAGAAAGACCAATTTATTCCCCAGCATATCACC
>NZ_JBLYNQ010000020.1:0-3446 GCF_049310265.1 Endozoicomonas sp. ALB091 | reverse complement strand
ACCCACTGAGCAAGACCCGGGTGCTGCCATAAGATTGCAATCGGTTGCTGTTGGCCAGGTAGTCTGCGCTCCAGATGGCGGGTTTTTGTCCTGGTTCTCCCATTCTGTGTTCGGTCCGGTTTCCAGCTTTGTCGTATTGGTAAAACTGCTCGTCGCTGACCCGGCTATCCAGTTCGGCAGTCAAGCGTGACAGTGCATCGTACTTAAAATGTCGTTCACTGCCATCATCCAGCTGGATGCTTTCAATACTGTCAAAGGCATCGTAGCCATAGACCTGTTCCCAAAGTGTCTGACCTGGTTTGGGCTGGCTGGATGATGCCAGCATCAAGGCCGAGAGCCGACCGTCGGCATCAAAGCTTCTGTCCATCCACAGGCCATTGCCGTACCGCCAGCCACTGACACCACTGAATGACTGATGCTTTACCTTATCTACTAAAGTCTTTTGGACTCCTGCCAGTTGTGTCTCAATACCCTTCAGACGATTTGCATCATAGCGGTAGTTCAACTGTTGCCCGTTGGGATAGGTGACTCCCAGCAACTTACTCGCCTTGCCATACTGATAGCTCAGTGTGTAGACGTAAGACTGATCATTCAACTCAAAGCTGCGGCGATCAGTGATGGTATTGCCAAAGTCATCGTAGCCGTATTCAATCTTGCCACTGCCATCCTCAATAGAGGTCAACTGCCCTGTACCATTACCATGAACACCGTCTGTCTGGTCGTACTGGTAGCGGATATCCGACCCTGTGCCTGGATAATCGATAGCCACCAGACGATTCAGCAGGTCGTATTCAAACTGAATGCTAGCTTGTTTGTCAAATATAAGGGTGTCCTATTTTCTATTTGAAAAAAAAACAACCAAGTACAGCCCAAAGATCAAAAAACCAAATACATGTGACAATACCCCTCCAGAACGATAAAACCACAAGATGCAAATACACCCCTGCCATATGACAAAAGTTATTGCTGCATAAAGCCCTCCGAGTAAAAAGCCATATGGATTTAGCACTCCATTATTCACAATTGAAGGCACTTGAGAATACAATAGAATAAGCCAGTTGGTTACTACGATGAAGTAAGCAACCATCATTGCCAATTTACACTTTTTTGCACTCATCTTGGCCAATAGCCCTACGGCTTCAAGTAAGCTCGAACATTACAGTGAAACCATTTCTCTGTCACCGTATCATAGAATTTGGGTTTCTTGTATTTATCCGTCAACCCCGCTTTTAGGTCAGCCTCTTTCTGTTCCATGTAGTCTTGCCACATCGCTATATCCTTATCTACATATGGTTTAGCCCGATAGTGGTACTTTTCGAATATATAACCTCCACAATCAACTGCTTTAGATTTATCATTTTTAAGAATCCAAGATATAAAAACCTCATTCTCATTCAAAATACTAAAATAAATAGCTCCCTGAAAATTATCAGGCAAACCTTCCTTGACCTTCACTTTCTTTTCTATCCAGTCCCCTTCCTCTTCAAACTTCCAGCGAACCAGTCCATACTCAGGAGTATCCTTGATTGGAACAGAGCCAATAATGCTAAAGTCTTTTGACTTAAAGGGTATTATCATTTTTCCTTTATGGAATATATACTGATCCAGTTCATTTAACACTTCAGTAAAGTAGAGACTACTCTCAGTATCATTATGAACACCGATACTGTAAAAGTTTCTGCCAAATGCACTGCAACCACTCATCAAACTACTCACCATTAGAAGCAGATAAATAGCAGCATAGGTATTGAACTTACTTTTAACCATCGCCAAATACTCCATTCTCATCCAGCCAGACCTGATACAGATCCATATTAACTGTTCCACGGAAATTACCGTCGGGTTTGCTCTGAATCATATGCTCAAGATCAGGAAATTGAGGTGCAGTTCTCTGCCGTTCTGACTCTCGGGCAGCCTGATACTGAACACACCGGTTATCCACTTTCCTCTCGCACTTGGATGTAGGGGTAGGTTTAAAGTCAGGATCATTCGGATAATAGATAGCTCTATCCTCATTACCCAGTTTGCCCAGCCAGCCTCTCTCATCATGAATAACAGGCTTCTCAACGACTTTATGTTCATCTTTCAAATCACCCAGCTCAACACCTGCGCTCAATGCTTGATGATACATCCACTGCAAAGCTATATCTGAAAGGTCACTATCGCCATAACCACCACCTATATCAGAATGTGCACCAACAAAGCCCTGTTCAACAATATTGCCGCCGGAAGAAATATCGGCTCCCTCATTGGGCGATACTGAGGAAAGAGGAAATAAAGCTCTATGTTCATTGAGTGCTACAGCATGAGCTACATGGCCAATACGGCTATCAACGGAGAAGTCATAGCCAATATCTGTGCTATTCCCTGCCAGTCCCATTGAACCGACTGTATCAAACAGCCCCATAAAGCGAACATTCAGGGGATTGCATTCACTGACATTAGCCCAATGATTATTATCAATGCGTTCAAAGATCTCGTTAGAGAACTCCCTGGCAGCTGCAGCCCCACGACTGAACCCTACAATGTCAATAGTTCGATCCCATGAGTCCCGCCTTAAAAGAACATCGAGCATATAAAGAGCGTCGTTTACCCTCTCACGAGAGCCCAGGCCAGTCGCACCGCCAATGATATAGTCCAGCCAGCCATCAGTTCCTACACCTGGTTGATAAAGCACATCATCTCGGGAATAGGCATCTTGATAATACCGCCTGAAGAGTGAAACATTTGTTTCTGCTTCCGCATTAAGACCACCCAGATCATCTGATCATTCCCCGTCCCATCAAAAGCAAACAAAAACAGTCCCAATGGATCTGTGCTGACCAGCGGATTACTGTTCACATAGGCATAGGTATTGATGCCGCCTCTCAACCCTATGGGGTCACTCTGGCTGTATCGCCCCGTTTCCGGGTCGTAGTAACGGTGATAGTTGTAGAACAGGCCGCTTTCATGGTCGTAGTACTGGCCTGCGAAGCGCAGGTTGATTTCCGCCCCCTTGCCATCACCGTCCGGGTCTTGCTTGGCCAGACCTATCCCAAAAGCATCGCTGTTCCATTGCCAGACAATAGTTTGCTGGTCATTGGTCGCTTTTCTGGGAGTATTCAGATGATCCGTATGAAGGTAGGTGATCTGCTGACCTTTGGAGTCATCCGCCATCGCTACTGGCACCTGGTTCAACCACAGGTAGTTTTTATGGATCTCTTTCCCTGTCTGGCTATCGATCCGGGTTTCCGCCATCAACTGGCCACTGGAGGCCGTAATGGTAAACGGTATGTACCGGGCCATCAGTAGATGGAATCATCTTGTGGGTACGCTGGACTCAGTGCGTTATAGGCGTGCGAGCTTATCAGGCTGAAAAATGATGAAGGTCGCCACTATCCAGTTCCGGCGGTTATAGAGGTGCCTTCGATCCCTAATCGCTGAGGTTTCGACCAGGGTACTGCCTG
>NZ_JBLYNQ010000019.1:0-3067 GCF_049310265.1 Endozoicomonas sp. ALB091 | reverse complement strand
CATTGACGTCAATGCCGTCGGCGGACAGTAATTCCCTGATGCACTCTGCATGTCCTTCTACGACAGCATCAGCACAGGGGCGTATAGCCATCGTCATTCTGCACATTGACGTCAATGCCATCGGCGGTCAATAACGCCCTGACACACACTACGTGGCCTTCTGAGGCAGCACCGTGCAAGGGCGTCAAGCTATCGTTATGTGTCACATTGACGTCAATGCCTGTGGTGTTCAACAACTCCGTGACGCACTCTGCGTGACCTCTCAAGGCAGCATAGTACAGGGGGGTCACGCCATTGTTATTCTTCACATTTAAATCAATGCCGTGAATGGTCAGTAACGCCCTGACGAACGCTACGTGCCCGTTTTCGGCAGCGATGTGCAGGGGCGTCGAATGGCATGGATATTTTTCTGGCTAACCTGCGGGTTGCTTGGTTTCAACAGGTATTCCAGTCGAGCCAAATTACGGGCTGCTTTTAAAAGCACGCCGGGGGGTGTCGAATCATTTGTTCACGATACTGGTCAATTGATCACAATGACCGGTTAACAGAAGATTGGACAGGGTTTCGACCTCCCCCAGAATAAGAGCCTGTTTGAACAGTCGCTGGCAATCATGGGGTGTCAGTAACTTTTTCATATCATCGTGGGAAAAATCAGAGACCTGCCAGCCCTTGTGAAAGGCATGATGTGATTGACAATACATCTATTCCATTTTGTTGAAGTTTCAATAAGATCGACTTCAGCAGCGGTGTATCGATCAGCCAGTCCAGTACGCGCGGAGCAATGCCTGGAGTAATGCCTGGTGGAATGAACGTTGTAATAGGGGCAAAATGATCAACTACACATTGGTATAACGTTTCTTTAAAAGTGTTATCGTGTTTAATCAGCTTGTCACTGAGTTGGTTGGCAAGTGCCCTGGTCACCATTGCTGGTATTTTACCAAGCTGTTCGATGGTGGTGTGTTGCAGGAAAAACGAGGCAATATGCCGGGCCTTATCGGTTTGCTCCATTGCCTGGGTGAGCAGGGCATAAATGGTGGTTTCAGGCCAGGTTGAGAAGTCAAGTGGAGATTAAATGAGGCAATGTCAGCGAGGTGTGATTATTCGCATTAAAAGTACACGCCAGCCCCGTCGGCAAGTACTGGTCATGATTAAATACCCAGAAGAAAAGCTGGTTGATGGTGCCGATATGCCAGGCCAGATCGACACCTGCAGAGATAGTGGCAACACCCGGGCCGATTAGTTCACAGAAATGGCTGGCCGCGGAGGCCAGTAACTTTTCCCGATACCGCCCAAGGTAATAGTTGCAATCGCCAGTTTCTTCGATGACGGCCCTGAGATCCGAGGACTGTTCTCCGCTTGTTTGCGGTAGATGATTGACCGGTTTAAAGAGTGCTCTTTCAAGCGTCCCCGTTCTGAAAGAAGTCAGTTCAAAGGGGGCAACGGCGTGGGTTTCCCATGTCTGTACGCCCAGTTTTTGCAGGGTTGCCACTGAGCTGGTCCGACCACCCGGGACGAGAGTTTTACGCAGGATGGTACAGGCATTGACTGACAGTGGTGCAACCGCAAGGAAAATCGCAGGGTAAGGTCATCACCCAGATGGGTCCGGTGCCGATGGGTCAACAAAATAGGGAAGCCTTCGAGGCATCACAGAAAAGATTATTGTGCAAGCTGTGAACCCGGTGGATCCCTATGTCTGGTGAGTATATCAACCAACCTCTCCCGTTGCAGCTCAAGCAGGAAAGACTGGATAAATTGATCAAACAGCTCACTCCTGACATTGAAGAGCTTCCCGCCCAGCCCTCCCCGGGAGGCTTCCAAATTAAGAAAACTCTTGGTAAAGCGGCCGTGAATACCGGGAGGGCACTCCTGAATGTCGTTCAGGCACTCATGAAGTACCCCGGCAATGTAATTTTGGTTGTCAATATTTGGATCGTGCTGTTGATCCCTGAGTTGCATGACTAACTGTCGAATCTGGAAGCGTGTCTCACGATACAGGGTGAGCAGGCTGTTTTTAAGATATTCAGGCGGTGATTCCAGTTTCTCGTGAAAAATATCTATTGATGTATCGTATTGATGATTAACGTAGGGGTGTACCAGTTGTTTCATCTCCTCAATATCATTCAGGAAACGGGTTTTTATCTCAGGAAAGGCGGCATGGGTTTCCAGTTCCTCGTAACAATGAACCCCGGGCAATTCAATATATTCTGGCTGCTGGGCAACCGTTGGCTTTTCAGAAGCAGTATCTGGTTGCCAGGGTTGGAAAAGTATTGAGTTGATTTCTGTATTTAACGAAAGCATGAATTTATCCAATGTCATATTTGTTTTGGACATATTCGATTTCAAAATAGTGGAAAAGTTGCATATTAATGGCTTGCATTAATTATTGAATTTTTAGCTATTAAAATGAATATGGTGATATTGGCGTGGGAAAAACAGGTAACGAATAAACCGGGAACTGCCGACCCTGACCCGAATATTTCATAAATGTGCTCCCTCACCCCCCCTTTGAATTTGTCCCGGAATAACTTCATCATTTTACTCAGTCCGGGCTAATCAATTACCAGAGCCAAGTCCCGGGTCAGGAAAAAGTGGAATCAGCAGTTTTTCGCACTCTGCATGGCCTTTTTTGCGAGCGGTGTCCCGGGGCGTCAAGCCGTCGCTGCTTTTTACACTAATGTCAATGCCGGGAGCTGTAAGTAACGCTTTGATAGACCCTGCCCGGCCAAATTCGGCAGCGCAGTGCAGAGGTGTGAGACCCTTGATTGTTTTCACATTGACGTCAATGCCCTTGGCGTTCAATAACAGCAGGACGCACTCTACGTTGTCGCCTATGGCAGCCCACTGCAGGGGCGTAAGGTGCCCAGGTAGTGCCATATTGACGTCAATGCCTTTGGCGTTCAATAACACCATGATGCAGTCTGTATAGCCAGATTGGGCAGCGCAGCTCAGGGGCGTCATGCCTGAAGACGAAGTCAAATTGACGTCAATGTCGTCAGCAGTCAGTAATACCTTGATGCACTCTGCGAAGTCTTCTACAACAGCGCAGTACAGGGGCGTATAGCCATAG
>NZ_JBLYNQ010000018.1:0-2929 GCF_049310265.1 Endozoicomonas sp. ALB091 | reverse complement strand
GTTGGTGCCATCGGTGATGGTGTATTTGAAGCTGTCTCCCTGTGGTTTCACTGCCATCGTGACGGTACTGGGTGGTGCCGTCTTCCTTGATGAACACAACCCCGTTGGCCGTGGCAACTTTTTTGTAGCCCGCTGCGGCGGTGTAAGTAGCGTCATCACTGTCGACCAGGTCCGCCCAGACGGTGCCATTGACACTCGCGATGGTCAGGGTGTCGGCTGGCAGGTCACTGTCTGTGTCGTTGTCACGGATGATGTTGCGGCCACTGAGCTCACCACCCTCTTCCAGCCGGTAACGGTCATTCTCCGCTTTCGGGGCGTTGTCGTTCACCGGGGTAACGTCGTAGCTGACTGTCGCCTCGCCCGAGCTGTTGGTGCCATCGGTGATGGTGTATTTGAAGCTGTCTCCGGTGGTTTCACTGCCATCGTGACGGTACTGCGTGGTGCCGTCTTCCTTGATGAACACAACCCCGTTGGCCGTGGCAACTTTTTTGTAGCCCGCTGCGGCGGTGTAAGTAGCGTCATCACTGTCGACCAGGTCCGCCCAGACGGTGCCATTGACACTCGCGATGGTCAGGGTGTCGGCTGGCAGGTCACTGTCCGTGTCGTTGTCACGGATGATGTTGCGGCCACTGAGCTCACCGCCCTCGTCCAGCCGGTAACGGTCATTCTCCGCTTTCGGGGCGTTGTCGTTCACCGGGGTAACGTCGTAGCTGACTGTCGCCTCGCCCGAGCTGTTGGTGCCATCGGTGATGGTGTATTTGAAGCTGTCTCCGGTGGTTTCACTGCCATCGTGACGGTACTGCGTGGTGCCGTCTTCCTTGATGAACACAACCCCGTTGGCCGTGGTGACTTTTTTGTAGCCCGCTGCGGCGGTGTAAGTAGCGTCATCACTGTCGGCCAGGTCCGCCCAGACGGTGCCATTGACACTCGCGATGGTCAGGGTGTCGGCTGGCAGGTCACTGTCCGTGTCGTTGTCACGGATGATGTTGCGGCCACTGAGCTCACCACCCTCTTCCAGCCGGTAACGGTCATTCTCCGCTTTCGGGGCGTTGTCGTTCACCGGGGTAACGTCGTAGCTGACTGTCGCCTCGCCCGAGCTGTTGGTGCCATCGGTGATGGTGTATTTGAAGCTGTCTCCGTTGGTTTCACTGCCATCGTGACGGTACTGCGTGGTGCCGTCTTCCTTGATGAACACAACCCCGTTGGCCGTGGCAACTTTTTTGTAGCCCGCTGCGGCGGTGTAAGTAGCGTCATCACTGTCGGCCAGGTCCGCCCAGACGGTGCCGTTGACACTCGCGATGGTCAGGGTGTCGGCTGGCAGGTCACTGTCTGTGTCGTTGTCACGGATGATGTTGCGGCCACTGAGCTCACCACCCTCTTCCAGCCGGTAACGGTCATTCTCCGCTTTCGGGGCGTTGTCGTTCACCGGGGTAACGTCGTAGCTGACTGTCGCCTCGCCCGAGCTGTTGGTGCCATCGGTGATGGTGTATTTGAAGCTGTCTCCGGTGGTTTCACTGCCATCGTGACGGTACTGCGTGGTGCCGTCTTCCCTGATGAACACAACCCCGTTGGCCGTGGCAACTTTTTTGTAGCCCGCTGCGGCGGTGTAAGTAGCGTCATCACTGTCGGCCAGGTCCGCCCAGACGGTGCCGTTGACACTCGCGATGGTCAGGGTGTCGGCTGGCAGGTCACTGTCCGTGTCGTTGTCACGGATGATGTTGCGGCCACTGAGCTCACCGCCCTCGTCCAGCCGGTAACGGTCATTCTCCGCTTTCGGGGCGTTGTCGTTCACCGGGGTAACGTCGTAGCTGACTGTCGCCTCGCCCGAGCTGTTGGTGCCATCGGTGATGGTGTATTTGAAGCTGTCTCCGGTGGTTTCACTGCCATCGTGACGGTACTGGGTGGTGCCGTCTTCCTTGATGAACACAACCCCGTTGGCCGTGGCAACTTTTTTGTAGCCCGCTGCGGCGGTGTAAGTAGCGTCATCACTGTCGGCCAGGTCCGCCCAGACGGTGCCGTTGACACTCGCGATGGTCAGGGTGTCGGCTGGCAGGTCACTGTCCGTGTCGTTGTCACGGATGATGTTGCGGCCACTGAGCTCACCGCCCTCGTCCAGCCGGTAACGGTCATTCTCCGCTTTCGGGGCGTTGTCGTTCACCGGGGTAACGTCGTAGCTGACCGTCGCCTCGCCCGAGCTGTTGGTGCCATCGGTGATGGTGTATTTGAAGCTGTCTCCGGTGGTTTCACTGCCATCGTGACGGTACTGCGTGGTGCCGTCTTCCTTGATGAACACAACCCCGTTGGCCGTGGCAACTTTTTTGTAGCCCGCTGCGGCGGTGTAAGTAGCGTCATCACTGTCGACCAGGTCCGCCCAGACGGTGCCATTGACACTCGCGATGGTCAGGGTGTCGGCTGGCAGGTCACTGTCCGTGTCGTTGTCACGGATGATGTTGCGGCCACTGAGCTCACCACCCTCGTCCAGCCGGTAACGGTCATTCTCCGCTTTCGGGGCGTTGTCGTTCACCGGGGTAACGTCGTAGCTGACTGTCGCCTCGCCCGAGCTGTTGGTGCCATCGGTGATGGTGTATTTGAAGCTGTCTCCTGTGGTTTCACTGCCATCGTGACGGTACTGGGTGGTGCCGTCTTCCTTGATGAACACAACCCCGTTGGCCGTGGCAACTTTTTTGTAGCCCGCTGCAGCGGTGGAAGGAGCAGTCATCACTGTCGACCAGGTCCGCCCAGACGGTGCCATTGACACTCGCGATGGTCAGGGTGTCGGGTATCAGGTCAATGTCTGCGTCGTTGTCACGGATGATGTTGCGGCCACTGAGCTCACCACCCTCTTCCAGCCGGTAACGGTCATTCTCCGCTTTCGGGGCGTTGTCGTTCACCGGGGCAATGTCGTAGCTGACTGTCGCCTCGCCCGAGC
>NZ_JBLYNQ010000017.1:0-244849 GCF_049310265.1 Endozoicomonas sp. ALB091 | reverse complement strand
GTTGCCTTGGTGGGCCACCCACATGTACTTATCCGAGTGGATGGCCTTGCTGAGTTCCTTGAGTACCTGGATCCGGGTTTCATCAGCATTCATGATGTGGCCGACCCGCTGATGGTCTGCCATCAGGTTGATCAGGGACTGCAGTTGCAGGGACAACCGGATCAGCCAGTTGGCCATGGTCGTCCGGGTAATGGAGCCGCCATAGCGTGCCAGTATTTTTTCCTGCCGGAACAATGGCAGGGTGCGGCCGGCCAGGCATCGCAATATTTGGCAATGATGATTCAGGCCAGCATGCTAACGGTCACTGCGGGTTTGGGAATGATATCCAGCTCTTCCCGGACTCTGGTGAAGAAGGTCTCAAGGGCACCCTGCTTCTCTTCCGGGGGCAGCTCAATACGTTCCTGAAAAGCTGGGGTCAGAAAAGCTGGGGGCAGGTCTTTCATTGTGTAAAAATATATTGTTTATCACCATAAACGACACGTGTTATGCAAAATGATGACCCTGATTTTTGTCTTTCCCTGATCCCTGCCATCGTACCGGCGGACAGACGGCCTTCCCTGGCCGATGCAGTTTGCAGCCCGCTCCGGCACTCCAGCGCTCCGCAGACTGCAAACTGCACCCACCCTGGCGTCCCTGACCCTTTCTTCACGCGAGAAAAAAAAGACAAAAACGATTGAACACCTATAATTCCATTTTCGTATCTTATCGAGTTGTCAGTTTATGGATGCTCTCAGGAGTCGATTTTCTACCTTCCGGATAACCGCTCAACACGCCCCCTTATCGGGGCCGAGTGCTGCGCCTTCCTTTGCCAGTGCTGTCGATGACGACAGATCAAATCCAAACGGTGAGGCTCCGATACTGGCGGCCTGTCGCGGCAATAATCTTCCCTGGGTTCAAGAGTTGCTGGCGAACGATCCGGCTCTGGTGAACAGATCATTCCTGACGAAAGTTGCTAATCCTGCCTGGCAGGTGTATCCGCTCTTCATCGCTGCCCAATACGGGCATCTCGCCGTCGCGAAATGCCTGATCGGGGCTATCAGAGAGGCCGTAGGAACCCTGCCAGAGGCGGACAAGTCCATGGCCGCCAGGCGATTCCTGTCGGCCGCTTGCCGGGACGGAGCAACCGCCCTCTACATCGCTGCCCAGAACGGGCATCTCAACGTCGCAAAATGCCTGATCAAGGCGCTCAACGAGGCCGTGGGAAACCTGCCAGAGGCGGACAAGTCCACGGCGCTCAGGGTGTTCCTGTCGAGTGCTTGCGAAAACGGAGCGACCGCCTTCTTAATCGCTGCCCAGAACGGTCATCTTGACGTCGTAAAATACCTGAGCGAGGCGCTTAACGAGGCCGTGGTAACCCTGCCAGAGGCGGATAAGTCCACGGCCGTCAAGCGGTTCCTATCGGCCGCTTGCAAAGGCGGGACGACTGCCCTCTACATCGCTGCCCAGAACGGGCATCTCGGCGTGGTGAAATACCTGAGCGAGGCGCTTAACGAGGCCGTGGGAAACCTGCCGGAGGCGGACAAGTCCACGGCGGTCAGGAGGTTCCTGTCGGCCGCGTGTAAAGGCGGAGCGACTGCCCTCTACATCGCTGCCCAGAACGGGCATCTCGGCGTGGTGAAATACCTGATCGAGGCGCTCAACGAGGCCGTGAAAACCCTGCCGGAGGCGGACAAGTCCAGGGCGGTCAGGGCGTTCCTGTCGAGTGCTTGCCAGGACGGAGCGACTGCCCTCTACATCGCAGCCGAGAACGGGCATCTCGGCGTCGTGAAATACCTGGTCGGGGCGCTCAACGAGGCCGTGAAAACCCTGCCGGAGGCGGACAAGTCCAGGGCGGTCAGGGCGTTCCTGTCGGCCGCTTGCCAGGACGGAGCGACTGCCCTCTACATCGCTGCCCAGAACGGGCATCTCGGCGTCGTGAAATACCTGGTCGGGGCGCTCAACGAGGCCGTTGAAAGCCTGCCGGAGGCGGACAAGTCCACGGCGGTCAGGGCGTTCCTGTCGGCCGCTTGCAAGGATGGAGCGACCGCCCTCTTCATCGCTGCCCAGAACGGGTACGGCGCGGTTCTGAATTTTTTGCTTGAACAGGGCGCTGACCCGGAACAGAAATGGGCTCTTTGCTTTCTCGGGAAATACCGGGTCTTTAAATGGTGCTTCGCCAGGTCGCCTTTGAAGGCTGCAGGCAAGAGCGGCCATCTAGTTACGGAACGCCGCCTGGAATGCCTCCTTCAAGAAAAAAGGAGAGCCGTCAAACTGCCAAGGACAATAGCGGTGAATGAGACTGTCGCCTTAATGCCGGGCATTGAGGAAACCAGGCTGTGACTCTCTACCCGCAGTTTTAATCAAGAGAGTCTTGTTTACCTGCCGAATTTTGCTTCAGGTTTTATCTGTGGGAGCCGTCACCCATTGCGGTTCAAAAAATCCTGAACCGATTCACCCGACACTCATACCCATCAATCACGCCGCTCTCATAATACCCCGCCCAGTCATAGAAAAACGGTGTCCAGCTACCACTGGGCATCAAGTTCATCAGGCCAATACAGACAAATAGCACACAAGCGCTGATCCCATACTCCACAGGCTCCACGGTTCTGAAACGTCCGCCGAACAGGTGGAATCTCCGGTCAGAATAAGACGACAACGGCACACCAGACACCGTCATGGCATCGGTCAGAATATGCGTCACCCCACCCCAACAAACCGCTGTAAGAACCGTGCTAAGCCATTGTCCGGCAGAAGGAAAATCCCGGCCTGCCACGCCAGCGACCACACGCTCAGATAGTGGGCCACCGTCCGGTGCTTTACCGGCCTGCCAACAAACTTCAGCACCCACTGCATCCAGTCCCGCGCAGTGGTCCCGATAATGGTCGGCGGCACCAGTCGTACGTCATAAACGGCCGTGACCGACCCGGCAATCAGAACATGGTTCACCCACTTCATGGTGCGTCGTACACCGCCGGGTCCGGGCTCACGTGTATAACCACGGAAAACGGCACATGATCCGGGTCATACTCAAGCGGATCATCAATGCTGCCGGTTTCCTTGCCCATATACAGCACCGCAAGGCGGTCAATCTTCAGGCCCAGCGCTTGTGCCACTCTGGCAGTGCTTTTGCCGTTGTCCGTCGTTTCCAGGAACGCTTTGCAAAAGGCCTCGCTACCGTAGTCTGCCCGATGATCGATCAGCACCTTATTGGTGCCCGGGTTCGATATGCCGCATCGCTCAATGGTGCTTGGCAATTCCAATGGCCAGCCCTTTTTTTTAAACGCCCATTGGTACTGCCAGGCAATCACCGTGCTCATATAGATATCGTGCGGGTTAATGTTGCCTTCCTTCACGTTGTTCTTGAACTTCCAGTGTTTCTGGGTGAATTCATTGCAAAAGCGGTATTTCCAGGGGTGTCCGTTGGTGATCCCTTCCCCACAGGTGCGTGTCTGGCCGTAGTAATCCGTCGTTGTCGTTAAGGCATGCATTGTTTCCAGCTTGTCGGCCTGTTTGCTGAGTGAATCCTGCAATTTTTCCCGTATCTTGCGGTCTCTGCGGATGCCGGTATAGACGTTTTCCAGGGTTTGGTATTCCGTGATGGCCGTATCCTCAACAATCCAGTCCCACAAAGCCTTGTCCTCCCTGGGGGGGATCAGCGCCTCAAGCTGGCGCTCAAGTGCCTGCTGCAGTGCCAGGCGCTGGTGTTCATCCTGCTCTGCCAACCGCACAATCCGCCCGTCCGCCGTCATGCCAAGGGCGTTCAGTGGCTCATTGCCGGGGTTGTCCGCCAGGTAGCGCTCAATGGCCTGTGTCGTTGCTTCCGTCGCTGCTGTTGTGGGGTTCACTGGGGTTATCCTTTTCCGGGTGTGGGGCCAGTACCGGCAACGCCGCTACCTGTTTCAGCCAGGCATTGGGCCGTGACCGACCCGGCAATCAGAACATGGTTCACCCACTTCATGGTGCGCCGTACACCTTCGGGTCCGGACTGACATGAACTTGCACACTAAAATCTCCTGAGGCCTCATCGGGATCAATATCCCAATCAATCCGCTCAACTGGCCTGGTGTCAAAAAAAACATTCAGGCCACAAATCATTAGTCCCAGGTCTTGCGCCACTCTGACTGTGCTCTTGCCATTCACAGTCGTTTCCAGGAAGGCTTTCACGAAGGTGTCGGAATCAAACCTGTCTTTATGCTCAACCAGGCACTCCACGGTTTGTTCATTTGTGATCCCACATCGTTCTATGATGGTCGGCAGTTCCAATAGCCAGCTCTCATGGCGGGCAGTCTGTTCAAACTGGTGAACAATCAAGTTGCTCATGTAAAAGACATGTTTGGCAGCCTTGCCTGTTTTATAATTGCGTTTGAATTCCCAGTGCGTCCGGGTTAATTTATTCTCAAAATCGCAATCCCAATCGGTACCATCCTCAAGCACCCCGCTCCCCCTGGTCATGATATTGCCAAGACTGTCATATACCGTCCTGGTCTGTTTGTTTATGACGGCAAATTTATCGGCATAATCAGTCTTCAAAGTGGCCAGGCGGTCCCGGATCTGCCGGTCCCGCCAGATCCTCTTCTGGTAATCCCCCAGGGTTTGTACAGTGGCTAGCGTGTTCTTGATCATCCTGTACCTGTCCGTCAGGCTGACCTCCTGAGGCATCAAAGCCCCAAGCTGGTGCTCAAACACCTGGCGCAGTGTCGGCCGCTGACCCGCCTCCTGCTCTGCCAGGCGCACAATCCGCCCGTCCGCCGTCATGCCAAGGGCGTTCAGCGGCTCATTGTCGGGATTGTCCGCCAGGTAGCGCTCAATGGCCTGTGTCGCTGCGGCTGTGGGGTTCACTGGGAGTATCCTTTTCCGGGTGTGGTTTGGGGGCCAGTACCGGCAACGCCGCTACCTGTTTCAGCCAGGCATCGGGCCGTGTCCGACCCTGCGATCAGCCACTTCATGGAACGTCGTACACCGCCGGGTCCGGTCTGACATGGACTTGCACGCAAAACTTTTTATGCGCCTGCTCGATGTCAATCGGGTCCGCAATCCTGTCCACTGGCTGTCCCTCATAAGTAACAGTGATCGATCCAATAATCAGTCCAAGGTCCCGTGCAACTCTGTCCGTGCTCTTGCCGTTGTCCGTCGTTTCCAGGAAGGCCGTTCGAAAATCATCCGAAGAGTAATCGTCTTGATGTTGTTTCAGAGTCTCGATAGTTTTCTTATTCGTTATCGAATCCCGCTCAATGATCTCAGGCAGTTCCAGTAGCCACTCGGACGTGTCAAAACTCAGCTTGTACTGCCGGGCTATCACATTGCTCATATAGAAATCTTTGCGATTAACAGCCCCGGTCTTGGCGTTGTCTATGAATGTCCAGTGGCGTTGGGTGAACTCGTTGATAAAAATATATTCGGCGAGAGGCTCGCCCGGTTGGTTCTTGCCTTCAGTGTTCGCATACCCGGTGGGGGTGATGTGAGTTGAAGTCAGCTTATCGAGTTTAACCAATTCACTGGCATACTTCGTCTCCAACTCCAACAGCCGGTTTCGGATCTGCCGGTCCCGCCAGAGCTCCTCTATGTGCCCACCCAAGGTTTGTACATCAGTGCCTAGCGTTTTTTTGATCATCCGCTGCCTGCTCTTCCTGCCTATCTCCCGGGGCATCAAAGCCCTGAGCTGGCGTTCAAACCCCTTGCGCAGTGTCGGCCGCTGGCTCTCCTCCTGCTCTGCCAGGCGCACAATCCGCCCGTCCGCCGTCATGCCAAGGGCGTTCAGCGGCTCATTGTCGGGATTGTCCGCCAGGTAGCGCTCAATGGCCTGTGTCGCTGCGGCTGTGGGGTTCACTGGGAGTATCCTTTTCCGGGTGTGGTTTGGGGGCCAGTACCGGCAACGCCGCTACCTGTTTCAGCCAGACATTCAGCAATGGCCGTTTATCATCCGAACACTGCCCGATAATGCCTAACCGGGCCGTGGTAATGTCCGCCTCCGCCTGGATCAGCGTTTTGTGCGCGGCCAGCAGCTTTTCCATAAACGCGACCTGCTCATCCGTGCTAAGAAAAAGCTGGGGTCAGGTTGTTTTTCTCGGAATTGAACTGAGCAAAAAGAGTTTCCAGTTACATGGAGTTGATGCCAAAGGTCATGTGGCTCTCAAAAAGAAACTTAACCGCAAGGAACTCTTGCCCTTTATGGCTAACCTGCCTCAATGCGTTATCGGCATTGAAGCTTGCAAACTTTTGCTAACCATACCCGGCATTGGGTTACTCAGTGCTACAGCACTGTTTGCTGCGATTGGAGATATATCAGCATTTAAAAATGGCAGGGAAATGGCTGCCTGGCTGGGCTTGGTGCCAAAGCAGCAATCAACCGGTGGCGTGCCCACGTTGCTGGGGATCAGTAAACGGGGCGATACCTACCTGCGAACCCTGTTGATACACGATGGAAAACTTTTCCTTGCAAAGCGGGGCGGACCATATAAGACCCTGATTTTATCTCCCGGCCGTTGAACTCCATCATCATCCGGCCATTGTCAATATCAGTTCGTTAGACCAACCTTTACAGGAAAAAATATAACGCGGGAACTTTTACTTAACTGGATGAACTAATGGGATACTTGCTGAGCCAGTTTTCCGTAATTTGTCGTACGGTTGTCCTCCGGGGCTGCTTCTGATTACCGGGCTTTGTACGAAAGCTATTAATACATCTGATCAACCACATGGTACTTCGCCGGTCTTTGTGATCAAAACAGACAATTAGCATTAAGAGCAGCAGTATGGATCCACTCAACACCACATTAAGTCCACAGTTTCTTGATTTAACAATTTCATCACAATCAGACAAGCTGAGCCCGGGTACCCCGCACTGCAGCACTCAGACAACCAGAAAACAGATTCCTGTTATTTCCACAGACCATGTATCAGGCTATGTCACAAGAAGGGTTCCGGAAAAAACCATTGCCGACCGAGTGCATCTTCACCAGCTGACCAAGATTGATTACAAACAGACCTCTGAAAAAAACCGTCTTTTTGAACAACTCATTCCGTCGTTAATGTCAACAACAGGGATGTCGCAAACGTCTGTCCTGACCCATTTGTTACCAGCCCTTGAGTTCACCCCCTATTTAAGAAAAATGAACCGGGAGGAGATGTTCAAAGCCTCAGATCACCCGTCACATCTTCAGACCGGATTGTTACTGGAACTGATAAGCCGGATCAAACAGGGGTATAAACTACAGGAGCTGCATCGCCTGGCAGGTGAGCAACCCGCCTCAGCGCAGATAAAAATCAATGGTCAGCCACAGACCATAAGTATTGGCCTGCATCACTTTACCCGGGAGGATCTCGGTGATGAGACATTCCGCGAGCTGCATGATCGTCTAACCCCTTTCGGAAAAACCGCAGGTAAAGACCCGGGTGTTATTCTGGATCATGTGCAAAAAAGAAAAGCAGTAGCCATGGCTCACTGGCAGAGGGTACTGTTGAAGGTTCTGAAAATTCAGGACTCAGCCATCAGGCAGCACATTGCCCGGGCTCTCAACACAGAGCCCGGTTTGTCACCTGCCACCGGAAAAGAGTGCACGGCACTGACCGCCCTGATTCCAACGCTGAAATTAACCGTCCATCCCGGCTTTACCCTGCTGAAACCACTTTTTTGCTGGCTATCACAACACCATCTGAAAGGCAGCAAACTCAGCAGCCAGCAACTGACCTGGCTGCAAAGTATGGTTACCAGCAAGCTTTACACAAAATTACCAGACCTGAGAAGGACCGGGCTGGAGAAACTCTGCATCTATAAAGAGCCTCTGCTCAGTGGCCATGAAACGGACAACCCTTGTGTGCAGCGGCTAAAAAAGGGAATTGATAAGGCCATTAATGATGCCAGCCCACAACAACTGTCTGACGTCGTTGAGCTGTTTGCCACACTGCTCTGCGACCTCACCCCGTCAGTCAGTGCAGAAAACCGCCTGGGCATTATCTATACATTGCTTAAATTCAGAGACCAGTCCCTGCTGAAAAATCTACTGGCAACAGAGAGCGTTGGTCAGGATATTCTAATAAAAATGTACAAAACCCAACTGATCCTGACCTATTCCATTGACCAACATGTTACTGAAGCCGTAAAGAAGTCCAAAGAACAATCGGTTAATTGCCTGATTAAAACCCTCCAGCTGAGAATGGCGCAGTGCATCGTAATGATGGCATCAACGGATGGGTTATCAGTGCCTTTGGAGGCCGTGAATAAGGCCCAAACCCTTATTGACCATCATAATGAGGGGTTGCAGGCCGTACTGCCCACCAATGAACTTGAGCAGCAAGATACAGGTTATTACTTCGACTATGTTAGCGATCAGGAAAGGTCACAAGGCGCAACACCCGCCCATAATCCTGACCAGCAAGATTCAGATACCAGCCGCGACGATAATAGCTGCGACGATAGCTGCGACGACAATAGCTACGACGCTAATAGCGACCCGCAAGAGTTGCAAGCCGGATTGCGTCCCTATGAACCTGCCCGGCTAGATTCAGATAAGAGATACAACGACGATAGCGACCAGGAATGGTCCCAACCCGTAATACCCGCCTGTAATCCTTACCTGGAAGATTCAGATGATAGCGACCTGGAAAGGTCGCAAGCCGAATCCGATGATATTCCTTACCTGCCAGATTCAGATGATAGCTACAGCTACGATAGCGACCCGGAAAGGTCGCAAGCCGTAATACCCGGTCATAAGCCTTACCTGCCAGATTCAGATGATAGCTACGGCTACGATAGCGACCTGGGAGAGTTGCGAGCCGCGCTGCGCGCCTATAAACATGACTCGCAAGATTCAGACGGCAGCTACGACGACGATATCGACGTGGAAGGGTTTCAAGCCGTACAGCGCACCTGTGGACGTTACCGGCCCTATGCAAAAGACAGCGACGACGGTGAACGCTGGGTAAAACTGTCCGACATGGGGGACCGGGGCCGTATTTACGACGACAGAGAACCTTATGGCAACAACACCATTTCAGCAGAGAACTATCTTAGCGTTCCCGACTATCTGCTGACCAGTGACCATGCTGTCACACTTGATCCACATCATCTGCTTCTGCCCAGGGACAAACACTTTCGTATTCCTTCAGTAAGACTTGAAGACGATTCACGTCAGCGGAGGATTGAACGAATGGGGCGCGACGAACAAAAACTACGGGAGGATTTTCTGCTATCGACCCGATCAACCGACCTGACACAACCGGTTGACTGGCTAAAAATGGAGTTACCCATCACCTTCTTGTTTACCGGGAGCGCTCAGGATAAAAGTCAAATTTCCTATGTCTACCAGGTTTTCAACACCGAAGTGCTGCCGGTTATTCAGCAGGCGAGCAGAGAAAACGACAGCGCTGTTTTCCCGGGCAGTGACAATGTACAAACGTCACTGAAAAGGCCACTCACTATCCACTCCTCCACCGAGTCTGTCCCCCGAAAAGCGCGAAAAACAGAAGACTCTTCTGCCAGCATCACCGAACTCCCCGCTGCAGAACGGGAGACTATGGACGTTATCAGGGAACTGTTGGCAGTGGCAGAAACCACAGAGCCAGGCCTTAACCTCAAGGCCATCATCACCCATTTTCAGGGCCGGGCATCAAACCAGACATTATGCTCTCTGTTACAGCATATAGAATCCCTCCTCCCCGGGCTGCCTGACACTAACATGCGCAAACAGCTGCTGGAGCTGACGGCCTTTCAGTTATTTGCCGATTTACACCCAACAGACAACCCATTCAGGAGTTTCATCAAAACGCTGTATATCATTCAATCCAGAAGCCGTTCTCTCCGGTTCGCCAATGACTATTACGGTCGCTACGCTAACAGTGAATCCAATAAACTAAAGCTGCAAATGAGTGAGCTTTTCAAAAACGAGTGGTGCCAACCTGACGGTTTACTGGGGAACAGGATCCGGCAGTCGGTGAAAGCCGCTTTCTGGCAAAGTGATCGCAGTTGCAGCTATCAGCAAATAATGGATTCCGTCTTTGAATCCATCCGTCCATCGAAGCAGCCCTCTGATGACTACCCACACATAATTGACCAGATGATCAATAAAGTAGAAAGAAGAATGGAGCAACGGTGGGAATTAAGCAGCCTGAAGCAGCAGCAACAGATATTAACGGCCCATCACCAGCCTGCCTACCAGAAAGACCTTAGCCTGGCCATCAAAGACCTGATTAAAGTCGCTTCCGGACTTTGTCAGCAGTTTCTTCCTGAAGAGCGCGTTAGTAGAACAACACCGAAAGCCTGCGACGCTTCCGGTATTGATTCTGACATGGCAATGTCTGACCAGAACCCCCATGAGGATAGAGCCCAGCTGTCCAGATGCTACCTGTACGACCAACTCAAGGCACTTATCCCACTGATTGGCACCTGGCTCAATCAAATCAATGACGATGGTCTGATTACCGAGAAAGAGGCTACTAAAGCCGGAATAGATCGGCTGGAACAGTTTGCCAACAGCACGATCAGGGCCGATCGCCCCATTCAAAATGAGGACGAAACCCTACAGCAGATTATTGCGTTGTGTGATCAATTCCACCGGGTACAACAGGAACACAGCCAGTGGCAATCAACCCATGAGATAGCGTCCATCCATAACCAGTGGATTGAAACCAGAAATACGCTGAAACATCTCTCGAAAATACACCAGTTCACTCCCCCACAGGCGCTGCAGGAACAGATAAACGCGTTCATTTGTGGGCCTGAAAACCCTGAACTATCCCCGGAGGACCGGAAACTGCTGGACACTGTTTCTGCATTAAGAACCCGATACATTACATCAGGGCCAGTCAGCAGGGCTCTGTTTCATCGAGACATCTGTGAGTTCAGTCAACAGCCTGAGCTACTGGCCCAACGTATTGTCGAGGTGGGCCAGACATGGAGTGACAGTGCTCGGGCTCAGCTTAATAAATATCGATCATTACAGCACACACTGGACTTTCTGCAACACGAAGACCCCATGTACAGCACACCTGATCTTGAGCAACAAAAAGCTCTGTACCGGACCCGTGAAAGGCATGACCATAGCATGTCCAGCTTGCGGAGCGAGCAGGAAAGGTGTGAGTTACACCCGTTGCATGGGATTGATTACCAGCATAACCAAACTCTGCTATCAACATTGGAGTCGATGGCACAGGCTCATACTGCAAAACATTCCGGTATTGATACGGAGCCCCTGAGCAAACAACAACAACAGCAATTGCAGGAAGTCATTGAGTCAGCTCCTTTGGAGTCGGCATTACCTGCCGGTGCCAGTCTGTTCGACTTGATCGGTATGGGAGCAAACAGCCAGCCGCTGAAAACGGCCGCGAGCAACCGCTCCCGCAAATTTTTTAGCAGACACCAAAACTTCGGCTTCAACGTGTTTGAGACTATGGATATACTCAAGGAAAAGAATATCGGAAAGATTAACCGTCTAAGAAAACAGATTGAGAGAGAAAACACAATCCTGGTCGCAATGGGAAAGGTGTACAACAAAATGGTCAGGAAGTTACAAGAAGGTAAGGAAGAACTGTTTCATCTGTTAGAAAACCGAATGCATTGCGAGATAATGATTGAAGACCGGGCGTATTCCTACGCTGATGCACTTATTGCCTATGATAACAGAGATGATTATCACGGCTTGAGCTATGCCAGCAGTGCCCAGCACCAGGCAACTTCAACGCTGTATTCAAAGGGATTGCAAAACAAAAGAAACCATGAAAGATATCAAGAAGATATGCAATGGCTGGAGTTTGCAGGGAAATGTCAGTCTCGCCATATCGACCCGGAAATCCTTCCGGATGTCGTCGATTTAATGGAGCTGGAAAGTCTGGTATCCATTGATGATATAGAAAACAAAATGGCGGAATTACAACAACAAATTCAGGCAACGCGAAACACCATTGCTAAAAATTCAGCGCGGGTCAGGGCAGCGGTTGCACAACTGGAAGCCAGCCTGAAGCCAGAGCTTGAGGCTCAGAAAAAAACCACAAAAGCCGCCGAGCTGGCACTGTTCAGCAGAGCCTTTGAAAATGGACATCACTTGACAAAAGAGCGCGCTATGCAGCGGGTGTTGTGTCAATATCTCCGTGAAAACAAAGATACTGCCAGCGTTATTGAAGAAATTGTTGAGGACTGTAAAGCTCAGGAAAAGCACGTTCCCTGCAAATATACGGATATCATTGAGCCTCCCTGGCCAGGTATCGATGAGCGCCACTGCCAGTGGCGGTCAACGGACAACCTGCCGTTCCAGATTATTAATGTCTCGGGGGCATTCCCCTTACTGGAGTCACTGTATAAAAACGGCAGAATCTCATCATGGAAACTGCTTGGGCAGGATGATGACGGCAAGCCATCCAGCGCGCTGATTTTCGCAGCAGCAAAAGAGCGCAACAGGGCTTGCGAAACAATGATCAAATGCCTTGAAGAAACCCAGTACCTCGACCTGGGTTCCTTTAATCGGTTGCTGACAGCCAACCCTTCCGGTGATAACAGAAACCTTCTGCACCTGATAGCGCAACTGGCAAAGCCAGCCCTGCTTAAATCCCTGCTGCAACTGCTCAATAATGTCAGTAATAGGCAGGATCTCGATGCAGACTATCCTTCCGATTGCCTGCAAAACCGGATCGCCCTGGATCGGGAACACTTGTTAAAAACACTCTTGACCAAGGCCGATTATGAAGGGCTCTACCCCACCGACCTGTTGCTGTTCAATGTTGCTAAAAGAATCCGGGAATGGCCAGAAGATAATGTTCAGGCACTCGCCAGCTTTAGTAATGATTTTCTGATCAATGAGGCCAAAAGCCTATGGATAACCGTGTCGGAGTCTCTCAGTGTTGAGCAGTCCGGCAAGTCCATTGAATGCTTTATGAAAGGTATTGATAACCTCGAAGGACTATCTCTGGAAAAACGACAAGCCACTGAAATCTTCCTGAGAAAACTGATGCGTATATTCAGAGTGCACGGTCCTGCCGGGCTGCATGAACAACTGATGGCTCAGATTACCCGGGCAGACCATGCTATCGAGACATCTGACCAGCATGAACATTCAGTTCCAGCCCATCAAGGTGCAAATTCATGATACAGAACCCACTCAGTAAACAGTGCTGCTGGTACCGCCTCATGATCTTCGGCGCGCAAGTAGTCAACCAGCAGATCGTAGAGCGGGTTGCGGCATAAATTTTCCGCCTTGCCCCTGGCCAGGTCAGCTACTGTGACCCGCTGGGTGTACTCGGCAAGCGGTTTGGCATGGGAACAATGCAGGGTGTGTTCAAAACCATCGCCGTATTCCCATTGGTCATAGCACCCGGCGGGAACTACCGGCTGGATTGCCTGCATCAGATTCGCACCGTAGGAAGTAATATCTTTTGGTAATATCAGACAGTCGCCCAGTGCCAGGGCATGCACCTTTCTCTCGCTGTTGCCCGTCGCCAGACTCACGACCATGGCTGAGTCTTTTTCTCGAAAATACTGATGAAAAAAATAGGTGGCTGACAAGAGTGTGCATCCTGACCAGACATAATCAATAATCAGCACTTTTCGATTGCTGGCTAGCGACCCAAGAACCTTATCAAAATGATGAAAAAGAGCCTTCTGTTGTTCAGGAGTCATCTTTTGTTTAAATCCAACCCTGCCCTTTTTACAGGTTTCCAGAAACTGAAAATCGGAAAGCGGTATATTGCATGCCGCGTCTTTTCCTAACCGCCCCTGAAGCTCTGCAATGACCGTTGCCGGGCTTCGGCCTATCCCGATGTACAGAAATTCCTGTGGAGGAAAGACCGTGATCACTCTGTCTGACAATTGTTTCAGTTCGCGGATGAACAGAGACTTTATATTTTTGCTGTCCATGAGCGCTTTCAGAGGCCTGAATCTCTCGTCATCAACACTGAACAAGTGCTTTTCGGTGACAGCCTGTACCTTTATTTCCGGCAGAGCCGGAGGGGGCGGGCTGGCAAAACAGCCCAATGGTCCTGATGTTGTTGGCGTCACCTTAACCTGCATTTGTAGTCAGAAGAAAGTTTCGGCATAGATAATCCTGACAGATCAAAACCAGTTTCTGATCAATATACATTGGAGAACTCCAGTGATAAGTCCATCAAGTATACGCTACCGTCAACACCAGACATTTCTTTTAATCAGCAGATCTTCTTACCCACGTGTCAGCCTGAGACCAGTAAGGCAACACAAACGTACCATTTGAATCCGGTTTATCTATTAATCAACCTTCCTGACGAAGTCTCTGAACCACAAATGTCACCACCAGCTACTGCAATAACCCCACTAAACCTGAACCAGACTTCAAGTGATAACATCCAGGCAAAAAAAATAGTTGAAGCTCCCCCTTCAATAATGAAGCGCCAAAACAAGCTCAGAAGTGAGCGCCAAAAGGCGCGTTACCAGAATGATCCCGCTTTCGCAGAGCGAGAAAAGAAACGTTCCAGGGAGCAAAGAATACAGCGTCGCAAAAATCAGGGAATTAGATATCCGGGTTCGTCCGCCTGACCTGCCTGGCTCCGGATTTTAAAGAACCTTTCGGTATTTTTTTTGTCTGATGCTTATATTCGCTTGAATTCAGATTACGTTATGGTGCCCCCATGCAAAAGGCAGTGCATTGAACCGGGCAAGGGTCTTTCGGGTTTGATCAGCACGACATGCTTAAACATCAATAGACACTCTGAAACAACAATAAAATGTAAGTCGGATACGATTTTAAATGCAAGGAGATCATTGATATGTCCATACCTCAGCAGGGAACAGGCCCAGGTTCACCGGTATTTAATGAATCACAATCGGCAGGTGACAATTATCACCCTGTTACTGCATTAAACGGTCAGTTTGCCGGAATGATGGTCCGTGTTGTCAATGCGTCAAAAGAAGCGGGTTCCGGAAATCAATACAGACCGATAAGTTTATTGCGCCGGGGTTCCCGATATGCCCTAACCACTCACCATAAGCGCTTTGATGAGTTTCTGATGGGATCAGACCGGGTCCTTACTATTCTGAAACCTGAACGCGGCTGCGATATGCGCTGGGCTTTTAAACAAGATGTTGCTTCAGATGCCAATGGAGAACCCCAACATCTGCACTCGAAACGTATCAAGAAAATTACCAGTTGGGATGTGTTAACAACGAAAATGGATGAGTGGGAACGCAGATGGCATTCGTTATTTGACGGATCACCTTTTAGATTATCCTCAGGTCACATTGGCAAGAATGGCTATTTACTCCACAAAGCGCATCCCACATTCCGTACGAAAACCGGCAAATATCCCGAGATTATCTGTCAAATTAATTTTGACCGCATGCACTATGGCTATCTTCTTGACTTTGGCAGGGAACTTTCTTTTCGTCGTATTGAAGAAGTTATGGGCAATATCCTGACGCTTGAGCAAAAGAAAGGTAACCTGTCCGGTGGTGAGTTTCGTGAACCGGTTAAACTGTGCCTGTTCAACAGCTTTCAGGGCGTGGTTCACTCCCCGGTGACACTCAGCCGTGCACAGGTGCAACAGCTGCAATACCACACCCATGCTTTTTCCCGATATGGGAGCGTCATTGGTTATGAGCATAACCTTTACCAGTTATTGAGCCAGTCCGGCTGTGAGCGATTCCTGAAGCTGTTGGCAAATATCCCACAGCAGGTCAGCACGGTAGCTGTGGAGTTTGGAGAAGAGAATATTGATATCAACGCCCTCCTGACAGCCATTGAGCACTACGATTCAGCAAAATTCATGAACGCACTTTCAACCCTGGACGACAGGGTTAAAAGTCCGGTCGGTTTACCCAATCTATTGATGGAGGCGTTGATCAGGCAATGCCCGATAAAAGAACATTTTCCCGGAATCCTGTACGACGGAGCAGATAATACTTATGAACAACGGCGCGTCAAACTCAGCTGGGATTACCTCCTGCAGCAAACCAAATCCCACTTTGCGGCACAAGCTGTTATTTGTCGGGAGCTATTAAAACACAAATTGTTTGTACCATTATTATCAGGGTCACCAGAGTGTTCAGGAGTCTCCCACAATAATCCGTTGGTGTGCTGTCTTCTGATCGCATACGGTACAAGAGTCCATCTCACTCCAGCCCTGAACTTGCCTGACTGTACCTTGTTAATATCTGCCAAACATTTTCGCAGGGCGAATCTGCTGACAGCAGATGAAGCCGATATCATACGACACGAGATGCTGTGGTCACTTCTTTGCCAAAGTGACGATGGCCCCGTTACTGATCCTGACGAGATTATCAGTCGCTTGTCGACCTTAAAGAAGCTATTGCTCAGGTATCATGACAACTACAGGAGGAAGTTCGGTAGTATCCATCTTCATCAGATGGTCGATGAACTGTTTGGCATAGAGTTTTATTATCGCTTTGTTGTCAACCGATCTGATAACGGGGGTGCAGTCAGGGAATTTCTGGAACAGCGATTATCACCCCGGAGCTACAGTGATGAACAGTTACGTGCACATTTAGAGCTTATAGCGACGCGCAAATCCTCTGTTAGCGATAATGTTATTATGTTCCTGGGTAAGGCCTATTGCTTTTCTATTCCAGCTGTGGTCCGGTCAATAGAACACGGTGCAAACCAGCTTGCCTGGCTGGAGACATTTCTGGCATCCCCGCCAACCTTTGAGAGCAGGGAAAACCTGCCTGATAGCCGCTATGGGTCAATTACCCAGGTGGTCGGTCAGCATTATTACCAGTTTCCCCATCCCTACAGGGCACAAACCATCCTGACGGAGGGCATACAACCCTTTTATCGCAAATGGCACGGACTGGATCACGCCCTGCGCACCCAGCTGGCCACCGAATTCCTTATGGATCAAACGGTGTTGCCGCACTTTCATAAGCCATTCCGGGAGTTACTGCTTAAGCATCCCCAGTTGCTGGAGTTGCTGCCCATTGCCGAACTCTACCACGATGCTGTCGCTGAAGATGAGCATAAAGAGGTTGAAGAG
The DNA here is from genome assembly GCF_049310265.1 of Endozoicomonas sp. ALB091. Lineage (NCBI taxonomy): Bacteria > Pseudomonadati > Pseudomonadota > Gammaproteobacteria > Oceanospirillales > Endozoicomonadaceae > Endozoicomonas > Endozoicomonas sp. ALB091. The sequence goes on along the minus strand of NZ_JBLYNQ010000017.1, from coordinate 227,920 downwards.
CTTCGGGCAGCGGAACTGTTCCAGCGTGATATGACCGGGTTGCAACAGTACCCCGGGCAGCTGGTTACTCTGGTGGCCAGCGCCCTGAGAAACAAAAATTGTAAAATGATGGATGTAGATAACCCGTCGTTTACCCCTGACCACCAATGCCCGGAGGATGAGTTACTGCTGCGCCAGGTGCTGCGCTTTGGGGATATAGTGGATATCCTTCGGGTCAAACCGCCCCGGGAGGACTTTCCGACAATCAGACTGTCAACTGACTCAGCCGCAATGGACACCCTGGAAATGATCCATGATGGCCATTTTCATCCGGAAATGATCGAACTGTTGGCCGTGGTCAATAACCCGCAATTCACCCTGCTGATCCAGTCAGCTTTGTTGAGTTTTCGGGATCTGGCCAGCATTACCGGTGGCTGGCATCACCAGATGACCAATCCGTTCACCCGTAAATACCATCTCCCGGTTGATAACCATAAACGACGATTACTGATTGAACAGGCACCGAATCCCTACCAGTGTTTGCGTGAGTGTCTGGACGATCTGGTCCGGTTCGTTATCGCTGAGAAAGCCGGTATCTCAGCCTGCTTCGCAGAACACCCAAGGCGCGAAGATTCCCGGCTGCCTGACTGCTGGGATCCGGGTATCGGCTCCGGTGGCGCTTATCGAAGTCTGCACAATGAAGAGGAACTTCGACAAATCAAGTTACCCGAAGCCATGCCCCTGGCAGATAAGATCATCGTGGCGGCTGATCAACCCGGGCTGGAAGATCGGATTTCCGCTGGCATCCGTGATGCTCTGGAAACTGAGGCGTTGCGGCTCCAGCAGGAGGCTATCCTGCCCGCTGTTGGTACCCCGGCACAATCTGAACTGGAGCAGATGCTCCGACAGCCGGACTCTCCGGGTGCCCGTCTACTCAATGAGCGCGGTTATATCGTGAAGTCACGTGCACATGAAGGGAGAATTTTTTACCAAATGGTGCCCAATTCCGGGCTTGCAAGGGACTCTTTGCTCCTGCCACCACAGTATGATGACAAGACAACGGGCCCCACTGCTAACCTGCCGCCACTGGCAAACATATGCAGGTTGCTGTAGAAGACACGACCACACAGCTCAGCCGTCAGTACCAGGGCGATCTAACCGTTGCCAGACCAACCGTTTTGATGGCAGGTTCTCACAGACGTCCCCTGCCCCCATTGCACAGGCCTGAACCGCAGCCCTTTTTTCACTCTGCTGCAAAGCATATAAAAGCGAAAATTTTTCAGGTTAGACCATCACTGCCGCATCCACATTTTTGCCTTGCGCCCCGGTATGTAGAGCCGGTGAAATTGGCTGCTGACTATGAATGTGTCAGCAGGTTCCAGTACATCAAAGTAAGTTTGGTGCCAAAAGAATTTATGTTCCTGAGTGTTTACCCAGTATTCCTGGCCATGTTCACACTTGTTGATACCAACCACCCCGGTAGCGTCAGACTCTCCCCGGCTAAACAGCAGAAAACAGTCACCATGCCCTATTATTTTCATGGGTTGCCCCTGGTTGGCCCTGTGGAATTCAAGCATGGCTGTTAAGCTGCCGGACCTGTACGCTTCTGCCCAGCGGTTGTCCCCGCTCTCGTTATGATCGGAAAACACCAGGGGGACGCCACCGTCACGTCCCATGATATAGGCATAGGCCAGCTGCTCATCAGCCTCGTCCATGATCAGGTAACGAAAGCCCTGGTTATTGGGAATGTCATGGGTGGTAACAAAAGTAATGGCTCTTCCTGGCTGAAGAGCCTGACCATAGGCAAGGGGATCAACAAGAAGGTTCAGGCTTCCGCCGATTTTGAAAGCATTATACAGGCTACTGAATAGCGGGAAATCGTAAGCGGCAAAGCCTGTACCATCCAGGTAAGGTTTCAGAAACCTGTCGTATTCAGAGTTTCCCGCCCCACCACTGGTAATGATCTCTCCAAAAATGTGCATATCATGCTTGATGTCAGCTGTGATGACCTGGTTTACATGTTCAAGGGGCATATGCTTTGCTGCGTCAATCCTGAAGCCCTTAACCCCCATGTCACGCAAACTCCGAAGATAGTTTTGTTGCTGTTCAACAACCCAGTCATTGTTAACCAGGTCCGGCAGACCGGTATCCGGGGGAGCACCACAAAGCCGCCAGTTTTGAACCTCATAAGTCGAGTTATAGTTATTGATGCAGGTTGCAGGATTAAAGTCCGAGGCAGAGAAAAGGTTCTTGCCCAGGTCGCCAAAAAGCCGCAGGGAGGAGTACTTTGTGGGGCTGGCTGCGTATTGTGCAAGGATTTTTTGCCCGGGAAAATTAAGATCATCCCGTTCATAAGCTTCGTTGGCCATGTGATTCAGGACGATGTCGGCATATACGACCACATCATGCTGTTTAAGGGTATTAAGCATTTGCCTGAAGTCATTGGTGTCCCCCAAAGGGTTTTCTATCACACGATAGTCCTGGGGCTGGTAACGAGCCCACCATTCTTCACCGGTGCTTTTCAGTGGCGGGGATACCAGGACCATCTGGTAGCCCAGCTTACTTAGCTCATCAGCTTTTTCGCTGACTTCCGAGTACTTCCAGTTGAAAGCATGAAGAATAACGTTGGCGCTACTGTCTTGAAGAATAAGGAGAAAGAGAAAAAGGTAGACGAGGTGACGTATGAATTTATACATAATGGAACCAACCTGGTCGAGAGAAAGGAATGTTGAAGAATGGAGGCAGGCTTGAGGGTGACATTACCCGCCCTATCGGGCTAGACTTCTGACTTCTCAGGCTGCAACCGGCGATAAGCCGGATTTACGCAAGCCTCCATCAGCAGAAACGGAATGCCCTTCCGCCTTTAATCTAAGGATGCCTTGCTGCCGAATGTTTCCGGCAGCGTTAATATCCCTGTCGTGGATTGCTCCACAGGAACAGACCCATGACCGGACTTTCAATGGCATCTCATTTCGTTTCTGGCCACAGCAAGAACAGGCTTTTGACGATGGAAACCACTGGTCAATCTTGACCAGGTGATCTCCTGTCTGCTTTGCCTTGTACTCCAGCCTGGTGATCAGCGATGACCATCCGGCATCAGAGATAGCTTAGGCCAGTCGTCTGTTCCTGACCATGTTTGGATTTGAAGCGAGGCTTACCGGCTTCAAGTTTGAGGCTAAAGAAGTTCTGAAATGCCCTATCCAGATTAATGATGGCCTGCTGCAAGGCAATGGAATCAGCATCTTTCAACCATTCTTACCGGCGGCTTTTCCTGGCCATGGCCAACAAGGGTGATTGAATCGTAGCGGTTTTCTTGTTCACTTCCAGAGTTACTTTGCGTGCTTTACGGGCATTTCGCCCTATGTCATTCTGGTTCAAAAATCATAATCAGAGAATATAATGGTCATAGAATTGGGAGCCTCTGGTTAGTTATCTATGGATTACAACCTAAATATAGTTAAATCATATTTCTCTGCCTGCTCATCAATTAACCGCCGTATAGCCTCAACACCAATTTTTTCATCGTACCACTTCGCAAAAAACTCTTTCATATCTCCGCCACAAATTATATCAACAGCACTAATACCATACCTCTGGTAAGCATATTCATCAGCGTACTTGAGAATTTCCTGATCTCCAGAACCGTATGCCCCATCGTTATAAAATTCTGAAAACTCATCATTTACTTCTTCTATGGAAGCTTTATGCCCATCAATTAGTTTGCTCATATTTTGACCTTCTATAACTATCCCTTAACGAAAACCAGTAAGTATCATTAGCAGCTTGTAACAAGATCAATTAAAATTGTAAAATTATAGAAACTTACAACTTTTATCAAATTCAGATTACACCATTTTTACCAAATTAAATTTTAGGGAAATAACTGTGACAACAATATGGACTGAAGAAGAACTTGAAGCTTCTGTGCTTGCCTATATGGACATGCATAAAAAAGACACAAAAAACGAACATTATATTAAAAAAAATTACTACTCCGACCTATCAAAACGGTTCGGCAGAACCGAAAAAGCATTTGAGTATCGAATGCAGAATATCTCTTATGTTATGTCTCTTATGGGACGAAAATGGGTTAAAGGACTAAAACCTGCAAAGAATGTTGGCTCCAACCACATAGAACTTATCGAAAGACTGATATCAAAAGCAGAAAGCAAAAGTTATGTTGGTCAAGCGACGTTTGAAAGCCAGGTTTCTGAGTTAAAAAAGAAAAAAACACTTTCAAAACCACTTGGAGAGTTTAAGCCTCAAATTGTTACTACTCAAGTAACCCAGTACCAGCGAGACCCAAAAGTAAAAGCCTGGGTTCTTAAAGAAGCAAATGGCTATTGTGAGTGCTGTGACAGTGAAGCTCCATTTCTCACTGCTGAAGGTGAACCTTTTTTGGAAGTACATCATTTGAGACACTTGGCAGATGGAGGGTCCGATAGGGTAACTAACGCCATAGCCTTGTGCCCTAACTGCCATCGAGAATTTCATTACGGTCAGTCTATGACTACCAAACTGGTAGCTTTGTATGCTAAGCACAGCCGACTTATCCGCGAGTAACATTGCAATTTTGCGTAATTGCTGATTTTCAATAATACTCAGTCCAAATTTTAAGCACCCTATACGACTGCGTTTTCTATGGCCTGAATATCGGGATCAGCCCAAAGTGGATGGCTCATCATCTCCACCAGTTTGAGAAAGCCATCAGCCAAAGACTCATTCACAGAGGAGAGAAATGTAAGGAGTTGTCTGGAAATAACTTCCCTATTTTCATTGCCTGACTCCGTTCGGACTGAGCTTGTCAAAGTTCGGTGGCACTACCCTTCGACAAGCTTCAGGGTGAACGGAAACCGGGAACTTATTAAAAGACAATTCCTTAAAATGGACTGGCCTGCATTCAGGTGATCTCATCAAACGCCATGACTTTGCGGGAAAATATTTCCAGGCACTGCATCCATAGCCACAAGACAAGAGCAGGCAGTGCGTCTTTTTTAGCTTGATTTGCCCAAGAGCGATAGGAGATATTCAGACCCGTCAACTCGTTAAATTTACGGTGCAGATCCGCCTGGGTGTCGCAGATTCCATCACCAGAGAGGGCATCGATCAGTGAGAGAAAAAATCCAAAGGACGGATATCTCGCTGCCGTATAGTAAAACCAAGCTGTTCCGCCATACTGAGGAGTTCTGACTGATCAAAACAGGTCAGCATTTTTTTCAACTAATCTACTATTTGTAGTACTCATCTTATTCAGTCTTGATAATGGTTTCGAAGCTTTATTTTGGCTGTTCCGGATGAGTTCTGCACTGTAAGTACTGCTTTATTTGCCTTAATGTCTACCCTAAGAACAGATCTTTATGGGATTTATCTTGCCAATAAACAGACACACAGACACCGTCTCCAGAATCGTAACAACTGACAACACGATTCTGACCAAAAAGGAAGTTCAGTTTGAATCAACAGCACAAAAATGATGATCAGTCCGGACCGGCCAGAACCGCTACCCTGTTTGATGCAGAAAATATTACTTGGCAACTGGAGAGCAGGCGATTGAGCTAACCATTGATTTTGGCAACCCCATACTCAGGGCGTATGCTGACTTTTCTATAATTCATACCAGAGGTTGGGAAAAGCCGACACTAAAACATGGCATTCGTACCATTAACCAGCTCAGATATAACAGTAAAAACTCTTATGCTAACCTCTCTTTGGCCAAAAGGATCTTCTCTAAAATTAAGTCCGACCTTCACCACCCCTTGGTAACATTTTGATTTTAAACGATTAAATATCGTGCCAACCATATATTCGAATAGAATATATGCTTCAAAATCAAATGATTACGTTATTTTGGTGGTGAAAGTGGGTTAAGTAGACTCGCGTTCCCAATCCGTTAGGCCAGCGTGATGTTGGATCTTCATCCAATTTTTTTGCATATATTATTGCCTGCTCTGTCAGATCCCAAAAATCATCAATATTTGGTGCTGAAGACTGATAGGACCGAACATATTCCTTTATCTTTCGTTTAAGAGCACTTTTTTTATTGGCATATAGCTGTTCCTGTTTCTTGCGCCAATGCATACACATCCAAATGGTGCAGAAGAAGCCAGAGATCAAATGCAGGATTGCTTAATGCCAAAAGGTACTGCTTCTGATCGCAGGCCTTTGCAATTTCAGAAATGGCTTTCTCCTCCCATGCCTGCTGATCACGATCAATCACCAGACAAAGTTCGTCGTGAGTACCAATACCGAATTACTTCTTGTACGTATTCATCTGCTGCAAAACATACCTGGGAGCGCTGAGATTACCCTCCCGAGGCGGTAAAACCTTCAGTTTGAGACGTGAACCAAGCGCATCAGACTTGTCAGCCACACCCTGAAAATAGACCGGCTCAGTTGCTGCACCTTCGCAGGCAATGACGATTAAGGATGGATCACGAACACCTCGAATACGTGTGAATGGGCGGGGTTCTCTAGCCATTATTTATACCTTTGACCAGATTATTTAAGCCATCTTTAATTACAGGGACACCGCCCAAACGCCCTACCAGATAATCTTTCCGAATATCTTTGTCCGGTCTGGACTGGTACTCTTCCAACGAGTACAAACTGGATATGCCCGCTGAGCTTGTTTGTGCGAACCATATCTCATCCCGTCGTATGAGGCCCACATCCAGAAGGTTAGACTCATGAGTTGTGACAATCAGCTGGCTATGTCGACCAGTGGTTAATGATAGAAATTGACTCAGAATCGCCATCGTTATTTCTGAGTGCAAACTTCTATCTATTTCGTCTATTACATAAACCTTTTCTTGCGAAAAGAGCTCCAATAATCCGGGGGCAATATCTAAAATACGTTGACAGCCATCAGACTCCTGATTGATATCAAAATCGACAGATTCACCTTGATGATTCTTATGTGATGTCATCAGTTTAAACGTATTGATTTCACCATTCTGATTTTTAAGAATCTGATACAGGGTACTATCAGGGGTTGACACCAAAGAGGCCTCACCAGCTTCTAAGGTTGCCATAATATCCTGTTTAATATGGTCAGGAATATCATAGACATCTTTGATCAAATCGACCTGTTTCAATGACAGATCATTGATACCTGTATCGAAGCTTCTGAGTACACTTGCCAGAAGACTACTAACGGTATCATCAGAATGAACGGCCATTTCCAGACCATGATACTTTGAATCAGGAAAAACAATATTGAGTCGATGATGAAACCAATCATTAACCTCCGTTAAAGGCTTAATGTAATCTAATGCCTTGATCACATTACGATCCTGACACTCAAACAAAAACAGCCGGTGTCCGGGAGTCGCTTTGGCAGTGAATGATAAAAACTGTTCATCGTACTTGCTCTTAAACTTAAGGGCAGGAAACGAAATACTATGTTCATTTGTTCGAACAAACACAGGGGACTCACCCTTTTTATCTATTTTGTACAGCCATTCTTCCTGAATAAACTTGCTATCTGCCATAAAGCCATAAGCATAATTATTCTTGCCACATTTGATCTCAAACTCAAAACGTGATGGTTTTTGAGAGCAATCCTTATCCAGCAGGAATGGGTCATAGTTTAGATTTTTCCCCTGCGGGCTACCCTGGACAATCATCAATCGGGCAAAATGCATAGCCTTGATCAAATTAGACTTGCCTGAAGCATTGGCCCCATAGATGACAGCTGCTTTCAGGGCACCAATATCTTTTGGATTGCCAGGCGGGATAACATGACCAGAATGGGTGCGAACCCGGCTTGGAACCATGGATAGCTCCACCCTGTCCCTGAAGGATCGATAGTTTTCAACAGAGAATCGCAAAAGCATAATAAAGTCTTTAGGTGATATTTTCTCCTAAAGATTGGCATATTTCTCATAAATTCATAATTTTTTACACTAAAACAGGCCATTTCTCATGCAAAGCAATCTCTTCAAGCACACAGAGGAATACACCATATTATTTATGGCTCTGCAGCAAAACTGACAAAATCGACCAGATACTAACTCTAAAATTTTAAGCGGCCTATACGACTGCTTTTTCTATGGCCTGAATATCGGGATCAGCCCAAAGTCGATGGTTCATCATCTCCACCAGTTTGAGACAACCATCAGCCAAAGACTCATTCACAGAGGAGAGAAATATAAGAAAAACGAGAAAAACGACTGAAGGGAACTTTCTACCGGGAACCTGCTCCAATTGATAAGTTAGCACTGGAGCATATTATGAATGGTACTGGTGGTGTAATTAATCTGCCCCCGGAGAATATCCTGGGTTCCATGTATGAATCTGATAAGGCATCAGCGGTGCCTGAGTTCACTGAGTCGGCGAGCAAGTTTCTGAAGTCAGCAGAGGTAGGAACGTTTCTTAACAACGCCAGGGCCGTTGCCGCCGAGCTGCTTACCCCCGATGATCGTCTGGTTGATAGCTGGAACCTTCCCCATCAGCTTACTCCGCTCCACATTGCCTGCCTGGCAAAGGATAGGGTGCTGTTTAAGGCAGCACTTGCTGACCCTCAATGTTGGAAGATCATCGATCAATGCACCTCTGCAATTGATGTGGACGAATTGGCAATTACAAAGGATGATAAGAAAAGGCCTGCCATGAACGGTGACACTCCTTTGCATTTTGCCCTGTATAACGGCTGGGATGAGGGTGCTTTAAATTAATTCACGAACTGTCAGCTGCTGGAAAAATCAATAATACGGTAAATAATACCGGCAGTAGTTTACTAAGCCTGGCCGCCGCCTATGGCAGTCTGGATGTGGTGTCCGAGCTTTGTAACTGTCTCAGGCGAGAGTTTAGCCTGGTTTACTTTGACGACTATCTGATGCACAGCACAAACAGCCAGAGCAGTCTGCTGCATCTCGCTACACAGCAGCAAAATCCGAAGGTCTTTGAGTATCTGCTGGAAAATCAGTTGAACAGCAGTGGAGGTCAACACTGTTGCAGCTGAATAATGACGGGAAGACGCCAGCTGACCTGATTAAGGAGGTACTGCTTGATATTCGCAGAGTTGCCCTGGAATCGGATGGTAATGTCAAGAGGTTAATCTATGCAAAGCAGCTAAAAGATGATCAGGCCAAAGCATTGGAAGACTATAAGAGTCAATTGGATAGAAATGATAGTTATACACGAAAATATTTTAAGGACCTTGGCTATCCTGATGGTCCCTGGCAAGAGTTTTATATGGAGAATAAACACGAGGGTAAGCAGGCTCAGTCACCTGAAACTTCCACTTGGACGTTCCCATGTAATCTGGTCTGATTGACGAGTCATTGCGTGCTTTCTACTTTAACCCAATCGAGTCTGAAGATTAGTCAACCGGTAGTTTGATTTGCGAGTTCGGGCCGCCATCCCCACCGCCTTGGGCTGCCCAACCAGCACCACCATTTGCTTCCCCCGAGTCACTCCGGTGTAGAGCAGATGACGTTCCAGCAGAGTGAAGTGCTGCATGGCCATGGGTATCACCACACAAGGATATTCCGAACCCTGAGTTTTATGGATGGTCGTGGCATAAGCCAAGGAGACTTCATCCAACTCATTGACAGGGTAAAGCACCTCCCGCCCATCAAACTCAATCATCAGCTCGCCCTCTTCAATATCAATGCTTTTTACTTGACCAATGTCGCCATTGAACACTTCCTTGTCATAGTTATTAACGGTTTGAATCACCTTATCCCCCGGTGCATAGGTCCAGCCATACCGGGTAACCCGTGGTAGCGCATTTGGGTTCAATGCTTCCTGTAACGCCACATTACTCAATCAAATCTTCAGAATGCTGTAAACCACCGTCGTTTTGCCCACACCGGGACCACCGGTGATAATGCAAAACTTATTCTGAACCGCCAGTCCAATGGCCCCTTTCTGGGAGTCAGACAGTTGGATGTTATTTTTCTCTTCCACCCAAGGGATGGCTTTATCCATAGCAATGCCTGACCAAGCGGAATTTCCCTTTAGTAATTGTCCCGAAATAAAATCGACATTTCATTTTCCACCTGGTACAGCAGTGTAATTCCATTTTGGCAGAAATTTATCAAATTGAATGCTCATCCTCTCTTTGAAATCAGCGGCGTATTTACGCCCTTTTTCAAAGACCGTATCGATTATTTTCACGACTACTTTCAACCCTGTCGTCGTTTCAGTTTTCTCAATATAGTGCTTTGCTGTCTCGATACTTTCCAGAGGTACACCACTGCTGGCTCTTCTCATGAGGAAATACAAGATGTTCAATTGGATTGTACTTTGAGCAATAGGGTGGATAATGTGCAATACGATTTTTTAAATTCAATCGATCGGAGAGTGCTTGCAAATCCTCTTTGAACAGGTACGACGATGAACTATTACTACCGCCACCATCACACATAATTAATATCTCATCTTCATTTGGATAGTCTTTCTGTCCATGCTCAAGCCACCAGAGAGCAATGCACTCACAAGAAAATTCAGACGTGTCTTTACTGGTATTTAAATGAACCACTGACTTGTTTTTGCCCAAGTCGTATATCCCATGTGGTATAACTTTGCCATTGCCCTGACTGGGGAAATGTAGAAATTATTTCAGGACAATTACTAAGCACAGCCGACTTATCCGCGAGTAACATTGCAATTTTGCGTAATTGCTGATTTTCAATGATACTCAGTCAAAATTTTAAGCACCCTATACGTCTGCGTTTTCTATGGCCTGAATATCGGGATCAGCCCAAAGTGGATGGCTCATCATCTCCACCAGCTCGAGAAAGCCATCAGACAAAGACTCATTCACAGAGGAGAGAAAAGTAAGAAAAACGAGAAAAACGATTGAAGGGAACTTTCTACCGGGAACCTGCTCCAACTGATAAGTTAACACAGGAGCATATTATGAATGGTACTGGTGGTGTAATTAATCTGCCCCCGGAGAATGTCCTGGGCCCCATGTATGAATCTGATAAGGCATCAGCGGTGCCTGAGTTCACAGAGGCGGCGAGCAAGTTTCTGAAGTCAGCAGAGGTAGGGACGTTTCTTGACAATGCCAAGGATGTTGCTGCCGAACTACTTACCCCCAATGGTCGTCTGGTGGATAGCTGGAACCTTCCCCATCAGCTTACTCCGCTCCACATTGCCTGCCTGGCAAAGGATAAGGTGCTGCTTGAGGCAGTACTTGCTGACCCTCAATGTTCGGACATCATTGATCAATGCACCTCCGCAATTGATGTGGACGAACTGGCAATTACTACAAAGGATGGTAAGAGTATACCTGCCATGAACGCTGACACTCCTTTGCATTTTGCCCTGTTAAACAGCTGGAATGAGGGTGCTTTTATATTAATTCACGAACTGTCAGCTGCTGGAAAAATCAATAATACGGTAAATAATACCGGCGATAGCTTACTAAGCTTGGCCGCCGCGAATGGTAGCCTGGACGTGGTGTCCGAGCTTTGTGACTGTCTCAGGCGAGATTTTCGCCAGGTTTACTACGACGACCATCTGATGCACAGCACAAACAGCCAGAGCAGTCTGCTGCATCTCGCTACACAGCAGCAACATCCGAAGGTCTTTGAGTATCTGCTGGAAAATCAGCTGGACGGCACTGGAAGGTCAACACTGTTGCAGCTGGATAATGACGGGAAGACTCCAGCTGACCTGATTAAGGAGGTATTGCTTGATAAGCGCAGAGTTTTCCTAGAATCGGATGGTAATGTCAAGAGGTTAATCTATGCACAGCAGTTAAAAGATGATCAGGCCAAAGCATTGGAAGACTATGAGAGTCAATTGGATAGAAATGATAGTTATACACGAAAATATTTTAAGGACCTTGGCTATCCTGATGGTCCCTGGCAAGAGTTTTATATGGAGAAAAAACACGAGGGCGAGCAGGATCAGCCACCTGAAACTTCCACTTGGACGCTCCCATGTAATCTGGTCTGATTTCTGAGCTGGCATGGCCACGGACTGCCCAGAAATTTAAAGCACACAATGCAAGGATGCACTAATTGATGTTTGGGAGTTGCTGAATCCTTGGTGTTAAGTGTTTGCTGGAGTGCTTCCAGCTCTTTAAAGAGTGTTCTGGAAATAGCTTAAAAAACGGAAGGGCAGACGTTGGGCTTAAAGGCCGGTCGGATCAGTTTGGAGACCTGTATAAACACTATGGCCAGGCACTGACCTTTCGGTTTGCCCGTGATGAGAAAGGCTGGCGGTTGCTGGTGACAACGGCTGCGATACGAGGTCATCCGTGTACCCGCCCGGAAGCCAGTGCGATGGGTCTTGATATCAACTCCGACCACCAGGCCCTGGCGTTGATTGACCGCTACGGTAACCCGCTGAACAAATGGACCATTCCCTGTCACACCTATGGCAAAACCTAAGAGCAACGTCTGGCGGTTGGCCAGGATCAACCCGGCTTACACGTCGGTGATAGGGCGGACAAAATTCAGTGGCCAGTATGGCCTGTCGGTGCATCATGGCGCAGCCGTGGCGATAGCCCGACGTTATTTCCAGTTTCAACTGGGTCTTATTGACTTCTTTCAAAATCCGTAACGTCAACCGGGTACTGGAGACAATGCGCTGTTACGTTTCCGGGAAACAACCCGGGTATCAAACAAGGGCTTAATCGCTTGATTCTGCTGATTGGGAGTTAACGTGTTATCCAATACGTCATCCTCCTTTGTCAGCAGATCAAATAACGCCGTTCTAACCTGATCTTCCGTTTGGACCGAACAGCGAGAGCATTTCAGCAAACTTGCAAGCATAGCCCCTGAAGCCTCATCAAGCGATTGATGAGGCGCTATTTCTTCCAGCAATGCTCCGGCATACGCACTTCCGAAGCGGTCTACGATTTACCACCCGTTTATTTTATTCAACAATCGCTAACTTCACTGCCTTCTGGGTATGTATTTCTGTTGTGTCATACAGTGGTATGGTCGTATGGGTCTGTTGAACCAACAAGGCAATTTCAGTACAACCGAGAATTACTGCCTCAGCCCCTTGGTTATGCAGACTGCTAATGATCTTCAAATATTGGTTGCGGGAAGCGTTGTTGATCTGTCCAAGACAGAGTTCCGTGTAAATGACCTGATGGACTACCTCCTGTTCAGTTTCATCCGGAATAACAACGTCTATACCAAACTTGTCCGACAAGCGATTTTTATAAAACGCTTGCTCCATGGTGAAGCGAGTGCCCAATAAACCAACCCGTTTTATACCATCTTTGACAAGAAGCTCGCCGGTTGCATCAGCAATATGCACCAGAGGAATGGCAACGGATTTTTCAACAGCCTCTGCCACTTTATGCATGGTGTTAGTGCAAATTAAAAAGAAATCAGCCCCACCTGCTTCAACAGAACGAGCCGCAGCGGACAGAATCTCTGCTGTTTTATCCCACTCACCCTGGTGCTGAAGCTTCTCAATTTCAGCGAAATCGACACTGTAGAGGGCAACCTTGGCTGAATGTAACCCCCCAAGAGACGTCTTAACGCCTTCATTAATTCCCTTGTAGTAGCTTAGAGTTGACTCCCAACTCATCCCACCAATCAATCCAATCGTTTTCATTATTAATATTTACCGATATAACCAGAGAGGTTCTGCACAAACTCCACAAAAAAACGTATAAAAGTTCGCCCGCAGTCCCGAGAGCCTACCAAATGAGAGAACTGAAACCTCCATCGCGACCTCCGGCAAATTGTAACCTAACTTACTGATATTGAAATACAAAAAAAGTGGAGGACTCGAAGGGCCAATTCCTCCACTTTTTCTAAGAGGATAGAGAAAACGGTAAAAACAGGGGAAAATAGCTTGTTTGTGGGGAGTGTGAAAACTCCATCGGGGTGCTGTTAACCCTTTGTTTACAGATCCTATAAACGACAAAACCCTCACGACAGACATCGTAAGGGTCAAGGTGTATGGCGGTGGCGAGGGAAAAGGCTGCGGAATGTTTTGATAACCAACATTAACAGAACCATTGTACCTTGAAACTATCCATGCAGTGCTTTCAAAGTCCCCTTCGGATCTACCGCAAAAATTCTCAGCAGTGCTTTGGCTGGCCCCATTGGCTGCCGACGCCCTTGCTCCCAGTTTTCCAGAGTCTTTTGCTGACACCTATCAGCAAGGCAAACTTCGCCTGACTCAACCCTAACTTCTCAAGAATCGCTCTTACTTCAACCTCTGGAAACCCAGTCACTCTTGCAGCTGGCTTTTTCGTTCTCGAATATCATCCAGCTCCTGGACGCTGGCCAGCAGCTCATCAAACATTGACTTATCCATCAGACCAGAAGTGGTTGAAATTGACCATTCATAAGGCTATAAGTCACCACCCTAACATTGGCCTGTCTCTTAATGAGCGATTATACAAATGTCCAAAAAGCCAACATTGACTGAACTGAAGAAACAGTTAAGGAAAAAGAACCAGAATGAATTGGTCGAAGAAATTGCCCATCTCTATAAGAAATTTGCCAACATAAAAGAGTTCTACCAAGCCTCATTCTTTAATGACGATTCCGCAGTGTTGGAAAAATACAAAAAGATCGTCAGGGATGAATACATCCCATCGGGGCGTAGGCAATTCCCCTCCATGAGAGCATCCGTTGCCAGGAAAGCGATCTCAGACTACAAAAAAATATCCTGTTCTAATGCTGGCCTTGCCGACATCATGCTCACATTTGTGGAATCTGGCGTCTGGTGCACCCAAGAGTATGGCGACATTGATGAACCTTTTTATTGCAGTATGGAAAGCATGTATGAAAGCGCCATCAAATTCATTGTCAAAGAAGATCTCTTTCATGATTTTGATGACCGATTGCGTAGCATCTTAAGAGATACTCATGATATGGGCTGGGGCTTCCATGATACGCTATCAGAAACTTATGACACCTATTCCATCAGCGCTGATTGACGAGTCATGACGTGCTTTCTACTTTAACCTAATCGAGTCCAAACTTTTCAGGCAATATCACAAAGAATCCGCTGGCTTCGCTATGGAAAGTAACTCGCTCTACCGATCCTTGCAGATGAACCAGAGGCTGATGGTCGGTGTAGCATTGATGATTTGAAGCAGCTTCCATCAAAGCGTCGTTTATCCGTCAGAGGAATGAAGCCAATCAACAGGATATTAAGTAGCTAACCAAAGCGAATTTAATCAAACGACTACCGATATATTTACTGAAGATGCGGCTCTATCAAAGCTTGCACTTATCAAAAATTCGAACGGTTCCAGCCCATTGGCCTTCGCGCTTTCGATCAGGCTGTCATCGTTATTGTTAATGGCCATCGGATTTCCTTTTCTTTAACCAGGGAAGCGGCATCCACTGCACTTGAATATCTCCGATATCCTTCTATAACTTGTCGTACAATGTATAACAATGTAAGACATATTTAACTTATGGAGAGTGAAAAATGAGGCAGGAAATGCTCAGCGCCCGTATCGATCACGATACCAAGGCTGCCTTTACTAATATCTGCGAAGCCATTGGTTTAAGTACTTCTCAGGCCATTAAGCTCTTTGCCAAGGCGGTCATCAATCACGGTGGCATCCCGTTTGAAGTGCGAGTTCAGCAGCCCAATAAAACCTCGGTGGCGGCAATGAAAGAACTTGATGAAGGCAAAGGCCACAGCGCCGAATCTGTCAGTGCCTTAATGAATGAGCTGACTGATGGCAAGGTAAGTGATGTATAGCCTGGAATATTCCAATCAGTTCAAGATGGACTTTAAAAAGATCACCAAGCTGGCCATTGCAGATATTATTACCGTAGGTCATGTTATTGGTACTCAAACCTGATTTCTCGGAAGGGCTCAGACCACAGCTTTTCAGAGAGGAGAGAGAAAAGTAAGAAAAACGGGGAAATTAGCTTTAAAAACGAAAGGCCACAAACCACAGCATCATGTGTTTAACCCTTTGTTTACAGGTCCTATAAACGACAAAACCCTTACGACAGGTATCGTAAGGGTTAAGGTATATGGCGGACCGGACGGGACTCGAACCCGCGACCTCCGGCGTGACAGGCCGGCATTCTAACCGACTGAACTACCGGTCCGCTATCTAGTTTCTAGTATCCAGATACTAGTTTCTAGTTGGTGGGTGATGACGGGATCGAACCGCCGACCCTCTGCTTGTAAGGCAGATGCTCTCCCAGCTGAGCTAATCACCCAAATTTTTTACTCTGCTTACCTGCTTCTCAACACAGGCATAAAATGGCGGACCGGACGGGACTCGAACCCGCGACCTCCGGCGTGACAGGCCGGCATTCTAACCGACTGAACTACCGGTCCGCTATCTAGTCTCTAGTTTCAAGATACTAGTTTCTAGCTGGTGGGTGATGACGGGATCGAACCGCCGACCCTCTGCTTGTAAGGCAGATGCTCTCCCAGCTGAGCTAATCACCCAAATTTTTTGCTCTGCTCACCTGCTTCTCAACACAGGCATAAAATGGCGGACCGGACGGGACTCGAACCCGCGACCTCCGGCGTGACAGGCCGGCATTCTAACCGACTGAACTACCGGTCCGCTGAAACTTTTCAATCATCCCAGCACTGTCATCAGTACTGAGGGAGGGAGACTTTACCAGAACTCTCCCCGATATCAAGCCCCACTCAGGACTTGTTAACACCAACAACGCAATAGAAATGGCGGACCGGACGGGACTCGAACCCGCGACCTCCGGCGTGACAGGCCGGCATTCTAACCAACTGAACTACCGGTCCGCTGTCTAGTTTCTAGTCTCTAGATACTAGTTTCTAGCTGGTGGGTGATGACGGGATCGAACCGCCGACCCTCTGCTTGTAAGGCAGATGCTCTCCCAGCTGAGCTAATCACCCTGAACTCTTAATCAAAGAGATTGTTGAGAACTTTGCTTTGTTCTCTCAAGCTTCCCGAGAGCCCCTCTCAACAACGCGGCGAATTATAAGCAGCTAACCTGTTGATACGCAACAGTTATTAAAAACTTTTTTTTATACCCTCTGTTTCTTTATCAATATCAATAACTAATTTACGGTCAGGTTTTGTTAACATGTGCTTTCCATCACAGCCTTGAGCCCATACTCGGAAGTGCAGCCCGACCATATGGGAGAACAGGGATGGGACGATATGGAAAGCGGCCAAACTTCCGACCAATCAGGATTCTGAAACGATCATGTGGTTTAAAAATCTTATCTTTTACCGGTTTACCCAGCCATTCAAAACGTCCGTTGACGATCTTGAAGAGCAACTCCGCCAGAAACGCTTTCGCAGCTGTGGCAGTCAGGATATGAGCACCTATGGCTGGGTTCCTCCGTTAGGCAAACAGGGTGAACTGCTGACCCATGCCGGCAATGGGTTCGTTATGATCACCGCCCGCAAGGAAGAGAAAATTCTTCCCGCCAGCGTGATCAATGAAGCACTGGAAGAAAAAGTTGAACAGATTGAACAGGAACAGGACCGCCAGGTTTTCAGCAAAGAGAAAAAAGCATTAAAAGACGATGTACTGATGGAACTGCTGCCCAAAGCATTCAGCCGCAGCCAGAACACCTTTGCTTATATTGATCCGGCAAAAGGCTGGCTGGTGGTGGATGCCTCTTCATTCAAGAAAGCTGAAGAGCTGACTTCCTGCCTGCGTGAATGCCTTGGCAGTCTGCCGATTATTAACCCGCCACTGAAAAACATGCCATCCCATGCCATGACACGCTGGCTGGCCCAGGAGATCCCCATGCCTGACAAGCTGGTGCTCGGTGATGAGTGTGAGCTGCGTGAGCCCGGCGATGAAGGGGGACAGGTAAAAGTCAGTAAACAGGAATTGATTGGTGAAGAGGTTGAGGTTCACCTTCAGGCAGGAAAACAGGTCAGCAAAATGGCGCTGATTTGGAATGATGCCCTGAGCTTTGTGCTTGGTGATGACCTGGTCATTCGTAAACTGAAGTTCACCGACTCCGTTCAGGAACAGCTAGATGAAGTTAACGCTGAAACAGCAGCCGAACAGTTTGACGCTGACTTCGCCATCATGACGCTGACGTTGCAACAAATGCTGGATGAACTGGTGGAAAACCTTGGAGGAATAAGCGAAGAAGCACTGGAAAGACAGGAGGTGGCCAGCTTCTCGGTGGAAATCCCGGAAAAAGAGACCGTTTAAGCGGTTGAAGCAAAAAGCGCACGACGGTTAGAGAGTTTCCCTCTGTGCGCTTGATGATTTTTGCCTGTGAATTGCCTTCTGGTTTTGACGACAGCCAACGCTGCCAAGTAGCAAAAGCGCCACCTCTCAACCGCTCCCTGTTCTTTTCTGGACGCTACCAAGAAGCTGTTTTAGTTGTGGCACATCAAATTCTCTGCTGCCGGAAGGGAAGCCGCTGATAAAAATATTGTCATCGCTGAAATCTGATCCGATGACGTGTTGGAAATTACGCTTTATCTGCGCCTTAACCCCGGTAGCAAGATCCTGATAAAAAGAGGGACTCGACTTTCTTTCTTCACTGCGAATACTCGCAATAGCGTTATCCATTTTAGTGTAAACGAAATAGAGTGGGATACCCGCTTCTTTCACCTGACTTATCATAGTAGCAAGAGCATCAGAACGTACGGTGTTGAAACAATGAGGAACAATCACCGCATCATAGGCGAGGAGGCCTGAACGTTTGGCCATTGCCTCCGGGTTATAATCTGCCTTGATCTCTGGTAGTTCACACAAATAAACAGGTGTCTTATTTAGCCGGTAGCGCTTGGTATCCCGTTGCTTGGAGCGAACAACGGTTTCCCGGGCTGCGTCGGTCGCATTAACATCCACATCACGCAGAAGATTAATCAAAGCCGATTTTCCCCCGCAGTCGACCCCCAGAAACCCTATGTTGATGCACTGGGGGAAATTAACCGGTGACCCGGGATCAGGCTTCAGATTAGCATCGTGACCGGCAGCAGGTTTTGAGCGGTCAGTATTCTCGACCATTACCGATGGCTCGCCCGTCACAAGAGACTGGCCAGCCATTGGTATTGAAACCGACCGTTGGTACAGGTCAATGGTGGATGGCTGACTTTCCCCGACGGTGCCAAACAGTTTTTTTTTGACTGCTGATAATCCCGCTACAACCCGGCCGCAAAAATAGCTGATCAGGCGCAAAGGTTGTTTCAGGACGTAAGCGACAGCACTGCCGATTGCAGCTGCTCCATCGTACAAACAATTCATTATTAACCTCCTGATTCAACTGCTATCTCGACACCAATCCGGGTGAAAGAATGGCCCTCTTACTTTTTTGACCACAGGATCAATATAAAGTTCAGAAAAGATAGCACGAGCATTCCAGGAGACTGAGTCCGGGAATGCGAGTGGAGGATCAAGATTTGGTGAGACAAAATCAGTGCATTAAACCAAACAGCTTGCCGCGATAACGCTTGGCGATCGGATTACCCTGCCCCAGCTGATCAAACACCTGCAACATCAGCAGCCTGGCACCGTCTTCACGGAATTCACGGTCCCGACGAACAATCGTCAGCAAATTCTCCAGTGCCTCTTCATTCTGGTCAGCAATCACCAACCGGATCGCCAGCTGGTAGCGAGCCTCATGATCATTGTCATTATCCGCCAGCCGGGCTTCCAACTCATTCCGGGCAGGGGCGTCCGCAACCATTTCGTAGAAAGCCAGTTTGGCTTTCGGTTGGGCAATGCCTTCTGCATCGGCGGGGAGCACCGCCATCAACTGCCGGGCTTCGTCGATACGTCCCAGCTCCAGCAGCAGGTTTACCTGCAACACTTGCAGGGCATGGTTATCAGGCTCATCCTGCAAAATGTTCTGGAGCAACTCCAGTGCCTGGCCAGCTTCGCCTTCAGCCATCAGCGCTTCAACCTGCTGGCGAATCATTTCTGCCGGACTCATTGTCAACGGATCCAGCACTTCACGCAGCTGCTCTTCTGACTGAGGTCCACTGAACACCTTAACCGGTCTTCCCTGGTGCAAAACCACCTGTCCGGGTAACGCTCTTACCTGCAATTGACTCACCAGCTGCTGCGCCAGCATCTGCTCGGTTTCTGCGGCCACTTTCGCCAGTATCAGCTTCCCCTGGTAAGCAGCAGCCAACGCTTCCAGAACACCCAGCTGCGCCGAACAGGCCGGATCACTCTGCATACCTATATAGAGAAGCACGGGCTGATCTGCGGATTGCTGGAGCACTTCCTGAATATTCGCTTCTGTTACATCCACCACGAAGCTTTGCTCATTCATCACATTTGCCACCTTGAAATTCTGCTGGGATCAGGGCCTTTGCAGCAGCAATGACCACTAAACGATGAGGCAATAATAATGATACTTTCAGCTGACGATAAGGCCTTTGTCAGCATTTTTAACTCGCTGTTTTTTTTGCCCCCGGTTCCGTCTGAAGCAATGTGATTAAACACTTCACCGCAAGCCACCGGAGAATCGACCCGGCAGCACAAACTTTTTCTTTAAGAATATCTTGGAATTAACAGTACTTTGTATTAACAGACTTCAAGCCAACATCGCGATCATTACTTTACCCACAGAATCTGTGGATAAGTTTGTGGATGATCACTCACAACCCGTCACAAAGACCGATGTTTACTACCCCTTTATTAAACTGGTTATTTTTTGATCTATTTTTTTTCTATATTTTTCATGGACTTAGGATAAGTACTTACAAAATCAGTCACTTATGGCAGCGAAAAAAAATACACGTCAATCGCTTGACATTTGTGCATAAAAAAATTTTCCTCCCCCCTTGAACAAGAGCCATGAGCCATCCGCCGAAAACTCCGGGACGATGTCTAAATAACAAACAGTTATTAATAAACCCGATCCAAACTGAGCAGCCCCCTCACGATCTGCAGAGTGGTTTTGCTTCTTTTTCCTGTACAGAGAACACGGGTTATTTGCTATGATTTCCAACCGTACCTCCCCCCCCTTGCGCCGGGTAGAGCTGTATCACCATCATGGGTGATAAATCGACATTACAAAACAGAATACAGAACAGGTAGCCGCAATGAGTCTTGCTGATAAGGTCCTGGCCGTTAACAACGATCTCCCGATTCGCACCGACCTTCCTATTCACTCCGGCAAGGTACGCTCCGTTTACTGGCTTACCGAAGCGGACAGCCGACGACTGATCAACGAACAAGGCTATGATGTCGCTGCCGATGCACCACTGGCCATTATGGTTATTTCTGACCGAATCAGTGCCTTTGACTGTATCTGGCATGGTGAGGGGGGGCTGAACGGTGTCCCCGGCAAAGGCGCTGCGCTGAATGCGATCTCGAACCACTGGTTCAATCTCTTCAAACAACATGGCCTGGCGGACAGCCATATCCTGGCGATCCCTCATCCACTGGTCTGGATTGTCCAGAAAGCGCAACCGGTAATGATTGAAGCCATCGGTCGTCAATATATTACCGGCTCAATGTGGCGGGCCTACAGCAAAGGCGAACGGGAGTTCTGCGGTATACGACTTCCGGAAGGGCTGGAGAAAGATCAACCACTGCCGGGGCTACTGATTACCCCATCAACCAAGGGGGTGTTAACAGGCATTCCCGGAGTCCCTGAGGCGGATGACGTCAATATTACCCGCAAGGACCTGGAAGGTAATTACAGGGCTTTCAATTTTCGCCATCCTGATGATATTGACCGCTACGAAACCCTGCTTCAGGAAGGCTTCACGGTTATCAGCCAGTCCCTGACTGCCCTGGACCAGATGTTTGTTGATACCAAATTTGAGTTTGGTTACGTCACCGATGCCCGTGGACAGGAAAAGCTGATTTATATGGATGAGGTTGGCACGCCGGACTCTTCCAGAATCTGGGACGGTGAAGCCTATCGTCAGGGCGAGGTGATTGAAAATTCAAAAGAGAGCTTCCGGCAGTTTCTGCTTAATCACTTCCCTGAGCCTGATATCCTGCTGAATAAAGAGCGAATGCCGGAGCGGGAAGCCCTTGCCAGAGATCACGCACTGCCGGAAAGCGCATTAATGGACCTTTCCAGAACCTACACAGCGATTGCTGAAAAGATTACCGGTAAGCCTCTCAAACTTTCTGACAACCCCAAGGCCGAGATTATTGAAATTCTGGATAAGGAATATGGTTTGATCGATGCCAGATAAACCATCAAAAGGAACAACTGTCGTTCAGGGATAGATGCAATAAAGCAGGCTTACGCCTGCTTTATTTATTGAAGATCATTATTTATTGAAGATTGTCCTGAATCACCTTGAGCAGTCTCTGACTGACATCTGCAGGCGCTGAGGTATTCACATCCTTTTCTACAGAAAGCTGAACCGCCTCAGAGTAATTACTCACCCTGACCGTCAGCGTTTTCTGCTCATCAGACACATCGGAGTCTTGATCATCACTGAACCAACCTGACCAGAAGCTCTTTTTCTCTTGCTCCTGTTCCAGTTGTGGCACACTGTCAGCAAGATAGAAAAGACCGGCGGAACGGTTACGATCAACAACCTTCAGTCCAGCATTATCCATAGCGTTGGCAGCAGCGTCCCAGACACGGGCATAGGACAGGCCACGTACCGTCAGCACCGGGTTACCATTACCATCCCGGCCCGCTTCTGTGACTGAAGCAATATCAAGCCCCTGAGCCTGGAGAGAAACCGATGACTGAACATCATCCCGTGCCAGGTAAACCAGCATCTCTGAGAGCACATCGTTTGCCTTCCGCTTGCTTGGCTCTCCCAGGTTATCCCAGTTCTCAGGAGTCGCAGCCGGTTTCCCTTTTTTAGCCAATGGCCGACCCTGATGATAGACATAAACCTCCGTGGTTCCGCCTTTCAGGCCATTGCGAACCTCAAAGCGAAAGCGTTCTTCCATCGGCTCAAGATCATCAGCACCAAATAACTTACCGAATGTCCGGTACATCACACCGTGATCTTTATCCTTGCCAAAGTCATGCCACTGGGTTTCAACAATGCCTTTGTCAAACTCTGTGCTGGCAATGCCAACACCCAGCTCTTCCATCAGCCATTCAATATAGCCCAGCACACCAGGCAACACTTCACCCGGCCCACGATCAACGGACAACCATTCCTGACTGCCATCGCGTTCAAGGCTGTAATGATCACCTTCTTTTAACATCAACCGCTGGGAAGGCCTTGGAACTTCGAACTCCCGTGGCAGTTTCTGGTCAGTCAGGCCAGCCTCTGGAATCACCAGAATATCCCCCAGTTCCCTGGCCTGAGTTCCCGCCGGCAAGGTGATGGGCTCAGCGGTCTGCGCCTCGATGTAGTCTCCGGCACGATCCCGCAGATACCCCTGCTGGCCAAAAGGGTTGGCACAACCTGTCAGCACCAATGCGCTGATCACAACAGACAGGCCCAACCGGGCATGCCTTGGCAACTCACTGATCCTTTGACCTGGAACCATCAAATCAACCCCGCCTTTTGCAGTGCACTTCTAACATCGGAGTGATAACACTCCGACAGGGGCGTCAATGGTAAACGAATACCGTCCTTGATCATCCCCATCTCCTTTAATGCCCATTTTACTGGAATCGGATTGGCTTCCAGAAAGAGCTGACTGCTCAATGCTTCAATCCGGGCATTGAGCGCTTCTGCTGTACTGCGATCGCCCGCCGTGGCAGCAACACATAATTCATGCATAATCTTTGGTGCAACATTATTGACTACAGAGATAACGCCATTTGCCCCCTGGAGCATCAGCTCCATACCGGTAGCATCATCACCGGAGTAGATGGCAAAGTCTTCACCACACAACGCCCGAATCTGCTGGCCACGCTCAACAATGCCCGTGGCTTCCTTAACGCCGACAATATTGTCCAGCTGGCTCAGGCGACCAATGGTTTCCGGCAGCAGATCCACCGCCGTTCGGCCGGGAACATTATAGAGGATCTGGGGAATCGCCACCGATTCAGCCACCGTTTGGTAATGAAGGTAAAGCCCTTCCTGAGTCGGCTTGTTGTAATAAGGGGTCACCAGCAAACAGGCATCCACGCCCAGTGCCTTGGCTTCCGCCGTCAGGTGGACGGCCTCTGCGGTTGAGTTTGCCCCGGTACCGGCAATCACGGGAATCCGGCCATTCACCTGGTCCACCATGCGTTTTATGGCTTCACAATGTTCCTGCACCGTCAGAGTGGCTGACTCACCCGTGGTACCCACCACTACGATCCCATCCGTCCCCTGGTCAATATGATGCTCTACAAGGGCATGCATACTCTCCCAGTCCAGCTCACCATTGCCATACATGGGGGTAACAATAGCCACCAGGCTCCCGGTAATCATCAGTTCACTCCTAAAGGCAGAATCTTGCGTAATGTTACTAACGCCCTTTTACATTCACAAGGCCGAAATCCATCCCGGCCAGGCTGTTTATTGAACTTTGTTGAAAAACTGAAGTCGAATAAGATAAAAAGTTGGGAAAAAAAGAAGAGAAAAAGCTTAAAATTTTTGAATACCTTTTAAGACCTGCCTTTTTTTCAGTGATGGTTTAAACTAACTCCCCTGAAATTAATAATGACTAATGAGAGCGACTAAGGATAAAACATGAGCGTAACTCTGGGCCAACCCGTTCCTGACTTTACCGCCCAAGCGACCAGCGACACGACGGTCAAACTCTCTGAACTCAAAGGCCGTAAAGTCGTCCTGTTTTTCTACCCAAAAGACAATACCCCAGGCTGTACCAGTGAAGGACAGGCCTTCAGAGATCATTACAGCCAATTTCAAGAGTCAGACACGCTGGTCTTTGGCGTATCCAAAGATGGCATCAAGGCTCATGAAAACTTCCGGGCCAAACACGAGTTCCCTTTTGAGCTGATCTCCGATAAAGATGAAACGCTCTGCAAACTGTTTGACGTCATCAAGTTAAAGCAGATGTATGGCAAGGAGTATATGGGTATCGAGCGAAGCACCTTCCTGATCGATAGCAATGGTGTACTGCAACACGAGTGGCGAAAGGTTCGCATTAAAGGGCATGTTGAAGATGTTCTGCAGGCCGCACAAATGGTAGACACTCAGGCGCAGACCGACAGCAGTGACAACAGCAATGAAGAGGAGTAATAAAAACACTCTCTTGCGGACTGAAAAAGCGGGCATTGCCCACTTTTTCAGTAGTTGTCTTTAACTTAACTCCACATCCGCCACTGTCGGCCAGGCATTCATTACCGCCTTTAACAAGGTTGCCAGAGGAATGGCAAAAAAGATTCCCCAGAACCCCCACAAACCGCCAAACACCAGAACGGCAATAATAATAGCAACAGGATGAAGGTTCACCGCTTCAGAGAACAGCAGCGGCACCAGCACATTACCATCCAGCGCCTGAATGATCCCATAGCACACCATCAGAATCACAAACTGATCATCCAACCCCCATTGGAAAAAACCAATAATGGCAACGGGAATCGTCACCACGGTCGCCCCGATATAGGGCACAACAACCGAGAAACCGACCATCACCGCCAGAAGCGCAGAATAGCTTAACCCTAACAGGGCAAACAGCACATAACTGACACCCCCGACAATAACAATTTCTATCGCCTTCCCCCGGATATAGTTGGCAATCTGGTCATTCATCTCATCAGCAACCTGGTCAATCAGCCTGCGACGGCGAGGGAGAATACCGGCCATCCAGCCCAGCAAAACCTCTTTATCCTTGAGAAAAAAGAAAACCAGGATAGGCACCAGAATCAGGTAGACCAGAAGAGCAACAATACCGGGGAGCTTGGACAGCGAAAAAGACAATACCCACTGACCAAAGTCGGCCAGGTGCTTATTAATGGTTGTGACCAGCAGGCTGACCTGGTGTTCAGAAACAAAACCGGGGTATAGATCTGGCAAACTCACCAGCAACGCCTGCCCTTGGCGAACCATGCCTGGCATGGCATTTAACAGGTGTGTCACCTGTTCCCACACCAGTGGCACCACCACAAAAATCACCAGCAACAACGCGGCAACAAATCCGGTAAAAACCAGGTTAACGGCCAGAAGATGAGGCATTCGCTGTCGCTCAAGCCAGTTCACCAGGCCTTGCATCAGAAACGCAAAAATCAAAGCAGCCAATGCCGGTGCCAGCATTTTTCCCATGGTCAGCACAACAACAAAGCCAACCAGCAACAGGATCAGAAGAACAATCGCTTCCTGATCCGAGAGATAGCTGTGCAACCATCCCTTAATGACATTCAGCATCAAATGCTCCGTTAGTTATTCAACGACTCAAGATTCATTATTCAACTCAAATCCCTTACTACTTATGCTGCAATGTATGGATATAAACGCCGTGTTCTTCTTCACTGGCCAGCAGGATATGCCCGCTGATATTAGCAAAGCTGGCAAAATCCCTGACCGAACCGGGATCTGTCGCATACACTCTGATAACCTGACCTGACTGCATTCGACTGAGTGCCTGTTTGGCTTTCAGCAGTGGCAGTGGACAGTTCATACCCTTAAGATCAAGCTCCTGATCAACATCCATAATAACGACTCATTCTTTACAGGCTGCAACAGTAAAAACACCCAACGTGAATATCAACGACAGTTTAACCGTCAAAACTGTTTAAGCACTTTAGCGGGCAACTGGTTAAAAGAGGAAATATCCCGTCTATGAACAACCACTATTATGACTACTTAAGTAGCTAACCATATGAAATCATATATTTCTGACTCCTTGTTCAGGCACTCTGCTTCGTTACAACTCCGGTCACATAGCTACGGCTATGCTCCCTCCGTTGTGCCTCGCATAGCACCTGCCCAAGTAGCCAGAAATATATGATTCCATATGGCCAGCTACTTATATTACTCAACCATAAACAGATTCGTGATAAAGTGTACTGTAGAAAACACGGGTATGGATATTCTATGAAACGAGCGGGCTTTTTGTCAGTACTTATATTAGCCACAGCACTGACCGCGGTACTATCGACCTACTCCAGCGTCACCATGAGCAGCAACCTCAACCTGCCGAGCCTGGGTGATAGCACGTCGGGTATTATTTCCCAACAGGAAGAGCATGAGCTCGGACGGTCATGGTTAAAAGCCCTGCGCAATCAGACCCCCATGGTTTCTGACCCGCAACTGAAAGACTACCTGGAAAACCTTATCTTCCGACTGGCCGCTGCCAGCCAACTGCAAGATCACCGGCTGGTCCCGCTGGTGATTGACAGCCCGGTCCTGAATGCTTTTGCCGCCCCGGGCGGCATTGTTGGCGTCAACACCGGCCTGTTTCTCAATGCCGAAACCGAAGCCCAGTTTGCCGCCGTTCTGGCACACGAACTGGCACACTTGAGCCAGCGTCACTACGCCCGCAATGTTGAAGAGGCACGGAACAAAAGCATCCCCAATGCCGCCGCCATTCTTGGGTCCATACTGATCATGGCCACCGCAGGGGGAGATGCCGGTGCCGCAGCACTGACCTCAACCGTGGCTGGAATGCAAAGTGCACGGCTTCGTTTCAGTCGCCAGTTTGAACGGGAAGCGGATAACATCGGCATCACCACCCTTGCCAGGGCCGGCTTTGACCCACAGGCGATGCCTGAAATCTTTGAACAAATGAACAAAGCCAGCCGCTACGGCAGCCGTCCTCCAGAATTCCTGCTGACACACCCGGTGACAGAAAACCGTATCGCAGACTCCCGGGCACGGGCTGACCAGATGTCAGACCAGCAGTTAAAAACTATGAAAGGCTCACAAAACTACCAATTCATGCGAGTCCGTGCCGCCGTCCTGAACAGCAACAACCATCATGAAATGGCCAGACAGCTGAACAAGGAATTAGAGTCCGGATTAACCGCCACATCAGCAGCCAGCCTGGCTCCCACTCGGTATGGTTTGGTGCTGGCCAGCATGAAAACCCGAAACTTTACGGTCGCAGAGCAGCAAATGAATCTTCTGCTGCAACAATACCCTGATAACCCTTATCTGATTATGACTCAGTCCCTGGTCCAAGCCGCCTCCGGAAAAGCCAGCCAGGGTCTTAAACGCATCGACCAGGCATTGAGTACCAACCCACAAAGCTACCCGCTGCTGGCCACCCGGGCAGAAATTCTGCTGCAACAACAGGATTATGCCAGTGCCCGGGATGAGCTGCAGAAACTCAGCCGCCTCCGTCCGGACGATCCGGACATCTGGTTTGAGCTGGCGGAAGTTCAGGGGCTGGCAGAAGACATTGTCGGCCTGCATCAGTCAAGGGCTGAGTACTTCTTCCTGAATGGCAATCTGGATGATGCTATCAGACACCTGCAGTATGCATTAAAGATGTCAGGGGATAACTTCTCGCTCAAATCAAAACTTCAGCAAAAGCTGACGGATATGCAAAACTATCGCCAGAAAATGAGAAATTCATAATCAATATCCAGAAGACGCTCCTGCCTGGTCCTGAAAAATGGCTCCAGGGCAGGCCGCTGCACGGTGACTTTTAGCTCAGATAGCACTGGTATTTTTTTCATTATCAAGCAACGATTTTTCTTCTTTCAGAGGGAGAAGGAATCCAGCTGCCCGGCTATTGCCGTGACTGAGTTCACCCCGTCAGTATGCCCTTCAGCGTCGACACACATAGCCGCTGCCTTGAGATCCCACACCTTTATGGTCTTGTCTTCAGAGCAGGAAGCGAGCAGCCCATTGGGCAATTGCGTGACTGAGTTCACCCAGCTTTCATGCCCATTCAGCGTCGCCACACATTGCTGCCCATCGGGCATGCTCAGATCCCACACCTTTATGCTCTTGTCACCAGTGCCGTCACCCAAATAGACATCATGATAGCTACCAGCGCAGGAAGCCAGCCGACCATCGGCCAATACCGTGACAGATTTCACCCATTGGGTATGCCCATTCAGCGTCGCCACGCATTGCTGCCCGTCGGGCTTACTCAGATCCCACACCTTTACGGTCTTGTCAAGAGAGCTGGAAGCCAGCCGCCCATCGTCAAATGCCGCGACAGATGTCCCCCATTGGGTATGCCCATTCAGCGTCGCCACGCATTGTTGCCCGTCAGGCTTACTCAGATCCCACACCTTTACGGTATGGTCACCAGCGCAGGAAGCCAGCCGCCCATCGGGCAATTGCGTGACTGAACTCACCCCCTCGGTATGCCCACGCAGCGTCGCCACGCATTGCTGCCCGTCGGGCTTACTCAGATCCCACACCTTTACGGTTTTGTCAGTAGCGCAGGAAGCCAGCCGCCCATCGGCCAATGGTATGACTGAGCGCACGTGATAGGAATGTCCACGCAGCGTCGCCACGCATTGCTGCCCGTCGGGCTTACTCAGATCCCACACGTTTACGGTCTCATCATCAGAGCAGGAAGCCAGCCGCCCATCAGGCAATTCCGTGACTGAGTAAACAATGCCAGTATGTCCATTCAGCGTCATCACGCATTGCGACCCATCGGGCTTGCTCAGATCCCACACCCTTACGGTTTCGTCAGCAGCGCAAGAAGCCAGCCGCCCATCAGCCAGTGGCGTGACTGACATCACCTCGCCAGTATGCCCAGACAGCGTCTTCACACAGGTTTGCGAGGCATCATTTCCCAGAGAAGCCAGGTATTCATTGCTTACGTATCTGCCACAGGCAAGTCGTAAAAAAGGGTTCTTGATTTCATTGTGTGGAAGAGCAGGTATCCCCCTGTTTTCAATTATTTTTCTATAGGCTTCGGAGGGAGATCCATAATATCGAACGAATAGGATTTTCAGCCTTTCTTCGGTGTTAAAAAGTGTATTTAACCGCCTGCTGGTCAAATCCAGGCTTCGCCAATCAACAAAACTCAGATTGTCAGCAATTTTAATCAGGAGTTCATCGGGTAATGCCAATAAAGGCGACACCTGTTCCGGGGGAACAACCGAAACCCTCTCTGACGTTTTTACTCCTGCCTGATTGTGACACGGGATTGTTCTACCGCAGCTGTGAAGGGAAAAATTAGCATTATCACCAATCTCAATCTTATTGTTCATAGAACCTCTGACCGTTAACGACTCTGGAGTTTATTTCCAAGTATGAAGTAATGAATTCAAGTTATAAGACTCTGTCCGATCTTTGCCCCGATAAATAGTTAAGCAAAATTTTGCCTCCGGAAGACGCACGAATTTAACTGCACAAGCTTTTCCCGTTAATTGGACAATATTTTCTTCAGACTCTGGAATTTAGATGACAAAGAGTTTGGAACTATCCAATGAAAAAACAGTCTGCACAATGGCTACTAACGTTTATATAAAGTAGGAGGTCAAGGTCGAATATGCTCGTTCGATGCGTCCCAAAATCTGATTCAGAAATCGACAGAATGATGAACCAGCATGGTGATTTTGATATTTGTCCGGCCAGTGCCAATCTGGAAAAAGACCCCAGACATAAATCAGTACCGCTAACCAAGCCAAATTCCCGTAGCACCGCCCCGGGACATTATCTGGAGGCTAAACTTGAGCCAGATGTCGCTGGCTTTTTTCTTCTTACCTGCAATGGTCCGGGTTACACCGTCATCCCACTGAACCCTGGCAAGCGTCTTTATCTTGTTGATGAGCACAAGGGCTTTGTGCAGGGTTTGAACCTGGTTATCAAGACGCTCCAGGAGCGAGATATCTGGGTCGTGCGAAGCTGGCTTGATGTAACCCGCAAAATAGATGCTATTACTGATCCGAAAGAGCGGCGCATTAAAGATGATTCCTGTTGGATGGACCCGACGATTTGGTATGAAAATCATTGCAACGCCGGACGCTGCTCGCTGCCCAACACTACTGCTGATCGATACCAGACTTTTACCGAGCACAAGGGTGAATCTGGACTATGTCGTATGTTAGTAAACACCCCCGAGTTGCTCAGCCACTATGTTGATGAAGGCCTGTTTTTTTCCGGAAGCTATGCCTGTGATAAAGCAGCAGACAAATCCCTGCTGCAAACTCAGGCCGCAGCCCCGGGGGTCAAAGGGCTTGATGAGCGATTAACCTGCGCTTTTTGTCTGAAGAATTCACGCTTTGTCGCGGCCGGGATAACCGAGACTTTTCAAAAAGAACAGAAAAACCCTATTAAGGCAGAGAATATTACCAGAAGTTATCTGAAAACGGGGGTGCTGCAGAGGGATGGACTGCACGACTCTCGTTGTTTAAGAAACATCTATCGCGACAAGCCTCTGGTGCAGGTAATCGATGCTGAGGGCAATGTCAGAGCCACCCAAATTTACTTTATTGCGGACCCCGTACAGGAAAGCAGATCAAATGAGCCTGATAAAATGGATCGATCCTGCCCCTACCTACGGGTGTTTGTGCTCCATCCCCATGACACACAAAAAGCAGGCTCCCTGTTTGCCTCCCACAGGGAGGTAGCTGAAATCATCCATCAGGAGAACAATAGAAAGCTGAGGGAAATGATTAACAGTTCAGCCCGGGAGGCTTCTTCCGTCATCATTGATTCAGGGAGAAACAGGCTGCTGGAATTGCCTGAGCATTCCAGAACCGTCGGGAAGTTTAAAAAGAAGCTGGACAAAGCCACTTTGGCTTTTCAAGTGCAATATGCTTCATCAGCCCTTTGCCTGGAGCTGGAATCATATAAGAAATTATGGCAACAGCTGCCTCCCCCCCGATCCCCGACAGAACAGGTTGTTTCTGATTTTTTAGTAAACGCCAACAGGGCATTCTGCCAGCTGTACACATGGAGTCACCTGATGGGCGAACTGATATTGCTGAGAAACAATTTCAGTAGTCATTTGCATTTCGTACTTAAACCCATCATTCAGAAAGTAGCATTACGACGTCTGCGAGCCCGGGATTATCTTCACCAAAGCATCATTAAGCATTCATCCCCCCCTCATCCGTCCTGGCCGTTGAGTATGACCCGGCTGGCCACCCCGTTTTCCTGGGAGAAGCTGCAAAGTGGAGATCCCTGCTTTCGTCAGATCAGCGAGAGAGGCACCGAAATATTGGCGCAGTTGCAAAAATTGACATTCAAGAACATTTCACAAGGCAGGTAACAGACTTTGGGTGAGAATTGCGGATGCTGCTGCTTTCAGAACAAAGCCCTGTACCTGGACGATAAATAACGCCATTTGACCTCAAAATAATTATCAGGCTCACGTCATCCTTGGGAACTATCCGCCATCTAAACGGTCAGAAAAAGATGAATATTAACTAAGTCAAAAATTAAGAAGGACTCTAATAATGCCCAAGTTCTCCTTTACTAATTCATCAGCCACCAGAACATTTACACTGGAGTGCAGCTTAACATTTATCCGCAGGACAACTAACCGCAGGACAAATAGCAATCCTGATTCGCCCCCCTCTGGAACACACCCGGAGACCATTCGAGTCAATTTCAACGGTAAGCGGGTTCGCGAAACAACGCCTACAGGAAATCTCCCCACCGTCCAACCCCATGAATCTTTTACCCAGACCCTCTTCCAGAGAATTGCCCGGTTTTCTCCTTTTGCCAGGGAGGCGGCCTACACGCCCTGCCTTGATATCGATTTAGATGACGATGAAACTACATCTGAAAATGCCTCTGAATCATCCTTGCCCTTTCCCCAATTACCATTCAAATTACCTCTGGATGATGGACAGGAAATCAGCGTGGAGGATTTTCAGTCGTTATTCCTGTGGGCATGCTCAAACAATAATGCAAATGTCATCAACCATCTGGCGCAAGCCGTGCCTTCTTCGACGTTTATGCGCCTGACAACAACGGGTGCAGGCGAAAATCCTGCCTTAAATCCTTTTGCAAGGGCGGCCATATCGGGTAATAAGAAAGTTTTAACTTATCTGTGTGCAACTTTTCCCGATGCCAGAATACAAAAACAAGAAGCGCTACACTGGGCAGTGAAGAACAGACAATCGAAATCAGTAGAGATTCTCTGCAAAGAAGGTAAAGCTAACCCGGACTCGCCTTGCCCGAAATCGCTTTACCCGGACTCACTTTACCTGGAGTTGCTTTACCCGAATGGCCTGACAGCGCTACAGAAAAGCATGGAAATCGAAGATACCGATACAATGAGGGTACTATTATCGGCTGGAGCCAATGTCAAAAGATTTTATCATAATATCGCCAGTTCCTATTTTTATAAGGCCTTTAAGCAAGGCAATAACGATATTATCAGTATGCTGATCAGTGCCGTTCCAGATGTCAATAAGCCAATCATTACAGGCGGCATTCGACTGCTCCACCTGGCTGCCTGGTCTGGCAACCTGGAAATGATCGACCATCTGATAGAACGCAATGCCAGGATAAACCAAAGCACCGGTCGGTTGAATGGCAGCGCTACTCCCATGCATTTTGCAGCCTTAGAGGGCCACCTGCAGGCAATGTTCAAGCTTATCGACAATGGTGGCAATTTGGATGAAGGCAAAGCCAACATTGCCGGCTTTTTCTGGCACGAAGAGGGCACCTACCCCTCCACTGCTCCTTCGGCTAGACAAGATCTGCTTGAGAAAATGCCCTTCTGCCTATTTGGAGGTACGCCACTGGAACTATGTGTAGGGATACCACTTACATCGAAAGCTGAGTCACAAGCTGAGTTACAGGCCAGCTTGATAAATCACATGGAAAAACACAGGAAGAACTTATAAAACAATGCCTGGAGGCCATTCATTCTCGGACGACCTCCTCGGAAATCGGGAAGATAATTAATGTTAACCGGCCGCCGTAAAGTCCAACATGCGTTGTAAGGGCTTCAGTGCCTTATCCCGCAACTCATCACTGACTTCAATGACATTCAGGTCACCCGGAGTTTCCAGACATTCCAGCAGAGCATCAAGGGTATTCATTGCCATCCATGGGCAATGGGCACAACTGCGGCACGTGGCACCACTGCCTGCGGTGGGAGCCTCTATAAAACGTTTCTCAGGTGAAGCCTGCTGCATTTTATAGAAAATCCCACGGTCTGTAGCCACAATGAATGCGCTGTTGGGCATGTCCTGAGAAGCTTTCAATAACTGACTCGTCGAGCCCACCACATCAGCAATCTCAACCACTGAGCCAGGGGACTCCGGATGAACCAGCACGGCGGCATCAGGATAAACACGTTTCAGGTCTTCAATACCTTTCGCCTTAAACTCTTCATGAACAATACAGCTACTGTCCCAGAGCAGCATATCGGCACCGGTATTTTTTTGAATATAGCTGCCAAGGTATTTATCCGGCCCCCAGATAATGGCTTTACCCTGGGCATCAAGATCTTCGATGATATCAAGCGCACAGCTGGAGGTTACTACCCAGTCTGCCCGTGCTTTTACGGCAGCAGACGTATTGGCATAGACGACAACTTCCCGGTCAGGGTGTTGATCACAAAAAGCGGAAAATTCTTCCACAGGGCAGCCCAGATCAAGGGAACACTCCGCTTCGAGGGTCGGCATCAGCACCCGCTTTTCCGGGCTGAGAATTTTGGCGGTTTCCCCCATGAAACGAACACCAGCCACGATCAGCGTGTTGGCATCGTGCCGGGCACCAAAGCGTGCCATTTCCAATGAGTCGGCAATAAAGCCACCGGTCTCATCAGCCAGTTCCTGAACGACAGGATCTGTATAATAGTGGGCAACCAGAACCGCTCCCCTCTCTTTCAGGAGCTGTTTGATTCTGTTTTTTTTGGCATCCTTCGCAACCGGATCCACCGGTAATGGAGCCTTCTGCAAATGGCCCTGAACGAGCTCTCTGTCTATCACTGCATTCATAAAGCTTGCATCCGGCAAAGCACTTTACCCTTCCAGGATGAACTGTTTCACGGCAGGTAAGTGTCTGCAACTTCCTCTATCAATCAGCCATGAGCCGAAAATATTACGTTACCGCTCTCCCCACAATGGCAGGAAGTCCAGCTCCGCACTATTTCTGCACCGCCATTTTCTAAAAAAAATGTGGCAGTATTCTAACACAGCATCAGCACTAATAATAATTATGGTGAAGAGGTAAATAAGAGGGTTTGGCAGGAAGTGGTGGGTCGTGTAGGATTCGAACCTACGACCAATTGGTTAAAAGCCAACTGCTCTACCAACTGAGCTAACGACCCAATCCGCGAAATTATACGCGCCAGAATTCGTTTTACAAGTGATTCGAGTTAAACCGCAATGCGATAAGTCGTCGGGTCATCAACCCCTGCTTCAATAAACCCCTTTCGCCGGTAACAGCAACTATCACAAACACCGCAGGCAGCACCGTATTCATCGGCCTGGTAGCAAGAGACTGTCATCCCATAATCCACCCCCAGCCTGACGCCTTCAGAAATTATTTCAGACTTGGTTAAATTCAGCAGTGGTGCCCTGATCCGAAAAAGATCACCTTCAACGCCAGCCCGGGTGGCAAGATTCGCCATATCTTCAAATGCTTTCAGGTACTCCGGGCGACAGTCAGGATAATTCGAGTAATCAACGATATTGGCACCAATAAAAATATCACGAGCCCCCAGCACTTCTGCCCAACCAAGAGCAAGAGAGAGAAAAACTGTATTCCTTGCAGGAACATAAGTGACCGGAACCTGGCTCTGGGCCTCCTTGAGGGGATCGCCGAAATCCGGGACTGCAATATCATCATCGGTCAGCGCTGAACCGCCTATATCAGTCAACCCCAGTTTTAACACCTTGTGTTCACTAACCCCCAGGGCCTCAGCTAACTTGCGGGAAGCCTCAAGTTCACAACGGTGACGCTGCCCATAATCAAAACTGACCGAGTAACATTCGAATCCCTGTTCTAAAGCCATCGCCAGAACGGTGGCCGAATCCAGCCCTCCGGATAATAGGATTACTGCTCTGTTCATCTGCAATACCTTTTTATGAAACAAGAATTAAACTAGTGCAGCTAAGCGCTGTTACCCATACTGTTCGTCCTGAGCTTGTCGAAGGGCGAAAACTCCGGACTCTGATAGATCGTGCCAAGCACCCTTCGACTCCGCTCAGGGTGAACGTGGTGTACGGGTAATATCGCTTTTCTGCACTAGACACCCGGCTGATCACCCCAGATCATCCGGTGCAGCTGTAATTGAAATCTCACCGGCAGCCTGTCTTCAAGGATCCAACCCGCCAATACCCGGGCAGACATGGTGCCGCTGACCGGAGAAAAAAGAACATCGGAAACCCTGGTCGCCAGGTCGTATTGGATCAGTTTGGAGACTGACCATTCATAATCGCCGCGATCGGCAATCACAAATTTCAACTGGTCTTGTCTGGTCAGAAAACCGATATTTTCATACAGGTTACGATGGGACTCGCCTGAGGCTGGAGGCTTCAAATCCATTACCTTGACCACCCTGGCGTCAACCTCAGAGAGACTGATTGCGCCACTGGTTTCAAGAGAAACCTCATAACCCTGGTCAGCCAGAAGACTCAGCAACCCATGGCATGCTTTCTGGGCCAGTGGCTCACCTCCCGTCACGGTGACGTATCCGGGGTTATACTCTGATACTCTCTCCAGAATTTCTTCAGCGGATAATAACTGTCCCCCCTTAAAGGCATACTCCGTATCACACCAGCGACAACGGAGGGGACAGCCGGTTAAGCGCACAAATACCGTAGGCAACCCGGTGGTTCTGGTCTCTCCCTGCAATGAGTAAAATATCTCGGTAATTCTCAGCATTGAGGTTGACTGCCATCAGGTATCAGGAATCGCCCATGGTTCTCAAATAAGTATCGGAAAGCCTGGCTGCCGAGCTATCAGGATATTGCTGAATAACCAGCTCAAGAAGTCTCTTTGCCTCTTTCTGATTGCCGAGCAAGTCGTGCACTCGCCCAAGCTTATAGCTGGCATCCGGAACTTTCGGACTTTTTGGAAACTCATTCAAAATGATCTGGAAGGAGACTTTGGCGGCATCGTAATGCCCTTGAGCCATATCAACTTCACCCAGCCAATAATGGGCATTGTCTGCGTAACGGCCTTCAGGGTAGGTTTTCAGCTGCTCCTGGAGTGCGTTTTTCGCTTTATCAAACTGTTTGGAGCGAATCA
This sequence comes from Endozoicomonas sp. ALB091, assembly GCF_049310265.1. Classification (NCBI taxonomy): domain Bacteria; kingdom Pseudomonadati; phylum Pseudomonadota; class Gammaproteobacteria; order Oceanospirillales; family Endozoicomonadaceae; genus Endozoicomonas; species Endozoicomonas sp. ALB091. The sequence continues at coordinate 191,151 of NZ_JBLYNQ010000017.1, read as the reverse complement.
GGTCAAATGCTGACTGGTAAGTTGCTTCCTCGGCTTTCAAAACCGGTTGGTTGTTTTTTTCTGCCACCTCTGCCACTGGCGCGCTCACCATCGGTGGCTTTACGTTGGTAACTGGAGCCGGGGGTACGGACTGATCTTTCAATCGAGAGATTCGATCATCAAGGTCAAGATACCTGTCCCGACCTTCCTGCTGCAGTTGCTCAATGCGAAAGGCCTGCTCTTCCAGCTGCCCGCGCATTTCCATCATTTCCTGTCGAAGCTGATCAATCGTATTCAGCAGATGAGCCGTACCATTGTAATCAGCATCACTATCCGATGAGGATGAAATCGTAACAGGACCATCTGAGATCTGACTGACAACCGTTTGAGATTGAGCTGAAAGCCCCAGAGGTCTCGGTTCTTCAACCGGGGCTGCGGCAATTGCCACGCCATTCAGAGCACCAGCAAGCAACACTGGAAGAGCCAGCCCCGACATCAGCTTTGGGTTAGTGTTTCCTCTACGCATTTATCCCCCGGACGAAAAATGATACCAGTCGTATTCTCCTTTATCACCGGGCTGCTTTCCAGCAAGCTTACCGGGAGAGCATCAAGAATATGACTGGTATTATTGCTTACTCAGTAACAATTACCGCACGACGGTTCAAAGCCCACGCACTTTCACTGTGCTCAGGATCCAGAGGCTTCTCAAAACCGAAGCTGATTACTTCAACACGGTTAGCTGCTACACCTTTAGCGGCCAGGTAATCCATCACCGCTTTGCCACGACGCTCACCCAGGGCCAGGTTGTATGTACGGGTACCACGCTCATCAGTATGACCCTGAATGACGATATTTTTCATGTAACCCATATCAGAAGTCAGGTAGGCAGCATGCACATCCAGAGCCTTGTATGCGTCATTATCCAGCCTGGCACTGTCAAATGGGAAGAAATAGGTGTTCTTCTCCAGAAGCGCCTGAATCTCTTCCGGAGACTCATCAATTCGGCCACTGTCAATCACTGCCTGAACTGCAGGATCCAGAACTGGCTGAACTTCAACCAGCACCTCTTCTTCAACAGTAACAACCGGTGGCTGGATTTCTGCTGTAGTTGGCTCTTTCCTGGAAGCACACCCTGCCAGCCAGAGAGCGGCTACAGCCATAGAAGCCGCTTTAACAACATTGGCGATTTGCATTTTTAACTCCAATCATTCTCTACGGGATTTCAAAGATTTGTGCAGTACACTATCAGAACTGAAGTCACCCGACTAGCCCGAATAGCAAGGGATGGTGAGGTTTCCTCAGAGAAAGGGCTACCGGAAAAAAGCAGTTTAAACGAGCATAGCAGCAAGTCGGAAAATCGGCAGGGCAAAAGTGACTGCCTGCGATCTGCTTCACAGAACTTCAGAGCGGTCACCCTGCCTGTACGTTACCTGAGTTCAATAGCCGGGCCCCATGCAGGCTCCCGGACATCACCCTTGGCAGAAGGCAATCGCTGTTTCACCCGCCCATCAGCAGAAACTATTCCCAGCTCGCCATTCTTGCCACCCTGTACAGAATAGATCAGTCTGCGCCCACCCGGGGCAATACTGGGAGAATCTTCCAGGCTGGATGACGTCAGCAGCCGCAGTCTATCGGTATCCAGGTCGAGCACCGCGATGTTAAAGTCTGCAGCTCCCTCCCCTTTATGCACCAGAGCCAGGGACTTACCATCCGGAAAGACCTTGGCCCGGGCATTGAACCGCCCTTCAAAGGTTAGACGACGGGGCTTGCCTGTTGTGATAAATTCACCATCACTTTTACGGCTGACCTCCTGCTGATAGACCTGAGGACTCCCACCCCGGTTTGAGGTAAACACGAGACTGTTGCCATCTGGCATCCAGTCCGGTTCAGTGTCTATGGCGTAATGAGTCGAGACATTACTGATTTTGTTCGTTGCCAGATCAAGAATATAAATGTCCGGATTACCATCCTTGGAAAGCACCATGGCAATGGATTTACCGTTCGGTGCCCATACCGGCGAGTTATTCAGCCCTTTAAAACCGGTCAGTTTCTTGCGAATGCCCGTTGCCAGTTCCTGCATGTAAATGGCAGGGCGACCCTGCTCGAAGGAGACATAGGTAACCCTGGTTCCATCTGGTGACCAGCTGGGCGATAAAATAGGCTCGCTGGAGCTGAACACCTTCCTGTTACGTTTACCATCCGCATCGGCATAATTCAGCTGATAATCGGTTCTTTCAGCGTCGTGCCTCTGGGCGGTTACGTAGAGAATCCGGGTGGAAAAATCGCCCTTCAGGCCCGTGATCTTTTCATAGACAACATCGCTGATGCGATGGGCCATCTCACGAAGCTGGGCACTGTTTCCGGTAAATCCCCCCTTGGCAATGCGCTTTCCCCTGACAACATCATAAAGCTGATAGTTCACGGTGTAACCTGTGCCCCTGTGTGTCACCTGCCCTGTTACCAGGTAAGAGACCCCAAGCAACCTCCAGTCACGATAATAAACTTCCTGTTCACTGGCCGGGAAGCTGAGCATACTGGTTCTTGGCAGCGCCTTGAACAGACCGCTGAGTTTCAAATCGTTATCAATGATTGCCGCCGGGTCTTCCGGCAACACTTTCCCCCCTGTCCAGCTGAAGGGGGAAACTGCCATGGACACAGCCTGGTCATTTCCCTGGGTGACCTCAATGACAAGCTCTGCCTGAGCACTCATCCCCCAGAGCAGACAGTAAAATAATAAACAGGTTTTGAATAAGTGCCTCATTTAACCAGATCCTCGGGCCTGAATCGGAAGGTAATTCGTCGGAAGTGTTGTTCAAAAATTCGCCGCTCAAGATCCTTCAACTCCGAAAAGGGCGACGCTCGGCGTATAGCCTGAATAACGGAGCGATCAAACTCATCATTACCACTGGACTTCAGCATAGTAATATCCAGCACATCCCCAAAGGGAGAAAGACTGATTCGAATTTCTGCCACCATGTTATTGCGTGCACTGGGCGGCCTGCTCCAATACCGGGAGGTCAGGTTTTTAATCAGCGCGGCATATTGTGCCTGCAGCAGCTGGTCATGCTCAAGCTGCTGAGCAGCTGCCAAAGCCTGTTGCTCCATTGCCATGGCTTGCTCAAGCGCTTGCTGCTCTTTGCGCTTTTGCTCCTTTTCCCGCTGACGCCTCTCCAGCTCCTGACGTTCCCGGGCAGCTTCTTCCTTTTTGCGAAGCTCATCTTTTTTTCTTTCCTCTTCCCGCTTCAAGGCCAGGGCTTTCTGCCGCTCCTGCTCCTTTCGCTGCTGTTCCGCTTTTTTGCGCTTTGCCTCTGCTGTTTTTTTGGCTTCTGCCCGCCTTTTTGCCTCTTCTTTGCGCTTTTGTTCCACCTGACTCTGCGCAGGCTTCCTGACAGTTTGCGGCTTTGCCGCCGGTTCAGGCAACGATACCAATGCGGCGCTGATGGGCACCGGCGGTGCTATTTTTGGATGGACGTCGGCACTCCAGTTGACTAAAAGCACACCAAACATCATGAGATGAAGAATCAGAGAGAGGGCTACAGAAAATCCATAACCTTCGGTCACCCTTGATATAAAGGCTGGAAAAGCAATATTAAACCATCTCTTCATCTACCGCTCTTCCATGCCAACCGCCACCGGATCAGTGACCAGCCCAACATGACTGATACCTGAGTTTTGCAGGCCAGCCATTAATTGAACTACTGATCCATAGGCAACGCTGGTGTCTCCTTGAATCAACACTTGAGTACCGGGTCTGGCACTCACGACCTTACTGACTTTCTCTGTCAGGGACGAAAGATTCACGGCTTTGTCATGGTCAGATCCGACGTCCATATAATAACTGCCATCCGCCTTGATAGAGATGACCAGGACTTCTTTATCTTCTGGCAGAGCAATATTATCGCTACTGGTTTTGGGCAGCTCAACTTTCACGCCCTGGGTCATCATGGGCGCAGTGATCATAAAAGCGACCAGTAGCACCATCATGATATCGATAAACGGCACCATGTTTATTTCAGACATGGGTTTACGACGACTTCTTATCTTTGCCCCACTTATCATCGGTGACATTGCGGTAAGATCCCTTTATGTCCGGCTGTAAACTTTACGGTGAAGGATACTGGAAAACTCATCCGCAAATATCTCGTAATTGGACACCAGGGCTTCAACCCTTGAAGCATAGCGGTTATAGGCGACAACCGCCGGAATAGCGGCAACCAGGCCAACAGCAGTGGTCAGCAAAGCCTCGGCAATGCCCGGTGCAACCGAAGCCAGGGTTGGCTGCTGAACCACCGCCAGCCCCCGGAAAGAGTTCATAATACCGACAACTGTGCCAAAAAGACCAAGATAAGGGCAGGTAGAACCAACGCTGGCAAGAAAGGGAAGGTTTCCTTCGAGGCGCTCCTGCTCCCTGGAAATGGCCACCCTCATGGCCCGCTGAGCACCTTCCATAACCGCATCAGGATCAACAGTCCCCTGGTTTCGCAGGCGGGTAAATTCGGCGAAGCCGGCTTTAAAGATGTGTTCCACCCCTGAGCCGGACTGTTCATTTTGTTGCACTTCCTTGTACAGCAGAATCAGATCCATTCCCGACCAGAAACGATCCTCAAACGCAATCATGGCCTGCTGCGCATTTCTCAGCAGGATTCCCCGCTGGAAAATTATCATCCATGAAACAACCGATGCAGCTACCAGTAACAATAACACCAGTAGCACAATCCAACTGGCGTTACCCACCAGAGCCCATAGAGACATGCTTTCTGCCACCGACAACCTCTCTACCCATCAATTATGAAGTCGAAAAAGGACTGATCATAACACCAAAAACCACAATGGGGATCAGAACCACCCGATAAAGGTCCAAGGTAATTGTATCCCGTGAATAACTGTTTGATAGCACGTCAGTGAGGGAGATCAAATCAGATTTACACACACCCTACAGTAGGACAGTCTTAAGTCAGACAGGCTCCTAGCCAGAATGCTCCACTAAAGCGTTATAGAGTGTCTCCAGCCCCATAACGTCCAGTAGCTTGCACAGCTCAATAACTTTTTCAGGGACGGTGCCATAACCCGGCTGCACTGACCACCCTTCGGCTTTTTCTTCCAGTGTTTTCAGGTCACCGATCTCAAGCAGGCGCTGCAAAACAGTGACCATTTCCTGCTGACAAACGCCGGAGAGCGGCAAATCAGGAGACAAGCCGTTATCATTTTCCAAATGGTCATAAATACAATTAAACAGTTCATCAAAGCGCACGGGTTTGGCAATAAAACCACAAAAACCGGAATCTGCAATTTGTACTCTCGCCTGTTCTGACACACTGGCAGATACGGCCATAATCTTAATGGATGGGTGTCGGCCGATACGGTGAATCGCCCTGGCAGCATCAAAGCCATCCAGGCCGGGCATTCTGAGATCCATCAAAATAAGGTCATAGCGAGTGGTTCTGCATTTTTCCACCGCTTCCAACCCTCCCTCTGCTGCCTCAACATGAAAAGATTTGGACTTAAGGGCCTTTACCAACATATCTCTATTATTAATGCTATCGTCAACCACCAGAATTTGATGTTGATTAAAGTGCTCTGGCTGTAAATCAGGTCCGCCGTTTCCCGGGGGTAATTCGGCTAACACTTTTCTGCTTTCCCCTTGGCTAATCTGATAGGGAATACTGAAATAAAAACGACTCCCTTTGCCAGGTTCACTCTCAGCCTGAAGCTCTCCCCCCATGGCTTCCACCAGACGATAACTGATAGACAGCCCCAAACCGGCACCGCCACATTCCTGCCCTTTTTTTAGCTGGGTGAATGGCTGAAACAGCTGCGCCAAATCCGATGAGACAATCCCCACGCCACTATCAAGCACTTCAAACTGAAGCTTGTCACCTTTGACAAACACCTTTAGATAGACACTGCCAGAATCAGTAAACTTGACGGCATTGCCAATCAAATTGATCAACACCTGGCGCAGTTTGACATTATCAGCAACAATCTCCAGTTCTACATTGGGCAGAATATCCAGCAGTAAGTTCAGGCCTTTGACTTTCGCAGTTTCGCGAAAATTGGCAAACACCATATCCAGCGTCACCTGGATATTAAAAGGCACCACCCGGGTTCTCACAATGCCGCTTTCAATCTTGGTGATATCGAGAATGTCATTAATCATGGTCAAAAGATGCAAACCACAGGCCTCAAGGGATGACAGACTTTCCCGGTATTTATCGGGAACATCTCTGTCAGCCAACAGCAGCTGGGCATAGCCAAGGACGCCATTAAGCGGGGTCCTCAGTTCATGGCTGATATGTGACAGGAATAAGGATTTTGCCTTGCTGGCCTTTTCGGCCGTTTCTTTCGCCTTCAGTAGCTCGCCTTCGATTCGCTTTCTCTGGGTAATGTCACGAAAGACAATGGAGATCAGCAAACCATCGGCTGTGGTCAGCACGTTGCTGGATATTTCCACTGGAAATCCATGGCCATACTTATCAACCCCACGGGAGAGCCTTGCCTCCAGGCAATGGCTATCGATGTCATCGGAGTCGAGTTCCTTCAGCAGCATCAGATCTGATCGGTACTCAGGGTCAATTAACAGCGCTAATGGCAGGCCCAGTAAATCACACTCATGATAACGAAAGAGATCTTCGACCCTGGGATTTACCAGGGTGATGACACCCGCCGTATCGGTGATAACAATGGCATCCGGCGAACCGGCTATCAATGCCTTGAATTTTTCCGTATCACGAACAAGGTGGGTAATATCATTTCCCATACACTCAATGCTATCGAGCTGTTGACCGGTGTTTTTCTGGGTGAGAGAGCTTTTATTGGCGTGCCCCGCACAACCCACTTCAATACAGCGTATGGAACCGTCTTTATGGAAAAATTCCAGTTCAAATGTTTCCTGCCAAACCCCTTTTGGCAACTGCTTCAGGACGCTTCTGAAGGTATCGTTAACCACCGAATCCGTTAAAAAACCCTGAATTTTTCCAGAAAACTCGTCTTCGTCGAAACCCAGTACTGAAGTAATTGATGGACTGACATAGGTAATATCCCCGGAAGTGGCCAGATGAAAATAGAAATAACGTCCTCTTAACTGCTGGACAAGGCTGGCCATATTTTGCGCCCGGGCTTTTTGCAAAGCCTCTTCCCGGTTTAACAGTCGTTCCTTTAACCGGATAAAGCTCCGGTTCAGGCTAACCGCTTCATCCTTTGAATCCTGGAAATTATCACTTGAATCACTGGGCAGAAAACCAAAGGTATTCATTTCACGCTTTAATTCATTCAGGGGACGCGTAATCCTGCCAGACACACCCCATAAGCATATAATGGCTAACACCATGGCCAGGCCAATCAGGCTTGCGCTTAAAAAGGCCTGTTTATACACCGGCTTCATGATGTCAGTTTCCATGATGCTATAGCTGAAAAACCAACCGGTGGATTTAACAGGCACAGCGGCAGACCACTTGTAGCTGCCCCTGGTTAGAATACGGACACTGACCAGCCTGCCCTCCTTAACAACATTGTGCAAAACATCTTTCATAAAGCCGCACGGCTCATCAGGCCTGGAAGGTTTAATCGGGCTGTACAGCAAATGCCTGAACGAACCGCCATTCTCTGAGGGAAAATAGAGTTCGCCACTGCCCTCACAAGGCCCAAGCCGTGAGAATTTTTCAATGGTTCTGTACTTCAGTAGTGATATGCCATTGGCGTACACAATGTGTCCGAAAGGGTCGGCAATAATCAGGCGAACCCGAAAATCCAGGTTTATCGGCATATTGACCAGCTTGGCGGCATCCAGATCGAGCCTTAGGAAGCGGCTCCGATGGTTATCATCCGAAACCCTGACCAGAAAGCTGGTATAAAACACCGGGCCGGTTAATTCAGTATTAACATACCAGTCATACTCTAAGTTATTGTTGATTGACAAATAGATTTGATCAGGAATGGAGTAATCTGAGTCCTGGTCTCCAGAAACAAATTTCTTCACCATCCAATCAAAATAAACAGACTCTTTACTTTTTATCAACACCCCGCCTTTCTTTTCAAAATCGACAATGGATAACGATTTCACATAGGGCATATCTCTGAATATTGAAATAACTTTTGCAGAGAGGTCATGATAAGAAATCTCACTGGCAGACAGGGATAAAGCCTTGCCAGCCAGGATCACTTTACTCATTCTTGTATCTACGGATGCTGCATATCGCAACGTCTCGTTGAGATGCCTTCTACCGATTTCTTCAGAGGCCGTCCGAAAGGTAAAGTATAGAAAAACAAACGTAATGATACTGTAGAACACTATCGCTGGTAGCAGATTAAACAGCGTAATCTTCTGACGGATAGATGTAGCCATAACACCATATTACATCCGGAAATATTTCATAGGTACTGCAGCCGTGTTTATCAGACAACCATCATCCAACATGCCCCACATTATCGATCACTAAAGAATCTCCCATGGGGTTCATTCAGGCACTCCATAGAACTCCTGCTGACGGGATCCCCGTTGATAAGAGAAGTATATGGTATACTGACAGATACTGATTTCAAGGCTAGATCTTTCACAGAACCAATGCGGTCTATTTCTTTGAAAAAGCCCTCATCATAACCGCTGCATACTCTGACGACTGGCGTATCATGCAGCAGAAAATAACCCGACCTGTACCCATACCCACCCTCGATAAACATAAAATCCGGTTTGGAGGATGACGTTTCATTAATACTTGCCTTAATCTTTTCCTGAAGCATATTCATGTTAAGCTCACTGGTAAAGTTCATGAATGATATGTCATTGCCATTTCTATCCTTCGTGAGACGAAGCATCCAACGAGCATACTCTCTGGTATCTTCTGAAGGTAGTGGCATCATCAGGTACACTCTTGGAGAGTGCTCCCGACCAAATTCATCTTGTATCATATCAACATAACCACGAAGCCATGGCTTTAATCGAGTCATGATACTGGACGACAATTTCATTTTGATAAAGACACGCTCAACATCCCGCTCTACCTTCCTGGTTTCTGCACAGCTGCCCGGGAGCCATACGACGAGCTTCTTAAGGAAATCCTCATCAGAGAGATTCTCACTATTTTCATTTCCCAGACTTCTTTCTTTTCTGATTTCGTATAATTCTTTCAAACCCCGAAGCACTTTTTCAAAAAATAACTTTTCACAACCATCCTGGCATGGCATGTAGGTAACCGGTAATGAGCAATTTAGCTTACTGGCCTGCTCTCCTTTGTCCTTGACGAAGATACTGGACCATGGGGTTTCACTGACATTGCCAATCAGATAGGAATTCTCCGGCTGACGATTAACAAGTATCATTGTGTCCATTGTCAAATTCTCCAGAGTATCATGAAATGCCTCAACCCCTGTGCATTCTTCCAGGCGAAGAGATTTATCCTGACACATAGACCGCCACTGATATAAAGCCGTTCGAAATTTCTTATCACGCCCATGAAAAGGCTCAACCAGGAGCACATCCACTTTTTTACCATAAATCCTTCTGACCAGTCGTTGAAAGCAAGGTATGGTGATCATTAGAGAATCACTGGTTTCGTCAAACTCGGCATCCAGCAATAACTGACGACTTAATCCCAAAACACTATCAACGCTATCGCCCTCTATGGGTTTATAGCTATGAATAGCTTCCCATTTTTTTAGCCAGGCAAAAGCAGATTCATTAAACATATCCTCTTTAGGGCAAGTAGTTGGAAAGAAATGAATAACATCACCCCTTATAGCCTTATTCATCATTGTTTCGTATTCAATTTTGGATAAGATATCTTCTTTATGGTCATCAACACCATTGCCATTCAACTTCTTCGATGATTTCTCCGCAAGACTCTTTTTTATTCGCTTCATGTGTCCAAAAGCCGCATCAGACAACTGTCGAAGCAACTCCATTCTTCTTGATAAGGGTAATGATTTTATCTTTTCTGATTCAGCCGGATCAGTCTTATCTACATACTGATCAAAATCAACCAGGGGGTTTTGTATATACCGTTCAAATAAACTCGATACAACTTGAGAAAACCGCCCCCCTGAAGACGCGTCTTCATTGTAACTGAGGCTTTCCATAGTCATTTCAGAGTCTGAGAAAAAATGGCAGGCACACCAGGATAAAAATCGATCATCTTCCGCCAGCAAAGAGGACACTTTGCTGACCACATCCCGCAGGGAAGAGGTTTCCTCTTTATGTGAATCATGACTGACCGACTCTCTTACCAGTCTGGATTGTATTTTTTCAAGTTGACGAAGATCATTGGTCAGCATCACCAGCACAAACAATTTTGACATCTGTGGATCTTCAGACATTTTGGAAATAAATTCATGGCGCTCCTTAATCCATTCCATCATAAATTGATTCCCCGGCAAAATCTGTCCATCGATGGTAACCGTTGCCGGGGCAACATCAAGATAAATAAGCTGATGTTTCTTCCGGTCATAGGCAAAATTTGCAAAATTACCATCAATAACACATTTGATTACCCAGCCATTACCTTTCTCCTCGATCATCTTGTTAAAACGGTCACACCGGTCTATCAAATCCAGAATGCCTTTAATGATTTCAAATTTAACCTCAGGTTTCTCATTAGGATCTTTCAATATACACTCAACCATCTCTTCCTGATCGTATTTCCTCTGTAATCCTAACACTGTCACCTGGTCCTGTTCATAAAACTCCGGTTTCATTGAATCGCCATTAACATCCATTGCTTCCATCCTGTAATGGTAATCGGACAAGACCGGTTCATCGCAATCTTCTCTGGGCAGGACGGGCAGGTAATCAAGATTATTGAAAGCATCGGACTCTGATGCACTGTTTCTTATCCTCCTGACCCTCACTGGATAATTAGAAGCAGCGACACCATAGGAAACATTCTTTTCTGGTAAATCAAATTCATAAACCTGATCAGCACCAATCGCACCATCCCGATACGGCACCGCTATGTATTCTATAGGACTCAGTGCAAACTTGATTTCTCCATTTTTTCCCAGCAGGGGGTCTGTCATCACACAGGAACACATTCTCTGTGTACTACACAGTGTCCTGATGGTTGCTCCAGAAGCAGCGTGATTCATGCTGTGCATGATTTTCTTTGCTGCCAATTTGTTAAACTCTGCATGGGTAAAGACACATTGCGCAATTCCTGAACCAAGATATTCACCGACAAAGCCATTTTTCTCAGGCGTAGTCTTCCTGGTATTTCTGACAATGGGTATCGACTTCTGGCGTAGAAGATCCCTGTTGGTTTTATTGTTTATACTGCCATCCGTATTTCTTTTCAGCTTATCCCTGGTTGATTTGCACTCCTTTTCGACATCAAATATTTCATCAAGATCGGGTTCAGGACAGTTAATAAACGGAGCTTGCAACTCAATAAATAATTCTCCTTTTTTCAGAGTTGTTACAGGGACACTGCAGGAGAAATACAGTTGATTCCTGTCCTCACTTCCTGTGACCAGCCGATAGTTGGCAATATCAGAAATATTCTGATCCTCAGGAATATTTTTCCGAAAGCGAATCAGGAAATTCATGCTGGATTTTTCCTCAAATGGATCCAGCAGTCTTACTCGATTAATCAATCCTGCAAACGCCCTGTCATCCTCAGCACCATCCAGTTCAATGTAGATACCATCAGGACTATACATTGGGTCAGTAACACGATCAAAGTTATGGCGACCAAAGGGATCTTCTTGATCGGGAATAATATCAGGGGTTAACAGCGTCACCGCATGTGAATGTTTCAGGTGTAAATACAGTTTATCTACATCATCCCTTGCATAAAAGCTCACCTCGTAATAAGAATTCAACGCGAGATTGTTGCTGTCGAACAACGCAACAAATTTCTCCATGACCGGATGAAGATCACTGCATAAAGATGTGCTGCCATCCTGAACTGAATGACGGGTGAACCCTAAACTTTTCGCAAACCCCATCAACACGGCCAGGTCTTCAAGTTGACTGAGAGTACTGTAATCTGATTTCGGTCTCTTGATCCCCCTGTGAGGCCAAATGACATCAGATGACGATAAACGACTTTGCGTAGCTTCAGACGTTAACCACTGAATTAACTCAGGACGCTCAACCAGACGACATCCCCTGTCTTTTACCCCTGCCAGTCTCCCCATTCCATTGTGATTAATCAATCCTTCTATCAGGTTCTCATTGAAGACATGTTCGCCTACTGTAAAAGGGATAACACGTCTTTTGATGCCGGCAGCAGTTTGTACCTCTCCTGTTGGATACTCTGACTCTGGTCTATCAATTTTCGAGCGTACCTGCATCCCGTAGGAAGTTTCAGGCGTTCCAGCTGGGAGCATATTATACATCCTGTCTGTTTAGATAGGGCCGGACTGTGGCCTGTTGAAGTTGAGTTGCATACTGAGGGTATCAGGTACTCCTGTTACGATATTTCCAAATGCCGTAAGGATAAAAAAAGAGGACTGACAGGTCCTCCGAGCATGAACTGAAGTCTAGTTCATAATACAACCTGAACAGCCCCTAGGGGTAATCATAGCCAAAATGTAGATAAGCGCTCTTAGTTAATACCCTGCCTCTGGGTGTTCTCATTATATAACCCTGTTGAATCAGGTAGGGCTCAAGCACATCTTCAATGGTGTCCCGCTCTTCACTGATGGCTGCGGCAAGGTTGTCCACGCCCACTGGACCTCCATCAAACTTTTCAATCATGGCCAGTAACAGTCGACGGTCCATATGATCAAAACCGCTGGCGTCCACATCCAGCATATTCAGGGCAGCGTCTGCCAGTTCACGGGTTACCGAACCATCGCCTTTTACTTCCGCGTAATCCCTGACTCTTCGCAGCAGCCGGTTGGCGATACGGGGTGTGCCTCTTGAACGGCGGGCAACTTCATTGGCCGCCTCGCTATTCATCGGCACTCCGAGAATACCAGCAGAACGGAGCACAATGGCACTGAGATCCGCCACATTGTAGAACTCAAGCCGCTGAACAATGCCAAACCGATCCCTTAAAGGTGAAGTCAGCAGCCCTGCTCGGGTGGTCGCGCCGACCAGGGTAAAGGGTGGCAGATCCAGTTTGATCGAACGTGCCGCTGGGCCTTCACCAATCATAATATCCAATTGATAATCTTCCATGGCCGGATAGAGCACTTCTTCAACGGCCGGGCTGAGACGATGGATCTCATCAATAAACAGGATGTCATTAGGCTCAAGGTTCGTGAGCAGGGCGGCAAGGTCTCCGGCTTTTTCAATCACTGGCCCGGAAGTCGAACGGATATTACTGCCCATTTCATTGGCAACAATATGGGAAAGCGTTGTCTTGCCCAGCCCGGGCGGACCAAATATCAACGTATGATCCAAAGCATCACCACGCTTTCGGGCCGCCTGGATAAATATCTCCATCTGCTCCCTGACTTTTGGCTGCCCGGTGTACTCACGCAACCGGACAGGTCGAATGGCCCGATCCTGGGCCTCTTCACTCGGGCGCTCACTGGCTGATATTAAGCGATCCGCTTCAATCATAATTTTTTCCGGGAATGATGTTAAATCATACTTCTTAATGCCTGCCTGATCAGTTCTTCACTGGACAGACCTTCTACTTTAATCCGCCCAATCACCTTGCTGGCTTCCTGAGGCTTATAGCCCAGGGCAACCAGGGCACTGACGGCTTCCTGTTCAGTATCCGCGGCCTGTTTTTCCAGGGCCTGCCCCAGGGGCGTTCCAGTCAAACCATCAAATTGCGCAGCAGAGCTATCCCATGTTGACAGTTTGTCTTTTAACTCCACGATCAGGCGTTCCGCGGTTTTCTTGCCAACCCCGGGTAATTTCACCAGGGTAGAACTGTCGCCATCATGGATACAACGTACAAATACAGACGCTTCTATTCCGGAGAGCAGTGTCAGGCCCAGTTTCGGACCCACTCCATTCACTTTAATCAGAGTACGGAAAAGCTCTCTCTCCCGGGCGTCGCTAAAGCCATAGAGCAGCTGTGCATCTTCTCTAACGACAAAGTGCGTATAAAGCGTTGTCTCAACACCAACCTCTGGCAGACGGTAAAACACCGACATCGGCGCTTCAACTTCATAGCCCACCCCACCAGCCTCAATCAGCAGGTATGGGGCTTTTTTTTCCAGCAAAATACCGCGAAGTCTGCCTATCATATTCAGTATCTCTTCTAACGACTTAACTACTTAATAACCGACGATTTCTTCTGCCCGTTGCTCCGGCCATTCGCACCAGGCTTGCCCGTGTGTGGGAGTGGCACAATGCCACTGCTAACGCATCAGCGGCATCGGCCTGAGGGGTTTTATCCAGCTTCAGAATTGAAGTAATCATGTGCTGTACCTGGGACTTTTCCGCAGAGCCCTTACCCACCACCGCCTGTTTCACCTGTCGTGCCGAGTACTCTGCAACTTCAAGCCCATGATTTACCGCGGCAACAATCGCCGCACCACGGGCCTGCCCAAGCTTCAGGGCAGAGTCGGCATTGCGTGCCATAAACACCTGCTCAATACCGACAGATTGCGGACTGTACATTTCAATCACCGTATTGATACCCTGAAAAATTTGGGCAAGTCTTTCTGGCAGTGGCCCATCCTGAATTCGGATACAGCCGGATGCTACGTATTTACATTGGGAGCCAATTTCCTCAATGATTCCATACCCGGTAATCCTGGACCCGGGATCAATCCCCAACAATATGGCCATTCCATTTCTGTTCCAAACCTGTCGTTAAAAAGAATACTGTATATACATACACGTTTCCAGCATTACAATTTTGAAACACGGCATTACCAAAACAGGCTACGAAACTCAGCAGTTGCGACTTACCCTTGAACATGAGTTTTGGGGAGCCAGCCTGCCAGATGAACCATCAAATGAAAACATTACTGATCATTGCCAGTGTCACTCTGGTGCTGTTTCTAATCACACTGGCCTTTAATCTTTAATGGAAGCCTAAGGCTCCCTGATAATTGTTTTGTCTGTGCTGGCCGAGTTATAAATAAAATCGGCTTTGACAAACTTCCTGTCTGAGTTTTCCAGCAGTTCTTTCGATGGTTTTCCTTACTATCAGTCGCCACACAGGCGTCAATACCTGCCTCATCCGGGCATGGGGGTCGGCAAAACTGAGTTATTTTTTTGTCGTCTATTGGCTTGTCCGGATTCAGTGCCAGCTCTCGTTCTTCAAGGTTTTTTTTGGCCTTCTGGATTTTTTCCAACCGCTGCTGTTTGAACTTCAGATCTCCCGGGATACCGTATCCGGTCTCCTGTCGGTATGCCTCATCTTCCTCTTTGTCATTGGTTTCAGCCTTTTTTATCAGGGCTCCCGGGGGGCTGTCCGAGAATAAACTGCCCTACTGCGGCGGCAGCAAATTGGTCTAAAAAACCCATTGTTGATCAAATAAAGACAAGTTTCGAATTTAATCTATAAAATTCGTCGCAAGCACCAATTAAACCAGAGTTTATAGACATTTCAGCAAGATGAACTATAAACAGAACAGTGTACACTTTTCATATTTTTTATGAATTAATGAAATATAATTATGGATAGAGGCACTGCTGGTATAAGTTGGAAATACACGACATCAGGTAATGATTATAAACCACCGGATGGTCATACCAATGCTTCAAGGAGTGGGCGATATCGGCATGACACAGTCAGACAGGTGAATACTCCACCCCCCTATATCTCAAGGTGTAATGAATTTTATCATACTTCTGACGCATGCTCTTCTCACTATCCACCAAGACATTCAGTAAAACCTGTTTATGATTTTAATGCTCTCATTACACACGAAAAAATGAGTTGCCTGGTGAGGATATCTGCTCGTTATGGTGATCGCTATGATGGTAGAAAACACAGTCAATTTGCCAGTTCAATTAAACAATACACATTAGGGTCAAAACGACCTTTAAATCATAGTGAACAAAGCCAACTGATACCATTGTTGCACGATTTTAAAGCGACACCCGGGTGGACCTGGCGAAGCCTGACGACAACGCTTCATTCCTTTACTTCAGCGGGTGTTTTGACCCCTCATAAATACATGGATGAGTTGGGAAAGGAAACTCAAGCTGCTTTACTGTCAACTTTACTTGATGCAGTAATAATACAGTGCAACCAAAAACCTGAAGTCAGAACTATTGATACACAAGGTATCGCCAACCTACTGTGGTCTGTGGCGAAACTGGTGGACAACGGGCTGGAGAAGACAGCGAAGCTCAAAGAGGCCGTAGCCGCGCTGTTGCCCCATGTGAAAACCAAAGCCGAATCAAAAGACGAGAAAGACCACTTCAACACTCAAGGTATCGCCAACCTGCTGTGGTCTGTGGCGAAACTGGTGGACAACGGGCTGGAGCTGGAGAAAACACCGAAGCTCAAAGAGGCCGTGGCCGCTCTGTTGCCCCATGTGAAAACCAAAGCCGAATCAAAAGACGAGAAAGACCACTTCATCGCTCAAGGTATCACCAACCTGCTGTGGTCCGTGGCGAAACTGGTAGACAACGGGCTGGAGATGGAGAAAACACCAAAGCTCAAAGAGGCCGTGGCCGCGCTGTTGCCCCATGTGAAAACCAAAAAAGCCGAAGCAAAAGACGAGAAAGACCACTTTATTCCTCAGCATATCGCCAACCTGCTGTGGGCCGTGGCGAAACTGGTGGAAAACGGGCTCAAGCTGGAGAAAACACCGAAGCTCAAAGAGGCCGTAGCCGCGTTGTTGCCCCATGTGAAAACCAAAGCCGAATCAAAAAAAGAGAAAGACCGCTTCACTCCTCAGCATATCGCAAACCTGCTGTGGTCTTTGGCGAAACTGGTGGACAACGGGCTGGAGCTGGAGAAGACACCGAAGCTCAAAGAGGCCGTGGCCGCGCTGTTGCCCCATGTGAAAACCAAAGCCGAATCAAAAGAAAAGAAAGAACACTTCAAGCCACAGGAGGTCGCCAACCTGTTGTGGGCGGTGACGAAACTGGTGGACAACGGGCTGGAGCTGGAGAAGGTACCGAAGCTCATAGAGGCCGTGGCTGCACTTTTGCGCCACGTGAAAACCAAAGCCGAAACAAAAGAAGATAAAGACCTCTTCAAGCCACAGGATGTCGCCAACCTGCTATGGGCCGTGGCGAAACTGGTGGACAACGGGCTGGAGCTGGAGAAGGTACCGAAGCTCATAGAGGCCGTGGCCGCACTTTTGCGCCACGTGAAAACCAAAGCCGAAACAAAAGAAGGTAAAGACCTCTTCAAGCCACAGGATGTCGCCAACCTGCTATGGGCCGTGGCGAAACTGGTGGACAATGGCCTGGAGCTGGAGAAGACACCGAAGCTGAAAGGGGCCGTGGCCGCGCTGTTGCCCCATGTGGAAACCAAGGCCGAATCAAAAGAAGAGAAAGACCAATTCAAGCCACAGGCTGTCGCCAACTTGCTGTGGGCCTTGGCGAAACTGGCGGACAATGGGCTGGTGCTGGAGCTGGAGCAAACACCGAAACTCAAAGAGGCCGTGGTCGCACTATTGCCACATGTGAAAATCAAAGCCGAATCAAAGGAAGAGAAAGACCATTTCAAGCCACAGGAAGTCGCCAACCTGCTGTGGTCCCTGGCAAAACTGGGTGAGGCTATTGAGCTGAACGCGGTTAAATCAACGTTCGATTCTCTTGTCGAGAGAATCAGTGAAAACCCTCAGCTCTCTGAGCAGGGTATATTGATGTCTCTCTGGGGAGTAATGGCATTCTGTGCCAGATTTTATCTGGACAGAGGTTGCAGTGATAAAAACTCGCTTGAAAAGCACATAGGTGAACTATTTTCTCGCCTGGAAAATACATCATCAGGCAATACAGATGATCAATACATCATTGCCATGGCTGCAAGTTGGCTAGGGAGAACGTGTCCGGTGGTCCCCCATTACCGAACAATCATTTCACAATCTCAATCCACCTTCCGCGATCACCTCCAATCAAGCTTTCCGTCGTTGAAGATTGAAGAAGAAAAGAGTCTGAACTCATTACCTCCGGTTGACCTGCGACTGCCAGATTACAACATGGTTATCGATGTTCAGGGACCTTCTCATTACGTGAGTGGTGATTTCAAAACCAGGAATGGTTCGACTTTGCTTAAAATCGCCCTGCTGCAAAAACTGGGATTTGATGTCATTGAAATCCCGGTGAACAAGCTTGATAACCAGAATTCAATGAAAATCGTTATTGATCAAATAAAGACAAAGTTAGCAGTCCTGCCAGAGCCCCATGGCTCTGTGTCACTTAATAGCGGCGGGGGGGCAAACGATGAGGCATACGTTACTGCCGATGAAGGAGAGCAATTCTCAGATGACTGTTACTTTACTGCGGAAGAATATTTAGAAGAACAGACAGGTAATCCAAAAAAGAGAAAAAGGAAGAGAAAAAAAGCCAGTAAAAACTCATTATGGGGATAATGACCGGAGTTTGATGTAAAACAAAACCCAACAGATGAACACACCCCTCGTTTTTGATGCCATCGGACCACGTTGCGAGGCGTCATCAGTGGTTTACTTGCGTTCATCTCCTGATCTCACACCTGACGCAGTCAAGCTGCGCCTTTTCCGTAGTGCTCACCTCCATCTCAGTTGCAGTTATGAGCAGAGCGACTCTGCCCCCGTGTCACACTGTGTCCTTTGTGGTTCCAGTGCTTGTAAGGCTTTCGCGACAGCCACGGACCGTGGAAACGAGTCTGTAAAACCCGGAGCAATCCGGGCTTTCACTTAACTCAATCCAGACCAGAACTCAGCCCAGTTGCTCCATGATTTCTGCAGAAATGTCCGCATTGGTATAGACATTCTGAACATCATCCAGATCTTCCAGACGATCAATCAGTTTCATGACTTTCTCGGCACCTGCCAGATCAAGCTCTGTCTGGGTAGAAGCGATCATGGCGACTTCACCACCGGCAGGAGTGAGCCCGGCCGCTTCCAGAGCATCCTTGACGGCCATAAACTCAGTCCACTCGGTCAGCACTTCTACTGAGCCATCATCATTAGTGACGACATCTTCAGCACCGGCTTCCAGGGCTGCGTCCATCAGCTGCTCTTCATCAACACCTTCTTCAAAGAAAATCTGACCTTTACGCTCGAACAGATAAGCAACGGAACCATCGGTACCGAGGTTACCACCATGCTTGGAAAAAGCATGACGAACTTCAGCCACCGTCCGGTTGCGGTTATCCGTCAGACACTCAACCAGCACCGCGATGCCACCAGCCCCGTACCCTTCATAGGTGACTTCTTCCATATTGGAATCATCTTCACCACCGGCACCACGGGCAATTGCGCGGTTAATGGTATCCCGGGTCATATTGGCAGCCAGGGCTTTATCAACGATCGCTCGCAGCTTCGGGTTATCCTCAACATTACCACCGCCCTGCTTGGCGGCAACGGTCAGTTCCCGGATGATTTTGGTAAAGACTTTGCCCCGCTTGGCGTCCTGCGCAGCCTTACGGTGTTTGATGTTGGCCCATTTACTATGACCTGCCATAAAAACCTCTATTTAAACGCTTGGCTGGCAGCCGCTCCACTGAGAGGCTGCCAGGATGAATCAGTGACTGGTTGCAGATGCCGGATCGCGACGAATGCGCAGATTCAGATCGCGCAGCTGCTGACTTTCCACTTCACCCGGAGCCTGGGTCAGCAAACAGGAAGCTGACTGGGTTTTCGGGAAGGCAATCACTTCACGAATGTTAGTGGTACCACACAGCAGCATCACCAGACGGTCCAGGCCGAACGCCAGGCCACCGTGAGGAGGCGCACCGTACTTCAGGGCATCCAGCAGGAAGCCAAACTTCTCACGCTGCTCTTCTTCCTGGATGTCCAGCACACGGAATACCGCCTGCTGCATGTCCTGACGATGAATACGGACAGAACCACCACCCACTTCATATCCATTCAGAACCATATCATAAGCACGGGACAGTGCCTGAGACGGATTAGCTTCCAGCTCTTGGGGAGAACAGGTTGGTGCTGTGAATGGATGGTGCAGCGCAGTCAGGGAGCCATTATCGGTCTCTTCAAACATCGGGAAGTCAATAACCCACAACGGTGCCCAGTCACAGGTATAAAGATTCAGATCTTCACCCACCTTGCAACGCAGAGCACCCAGCGCCTCATTCACAATTGTTTCTTTATCCGCACCAAAGAAGACAATATCGCCATTGGCAGCGCCAATACGGGACATGATGTTCATGGTGACATCATCTCCCAGGAACTTGATGATTGGCGACTGAAGGCCTTCAACCCCTTTCTCCAGCTCATTCACCTTGATCCAGGCCAGACCTTTGGCGCCGTAGATGCTGACAAACTTCGTGTAGTCGTCAATCTGCTTACGGCTCAGCTCGGCACCGCCGGTCACTTTCAGTGCGGCAACCCGGCCTTTAGGATCTTCTGCCGGGCCTTTAAATACCTTGAAGTCAACGCCGGCCATCAGGTCTGCCACATCCACCAGCTCCAGGGGAATACGCAGGTCTGGCTTGTCAGAACCATAACGGCTCATGGCTTCGGCATAGGTCATGCGTGGGAATTCGGTACCGAGATCCACGCTCTTCACTTCCATAAACAGTTTTTTGATCAGGGACTCGGTAATGCCCATGATCTGAGCTTCATCCAGGAAGGATGTCTCAATATCGATCTGGGTAAATTCCGGCTGACGGTCAGCACGCAGATCTTCATCACGGAAACACTTGACGATCTGGTAGTAGCGATCAAAGCCAGACACCATCAGCATCTGCTTGAACAACTGAGGAGACTGGGGAAGTGCGTAGAAGTGCCCCGGATGCACACGGCTGGGCACCAGGTAGTCCCGGGCACCCTCCGGAGTTGCACGGGTCAGCATCGGTGTTTCGATATCCAGAAAGCCGTGCTCTTCCATAAAGCGACGGACTACAGCGGTGGCTTTGCTGCGAATAATCAGCTTTTCCTGCATTTCAGGACGACGCAGATCAATGACCCGGTTACGCAGGCGCACATCTTCACCCACGTCGGTATAACCTTCGATCTGGAAAGGCGGAGTCTGGGCCTGGTTAAGGATTTCCACCTGCTTACCCAGCACCTCAATCTCACCGGTAGACATATTGCTGTTCACAGTGCCTTCCGGACGGGGACGCACAATACCGGTAATTTTCAGGACATATTCGCTACGCACCTTGTCAGCCAGTGCAAACGCTTCTTCAGTATCAGGGTCGACCACCACCTGAGCCAGGCCTTCACGGTCACGCAGGTCCAGGAAAATCACGCCACCGTGATCACGACGGCGATGTACCCAACCGCAGAGGGTGACTTCCTGCCCATCATGGGAAAGATTCAGTTCGCCGCAATAATGGCTGCGCATAATATACCTCAAATCAGGAATTCAACTGGATTTCATCCTAACAGCCGCCGGGCTGAAAGGAAGTGGATCAATTACTGGTTGCCGAGCAACGCTATTATTCACTGGTTGCAGGGCAACCGGCACAACTGCTCTTGCTGTCTTTGCCAGGACAGTGGTTATCACTGGAAGACAGGTTTTTCTTACTGCCTCCTTTGAAGTCGGTTTCATACCAACCACCACCTTTCAGCCTGAAGGCCGGCGCGCTTAACAGCTTCTTCAGTGCGGCCTGACCACAGACCGGGCAATCACGCAACGGTGCATCACCGAATTTTTGAATCGCTTCCGTCACTTCGGAGCATTGCTCACACTGATACTCATAGATCGGCATTGACGCTGGCCTACCCTTTCACTTACAACAGTAAGCACCATTGATATCGTATTGAATTGGGCGCTTACGTATACTGATTCGCAGAAAAACGGCCATTATACCCCAAAGACCGGCAGAGTCAGCCGTTGCCAGACAAAAAAAGCCGCACTGGTCACCAGTACGGCTTATCAAATAGAACGAACAACACTGAATCCCTATCGTAGATATTGCCTCTTAAACCGGATGAGATTTAAGCATATCCGCCTCATAGCGCTCCTGATCCCTGATCGCCTCGACAACCATGGCCTCGACCTCTCGCTCTGCTTCAAGAAGCTGGGCAAGTTGATTGGTCCCAACAGAATCAACCATGTCCCCATCCGATCTCTTTTCCAGCGCCTCTTGCATATCAGCCATTCGCTCTTTTAACAGGAGCATTGTAAATGCCTGTGGATTATTAGCCCCTTCAAGACTGAGACTGTCGCCAAGATAGGGCTGATCGACGGGATTTTCTTCACTGGCTGTCACTGGTGGCTCTGCCGGGGGTATCGGAGACTGTGCATGTTTGGTGCCTTCAAGACTATCGCCAGGATTTGGCTGATCAGTTGCATTTTTATCATTGGCCGTTACTGGTAGCTCTGCGCGCAGCATTGGAGCCTGTGAATTATCGGCATCCTCAATACTGGTACTATCATCAGGATATGACCGATTGACGGTATTTTTTTCACGGGCTGTCACGGGAGGCTCTGCAAGCAGCACCAGAGCCAGACCTTCAGCAGCATCAGTTAACTGTTGTTCAGATGGAGCGGCCTGATTGCGCACAGAGTCCAGCGCAGAGGTGTCACGGGCCGAAAAGAAACTGAACAGGTTATCAACGACCTCCGGGCTTACCAGCGATTTCAAGGCCTCAGGAGAGCCTTTACCTCCCCGGGGCTGACGACTTTCAATGTCACGATCCGATACCCGAAGAATCTCCCTGTCATAGTCAGCAGCAATAAGACTGGTCAGCCTGGAGCGAACCTCGTCACTGTCAAAACGCTTTTCTAATACTTTTAATTCATGTTTAAGTTCATCCAGCTGCTCTTCACCGGATTCCAGAGATTCCGGACTGATAGCCTTCACCAGGGGAACCGACAGGTCCCTGACCGCATTATCATCAGAACTCGAAAGCAGCGCCTCTTTTGCAGTCAGTCGCACCTCCGCGGCCATTTTCCTCCCTTTTAATGATTCTATTTCAGCATCCAGTGCTGGCTTCTGATGGTCAGGAGCCCTGTCCCGTTCTGACTGCTTGCTGTTGATCGAATGCTGCGTAGACTCAATCGTTTTTCTCATTGCACTAATGTCTGATGAAAGAGAGACTTGTGCCTGTCGATCCGCAGCCCGTATTTCAATGGTTGTCACACTGTTGAGTACCTTAAGGTCATTAATCGCACCTCTTAAGGACAACAGCAGGTTCTGGGTATCAGAAAGATCAAGCTCCCCCGGGGTCATGGCATTATTCTGGGCAATCGTGGCACGAAACGAATCCAGCCTTGACTGCAAGGTTCTTGCCAGATAGTCAACACCGTTGTTGCCACTATTTGCCGGTGCATTCAGCTGGACACCCGTCTGACTTCCGTCCGGACCTAGCCCCCCAGATTGTGAGACAGAATTTGCTGGACTGTAGCCACTGCTTACCCCATTCCCGGGATTTGCCGAAACATTGCCCGGTGTGCCCGGAGCAGGCGTTATTCCTGTTTGTACACCACCCGGTTCTCCAACTGTGTTCGACATAATAACGCCCTCCCTGACTCTGACGCCTGAAAATCACCCTGCCCGGTATTCCTTACCGGGCAACAAACAACCCCTGAAACATCTTCACTGCAATTTGCCACGAACAAAACTGGTCAATTTTTTCGCCTGCTGAAGCTCATCTTTCCAACGGACAGACTGGCTCGCTCTGGTCACCGCCTCAGATAAGGCTTTTTGAGCCAGAGACCAGCGTTTGATCTCAATAAAGCATTTAGCCATCATCAGTGAAGCCCTTGGGTCCTTCTGATCAAGCTTTTCCCCATGAGCCAGCGTTGCCGCAGCCTGGGCAAACAGGGAAAGCTCATACTGAGACAAGCCCAGGCCAAGAAAATAGGAATAGCTGGTATGATCAAGCAGACAAAGATGTCGAAAGACCTTTAAAGCATCGGTAAAATGGCCGGAATTAAATTGGGCAAAAGCCAACCTGTACATAGCATCAAGCTGACATTGATCCAAATTACGAAGTTCTTTCATGGAGCCACCTTTAGCCAGATAAGCGAGCCAAAGTGACGCTGAGGACGGCTGATCAGCCTTATTATCCATAACCCTCAAAAGCCTCATCCCTGATAAAATTGTGTAAGGTATTATTCCATTATAACCAGTTTATATTTATACCTATTTATCATTAATAGCAGCAAGGCTGAAAACCGACCTAATCGCTTTAAAAATCAGATGTTTATATAAAGTTCTGTGCTATCTTTCTTTCACTCAGAACCTGAATTAAAAATCAGTCGTATGGAATTTGCGGATACTTACAGATGGACTGAGGGCTCAGAACATACAATAACTCATTGATAAAGCCATCACCTGGATAAGCCATTCAGATAATGAAAGACTTGTATGCACTGACATACTCTGATTACAAGGCATCTGGAATATTGATTCACTAATTTTTAAGCAAAAAAAGAGGGCATCCGCCCTCTTTTTTTTAACTTAAGCAGTTAACTGCTTAGAATGCAGCTACAGAGTAAGTCAGGTACAGACGGTTAACGTCTTCATCGTACAAATCGCCCGGAACATTTCCACCTGCATCAGTACCATTTGCTCTGTAATTTACGTACAGCCAAGCAAGAGACAAACCTTCCAAGGATCCATCAAATGCGTAAGAAGCGAAGCTACCATATTCCCGACGCTTAAAGTTGGCGATGTTATCAGCATCGTCCCCCTTGGCATACCATAAATCCCAACTCAGACCTTCCAATCCTTGATCTGCAAAGTTAAAACCACCAGATACAACGTAAGCCTTTTCCCCTTCCTTAGCATACTTCTCCCACTGGTCAAGACTAGAGTTGAAGGTATCATTGTTACCAGCTACATAATTAGGATTAAAGTTACCATCTTTGGTTTTGTTGTAGCCTAAACCAACATACGCATTGCCATAATTGTAAGTTGCATTAAGGTTATAGTACTTCGATTGGTAGTCATCACCAGACACATCACTTTTCACTTTACCGTAGCGTGCATCAAGATCAACAGAGCTCATCTCATCTAACTCAAAGCTATACTCCGCTTTCAGAAAGCTCTGCTTAATTAAATCTTTCGACTTGCCATACTCCGCAGTCAACCCTAAACCTTCGTACGAATAATTAGCCCCAAAAATACGGATGTTTTTGACAGGGACCTTGACGTCATCGGACTCACCATCTGTGCCTTTATCATCTACTACGTAAAGATCATTACTGAAGGATGAGTCATTACGATCACTGAAACCTGTAATTTCAGTAAAGTAAACATTTGCACCTTCAAAACCCACGGAAAGATCGTAACCAGTAGAACTAGCTGCAAGGATTCGAGAACCAGAATCTGAGTATGTTTCAGTACTACGCTTCTTGACACCTACAGTGCCGACCAATTCTACTCCACTAAAAGTATGCATTGCTTTCAAATAAGCCTGTTGAAAGCCAGAGATAGAATGGGAATCAGTTAAGGTATCAGCAATATCATCACCATTAGCATCAATGTATGAACCAGATACATTCGACGCAGAGTAATTCAGACCTTCTTTCACTTTCAAAGGCCCTGCATAACCAGCAGTAACAACCGCACCGACAAGATCATTAACATAACCACTGTCAAAGTCAGCTACCAAACCATGCGCCCATTCATTACGCTCATAGCCATTGTTATCTTTGGCTTTTTCTTTCCAGTAATAATTCTTATAGGTAAACGTCAGACTCGGATCCATAGTCACTGCTTCAGAAGCCTGAACAGAGGTAGCGGCGACAGCTGTAGCAACGGCTACACCCAGTGCGCTTTTAGCGAGGGTTTTCATAATCAGAATTGCTCCCTGAGTACTTTGTGTTGTGTTTATTATTGCGACTACCACCAACTGACATAAGCAGTTCCCCTTGGCGATATACATCCTGTTCGCAACGAGAAATTATTTTTCTACAACCCTGAACAAATTGCAACCATAAAAAAAGGAGCCGGTAAGCTCCTTTGGTTTTGCAGCTCTTATAAGCAGCCTGGTAAATGGTTTCAATGCAATTGATGGGTTCCTTCACTGACCTCCATACTTCGTTCGTCCTGAGCGGAGTCGAAGGGCGTAAGCTCCATGCCCTGAATAAAGACTGTGCCAACCACCCTTCGTCCGTTCACCCTGAGCCGAGCCGAAGGGCGCTCAGGGTGAACGGAGATTGTACACATCAAACTCATTGAAATGATGCACTACGATGCTGCAAACTCCTTCAGCTTCTTCAACGGCCTTACCTTCACCTGAATAGAAGCAGGCTTGGCTGGCACATCCATTAATTCGCCGGGTTTGAAAGGGTTTGGCACACCTTTTTTGGCTTTTTGCGCCGGTTTTTTCTTGGTCACGATTTTTAACAGACCGGGCAAGGTAAACTCACCACACCCCCGTTTTTTAATATGGCGCTCAACCAGTTCGCTCAATTCATCCATTACCGCACTGACCTGCTTTCTGCTAAGCCCGGTATTCTCGGCAATTTCTGCCAGCATCTGGGTTTTGCTGTATTTTTCCTTGATTGCGGGTGCTTTTTTCCCAGCCATAGTCGTACTCTCCTGATGAAAATTCCTTTTAAGCCTTCCCTTTAGGCTTTCCCTTCTAAAGAGGGCATTGAGCGCTTGCCAATGTTTTTGCTGTTATCTGATTAAAGCAATCTGCTTTGACCAGCTAACGACAACCATCAGCGACTGCATTATCTGCCACAGCACCAGGCGGATTTGGTACCTCCCTTTCTCAATAAGACATGACCAGAGTTGCCTTATCACTCCATGAGTACAACGTTATCTATTAACAACCTCTACACATTTCTACAACTTTGCGAACACCATGCTTAATAGAAGACGGCAGCAGTAGATATTCAAGGTACTGAATACCACTATAATATCGGTATTTTTCCACGTCGAGCATTTTTTACCAAAAGATTCACACCCAAATAACAGAGTCAATCAACCCTTCCAACAACCCACCAGAAGGCTCACAGCGCTGTTTACAGACTCTTTCACGCCTGCCTGCACCGTCCGTGAAGTATCTCGACTCATGTTAAATGTCAGGCAGGCCTGTCAATATTTGAGAAATAAACATCATAAAGGTACATTAACACTGATATGGGAAACCATGTGTTCCATCATAATAAGTTGCACAACGTGTTTGTCGGGCTCAATGTTGTCTGGTCATGATTAAAAAATGCACGACAGCTTTACACCAGATTCTGTTTTCACGGATGGCTTGTGGTTCTGAAAAGCCTACGCGTAGAAGGGCTCGATGTTTTCAACTGATACTGATAACAAATTAAGGGAACATGCCTTGAAACATTTAAAAATAGCTCATCTTTTAACCGGCCTGTTGGCATTTTTTTTCGTCATTGCCATCATGACCAACCTCTACCAGCCATCAACAGCCGCTGCCAACCCGACCAACCCGGTGGTTGCACTATTACTGATGGCCGCTTCATTAAATTTAATGACAGGAGCCTACCTGAGCAGACGCAATGGCTTCCAACGGTGGCTGCAGATAGCCGGGTCCGTCTTGCTGTTTTCAGCGCTCTTTGCAGCGGTTGGTTTCGCCTATAACAACACCCTGATGATCTCTGGCGTGACTCTCGACCAGATGACGCTGTTTTCAGTCAGCACCGGCACCCTGTTTCATGTTATTGCCAACCTGCCCGGCAGTTCCGGCTCAGCGGCGGAACCGCTTGATGACTCCGGACGGGAAACCGGCTCGGTCAAATGGTTCAATATCACCAAAGGGTTTGGCTTTATTACCCGTGATATGGGGGAAGATGTCTTTGTCCATTACCGTGCCATACGTGGTGAAGGACACCGAACCCTGAGTGAAGGACAGCGGGTTGAGTTTATTGTGGTTGAAAGGGACAAAGGCCTTCAGGCGGAAGATGTGATTGCCGCACCGAAAGGAAGATAGGCATTCCGGTCTTCTGGCTGGCAAACGTTATTCCGGCCAGAAGAATCCAGAGCCGTCTAATCATCAATCAATAGTGGGGAGGAGGTAACTCTTCCTGGCTTTCCAGCTGTTCAGCCACCATCTCTTCAAATTGCTTTTTCAGTTGCGCCATGGCTTCTGTTAACCGGTCAATATCTTTCTGCTGCCGGGTAACCACTTCATTCAATTGAGCAATCGTATCCTCCTGAAAACTCAACTGGGTTTGCAGCTCAAGCAGTTCATCTTGCATCGTTTGTTACTCCCACAGGCAGCCAGCCAAACCACTTCCGGTCATTAAACAAGATCGATTACAGGCAACCGGAAGCAGATTAATCTGCGCAGTCTACTCCTTGAGCTTCTGCCTTCCAAATTTACCTTACCTGTTAAGCCCACTGGAAAGAAGGCATATCGGTAATGCCCGTTTTCAGCTTGTGCATCACCTCTGCGAGCTGTTCATCCGTATAAGGCCGGGCTGGATGCCTGCCCCACACCGGCGCTGGCCAGGCAGCATCCGCCGTGAAACGGACGACATGATGCACATGCAGCTGTCGAACCACGTTACCCAACGCGGCCACATTCATCTTGTCTGCACAGAACAGCACCTGCAGCATTTCCGCCAGATATGAGGATTCGAAAAGCAGCTGTTGCTGGGCCGCCTCATCCAACTGATAAATCTCTTCCACCCCCTGGATACGGGGAACCAGGATAAACCAGGGATACTGGCTATCGTTCATTAGCAAAAGGCGACAAACAGGAAAATCACCAATAACCACACTGTCTCTTGCCAGCTGGGGATCCAGTTCAAAGCTACTCACGGTACAGCCCATCCAGAGAAAATAGAATAGAGAAGGTATTTTTCAGAACAACCAATCAACAACAGGGGATTTTGCAACAGCGGTTGGTATAATAACCGATTGGCCTTAAAATGCCGCATTAATTGACGTCAAATTTTGACACGCTTTTTTTGAACAGCCTGGTAAATGAGCACATGAGAACCAGTCAGTATCTGATTCCAACCCTTAAGGAGACGCCTGCCGATGCCGTGGTCATCAGCCACCAGCTGATGTTGCGTGCCGGTATGATCCGCAAACTGGCATCCGGCCTCTATACCTGGTTGCCTCTGGGTCTCAGGGTCCTGCAAAAAGTAGAAAACATTGTTCGTGAAGAGATGAACCGCTCTGGCGCACTGGAGACCCTGATGCCCGCCGTTCAACCGGCGGAACTGTGGCAGGAAACCGGTCGCTGGGATCAATTTGGCGCTGAACTGCTGCGTTTTCAGGATCGCCACGGTCGTGATTTTGTGATTGGCCCAACCCATGAAGAAGTCATTACTGACATTGCCCGTAACGAGTTGAACAGCTACAAGCAGCTGCCAATCAACCTGTACCAGATCCAGACCAAATTCCGTGACGAGCGTCGCCCACGTTTCGGCCTGATGCGCGGCCGCGAATTCCTGATGAAAGATGCCTATTCATTCCATGCCACTGAAGCGTGTCTGCAGGCAGAGTATCAGAATATGCACACGACCTACTGCCGCATCTTTGACCGCCTGGGTCTTGAATACCGTGCAGTGCAGGCTGACAGCGGTGCCATTGGCGGCAGTGGTTCCCAGGAGTTCCATGTACTGGCCGAGTCCGGTGAAGATGCCATCGTATTCAGCGACCAGAGCGACTATGCAGCCAACATTGAGAAAGCAGAAGCTATTGCCCCTGCAGGTGAACGCCCTGCCCCCTCTGAAGCGATGACACTGGTGGACACTCCGGATGCCCGGGCCATCGATCAACTGGTAGAACAGTTCAACCTGCCTGTTGAAAAAACCATCAAGACCCTGATTGTTGCGGCTGCAGAAGACGCTGACAGCGAGTTCATTGCCCTGCTGATCCGTGGCGACCACGAGCTTAACGAAGTCAAGGCGGAAAACCTTGCGGATGTGGCTGCTCCCCTGCGCTTTGCCACCGAAGAAGAAGTTAAAAACATCATGGGTGCCGGCCCTGGCTCACTTGGCCCGGTTAACTGCCCAATCCCGGTGATTGTCGATCGAACCGTAGCGAAAATGGCCGACTTTGGTGCCGGTGCCAATATCGAAGGCAAACACTACTTCGGCATCAACTGGGAGCGTGACTGCACCTTCAGCCGCGTTGAAGACCTGCGCAATATTCAGGAAGGTGACCCAAGCCCCTGCGGTAAAGGACAGCTGTTTATCAAGCGTGGTATCGAAGTTGGCCATATTTTCCAGCTGGGTACCAAATACAGCGAATCCATGAACGCCACGGTTCTCAGTGAAAATGGCAAGAGCATTCCGCTGGCCATGGGCTGCTATGGCATCGGCGTTTCCAGAACCGCCGCCGCCGCCATTGAACAGAATTACGATGACCGTGGCATTATCTGGCCGGAAGCCATCGCGCCTTTCCAGATCGCCCTGGTACCTCTGAAGATTGAAAAATCCGAAGCAGTCCGTGAAGCGGCCGAAAAACTCTACCAGGAACTGACCACAGCAGGCTTTGAAGTGCTGATGGACGACAGAAAAGCCAGCCCCGGAGTGAAGTTTGCCGATATGGAGCTTATCGGTATTCCGCACCGCGTGGTTCTCAGTGACCGTGGCCTGGCGGATGGCATGGTGGAATACAAGCACCGGACTGCAAACGATAAAGAAGATATTCAGCTCAGTGAAATTATCGAACTGCTTAAAGAACGCACAAAACGCTAACGGTACTTTAACTGCTGACAGCCTTTTACCCGTGATAAGTAGTTGGCCAAATGGAATCGTATATTTCTGGCTAAGTGGGCAGTTACTATGCAAGGCACAACGCAGGGAGCATAGCCTTAGCTATGTGACCGGAGTTGTAACGCCGCACGACTGCATGGATGCAGGAGCTAGAGCAACGCAGGAGCAGTTGCCGGGAGTGACTGTCCACTTAGTAAGAAAATAGGATTTCATTTGGTTAACTACTTAAGTAGCTTGCTGAAAACTGCCACCCCCAAAGCCCGATTCCGGGCTTTGGGAATTGTGGCCGTTCTTGTCATGGCTCTTGTTATGCCAGCAGCCAGTCAGGCGGAATGGCACGACCCGATTTTACAGGAAGTGCTGTCACGCTCACTGGATCAACCCAGCAGCTTTGACGATCAGTTTGACGCCGAGGTCTGGCTGGTTGATATGTCTGCCCGTCTGGCCCGGTTTATTAAAGACCCGGACCTTCGGCTTGAGGTGCTCAGGATGATTCACTTCGAAGCATCCAAGGTAGATTTACAACCGGAGCTGGTGCTGGCACTGATTCAGACAGAATCTGCCTTTGACCAGTATGCAGTGTCTTCGGCTGGTGCCCTGGGTTTAATGCAGATTATGCCGTTCTGGAAAAATGTTATTGGCCGGGATAAGGACAACCTCATCACCATTCAGACCAACCTGCGCTATGGCTGCACCATTCTCAGTTATTACCTTAAGAAAGAAAATGGCAATCTGACCAGGGCTCTGGCCCGATATAATGGCAGCCTGGGCAAAACCTGGTATCCGGAGCGCGTACTGACCAACTGGGAACGTCACTGGGTTGTGAATTAACCCGTGGTAAACGAGTCAAACGCCTGCAGCGACTCTTCGGTAATGGAAATATTAACCACCCTGGCCAGAGGTGGTCCTTTATGAAGCCACTCTTCCAGCCTGGCAACGGCTTCTTCTGAGCCACACATCAACACTTCAACCCGTCCATCCGGCAGATTTCTTGCCCAGCCACCGATGCCCAGGCGACGGGCTCGCTCCTGGGTTGAGCCTCGAAACCAGACACCCTGAACCCTGCCTTCAACAAAGGCTCTTTTGCATACATCAGCCATTGGACGAGGTTTCCTGTAATTGGTGTTTACTTAACTTGTGAATCTGCTCTTCAAGGCTTTTCCTGGTCTGTGGTCCAAACAGTTTGCTCACCACTTTACCTTCTGGCGAAATAATATATGTGGCGGGCAACACTTGGGGAGGAGGCTCGTTCAACACCGTCAGTGGCGACTCCCGAAGCACCGGAAAGAGAATATCCAGGGCTTTTGCCTTCTTGATTAACGCCTCCCCCTGACTGTTGTCAAAATCAACGCCCAGCACCCTGACCTGACCATCATTGGCCAGCTCATTCAGCTCCGGAATCTCTTCCCGGCAAGGGTCACACCATTCTGCCCAGAAATTCAACGCGAGCCATTGACCATTTTCGCTGGCAATAGCAACAGGGTTGCCGTTTAAATCCGCAAAAGTCACTGGCTTGCTACAGGCCACAAGAGCACCCAACAGTACAACCACCAGAAAGTATTCCAATGTTCTTGTTATCCTCACGAATACCTCCGAAAAAACATTCATCGGGAAGGACGCACAATGTTATGCAACTCCCGTTTAACTCGCTCTACCTGCTGCTCATAACAAGAGCCAGAACCACGCCCATCCACCGGGCTCCACAAAGTTCCGGCTTACCAGACAGACGCAATTCAGTATTAGCCAGAGACAGCACCTGATCAAGTTGACCAAAAGCTGCCAAAACCCGCTATTTAGACAGTAACTGATCCAGCGAACAGTCCAGCGCTTCCAGTCTGGCACTGTTTACTGTCTGCAACCTCTGAATCAGATCAGATAACCAGTTCGGATCATCAGCGATAAGAATATTCCGGAGCTGCTCATCCTGAGGCATCGGCCAGGGCAACTGCTCACAGAAAGTAAACAGACTGATGTGTCTGAGATCCCTGGCAAGGAGCCATTCGCCGTCATCGCTCTTGCTGATCAACCCCATTGCCATCAGCCGGGCAGTATGCCCCTCCCAATCATCAAGAGAAACCGGAAGATCACGTTTGCGCAGGTCGCTGTAATGCAACCCCCGTCCCTGCTCAAACTTTTCCTGCAACTGCTTAAGGATTAATAAAATCGAGATTAACGGGTGTGGCCGCTCACCACCGGCCTGTTTGCCATAAAGATCCAGGGATCGAACCAGCACCGCACCAAACAGCACCATCAGCCAGCTTAGATACACCCAGAGCAGAAACAGAGGCACAGCGGCAAAAGCACCGTAAATCAGCTGATAGGTAGGCGACAGAGTAATAAATAAGGTAAAGCCTGCCTTGGCCAGTTCAACCAGAATGGCCACAAAAACCGCACCGACCAAAGCATGACGAACCGGCACTTTTCTGTTGGGCACCGCCGTATACAGCAGGGTAAGAACCAATGTACTGAGAACAACCGGCATAAGGCGCAAAAGCCACTGCTCTGCGCCCAGTATGGCCGTGGTATGAGAAACCAGTTTGAAGGATGCCAGATAAGAAGTCGTAAGAAACCCGGCACTCAATAGCACAGGCCCCAGGCTGAGGATGGCCCAGTACAGCAGAAAACCGGTCATGCCACGGCGCACATGCGCCACCTGCCAGATAGTATTCAATGCCTTATCAATGGTTCTCAGCATCAGAAAGGAAGTGACCAGCAGGAAAGCGATACCGATACTGGTTAATTTTCTTGCCTGTTGGGAAAAATCGTTCAGATAAGATTGAACCATCTCCCCCGTCGAAGGCACAAAACTGGTAAAGATAAAGTTCTGAATGGTGTCTCCAACATCCTGAAGACTGGGCACCGCTGACAGGATACTGTAGGTGACCGTCATCAGTGGCACCACGGCGAACAGCGTCGTATAGGTCAGTGCCGCGGCATTTTCAATGCAGCGGTTATCTAGAAAGCGTTTAATAACCGCCGTGAAAAAACTCTGGAAGGATGACCAGAATTGCAGTACCGGTGCCATGATGAACTCCCTGTCAAACGAGAGATAAGTGTACCGAATTCAGAGGCTGAAAGGGACAGGTTTACTTCCTGACTATACATCCGACATCTATTACAAATGATTTGCAGAGCATCCACAGAGATTGGTAGGCTTTGCGGAAAATATCTATAGTCCTCCAGGCAAGGTCATCATGAGCATTACTATCTTTCACAATCCACGCTGTTCCAAATCCCGTCAAACCCTGAGCATTCTGGAAGAGCAGGGAATCAGTCCTGAGGTGGTGCTGTACCTGGAAAGCCCGCCGGATGCGGATCAGCTGAGAGCCATTCTGGGCAAACTGGGCATCAATGCCCGGAACCTGCTTCGTAAAGGTGAACAGGAGTTCAAGGATAATAACCTCAAAGATCCATCCCTGACGGAAGAGCAACTGATCAACGTTATGTGCGAGTTTCCCAGATTGATTGAGCGCCCCATTGTGGTCAACGGCGAAAAAGCCAGAATTGGCCGCCCTCCTGAGTCCGTGCTTGAGATCCTCTGACAATGCAGCAAAAAGCCAACCAAATCTACCAAGTCTGCCTTGCCCTCTATGCTGGCCTGATTCTCTCTCTGCTGGCAGAAACCTGGTGGTTGAATCCGCCACAGGGTTCGATCCTTGGTATCTCGGCCCTGCAGATACTGCCACTGCTGTTGCCACTTCCCGGCCTTCTGAAGCGTGGCCTGAGAGCAGCCTCCTGGCTCTGTTTTATCCTTTGCTTTTATTTTATCAGCGGCGTTCTTGATGCCTGGTTCAGGCCGGAACAACCCCAGGGCTGGCTGATCACCGGATTCAGCGTACTGCTATTTATTACTTCCATGATGTTTGTGCGCTGGCAGGCTCAGGCGAACAGGTTAGTGGAGAGTTAGTACCGATACAGGCTCACTCCCTTTTCGGTCCGGGCCTGATGATAACTGCAACTCAATATGCCCGGACGCCGTGCCAGTTTCACTTTTCAGGTAGTCGTATCTGGCCTTTTGCAAACTCTCCAGTTGATCAGGCATCTTTGGCCAGTTTTTCAACAACCAGCTTTCGGCTTGCTGAAACCTCTGCCCGGGTGATTGTTCACCCACTTCGGGAATTTTCTGGTGACGACGGGTAGCCAGATACATTTGCTCCACAAGCGATGCCCGCACCCCGGGTGGAATAGTGATCATCTCAGCAGGCTCCACTGAACTGGTCGCTGCGTACAGTTCCAGCAATGCCTTTTCCAGTTCATAACGTGAGAGCTCGGGCCAATCTCTGGATTCAGAAACACCCACATTAACCAACACATTCAACTTTGGTCTCTCGATAAGCGCTTTCTTAAGGTTTACCAGATTTTTTTGTGATCGCTGTGTTAATGTCGCTTTACCCGCTTCATGGTAAAGCACAGGTTCAAGTGCATGACCGCTGGTATGGGAAAGGTAGTCGAACGGAGCTTGGACAATGGCCATAACACGTTGCTCAACCGCCCGATAGATACGCTGTGGTAATCTCGATTTATCGGACTCAAGTGAAAACGGGATAGCCGCTCTACCTGACGAATCGGTTATCAGGGCTTTTAATAAATGGATGGATGAAACCGGCAGGCTGTTTGCGATCTTTTTTGCCTGCCAGTCAGAAATATCAAGCTGACCTGTATGATTTTGACTGTTATAACTCAAGTCAAATTGGCTACCCTGCATATCATAACCGGCAACAGCCGAATACTTTTTTAAAGGACCTGCAAGACGAGCATCGTTGAGCTGAAACGCAAAATCATTATCAGAGCCGGATAATCGACCACTCAACTGCAAATCCCCGATGTTGGCCAGTGCAGCACTGAACTGATAGGTTCGGGAATTTTTTTCTTTCCCCGACATACCATCGGCAACCAGCCTTCCATTTACGCTTTCAAATACCCAGGGTGAATGGCCATTTGCCAGTTCAAGACGACTGTCGTTAATATCAAACGAAGTAATACCAGCCGGTAAGGCTGGCATTAACTGAACCGGACATTCTCCTGCCAGTGTTTCTGGCACTCTCAGATCAAGACCTGAAATAGCCAGCTCTGCCGTAGATTGTGCAGGATCATTGCCATGGAATTGCAGGTTATTCAGATGCCACTGCTGCCATTGGGCAGATAGTCCCGACCACAAGAGCTGCCCACTGCGCCCTTCTGCATTGCCTTTCAGAATCAGGCCGCCCGGCTTATCCCAGGACAGTGATAATGTGGCACTCACTGTCCCGGAAAAACGGTCATTGGCAGACAGTTCATTATTCTGCGTCGCCAATACATTAAGAGGCACAGCTTTAACCAGCGCGGACAAAGGCAGTTCGACCAGCCTCACTTCACCATCCAGCAAGCCTTTACTGACCTGATAAACGCCTGAGAAACTCCAGCTCTCACCATCACGGTTATCTGAATGAATCCTGATTCTGCCACCCTCTTCTTTCGCCAGCGTCAGCTGGTCAACAAAGAGTGGCTGATCTATTCCGGTGATAGAAAGGCGGCCACGATTGATGGACAGCCTTTGAAAGAGCGTCGGCAGAGGCAAGGCAATCAACTCCGGATCAATAGCGATGCTGACATCATCCAGTTCAATCCCACTTAACGATTCAATATTCTCACCAAACCACGCCCCCCACCAATGGCGATAGTTCAACACGACACTGACCTTCTGAGCAGTGAACTGAATCCCTTGCTCTTCCACCCGAATATCACTGCCGGTCAATCGGCGCTGCCATGGATCAAAAGTAATGTCTTTACCAGGCAGGCGTTGCCCGGTCTGTTGGTGAAGGCTGTTCAAAACCCGATCAGAAACCCGGGCAAACCACCACCCAGAAATAGAAAGCCCCCCCAGAAAAAGCAGCCCCAAAAGCCCCACAAACTGAAAACCACCAACCTTTCTCAACCACATAGGCCAGCTCCAAACCTGATGACCACTCCTTAACCCTAAAAATTCCGCAAAAACCAAACCCCAAGGTTTTCACCACACTTGATGCGGAATTTTATGGTCACCACCTCATGACTTCCTTAACAAAGGGGATGGTGAGCTTGCGCTTGGCGCGCAGAGAGGCACTGTCCAGTTTATGCAACAAGGTAAACAGGTTGCCCATATCCCGGGAACCACGGTGAATAATAAAGCGGGCAACGTCATCACTCAGGTCAAAGCCACGGTAATGAGCCCGAAGCTTGAGCGCTGCGACTTTATCCCGATCATCCAGTGGATGCACCTGAAATACCATGCCCCAGCCAAGGCGGGAAACCAGGTCCTGAAGTTGAATTCCCAGAGCCCTGGGAGGATTGTCCGCCGCCACCAGAAACCGGGTTCTGGAGTCCCGGAGCCGGTTAAACAGATCAAACAGCGCTTCTTCCCACTCATCGATACCGGCAACCTCACCAATATCGTCAAGACACACCAGCTGCAGCCGCTCAATACCTTCCAGAAGCTTTGGCGAGTAGTGAACCAGCTCTTTCATGGGCAGATAAATGCTTCGCCCGCTGCGCCGGTCCACCTGATGACAGGCCGCCTGAAGCAGATGGCTGCAGCCGACCCCTTTGGGGCCGTAGAGGAAAATAAACTGCTCGGATTCGATGCCGGGAACCGATCTATCCATATCCAGAAGATTGACCAGCGTCTCATTTCGCCCACTGTAGAAGTTGGCGAACGTGGCATCGTCTCTTAACTGGACACTGAGCGGTAGCTGCACAGGCAAACTCATAATGGACATCAAATCCGTAAAGGTAGTGTGATACTGACAACAAAACTGCAACATTACAAAAGACAGTAACACAATAAAACCGTTCAATTATCAACCGGTATTGACTGATATCAATAGACCGGTCAATAAATCGTCTTCAGCCCTGCTTTGCAACCGCTACGACACTAAGTAGTTAACCAAATGAAATCGTATTTTCTGACTAAGTGGGCAGTCACTCTGCGGCGTTACAACTACGGTCACATAGCTACGGCTATGCTCCCTACGTTGTGCCTTGCATAGTAACTGCCCACTTAGCCAGAAATATACGATTCCATTTGGCCAACTACTTATATGGGCTGTTTGTTAACAGAGAAAGAGTATGACAACAACAGGACAACAAAAGTGTATCAGTCTTTCTCTTCGGCTGCTCCGGCATGGCAAAGATTGCTGGCCTTGTCGTTTCTATGCAGGTGGTGCAAGAGTACCATAATTATCTCGGCCTTGGGCAGGCCTATAAGCAAGTAGTAACTTCAAAGGCGATAGTTATATACCCCAGGATTCTTCATGAAACCAATCCACAGAATCAACCGGAGATGGACTGCCCCATGTCAGGAACCAATCTTCACGATCTTCAGTTTCATATTCAGATCTATAAAAGGCCCGGAGTTCTTCCTCGTTATCCACAAGGATGGGTAATTGAGTCTGAGCACAATAGTTTTTCAAATTTGCCGACAGGGGAAGCTGATCAAAACCTCTATCTAACATCTGTCGTTGAATGACTCGACGACACTGGCTTTTCAGAGAAAAAAAAGTTTCTGGTAGTTCAGGCGATAAAAGATCCCCATACCTTTCTTTTAATAATGTTAATACCGTCTTGTAGTGAGAAACATCAATGCCTCGCAATGAGCAATACTTATCGACATCCTTAAACGACAAAAAGTTCTTCGGCATTTTGTCGTACAAATACCTGAGTACGGACTCATTCCCATACACAGCTGCAAACAAAAAAACCAGCCCTTCGTTTTGACAGGTCGCTTTTTCCCAGCCTTCACCCAGCAAAACTCGAATATACTGCAAGCACCCATTCTTGATGGCTATTATCAGCGGAAACCAGGCATTCATGTCGCATTGATCAACAGGAGCCCCATGTTCAATCAGCAACACCAGTAGATCGGGTCTCTCAGCACCATCATCATTAACCAGTATATTGAGGGCCGATAATTCGAACAGATTAACCAATGTCACATCTGCCTGATAATCAAGCAACAATCTGACAATATCCTCATTTTTTGTCTTGCAGGCTTTCATCAGGCTTGTCCAGCCATTCACATCCCGGGCATTAACGTCTGCCCCTGAACGCACTAGCAGATCTACAGCATCGGCATTACCCTCTTGTGCCGCCACATGCAAAGCATTCGAACCCAAAACCCTGTTAATCTCAACCGTCTCAACCTTGAGTATAATCCTGGCAAGCTCCAGAAAATTTCTTTCAATCGCCAGCATTAAAGGAGTACACCAACGACGCGAAGTTTTACTGATTACCTCCATATTAAAATCAAGAAGAGGCTCGTGGATTAGGGATTGGACCACTTCACTATCATTATTTTCGATAGCGGTGAGTAAACATTCGGCAGCATGACCTCCATCACTATTTAACTCAGACTCCCTGCCCCACTGCTTTGCCTCCCCCTGCGACAAAAGCGCTGGCATCCTCTTTTTGCCACACTTGGAAGGTTCATTATTTTCACAGGGGCAAATGGTCAAATCGGGTAAGGAAACCGACCTTCTGACCGGTTCACCAATCTCTGAAAAACGATTGCTCAAGCCAGGGCAGGTCGGGGTATTTTCCAGAGACCAAAGTGACCGGCTAAAACACGATAATGGTTTAGTATTTCTGGCTACAGGAGCTACAACCTGTGCATCCCCGGTATTGCTTTGATACCGCAAATAACTCCAGCCGGTTGTGCAAGAACTATCACTACTAATCACATGGACCACCGCATAGCGTAACTCTGACGGCAAACAGTCAGGAGCCTGTCAGTAGGACCAACTGTAGCGCATAGTTGCCGAAGAGTCAGAACCCGGTGCAACCGGCCGGAGGTTTCGACCCAGGGCCAGGGCATCGGCCAACTGGCTTTCAGAGCCATCAATAACCAGCTCCAACTCAATCGTTGAACCTGCCACCCGATGAACAGACACATCACGAATGGCGGTTATCCGCTCAAGGTATTTATTCAGGGCGGCATAATCGTCCAGACTGGCAACATTCTCAACCACCAGCAGAGTCTTGCCACTGGCATCGGAGACATTAATGGCATAGTGACGGGACAAGGTTGTGCCTACCAGATCAGCGGCCAGCTGTGTCAACGCAACAGCATCCAGGCCATTAACCGCCACAGACTGACTCATTCCCCGGAATATCAGCGTCAACCGACCATTGTAGCGTTCGTTTTGCGCCAGAGCGTCCGGTGACAGAGCACGGGACAAACGCCCGGTCAGAATCGATTCAGAACCATAACGCCGGGAAGCGTCCTGCAATTTGTGGGTAAAGCCGCCCCATACATCAACAGTTGAAATCGCCCCGGCATCTTCAAAGTCCATCAAAGGAAAGAGTACCGGCAAGCCCCGCCCCTGAAAGCTCTCGGCAAACACCGCGGGTAGTGTCCCTGAAGCATTGACGATTGAGCGCTGCCCACCGCTCTCCATCGCCAGCCACACCAGTGTCGATGGTCTGCTCTGTCCCCAGATGGCAACACCGGCACTGCGCAGCAGGCGGTTAATTGCCTGGTCATCAAATACCGCCTGCAAATACTGCTGACGGTTGAGGGAGGACGCCTGATCAGCAGAAGAGCTGCGGAAACCAAACTTGCGAATATAGGCTTCCGGCTTGGCCAGTGCACTTTTTACCACACTGTTGGCCAGTACCTCACGCTGTCCAGCCACTTTCACCAGCACCTCCGCCAGAGCCTGGGACATGGCATCCGCCCGCTCCTGATAACTTTGTCCGGACACTGGCACTTCCTGACTGTATAACCCTTTGACCAAGGCTGCATGGGTATTTTCAGGCAATATGGAAAATACCAGAAGACCCACCACCAGAGTGGCCGCCTTAACGGCTGAACGGGCTTCAGGGGCAGACAAGAAGGTCAGCGGACTGATCAGGTTTTGCAGGAGAGCGTTGCATCGCTTAGCCACAGGCATCAATAAAATCCTGTACATAAAAATCAAATGAACATCATTCTGCCATAAATCCGGCAAAAAATACTGCATTTGCCAACGTCTGGACAACTGCGGGCATTGAAAATGCACTATGGTAATCACTTCTAACCCTGAAATCAGATCCAAATTACCAAAAATTACCACCAGACATCAGCGACAATGCGGTAACAGCATTGCGATAAATACCGCAGCCTCCTAGAATAGCCGCCTTCATCCACCCAAACCGTGTTGGACTGAACACCGCCCCCGGTCAGTGAACAGTCCGGATTAAAACACTGTCGGCACCGCCGGTGGTAACAAGCTCTGGCAACAAGCGGATTGATATCAATGAACAAATCGGATTCCAGAACCTCCCTGAGTTACAAGGATGCAGGTGTCGATATCGACGCTGGCAACGCTCTGGTTGAGCGCATTAAACAGGTAGCAAAGGCCACCTCCCGCCCTGAGGTAATGGGTGGCCTGGGCGGTTTTGGAGCGCTGTGCCAACTGCCAGCCGGGTATAAAGAACCGGTTCTGGTTTCCGGCACCGATGGCGTGGGTACCAAACTGAAGCTGGCCATGGACCTGGGGATGCATGACCATATTGGCATCGATCTGGTGGCCATGTGCGTCAACGACCTGCTGGTTTGTGGTGCCGAACCGCTGTTCTTTCTGGACTATTACGCCACCGGCCAATTAAATGTCGATGTGGCTGAACGCGTGGTCACCGGGATTGGCAAAGGCTGTGAACAGTCTGGCTGCGCCCTGATCGGGGGTGAAACGGCGGAGATGCCCGGGATGTACCACGGTGACGATTACGATCTGGCGGGTTTCTGTGTCGGCGTGGTTGAAAAGTCTGAAATCATTGATGGCAGCAACGTCTCCCCCGGTGACGTGTTAATCGGTTTGAAATCCAGCGGACCACACTCCAACGGTTACTCACTGATCCGCAAGGTTCTGGAAGTAGCCGGTTCAGACCTCAGCGCCCCGCTGGCAGGCAAGCCTCTGGCAGAACACCTGATGGCACCAACCCGCATTTACGTCAAATCACTGCTGCAGCTGCAAAAGGAACTGCCGATCCACGCCATGGCCCACATCACCGGGGGCGGCTTGCCAGAGAATCTGCCAAGGGTTATTCCCAAAGGCTGTCGTGCGGTGATCAACACACAGAGTTGGGAAATCCCGGCCGTCTTCCGTTTCCTGCAGGAAAAAGGCAATATTGAGACCTTTGAACTGTACCGTACCTTCAACTGTGGTATCGGTATGGTGCTCTGCATCCCACAAAACCATCGGGAGCAGGCAATCAGGCGTCTGGAAGCGCTGGGAGAAGAAAGCGTCATTATCGGCCATATTGAATCCGCAGACAGCGATGGCGATCCTGTGGTATTTCACTAACCGTCCTGACCAATATCTGGCCCGGGTGCCATGTCACTCTGGCCAACCGGATTCCAATCACAAAACCATTGAAAGCATTCAGGAAACAGCAGTGAGCGAGAAAAAGCGAGTTGTCGTTCTGTTATCAGGCAACGGCAGTAATCTTCAGGCACTTCTGGATCAAGAACATCACTACAGTTATCAAATTGTCGGGGTCGTCAGCAACGTACCAGAGGCTTACGGGCTGGAAAGGGCCAGACAGCACAAAGTGGCTGCCCTTGGCCTGGACTACAAAATCTTTTCCTCCCGGGGTGCCTTTGACCAGAGACTCGTCGAAGAGGTTAATCGCTTTGAGCCGGACCTGGTGGTACTGGCCGGATATATGAAAATTCTAAGCCCCGAGTTTGTGGAAAAATTCGCTGGCAGATTGATCAATGTTCACCCATCCCTGCTCCCGGAATACAAAGGTCTTGGCACCTATCGCCGGGTACTTGCGGATAAAAAAAACCGCCATGGCTGTACTGTTCACTTTGTCACACCAGAACTGGACAGCGGTGCCCATATCATTCAGGCTTCAATGAGTGTCGGGCCCGGCGATAATGAAGAGGGTCTGAAACAACGTGTCCAGGCCATGGAGCACCAGATTTACCCCCTGGCCGTACATCTGATCACCTCCGGCAGGCTGCAACTGAAGGGTGACAACGTGCTATTGGATGACCACCCTGTTGACCCACTGGGCTATCAACTGCAGGAAAACGCCCTGGAACTGGCATGATCAATCCGATTCATACGCTTTTTCATCGCCACACAGTGAGCATGAAAGATTCCATAACAACCCATCCCGGCAACTATGGCCCGGGCACTCTGAGAGCGGCACTTGCCCTGACCCTGGTGCTGGCGGGCAATACCGGCTTTGCTGCCTCCCAGACGAAAAAACCGGATAGCGCTTTCACGCTCAAGCCATACTCCGCAACCTATAAAGCATCCATCAAGGGGATGCCCTTTGGTGGCTCCGGCGAAAGATCCCTGAGACAAAATGCTGATGGCACCTGGACCCTTGAGTTCAGTGCCGATGCGGCATTTTTCGGGATGAAAGAGACCAGCCATTTTGCCAGTCAAGGTGTAAAACTGATCGCCAGCCAATACGTGCAACAAAGAACGGGGCTGGGCAACAAACCAACGGAATATGCCACCTTTGACTGGTCCAGCAATAAGGTCAACTGGCAACAGGGGGACCGGCAGTGGTCGATGGACCTGAAACCGGAAACCCTGGACAACCTGAGTTACCAGCTGAAACTGCGTATGGATCTGGCGGCTGCCCATGGCCAACCACTAAGCTATGACGTTGCCGATGACGATGAAGTCTATCAACGCCAATTCACCATCGAAGGTGAAGAGATATTAAAAACGGACCTTGGCAACCTGAAAACCGTCAGAGTCAAAATACACAGAGACAGTGATGAACGGGCCACCTGGATCTGGTTTGCCAAAAACCATGACTACTTTCTGGTAAAGCTGCTGCAGGAAGAAAAAGGCACGGCCTATACCATTGAGATCAAAGAGGCTGCCAT
This sequence comes from Endozoicomonas sp. ALB091, assembly GCF_049310265.1. Taxonomy (NCBI): domain Bacteria; kingdom Pseudomonadati; phylum Pseudomonadota; class Gammaproteobacteria; order Oceanospirillales; family Endozoicomonadaceae; genus Endozoicomonas; species Endozoicomonas sp. ALB091. The sequence continues at coordinate 147,745 of NZ_JBLYNQ010000017.1, read as the reverse complement.
TGACGGCAAGCCACTGAAAAAGAAACCAACCACCAAACTGTCAGAACGCCCCAAACATCCCTGATCACTACTTTTTTAATATCTGCAACCTGAAGGAGCCTGAAATGCGATTTCTTCACACCATGCTGCGTGTTGGTAACCTGGATCGATCCATCGAGTTTTATACGGAAATTCTCGGCATGAAACTGCTGAGAAAACACGACAACGAACAGTACCAGTACACCCTCGCTTTTGTTGGCTATGCCGATGAGTCTGAGCAGGCAGTGATTGAACTCACCTACAACTGGGGCACTGATCAGTACGATCTGGGCAACGCCTTTGGCCATGTTGCCCTGGGCGCTGATGATATTTATGCCACCTGTGATGCCATCCGTAAGGCCGGCGGCAAAATTACGCGGGAACCAGGCCCGGTGCTTGGGGGGACCACTGAAATAGCGTTTGTGGAAGATCCGGATGGTTACAAAATCGAGCTGATTCAAGCCAAAGCCGCGTCTGAAGGGCTTAACGGCTAAGAGGCTGGTCGAGAATAGTGCCCGCCCGTAGCGAGGACGGCAGTTTTTGAAACTTTTTAGAAAAAAGGAGGTCAAATAGTGAGGTGCAAATTTATAACAATAAAATTCTGATGGAGGAAAACACTATGGGGCCACTATCCACTTTTATAGATCGCACTTTTATAGATCGCTATTTATTTCCCCCTGAGTGCAAATCCTGTTGTCCGATTACTGCCGGTGTTTGTGCATTGGCAGGTGGTGCGGCCGGTGGGATCACTGCGTTGTTTGCTGGTGCTAAAACGATCGAGGCATTTGGTACCGGCTTCGGGCTGGGTGCGACAATCGGGCTCACCTCAGCCACCCCGATCGCCGCTGCATGCATTGCCTGTTGTCGCGATGACAATCCAGGGGACGACACTAATATCGCTGACAATCGTGACCGAAATCCACGCCCCCTTAACTCCAGAGTGGTCATCACTCATCAGCCGCACATGACTGTGAATGTGAATAAGTTGACTTCCGGCCTTGGCTTGAGATTCCATCTTAATTATTCGGGCAGAGCACATGCACTTGCCACACATCAGCTGAGTAGCGATTATTGCGGTGGATACTACGATGGTGGACATGGTGGATGCGACAGCAGTAGACATGGCGGATGCGACAGCAGTAGACATGGCGGATGCGACAGCAGTAGACATGGCGGATGCGACAGCGGTGGCGGTGATGGTGGCTGTGGTGGTGGTGGTGGTGGTGGTGGTGGTGGTGGTGAATAAAACCCGCGAAATTCCCAATCCATAGCGCATAGTGTCTGAGTGAATATGGGTGGGGCCGCCTAATGCATAGTTTCAATGAATTTGGCGAGTACAATCTCCGTTCACCCTGAGCGGAGTCGAAGGGTGCTTGCCACGATCTATCAGAGTCCGGAGCTTCCGTCCTTCGGCAGCCTCAGGACGAACGAAGTGCAGAGGCACGACAACCCATCAAATTCATTGGAATCATGTACCAGGTGGGGCCGCCAAGGTGGGGCCGCCAAGGTGGTGCCACTGGTGCCTTCCAGACAAACCATGCCCGACCGGTGCCACAAATATAATAATCTATTGATTTATATCACTTCATTGTAACATTTCAATATCTTATAAATGCCTTGCGATAAAACCCCAGCTCAAAATTAATACTTCTGCTTTAGTGTATTCGATTCGGCAATAACGTTTGCAGAGGACCCGGACGGCTACAAAATCCAGAAAAGCAATCACAGAACCGATAAACGACATGGATGCCATAATGCCCCGTCTTCACCACCTCATCTTATTGACTGCGTTATCTTCACCTCTGATCACCGGTTGCTCTTCCGGGCAGGCCAATAGCCATGCCGCCAATTACGTTACCAACGCGGCACTGAAGGAGCTTGGCCCTGCCGGTAATGCCATTGCCATGGACCGGGAAAAGGACGTCATTGCTTTTGAGGCACTGGTTCGCATCTTAATCAAGGAAGCCAGGGTGGCCTGGGGGGGATGAGAAAAAGGCCAGCAGTAAAGAGTATGTGAAATACACCAACCACTACCGAACCCGGGTATTTGTTGATTTTGACTCCGGTAAGGTTCATGTGGAAACCCTGGATCGCACGGAAAGCAGCTTCAACCCCTATGCCGTCAGCTCGTCAAATGCCTATGGCCTGATGCAGATCATACCCAAAACGGCAGGTCGGGATGTGTTTGACAAGGTTAAAAAACTGCCCGGCCAGCCCAGCAAAAACTGGCTCTTCCAGCCCAATAACAATATTGATACCGGAACAGCGTATCTGTCGCTGCTGGAAAATCATTACCTGAAGCAGATCCGTGATCCACTGTCACGGAAATATACGATCATCTCCGCCTATAATGGCGGCGCTGGTAACGTGTTCGCCACCTTTGACCGCAACAGCCGTGACCGCGCCATACAGAAAATCAATGGCCTGAAGCCAAACCAGGTATATTGGGCGCTGACACAGAAACACCCTCGAGGAGAAAGCAGGCGTTACCTGGAAAAAGTCTCTACCGCTCAGAAGGATTTTTATCAGGGAAATATTTAGGTTGCGTTTTTCGATAACCTAAGTAGCTGGCCATATGGAATCGAATATTTCTGGCTACTTGGGCTGGTACTATGCGAGGCACAACGGAGGGAGCATAGCCGTAGCTATGTGACCGGAGTTGTAACGAAGCAGAGTGCCAGCACAAGGAGTCAGAAATATATGATTTCATATGGTTAGCTACTTATATGTTCACCTCGCTTGCTGACTCTGCCAGAGCTTTTCAGATAATTCAGCAACCGTCTCTCTACGACCAGAAACAACCCAGCCGGCCAATGCATCCGCTACATTGGGATATGGATTAGCCTCTTTACGCTGGGCGGTTTCTATAAAGTTCTTCAGATTTTCATAAGTCAGGCAATAGAACACTTCAGCCAGCTGTCGATTTTCAAGTGTATAGGCATTGGATAATTGTTCTATTTGTCCCTTGAGTGGTTTAGTCAGAATAGGTAATCCAATGTGCATGCATTCAGCGATAAGCGTAAATCCACAATTGCAAATCACCCCTCTGGATGACTGTAGACTTTCTTTAAAGCCTTTTACGCTCATTTGAAAAAACTCCGCATTACCAACAACCTCCGGTGCCCTGGGACCATAAATTTTAAAACGATATCCCGAAAATTTATTCAATAAATGAGCAACATTATCCTGATTTTCAAAGGGCAAATAGACAACAAGATGATTTTTATCCGGGCATGGTTGCATTGTTGTGTCGATGATCGGAGGCAAGATGGACTGATTGTTAAAATTAACCCAATGAAGCCCGATAGTTTCTGTGGCTGGAGCAAAGAGTTTCACCGCCAACCTTGAAATGGAAAATCTCCGCAATATGGGGACATCGAAATCAAACGAATACTGATGACCAAAGCCAACAACTGCCTTGTTAGCTAAATACCCAGCCCAGGCCGTGACCGGTTCAAAGTCAGAGATAATAAGGTCATAGTCCTTCACATTTAACGTCCAGACATCACGTATAAATCCAAAGCTGTCATGCATTAAATGTATGAATGTCTGAAAAAATTTCAAACGGCCATTTTCCGATATAACAGTAAATCCATTGCGGTGCAAATAATCACCAAACACCTCCATATCATTAAGTTTATTCTTCTGACGACCTGAAACAAGATATTGAACTTTGGCTCCACGATCGGCCAATGCTTTGGCAAGAAGACGAGAGCGTGTCAAATGACCATTACCCATTCCCTGGATACCGAATAAAATTTTCACCTCTGTCGGTTGTTCTTCACCATCGTACAGCTGTCTAATAGCCTCTTCATAATCAGATTCAGGTAAATTGTGCCGGGATAGATAATCGGAGCAACCGGACCGACGTTGTTCAATGGCATCATAGTGTGACAAAAAGGTTTTAAGTGCGTCATCTGATACAGGAAAAACAAGACGATTGATCGACAGGTGATCAGCTGTTAAATGTTGGTTAAAGTATTCAACCAAATTGTCCGTAAGAACCGTTTTAATGTGTTGATACCTGGGCGAATAAGCCCGACATATCCGATTCCATAGTTTAACAGCGTTACTTTGAGTTTCGTTACGCTGATAACTATCAAACTCTGGGCGCAATGCATTAATTGCTAATGTATTCATGGTAAATTCTCAGTAAATTTTGTGATAATTGGACTATAAATACATGCGACGCATATTCTGTAATCTTGAAATGATGTAATTATATTGAGGATCATGTATATGACACCTTCAGGAGTTCAATGCTTTTGTAATAACCTTTTCCCATCGAAGGACGAATTAAAACAGCATATAAAAGAAAAGCATCTACTACCTGCATTTAGCTGTAAATCAGTTTCGTTTTTTGAAAAAGACAAAGAAATTCCTGACAGCTCCACCTCTTTGGAATATACCAATACACTTGAAATGGCCAAAAGAATGTGTATTGAATTAATGGATTCTGAGCCAAAAGATACTGACATCTCCCTTGATCATATACGACGATGCACCCGTTTAATTCAAAGAGAAATCAGCACTATCAAATTAAAAAATAACTACTCGTCTTATTCAGTAGTAATGAGATCGCTATTACGTGGACAAAACCCTGAAATTTTCAGTCTTTTAAAATTTTATTCGATCAACATCCATGATGTTGTAGTAATTGCTTTTAATGGAAGCAGTATGCACTGTACTACAACCGCTTATTCCGATATTGATTTATATATAATTACAAAAAACACCAAGCCGGTTAAACGATTTCACGACTTTAGCCTGGATACAAAAAGATTATCAAAAAAATATCTGCCAGAATTTCGCGGTACGTGCCACAGGTTTGAAAAAAATACAGAAAAAGATATCGATATCATAATATGCTCTTTGCCTGTATTTATTTGGCAGTGCTTGAACTATAACCCTGCCGCTCTGGATTTACTGCATATTAGTGACGAGTTGATTTTATATGAGGGAAGTGATGGCTTTTTTTCAGAATTAAGAGAAAATAAAGATACATTTTACACAAATTTTTTATCCTACACTGGATTTGCAAAGGATCAAATTAAAAAACTGAAAGCTATCAATCCTGAAGAATTGACCCCTGATAAAGATCGACTGGATCAGTTATCTGACCTTCTTGAAACACTGAAAATGAACATTGCTGACAGACTTGAAGATATTTTGGAAAACATCGACGACATTGATGAATTAATTACCCGCAACACCGATAAAAGCCTGATCTATTCAATAGCAGGTTTACAATTTGATGCAGGAATTAAAGTCAAAAGGGTCATCAGACCATTAGAAAACCAGTTAAAAAAGATTAAAGAGGGTGCAACAAATAGTAAACAGTTATCGACAGTTATTCGCCTGATAACTCAGATCAAAGAGCTATACACTAATGGTCATTTTGAATACCCACTACCAAACAGTACTCTTATGATGAATTTAAAATCAGAAGCAAGCAGTGATGAAGATACTAAAAAAGTGGATGAGATGATAAACGAATTCCTGTCCCAACATAAAGAATGGTCAAAGAACAGTCGATTTGCAGATAGAGGGGATAAGGATTTCTGGAAAAAATGGCTAAAGGAAAAAAGTATTGATGAAGAAAAATAAGTAATAGCCAGCACAACAGTGACAACGTTTATGAAACACTTGGGGTAATTTGGGCGTTTTAGAAAAATATTCGGTTAACCCTGATCACATATATAAACATCACCCGCATTACTTTCACAATTTAACACCTGACGCCCCCAATGAACATATTGATTCTGTACATTTACAACACTATCCCCCAAATTAGTTCTTCCACATGCATTGACAAGCAAACTATCAACTTTAACATTTATATCTCCCATATTGGTATGAAGCCTTCCTCCGGATTTAATTCTGTAGCTACGATGGGTAACAATATCTCCCATATTAGTATGTAATTGCATTCCGCCAACAAATGACTCCGGGATTCTCAGCTGAACATTTTCATTACAATGGAGGCTCAGATTATTATTTCTGAGATTTGGTGCTCTGGATGATATAACTGACACCTGATGCTGGTTTACGGGGCATTGTCCTTTGATAAGGATATCTCCCTGATTGGTATGTATATCAATAAAATCAACATTATCTTCTCTAAACTCATATTCGCTGACAGGGGCTCTTTGACGGCCCGGAGTTGTAACCGTTACATTGTGACCAGACACAACCTCACCATTATGAATAACAAGATTTGAACCTCGAATCTGTCTTCCATTAAGATTGATACCATCTCCGGCTACTACATGGAGAAGATTACCGGCTGATCGGATGCTCATACCAATGTCAGGAAAAGAGTTCACAGAGTAAGGGCCTGAAGCTTGAAAGTTGAAGGCTCTATTGCCAAAGGAAGAGGAAATATGACCCGATTCTGAAGATGGCAAAGAATTTACATTGTCATAGCCTCCAGTATTCTCCACCATTTCATTTTGCCTGACTGGCTGGCAGGTTCTATCCGTACTTGGCGAGGCACTGGAATTAATCAGTTGTATCGCGTCATTCTGCGCCTTACCTCTACGCTTATCGATACTTGTGACGGTAGATGGAACATCGTTAAAAAGGCCTACACTTTCCTCTATTTGATTATTAATTATACGATCTTGACATTTTAAGTCATCTTGAATTGAGCCCTTAAACTCTAACCTGTGGATTGGACATTTTTTGGGATCAGGAAGTGACAGGTAGCAATCTGCGCATAAAACTTTATCACAGCAACGAGTAGACAGTGGTTTTTCATATACATCCTGACATGACAGGCATTCAAGCTTTGAAAGAAACTTTACAGCAGCAGCTTTTTCTGACCCATCTTCTGCAGATGTTAATGATTTTCGATTACCCTTTAACGACAAATAGTCAATTGTTGTCGTCTGGCTTGCACCGGCAATATTCATAGCTCTGAAACCTCTGATCCTGTTTGCTTCCTCAGACCATCAAAATTTGCTTTTTATCCCCGTCACACGAGTAAAAGACAAAGATTCAGAGGATTTGTATGCAGAAGAAAACGGATAAAACCGGGTTCCACGAAATGCGAGGCCAGATAGGAACAGAGGTATGATCATTGACAAAATCACCAACACTTCCGGAACACCAGGACTTCTATACCCTGTTCACGACAGATGGCCTTTAAACACCCGCAGCATTTGCGGATCAGTAATCGGAAACGACACAGAGACAAACCGCTCTTTAAAGTCATCCTCAGCCAAAAGAGACGCGAACAACCGCGCAATATCAGCTGCATCATGGCCAAAGATCCCACAGCCCCAGGCTCCAAGAATCAAATGTTTCACACCATTATTGGCAGCGACGGCCAGGATCTTTCTGGCACGGTTATACATTGTCTGCTGGAGAGTCTTTTGCTTGATTCCTTTGCAATAAGGCAGGTCCACTGCCGCAGCGGTGATAAACGAGATCAGGTAAGGTTCTTCCGGATTGCCGTTGTCATCTTTAAAGACTGGAACATCCGGTGAATACAAGATCGTATCAGAATAAAGTCCTCGATTGGTGTATTGATATTGGTTGTTATAAGCATACATCTGCTTTCCTGTGTCACTGTCCAGAGAAGCAAACAGTGCAGAGGCTCTTGCCAGGCTATCTTCCTGGGTGTTGGTCCCTTCCCGGAACATCCCCCCGGGCTGAACAGCAGAGGCAAAATTCAGGCAAGCCACGTGGTCTTTGCCTTCCTCCCTGACAAGCCGGTGACACGCTGCCAGAGAGGTTTCCCTGATAACCTGGATATCAGTATCGGGAAAGAAGAAACCTGCGCGGGGCTGAAGGGTAATGGCGTCGTTGGGAGCATAGAACCGGGTATTGTCAATACACCGGTCAATGATTGCTTTAAGATCTATTGTTTTGCCATGTAATCTGATCGCTTGATCGTTCAATATATCTACTGTATTCGTTGCTATTTCTCTGAACTTTGCCTGCTCTGGATTCATGGCGCATCGTTTAGGCGATGATGCCACTGTCCTGATGCTAATGGGTTTTCCTGAACGACCTGAAAGCACCTTGGCTGAGGAGGCTAACGCTCCGGCAGCGCGGAGTTTCTGCTGTTTACTCCGGCAAGATTGAGGCACTTTTACAGCAGGCTGACTGGTCACCGGTGGCATTTTATACGACCTCATTGTATAACCGATTACCCAGTATGGCCTGCTTTTTCAATTTCACAGATTTAATTATTAAAAATGAGATATCAATGAGCTATCAATGAGGTAGCGGAAATATTTTTTGGAGATCTGGCTTTCATGAACAGGCTCATCACATCCAGGAATACCTGTTTTTCACCCTTGAATGTTATCAGTTCATATTTCAGAAAATTATCCATGTTTATCATTGGATCAAAACAGAATTCAACGCCTTTACCAAGACAATAGCTTAAAGCACTGAAGACTCTCTGATCCTCAATATTTGCCTGAACTTTCGTATTAAAATCACCACTGGACGGCAAGTCCAATCTGTTTTCTCCCGGTAGCAGAATTTCCATCTTAACTCCTTTATCTTCAGGTAAAAGATACACGGAAAATAGATGTTCACTCCTCAGGGAAATACTCATCCTGGTTGTAGAGTAATCCGCTAATCTGGCACACTCAGCATGTGAAAGTTCTTTTCTGCGAAGCGAACGGATAAGTAAGTCGACTTCCTTTTGCATGGTAGTGCCATGCATAATGCCTGCTTTAAAAGTAACTGCATTTTTTCTACAGGTAACCCCGTCTATTGCCCCCTCTGGAATATGCAAAAATAGATCCGTTGACTCCCTCTTGCCTCCGTAGCCTATCGAGACATTGTACGCTCCCCCCTCCCGCTTAACAACGGTTCTATCCTCAAACCATTCAGGCTCTAATTCATCGACATGTTTTTCTAATTTATCCAAAAATTCAGATCTTTCTTTTGTCCACTGTTGCGCTAATAGCTCTTGTTGCTTTTGTAATCCCTTAATTTCATTAGGTACTTCAAAATCACCATGAGACTGGAAAAGACGGCTTATCTGCTCTTTAATGTCTTCAGCCCCTGCCACTCTATTCGCTTTAAACAACCTGGTTAATGAAGCCGATACCGCCTCTCTCTTCTCTTTGGGCACAGATTCAATCACATAAACAATTCGTTCAAAATTTGTTTTTTTTGGTTTGCGATCACTGGCAACACTGGCGAGAATTTCCAGCGTACTCACTTTTTTAGGATTCACCTGATTAATTGAGTCTTTAACTGGCTCAAGTTGTTTTGTAACAAGCCTGCCAAAAGCTGACACGACCTCTTGAACACCTGCCTCGCCCGGACTTTCTGCAACAGGATCTCCCTTACAACCAGCACATTCTGTTGTTGCACCTTCAGCAAATCTCTGACTTGATAGATGAGATACAGAAGCATCATACATAATATAAACACCTAAATTAGTTATAAAAGGTTATAGACAACCTCTTCAACCAAAAGTTCAAGATCAAGGTAAAAGGCGTTGTGATCTCACAGTAGGGTGTAAACCCGGCTTCCCGACTGGTCGGACAAGCTCAATAGGAAGTAAACAGAAAAAACTTCTCCATCCTTAACCGGCTGGGACAATGGGAAACTTGAGTAATTATTAGTACTTATTTGATGCGTAAACCCTGTCTTTTCAGCAGTTCTTCCACAATTTTGGGAACGCCTTTACCATGATTGGTAGAAGAAACAAAACTCAGTCGTTTCCGGTCAAGCTTGCCATTCTTCTGGAGGTTCGGTAGCTTCAGCAGAGCATCCACGTCCCCGGCTTTGGGAAAACCATAAGCATGACAGATAGAAGAAATGGATTTAACAACTGGAGAAAGTGCAATTGCTTTGATATCACAGTCGTCAGTACTCAAAAACTGGTTAATTTTTCGCTTCGTTTTTTGGGTCCCTTCTCCGCACAATAGCATGCTGGTAATCGTACCTGTATTCTTAACAGCATCGTTCAAATGACTAAAATAAATACCTAGCTTAGAGAACAGTTGCATCTTCGACTCATTCGGGCAGGAATGAATCAGTTTATCTAACGTGGGTTTGATGATGATGTTTCTTTTCCGGCAAAGGACCTTCAGTTGTTCTAAAGCGTTAATCGACGGATTGTGCTGGTGCTCATTTTCATGCTCTGCTCGTCCTCTTTTTGATTTCTCATCCACTGATGAACCGGCAATTTGAGACACTTTTCTCTTTAAGAGTGCTACCTCTGGAGAGGGTCCGGAGGTATCAATGGGCGGGAGGGTCAGTTCAACAGGTTCTTGTATTGATAAGTCCCGACCTGAATAGCGAGACCTCGATGGTGTGGTGCTATCAGTCACAAGAGGTAATTCTGCGAAATTTGTACCTCCCGTCGTCTGCATTAATTTATGATAAGTTCGGAACATTATCTGTAAATCTTCTTCATTAAACGACGATATTAGAATAAATATTAAGCCTGGGACAGAAGCATTCCCAAGAGGCTGTCCGAGAATAGCTGAGCAAGATGAACACTGCTGAGGGTAGTTTAGTTGAAAATAAACTGTTGCCCTGTTTTGATCAGTTCAGCCCAACAGGGCCGAACAGCCTGGTAAAAGGTGGATTAATACAATAATACTGATAATGGCCTGCACCCGAAATGCAGGCCTGTCATTTTCAGTCTAATTTTCGTCCTTTATTCGCCGCAATCCTTAACCGCAATGCATTCAGCTTAATAAACCCTTCAGCATCCCCCTGGTTGTAGGCTCCGGCATCGTCCTCAAAGGTCGCGATAGTTTCGTCAAACAGCGAGTCATCAGAACGTCTGCCAACCACCGTGACATTGCCCTTATACAATTTCAGGCGAACTTCACCATTCACGGGCTCCTGGCTTTCATCAATCATCTTCTGGAGCATTTCCCGCTCCGGTGACCACCAGTAGCCGTTGTAGATCAGTTTGGCATAGCGCGGCATCAGCTCATCTTTCAGGTGCGCCACTTCCCGGTCCAGGGTAATGGATTCAATGGCCCGGTGCGCTTTAAGCATAATGGTGCCTCCGGGTGTTTCATAACAGCCCCGGGACTTCATGCCCACATAGCGGTTCTCAACAATGTCCAGACGGCCAATGCCATTTTCACCACCAATCCGATTCAGGAAGGCAAGCACCCGGGCTGGCGTCATTGCCTCCCCATCAATGGCAACAATATCCCCTTTGCGATAGCTCAGATTCAGATAGGTCGGCACATCCGGGGCGGATTCAGGCGCTACCGACCAGCGCCACATCTCTTCTTCCGGCTCCGCCCATGGGTCTTCCAGAATGCCGCCTTCGTAGGAGATATGCAGCAGGTTGGCATCCATGGAGTAAGGCGATTTACCTTTCTTGCGCTCCACCGCAATACCGTGCTCATCGCAGTAAGCCAGCAGTTTTTCCCGTGAGTTCAGGTCCCACTCACGCCAGGGCGCAATCACCTGAACCCCCGGTTTCAGTGCATAAGCACCCAGCTCGAATCGCACCTGGTCATTCCCTTTACCGGTGGCACCGTGAGCAATGGCATCGGCACCGGTTTCATTGGCAATCTCAATCAGGCGCTTGGAAATCAGTGGCCTGGCAATGGAGGTTCCCAGCAGGTATTCACCCTCGTAAATGGTATTGGCACGGAACATGGGAAAGACAAAGTCACGGACAAACTCTTCGCGCAGATCATCGATATAGATCTGTGTAATGCCAAGGGCTTCTGCCTTGGCCCGGGCTGGCTCTACCTCTTCACCCTGCCCCAGGTCCGCGGTAAAGGTAACCACTTCACACTGATAGGTGTCTTCCAGCCATTTTGCGATCACTGAGGTGTCCAGGCCGCCGGAATAGGCCAGAACCACTTTATTAATTTTTTTCATTGCTCAACTCCAACGACATACCGCAACAGGAATCTGTCAACAGTGAAGGATAAATATTCTTTTTTTGTGAATAATAATTCATAAATAGCGCTTCGCCAAGACGCTTTCATCATTATTTGGCCTAAGCCGGAGTCAGTGTAGATAAAGCCCGGGAATCATAACATCAAAAGGCCAGAAATACGGGTTAAAGCGCTGCTTTTATGCCTCTTTTCTCAGGCCCCTACTATCAAAATGGCCTTTTTTTCGCTAGGATGCCCATCCGGTTCGATCATATATAACCGGAACAGGTACCTTCCAAAATGAGCCAATTACTGACCATTACCCGCCCTGATGACTGGCACCTCCACCTTCGTGATGGCAATGTTCTGACGGAAACGGTGGCAGCCACCGCCAGAACCTTTGGCCGGGCGATCATTATGCCCAACCTGGTACCACCGGTAACGGATGCCGATCTGGCCAGCCAGTACAAGGCGCGTATTCTCGAACAGGTATCTGCTGATTCGGCATTTCAACCATTAATGACGTTGTATCTGACCGATAAAACGTCCCCTGAAACTATCCTGAATGCCCATCAACGGGGTGATGTGGTGGCACTGAAACTCTATCCTGCCGGCGCAACCACCCATTCTGATGCCGGCGTGACAAACCTCGAGAACATTTACGGCGCTTTGGAAACCATGGCGGAGTGTGGACTGCCATTGCTGGTGCATGGTGAAGTTACCGATGCCGACATCGATATCTTTGACCGGGAAAAGACCTTTATTGACCGCCACCTGGTTAAACTGGTGGAACGCTTCCCGACCCTGAAGATCATCATGGAACACATCACCACGGCTGATGCTGCCCGATTCGTCAGTGAAGGGGGAGAAAACCTGGGGGCTACCATTACCGCCCATCATTTGTTGTATAATCGCAACCACATGCTGGTTGGTGGTATCAAACCCCATTATTACTGCCTGCCAATTCTCAAGAGAAACCGGCATCAGCAGGCGCTGCTGGAAGCCGCAGTAAGCGGCAATCGTCGCTTTTTCCTGGGAACCGACTCTGCTCCCCATGCCATTGGAGCCAAAGAGTCCCCCTGTGGATGTGCAGGCTGCTACACAGCACCGGCAGCCATTGAACTCTATGCCGAGGCCTTTGAAATGATGGGCGCTCTGGATAAACTGGAAGCCTTTGCCAGTTTCAATGGCCCCGATTTCTATGGCCTGCCCAGAAACCAGGACACCATTACCCTGGTGAAAGAGGACTGGGTCATGCCAGAATCCATTGCCTTCGGTGATAACCGGGTGAAACCTCTGAGAGCCGGAGAAACCGTATCCTGGCGGCTCAAATCATAGCCATTGGCTAAAGCAGCCGTGAGCCGAGGAAAAATCCCACTCTTGCTGCCCTAATAACCTGGTGGCAACCTGCGGTATTTTTTGACAGTTAATGAGTAAGGAGAAGCCTTTGAGGGCCGATGACAGCCACTCCATGGCCAACAGATTCCGCGGCTTTCTGCCTGTGGTAATCGATGTGGAAACCGGCGGCTTCAATGCCGCTACAGATGCACTGCTGGAAATTGCAGCCACCGTGATTGAAATGGATGAGCACGGTTTTATCCACCCGGGCCCATCGGAGTCGTACCATATCAAGCCATTCGAAGGTGCCAATATTGAGCAGGCCGCTATCGACTTTATTGGTATTAACCCCTTTCACCCGCTGCGGATTGCCATGGCGGAAGAGGAGGCCATAAACAAGATTTTCCGTTCCGTCCGTAAGGCGGTAAAAAGCCAGGGATGCAACAGGGCAGTACTGGTTGGACACAATGCGTCGTTCGACCTGGGGTTTGTCATGGCGGCAGCTGAGCGCTGTGATGTGAAACGGAATCCGTTCCATCCGTTCTCCTGCTTTGATACCGCTACGCTGGCCGGTCTGGCCTATGGACAAACGGTGCTGGCCAAAGCCTGTGTCGAAGCGGATATTGATTTTGATAAATCAGAGGCTCACTCAGCCCGTTACGATACGGAAAAAACCGCTGAGCTGTTCTGCACCATTGTGAACCGCTGGAAAGACCTGGGCGGCTGGCTCTGACAGCACCCCTTACCTGGCTGGCCTTTTTCTTAACCATGAAAAGCCAGCCACATCCCCTGATTATACCTCTTCCCTTCTATTACCCTGCTCAAGATCCAGCAGATACCTCTTCATCTCAACCCCATAGGCATAACCGGTCAGTTTACCGTTTTTTCCGATCACCCTGTGGCAGGGCACAATGATCGCCACCGGGTTGGCACCATTGGCGGCTCCCACGGCCCTGACCGCTTTGGGCCGACGGATGCTGCTGGCAATATCCTGGTAGGAACAGCTCTTGCCATAGCCAATCTGCTGTAACGCACTCCATACCTGCTGCTGAAAGTCGGTACCACGAAGATCCAGCGCCACTGTGAAGCGGGTCAACTCTCCGCGAAAGTAGGACTCCAACTCATCTCTGGCCTGAGCCAGATGACCATTAATAGCCTGTTGCACGGCAACTGATGTATGTTCAGCCGTGCTGGCTTCAGCCTGCAAGCCATGATTATTGGTACGTTTAACAGAAACAACGCCATCAGCAGAGGCCATAACGTTGAGACGCCCGACAGGTGACTCCACCCACTGACAACCGACCAGATTCTCTTTATGCATAGCGTACATAGGCGCATCACCAATTTCAGTGTATTTTGGACCAGGGTAAAATCGTGCATCCTTCAAGTAGCCAGAAACATTTGCTGCGCCATTTGCTGCACCATTTGCTGCACCATTTGCTGCACTATGCCCCGCTACTGTAGATTATGAGATTGATAAATTATCATAAAAAGCAACTGAGTCATCTGGCTTTAAACAATACACGACAACAAAAAATGATGTCGGTACAAAACACACCATTTCGATGAAACAAACAGGGCGATGCAGAAGGAAAAGCAACGCTCAGATCAAACTACTATCAATTTAGCGGTACCGAATAATAAAGCAAGAGGATTAGCCATGGACCCGGTCAATAAACCAACCTCTCCCTCACCACAGAAATTTCTACCCAACAAAGACAACGTCCGGGCAGCCAGTGCCGGGAAGTTATTTCATGGAAGGAAAACCGCTATTTGGCAAAGCGTCCGGACTCTTTTCAATAAACTTATTTTCTGGCTTGAAAAACCATTAAAAACCAGAACCATCAAAGTTCATGTCGCGAAGAGTAATGCTTTATCAGCGACCGAATTTAATAAACACTGTTCGGAACTTTTGCTGGCGATGATTGATGGAGACAACAGACGGCTGCCGCAGTTACTGGACGAAATCAGATTGAGCATCCCCACGGCCATCCCGGGTAAACAGCAACAGGAAATTGAGAGTTCAGAGATCATAGATCTGTTTGGAAAATGGTCTGAACAATGTACCAAACCTGCACTTGCACAATCACTGCGAAGGGATCTGCTCAACCCGGAATCCAACATAAGAAAGATATGGACGTCACAACGAGTACTTACGATGGAACCAAAAGACTT
Source organism: Endozoicomonas sp. ALB091 (assembly GCF_049310265.1). Classification (NCBI taxonomy): domain Bacteria; kingdom Pseudomonadati; phylum Pseudomonadota; class Gammaproteobacteria; order Oceanospirillales; family Endozoicomonadaceae; genus Endozoicomonas; species Endozoicomonas sp. ALB091. The sequence continues at coordinate 132,380 of NZ_JBLYNQ010000017.1, read as the reverse complement.
TTCACCTAAAACCTTTCAACGCCTCAATGATATCGAAGGACTCATGGGACAATTGGCAATAACATTATTCCCTAAAGAAATTGAACAGTTAATGCAGGATGTTGAATCCTGTGAAAGCAAGATAACATCCTCGCGTTTCTTGCAAAGATTTGCAGCAAATATCACCACTTGATAGACGAAGGTGGTCAGGGGCGAAAGAATTTAAAAAAATCACTATTATCACCCCGGGGGCAGGAGTATAGTCGTCGCCATAAGAATAGTTATCCATGTCGGTAGAGAGGGACCCCCATGAAAAGAATTCTGATTCCTGTTACCAATCACGCAACGCTGGGTACTACTGATCAGGCCAACGGTACATACTCGCCCGAGTTAACCCATGCCTTACAGGTATTTATGGAGCATGGTTGCACCTACGATATCACCTCCATTCATGGTGGTCAGGCACCACTGTATGGAACCGATATTGATGGTGATGAGATCAATAGTCGTGTTCTGGGTAATGAAGAATTCCAGAACCGTATCAACAACACAATCCCGGCCTCAGACATTAACATTGATGATTACGACGCGGTCTTCTATCCGGGAGGTTTTGGCCTGCTGTCTGATTTGTCGTCAAATGAGACGGTGGCCAGGTTAAGTGCCAGTCACTATGAAAAAGGTGGGATTCTGGCTGCGGTTTGTCACGGACCTGCGGCGTTATTACCGATTACACTGAGTTCAGGTGAGAAGTTACTGACCACCAAATCGGTCACTGGCTTTACCCGTGAAGAAGAAATTGATTTCGGCACCATCAATGACATCCCATTCCTTCTTGAGGAATCTCTCGCTCGCAATGCCGTCCGCTACAACAAAGTTCAGCCATGGCAGGAGCTGGTGATCGAAGATGATCGCGTGATCACCGGGCAGAATCCGGCGAGTGCTCATGCAGTGGCTGTTGCGGTGATCCGGTTGTTAAGTCGTTAACTAACTACTCAGGTGCAAACTGCAGACATTGATGTTCAGGACGGTAACCTTCAGAATGCTTGCCGGATTACGCTTAATCAAGCAGGCTATCCAGCCAGTGTCTTACGTTTGAAGCACTGATTTTACTGTCCTGGCCATTACCTGTCTCACAGTGCGATTTTTGATCGAGGTCTTCTGGCAAAAGCACTCTTCTTCAGCTTTTGCCCCATTCATCTAATACATATTTTAATGGAGTAAACCGTGGATACTTTAAACCAATCCCAAAACACCAATCGACAAATCCTGCTGGCGTCCAGACCCTCGGGGGCACCAACAGTTGAAAACTTTAAGTTAGTCAGCAGTAGCAAACCTGAGCCGGCTGAGGGCGAAGTATTGTTGCGAACGGTCTATCTGTCTCTCGACCCTTATATGCGTGGACGGATGAATGATGCCAAGTCGTACGCCGATCCGGTGGCTATTAATGAGGTGATGGTTGGGGGCAGTGTTTGTCGCGTCGAGCTTTCCAGGAATGCCAATTTTGCCGTGGGTGACTGGGTGGTTGCTGGTGGCGGCTGGCAGGATTTCAGCGTGTCCAATGGCGCTGACCTGGTCAAAATTGACAGTACGCTGGTCAAGCCTTCGTATGGCCTGGGTGTGCTGGGTATGCCGGGGCTGACAGCCTATATGGGCTTACTGGATATTGGCCAGCCTGAAGCGGGTGAAACCGTAGTGGTGGCAGCTGCCACAGGTGCTGTGGGCAGCCTTGTCGGTCAGATTGCCAAAATAAAAGGATGTAAGGTGGTCGGTATTGCTGGTGGCGCTGAAAAGTGTGACTACGCAGTTAAGAAATTGGGCTTTGACGCTTGCCTTGATCATTATTCAGAAGATTTACCAGCACAGCTGGCCAATGCCTGTGCAGACGGTATTGATGTTTATTTTGAGAATGTCGGTGGGCGTGTCTTTGATGCTGTTATGCCGCTGCTTAATCCTTCCGCCCGAGTTCCCTTATGTGGCCTGATTTCCCAATACAATGCCACTGCCTTACCGGAGGGGCCAGACCGGATGTCCGCACTGATGGGTACGCTGTTAGTCAAGCGCGTTAAAATGCAGGGTTTCATTGTATTTGACGACTATGGCCACCGGTATCCCGAGTTTTTCGCTGCTATGCAACAGTGGCTGTCTCAGGGACAAATCCATTACAAAGAGCATCTGGTGGACGGCCTGGAAAACTCGGTTGAAGCCTTTATTGGTCTTCTTGAAGGCAAGAACTTTGGCAAGCTTGTAGTTCGTGTCGGTCCCGACAACCTGGCTTAACAGGGGTTTTCCATGATTACTGTACATCACTTGAATGCATCCCGTTCGACCCGTGTGATCTGGCTTTTGGAAGAACTGCAAATGCCATATCAGTTAGTGCATTATCAACGGGATGAGAGTACCCGTTTAGCGCCTGCCAGCCTTGGAAAAATTCACCCCCTCAATAAAGCTCCGGTGATTGAGGACGGTGACGTGGTGATGTGTGAGTCCGGTGCCGTAATGGAGTACATTCTCGATCAGGACACCGAAAAGAGACTGCGCCCGGACGCTGGCACGCCCGGCTATTACCGCTACCTGGAGTGGCTGCATTTTGCCGAAGGTTCTCTGAGCCTGCCTCTGATTGCCAATCTGCTACTGCAGATGGAGCAAAGAGACGGTACCCAACCGCTGGACGGCTACCTTGCTAAAGAACTTGCCCTGGATTTTTCGTATATCGAATCCACCCTGGCGAATTCACCCTATTTCGCGGGCGATACCTTTAGCGCAGCGGATATTATGATGACCTTTATGCTTGAAATTGCCCAATCTCAAGGCGTGCTGGAAGGACGCACTAATACTCTCGCTTACCTTGAGCGCATGCACCAGCGAAGTGCTTATCAAAAAGCCAGAAGCTTTGGATAGCTATGATACTGAGTCAGTTTGAAAACCAGGAGGCTGACCGAGAATAGACTGCCCTACTGCGGTGGCAGCAAATTGGTCTAAAAAGTCGGAAATTTTTAGCAAATAGAACCACTATTCACTAAAAATTTCCGACTTTTTATCCTCAATTTTCTGCCATCCTCGCTACGGGGTCGCCTAGACGGGCGCTATTCTCGGTCAGCCTCCCAGGCGTTAATACCCGTTCATCCTGAGCTGTCGAAGGATAGTGCCACCGTACTTCGACAAGCTAAGAAACAGAGACCGATGAAAGCTCATTATTTTTTGTTTTATCCAATTCTTTTTGAAAGGCAGTCGCTTGCCTGGCAGCAATTCTTGCTTGCTCTCTATCACCGGTTTTTTTGAAAACGTGATAGTAACTCTTCTGGTAAACCCTCTGGTATGCCCTCTGGTAAGCCCTGCGTTTCTCGGATTTCGCATAAGCCCGTCGGACAGCCTTCCCTTTTTCGGACTGATTGTAAATCTTATTATTAATCTTCTGGGCAGCCCTACGCTTTTCGGACCGTTCGTAAGCCTTTCGGGTAGCCTTCCCTTTTTCGGAATGTACATAAGCCTTCTGGGAAGCCTTCCGTTTTTCGGACCGTTTGCGAGTTTGCCGACACACCCGTTCTTTATCTGGCTCACGGCAAGCTTTCCGTTTTTTGGACTGGGCATCAGCCTTCTGGTACGTCTTATCATGAGATATCGTCACAGACTCACCAGAGCCGGAAGTAGAAGCTTTAACATCCGACTCATTTACTGCAGTGCCTTTCAGTGTTGAAGCAGGTGGGGTGTGATTAGCATTGATAGAATATAAGTGAGCATTCGCTTCATCTCTCATACTCCAAACCCGATCAATTCTTCCTTCAGATGGAGCGGTAAGGATTTTAGTATTTTGGTCGGCTTGCCGGTATGCTCCAAGTCTGTGTGATAAGTCTATCGGTTCACCCTGTTCAGATTCTTGAAGATAAATAGCCCTGTCTGGCACTTTTTTAAAATGAACATCCCTGACCGGGTTATTGAAGCTTGCACCACATGGCACCAAAATACCTAAATATCTGACTGGTACAGTTTGTTCAACCTGCAGTCCAAATGCTAAACCTCTGTGCTGCGGCCAGCCATAAAAAACCAATCCATTGTTCGATATAACAGGCTCGTACGCTTTGTGAAACTCCAAACGCAGAAAGTGTGAGTTAAAATATGGATCAGTCATTGAATAATTGAATAATTGAATAATTGAATAATTGAATAATTGAATCTGAGATTATGACTGTTCTTTACTTAAAAAGTTCCCCTTTGATTCAGTCAGCTTGAAAACCGGGCAGGTGGGGAGGGCAATGGAGTTTGCTTCAGACTCATCTTTCTTGCTCTATTCGCTTCTTTTACAAAGGCAGTAGCTTGCCTGCCAGCGATTCTGGCTTTTTCTATATCGCCGGTATTCTTCAATACCGGATAGTAAGCCTTTCGGTAAGCCTTTTGGTAATTCCTTACATAAGCCTTCCGGCAATCCTTCTTGAAAGCCTTTAGCTTAACAGACTCCTCATGAATTCTCTGGGCAGCCTTCGCCGGTTCACTGGACTGTTCGTTGGCCTTCTGGTTAGTCGTGCGGTAAGACCTCTGGTAAGCCTTACGATAAGCCTTATATTTCTCTGACCTGCGGTAAGCCTTGTAGTAGGCCTTCCCCTTCTCTGACTGACGGTAAGCCTTGAAGAAAGCCCTGTAGTAAGCCTTCCCCTTCTCAGACTGACGGTAAGTCTTCTGGTAAGCCTTCATTTTCTCTGACCTTGTGCAACCCTTCTGGTAAGTCTTATCAGGGATAGTGGCCAGAGGTTCATCGGGAGTGTGCTGAACATCAGCAACTGATAAGCTTTGCGAGGTGAATTCCCCTGAACCTGAAACATTATTTCCTACAGTGCCTGTCAATGTTGCGGTGGGTGGGGGATGATTAGCATTAATGGCGTATAAGTGAGCATTCGCATCACCGGCCATACTCCAAACCCGATCAATTCTTATTTCTGATTGACCGGTAAGCGCTTTAGTATTTTGGCCGATTTGTTGGTATGCACCGGGTGTATATGATGAGCCTGGCAGTTCACTTTGTTCAGATTCATGAGAAGCAACAACATTGACTGGCATGTTTTTAAAATGAACATCACTGAATGGGCTATTGAAGCTTGCACCACATGGAATCAAGGGGTTTAAATACTTGACGGGTGCAGTTTGTTCAACCGGCCGCCCAAATGCTAAACCTCTATGTTGCGGCCAGCCATGCACAACCAATCCATTGCTCGACATAACAGACTCATAGGCTTTGTGAAACTCCAAATATAAGGAGTGAGAGTTAAAATATGGGTCAGTCATTGAATAATTGAATAATTGAATAATTGAATAATTGAATCACAAGCTAGGACTGTTCTTTCTTGTAAAAGTTCCGCTATAACATGAACTGCCCAGGGTTTATGTCAACCCAGCATAAAGAAATGCAATAGATATGAACAACGATGATGTAAAGCTGTTGACAAGCCAGCGCACGGCTGACGAGGAAGACGGTGGTCACCGTTGCTGGCTATGCCAAAGCAGCCATGCGCCAGGACCACCAACAGGAAATAGTTAAAGGCCGTAGAGCTTCGCCAGGTACTCAGCCACCGAGTGGTCATCACAATGACCAATACGCTCAAGTCCCGGCAGACTGTTCACCAGCGATGGGTCAGCATTACCCATCACCACACCTTTGCCGACGCTGGACAGCATCTCAAAGTCATTCATACCATCACCAAAAGCGATGGCATCCTGCAGACCATAACCTTTCAGCTTCAGCACCTCTTCCAGTGCTGTCCCCTTGCAAACGCCCGGTGCCATAATTTCAAAACACTCCGGCAGAGAGTAGGTCATATAAAACTGATCACCGTAAAGTTCACGGGCCCGGTCAGACAGTGGCAATAAGTCAGCGTGGGATTCCGCAACAAAAAAGATCTTCTGGATGGCACTGGTTTCAACCGCATCAAAATCAGCCATATGATAGGTAAAGCCGCTCGCCTTGCTGAACCCATGTAGGTCCTTATGCTCAACCTCAACCCGCCACTGCTCTCCCTGATAAACGCTGGTATGAACCTTATCTGCAAAGGGTTTTCGCAGGGACAATAATGGCTGCACAAATTCGGGGTTAATATCGTGCTGAACAATCATTTCGCCCTTCGGATTATGCACTCTGGCACCATTGCTGGTGATCAGATACATATCCACGCCAAGCTGTGATCTTATTCTTTCAACATCCTGAAAGTGGCGGCCAGTGGCAAAAATAAATTTGATACCTTTCTCACTCAGGCACCGAATGACGTCACGGGTTCTGGGAGAAAGTTCATGCTGTTTGGTGAGCAGAGTTCCATCAAGATCGGATACAACCACTGGATACATATAAATACCTCTATGCAAATCCTATTGCAGAAAACAGAGGAAGAGTATCCTGAGGAAGCAGGCAGTCCCTTCCCTTGAAAAAAATACCCGCTAACGTAAGTCCTGGTGGAAAATCGTTCAATCCGTAGTTTTCTCAATCAGGAGAACGCCAGCGCCCCATCCTGCACTGCCACGTTAATGGTATCACCTGGTTTATATCGACCAGATAGAATAGCTTCAGCCAGCGGGTTTTCTATGCTCCGTTGAATAGCCCGTTTCAATGGCCGGGCACCATACACCGGGTCAAAACCGACTTCTGCCAGCTGATCCATTGCCTCATCAGAAAGCGCCAGCCGTAGATTATTGTCCGCCAGCCTGCGATCCAGGTTAGCCAACTGTATGCTGGCGATGGATTTGATCTGGCTGGCACCCAGCGGATGGAATACCACTACCTCATCAATCCGGTTAACAAACTCTGGCCGGAAGTGCGTGCCTACCACCTCAATCAGGGTACTCTTCAGCTGTTCAAAATCGGTTTCACCGGTCTCTTTGTTCTGGAAGGTCTGAATAAGGTCAGACCCCAGGTTTGATGTCATGACAATAACGGTATTTTTAAAGTCTACCGTTCTCCCCTGACCATCGGTCAGACGACCATCTTCCAATACCTGCAGAAGAATATTAAAAACATCCGGATGCGCCTTCTCAACTTCATCCATCAACACCAGAGAGTACGGCTTACGACGTACGGCTTCGGTCAGGTAGCCACCTTCCTCATAACCTACATACCCCGGAGGCGCACCTAACAGGCGGGAAACCGAGTGCTTCTCCATAAACTCTGACATGTCGATACGGACGATGGCATCTTCCGTATCAAACAGAAATTCAGCCAGCGCCTTACACAGCTCAGTCTTACCAACACCGGTTGGGCCAAGGAACATAAAGGAGCCGTTAGGGCGGTTGGGGTCCGCTAACCCGGCCCGGGAGCGCCGCACCGCATTAGCAACCGCAATCACTGCCTCATCCTGGCCAACCACCCGTTTATGGAGCGCATCCTCCATACGCAGCAACTTCTCTTTCTCGCCTTCCAGCATCTTGGCAACCGGAATGCCTGTCCATTTGGACACCACTTCGGCAATCTCTTCTTCCGTTACCCGGTTTCTCAGCAGCTGATGTTCGCCGGTTTCCAGGGCATCCGCCTGGGCCAGCTGTTTATCCAGTTCCGGCAGGGTGCCATACTGAATTTCAGACATTTTGGTTAAATCCCCTGCCCGTCTGGCGGCTTCCAGCTCAATCAACAGTTTTTCTTTTGCTTCACGCAGCTTCTGCCCCCCTTGCAACTGGGCTTTTTCTGCTTTCCAGACATCTTCCAGGTCAGAGTACTCGCGCTCCAGTTCACCAACCTGCTCATTCAGCCTGGCCAGACGCTCCCTGGACGCTTCATCATCTTCTTTCTTCAGGGCTTCCTGTTCTATTTTGAGTTGAATCAGGCGACGTTCCAGTCGATCCATGGCTTCCGGCTTGGAGTCCATTTCCATCCGAATACGGCTGGCGGACTCATCAATCAGATCAATCGCCTTATCCGGCAGTTGTCGATCAGTGATATAACGCTGGGACAGTTTGACCGCAGCAATAATGGCCGGATCAGTAATATCAACCCCGTGATGCGCCTCATAGCGTTCCTTCAGGCCACGGAGAATGGCGATGGCATCCTCTTCCGTGGGCTCATCCACCAGCACCTTCTGGAAACGCCTTTCCAGGGCTGCGTCTTTCTCAATATATTGTCTGTACTCATCGAGGGTCGTGGCACCGACACAATGCAACTCGCCCCTGGCCAGCGCAGGTTTCAACATGTTCCCGGCGTCCATGGCTCCATCCGCTTTACCGGCACCCACCATGGTATGTATTTCATCAATAAACAGGATGATCTGACCTTCCTGTTTGGCCAGGTCATTCAGCACCGACTTCAGCCGCTCTTCAAACTCGCCACGGAACTTGGCACCAGCGATCAATGCGCCCATATCCAGCGATAGCAGCCTTTTTCCTTTCAAACCTTCAGGCACTTCACCATTGACGATACGCTGGGCCAGTCCTTCAACAATGGCGGTTTTACCGACGCCCGGCTCTCCAATAATCACCGGATTATTTTTGGTTCTTCGTTGCAGAACCTGGATCGTCCGCCGGATTTCATCATCCCGGCCAATGACCGGATCCAGCTTACCCACTTCTGCACGTTCGGTCAGATCAATGGTGTATTTGCTCAGGGAGTTTCGGGAATCTTCCGCATTCGGGTCGTCAATAGACGCGCCTCCGCGAATATTTTTAATAGCGTTTTCCAGCGCTTTCTGGCTGACTCCCTGACTGCTCAGTAATTTGCCCAGCGGACCACTGTCTTCCATCATGACCAGCAGCATGGTTTCACTGGAAATAAACTGGTCACTGGCCTGCTGTGCTTTTTTGTCCGCAAGGTTCAGCATTCGATAGAGGGCCTGGGACGTCTGAATATCACCGGTCGGCGATGACACCCTGGCCAGCTGTTCCAGCATGTCGGTCAGCTCACCACGAAGGGTGTTCACATCAAAGCCGACCTGCATCAGCAGAGGCTTGACCGAGCCTCCCTTCTGGTCGATGAGCGCAAGCAAAAGGTGGACGGGCTCAATCTGACTGTTATCTTTGCCAATAGCCAGAGACTGGGCATCAGACAGAGCTGACTGGAGTTTGCTGGTCAGCCGATCCATTCTCATAATGACCTTCTCCTACTCATGATCTCACTTCCGGTTTTTACTTTTAAATAGCCAGAAACAGATGATTTCATATGGTTAGGTATCTATATAGTGCTGGTGTGTGGCATTTCAAGGATGAACAGTAAATCGTAACTGCGAAAACATCTTTTTATTTAATCAACAGGAACCAATCACGCTTATTGCCAGTCTGCTCTTTTTGAACCCACCATAATGAGAATGAACTGATGAACTGTTTAGCTGGGATCAGCCGGTTAAATTTCAACCGGCAAAACCCTCAAAATGTTTCGACTCCAACAGATGCCTACCAAAAAAAACCACCAAACACCATTAACCAGTTTAAACACGGACAAATAGCAACAATAAGTTCACCAACCCGGCATTTACAAAGTTTCGATAACCTGACCGGAGACTTCGTAAGAAAAACATCCATTGCGCAAGTACCCTCAGAAAGCCAATGGATCGAACTGGCTGTTCGCAAAGTAGAACCAGCACCAGAGACGCCCCTTATGAGCACTTTCCAACCGATATCTGAGCCAGCAGATAACTGTTACCCACAAGACAACCGTTGTCTGATCAAACCCGACACCGATAAACAATAGGCTTCAGAATCCCATGACCACCATTGGACTGCTAACCGCACCTATACCAAACCACTCCCCCCCATTCCTGAATGAACCTTTCCCCTCCCCGAAACAGAAGCAGGAAACATTTAAGCGGGAAGGCAAAAGGCTCCGGGGAGGTCTGTATCAGGCCAGAGATGGCACTCTCCAGATCAGGGAGGCCATCCTTCCCGACGCATTTCCATCGCGACGGTAAGAATAGAAAAGATCAGACTGGTCATAACTACAGAACTCACCGCCGTACACCTTGTTAATGCCAAGCCTGCTCAGCCGCCTGCGCGCCAGCAAATAAAGATCGGCAAACCAGCGATCACCACGGCCGGGAATAAATGCTTCAGAGCAACCAGCATCTTCCGCCAGGAACTGCTCCCTGACTTCCAGTCCAACCTCAAAATTATGCTGACCGATGGCAGGCCCCAGCCAGGCCATAACGGTTTGGGGTGGCACTGCCATGGAATGCACCGTCGCTTCAAGAACCCCGCCCACTAACCCTTTCCAGCCAGCATGAGCGGCCGCGACCACCGTTCCTTCCAGGTTACAGAACAGAACCGGTAAACAGTCTGCCGTCAGCACAGCACAGGCTGCTCCCGGTTGGCAGGAAACCGAAGCATCTGCTTCCGTTTCCTGCTGATCAGCATTGGCATCAGCAACGGCAACACCATGCACCTGTCTTAACCACAGCGGGGATGTTGTCAGATCAAGGTCCTGCTCCAGTCGCTGCCGGTTTGCCCGAACCGTGTCCTGATCATCACCACAGTAGAGCCCGAGGTTGAAGCTGGAAAAACCAGCGTCACTCAGCCCACCCTTTCGGGTAGTCACTAACGCTTTAACACCCTCCGGTGCAGGCCAGTCGGCCCAGAGGAAGCGCTCACTGCTCACTCACATTCTCCTCTGCCTTAATCTGAGAGCGGCTCATTGGCAGCCAGACTGTCCAATAACATTTGGAAATCATCGGTCAGGGGCACCTCCCATTCCATATACTCACCCGTGGCCGGATGTATCAGACCAAGCTGACGGGCATGAAGGGCCTGTCGTCTGAATGCTCTCAGAACGACTTCCAACGCAGCCGGGCATGACTTGGGCAACTTAAGCCCCCCACCGTAAAGGTCATCACCCACCAGGGGGAAGTGCTGGTGACTCATATGCACACGGATCTGATGAGTTCTGCCCGTTTGCAGGTTAAGTCGGATATGGGTGTGCGCCTTATAACGTTTCACTACCCGGTAATGGGTAACAGACGGTTTGCCACCGCGCACAACGGCCATCTTCAAGCGGTTTTGCGGGTGTCGGCCGATCGGTGCATCAACCACACCCCCTCCCGTCATTACCCCTCGCACAACCGCCTCATATTCGCGATGAACCGTACGATCCTGCAGCTGTGCAACAAGGTCGGTGTGCGCTGCCGGGGAACGGGCAACCACCATCAGGCCGGTGGTATCCTTATCCAGCCGGTGCACAATGCCAGCCCGGGGCAACGCTGCATTATCCGGATAGTGATACAACAGGGCGTTGAGCAGCGTCCCAGTATAATTTCCTGCAGCGGGATGCACCACCAGACCTGCTGGCTTATTGATCACCATGATATGGTTATCCTGATAAACAACGTTCAACGGGATATTTTCCGCCGTCCATTGCCCTTCAGGCTGAACCTCAACGGACAGAGATAACTGTTCCCCGCCATAGAGCTTCTCTTTTGGTTTTCGGGCATCGCCATCCACCACCAGAAAGCCCTCACGAATCCACTCCTGAAGCCGGGCCCTGGAAAACTCCGGAAAACAGGCCGCCGCTATCTGATCAAATCGACGACCACCCTGATCATCAGGCACCGTGACACTCTCTTTGATGACATGTTTAGTAACTTCGCCCATTCAGCAACACTCAGTTCATAAATCTACTTTCAGTACCGACAACGCAAACCGCACATACCTGTAACCAGAACGCCGTAAAATCTTGTCTTTTCGTTTTCCGGCAGACTATGTTTAAATGCAGCTTTAGTAAGTCTTTTTATCGGTTTGAAGAGTTTATCACAAGAAGACTCTGAAGCCTGAGTGGTTGTCGAAAGCGACAGAAAATGATGTGTAAAGAGCACGGGACAAGTACGGAAACCAATCAACACCATGACCATCTTGACTGCAAAATTGCCCAGGGTACTGCCCCCGTTTCTCACCAGATCCATTTTGATGGTGTTTGCCACTATCCTTCTGGCGGGCTGTGCATCCACCGAAAATAAAGAGCAACTCCCGGAAGCCCTGTCTGAGCCTGAGCTTTACCAACTGTCCAGCAAGGCGCTTGAGGACGGTCGCTATTCCGAAGCCATTAAATCTCTGAGAACCCTGGAGTCCCGCTATCCTTTTGGTTCATTTGCTGAACAGGCACAACTGGATATCATTTACGCCTATTTCAAAAATGCCGAGCCGGAAGCCTCCAGGGCTGCCGCTGACCGTTTTATCCGCCTGCACCCGCAACACCCTGATGCAGACTACGCCTATTACATCAAAGGGCTGGCGTCCAACACTGCGTCCATGGGTCTGCTGGAGCGATACCTGCCAATGGATCTGACCCGCCGTGACCCTGGCCAGGCCCGGGTATCATTTAACGAGTTTTCTGAATTGCTGAGCCGTTACCCCGAGAGTAAATACGTGCCGGATGCCCGCCAGCGCATGGTTGCCCTCCGTAACCGGCTGGCCGAGTATGAAATTCATGCCGCTAACTATTATCTGAAACGTAAGGCCTATGTCGCTGCGGTCAACCGTGGGCGCTATGTTGTCGAGAATATGCAACAGACACCTGCCGTTCCCGAAGCCCTGGCCATTATGGTCGAAGGCTATCAACATCTGGAACTGCCAGAACCCGCCGGTGAGGCCCTGGAGGTGTTGAGGCTGAACTACCCGAACCACCCGGCACTGGACAAGAATGGCAATTTTGTAGGTTACAAGGTGTTTGAAGACGTTGATCCATCCATCTGGAGCACGCTAACCTTCGGCCTGATTGGCCGCTCCAAACCCAAAATTCAGGACGCACCTCCACCACAGCCACCTGTGGTGAATTGAGGCGATATACCTTTTCCAAGTCTATCTGGCTAGCACATGACCAAAACCGTTAAATGCCCACAGTGCGGAACAGCCGTGAAGTGGGTTCCCGAAAGCAAGTACCGTCCCTTTTGCTCAGAACGCTGCAAGCTGATTGACTTTGGTGCCTGGGCAAAAGAAGAACATACCATTCCGGGTGATCCGGCCTTTGATGACCTGATGTCCCAGGAGCTTGATGAGGTGCCCACCCGGCATTAAGTAGTCATGTTCAGGGCCTGTTGACGCTCAGGACGATATGCAAGCCAATAAAAAAACCGGGGATATCCCCGGTTTATGGCACTAATTTTCAAGCTTTGCTGCCATGGGCAAACGATGGCTTGAGATCAGGTGAGTCTCGAAGATTTATACCCCCTCTTCACCATTATTAGTCTTCACAGATTCCGAATCTTGCTTATCAACAGAAACCTCTGCACCAGGTTGGTTTCCAGTGGCATTTTGACCCAGCGGAGACAAGAGGATCACAGCAGGTTCTTCCGGTTGAAAATACAGGGCAGAATTATCAAACGACAAAGGCTGCTCACCTTCACCGCCTTCACCGCCTTCAATGCCTTCAATGCCTTCAGCTTTACCTGCATTATCATCGACGGAATGCGAGTCAAAATCCTCTTCGTTGATCTGCCCAAGACCATTAATTTTTGACTCTGATTCCCTGGCACACTCCTCCAGAGCCTTAAAGGCAACATGAACACCTTCTTCAAAATCCACCCTTTCATTATAAAATTGATCCATGCGATCCAACAAAATGTTCAACTGGCTTAAATTGATACTAACAACCCTCTTAACAGCCCCCGGCGCTAAAACGGTAAGGTTAAAGATTGGATCCTTCCCATCCTCATTCATTTCAACCTTTACAACAGAGTTAATATCTAAATTTTGCAACTCTTCACGACTTACCAAATTTTCCTCAGCCAGCACATCTTTCGAATCTTTCGAATCTTTCGAATCATGCATAACTTTGAAATCTTTAAAAAGGTCATTCAGATATTTCTCTTGCCAGGTTTTTTGCCGTTCCTTCGTCAACTCTTCTGCCATAAAACGGGTTATTTTCTGTTCCCTTACCAACTCTTTCTCCGTAGAAATAGACCTATTTGTTTCTCTGAAAGCATGTAGAAAATTAATACCTGCGATACTCCTTAAACTTTCAGTTTTATTCTTATGATGAATAGCAACAGCCTTGTAGTTTTCCCGATCCGTCTGCAGTTCTTTCAGTATTCTTTCCTGCCGTTTTAATCTTACGCCGTTGAATTGAAGCTCCTTATGCTGCCTGCGGATACAACGAACTTTAGATTCGCGCTCTTTATTGAATTTATCCTGTGCCTTCTTTAAAAGCTCTTGCTTTTCTTCATGAGCAATACGAACCAGAGCGTCAGCTTGACTTTCAGCACAAATATTAAGGTCCTCTTTTTCAAGCTTTGCTTGCCTGGCATCCGCTTCTGCAGCAGAAACCCTCTTAAGCAGTGCTTCTTTATCCGCTATCAGTGCTTCTTTATCCGCTTTCAGGGCCGCAAATTCTTCCATGGTTGGAATTTTCTTTTCAACTGCCTGTGTGGTTTCAACACGCCTGTCAGAAAGGTCTTTACCTCTAATACCGTGGATGGCATCACCAACCAGGGAAGGCAAGATTCCAAAAGGCACAAAGACTGCTGCAACTGCACGTCCAAGCCATTTACCGAATGTGCTTCCTTCGTCAAATTTTCTGGAAACACTATCGGCAACTTTGTGGCACCATCTCACGATGGTCCAATCTCTTTTGCGGGGTTCCACAACGGTTACTTGAGGTGCAGGTGCACCGATTGAGCTAGGCATAATAACTTCCTCTATTGGTTGTTTGTGATTTTTTAAAGTGATACTGATGTTTTAGAGAGGAAAATTATGAGTTGGTTCAATAGTCAGTTATAATTTTTAGGAATTAAATAATTTCTAGTTATTTAAAAATCATAATAAAAGCAAAACTGACCAATAATTGATAGGCCCTATAGCTCTGATCAGGCGTTCCGAAGCCAGAGAAAATCAGCCCCAAAAAGCCTGAATGGCGGCAATTCCCCGGGCACCCAGCTGCCGGGCAAGATGCGCATCTTCTGGATTCATCCCCCCAAGCCAGAACACAGGGACTTTTGCCATGCCAGTCAGCATTTTAGCCCGCTCCAACCCAAGAGGGCTGGCCTCAGGATGGGAAGCGGTTGCCTTGACCGGTGACAGGGTAATAAAGTCCACCGCCATTGCCTCAGCCGCTTTGATCTGCGCCTTATCGTGACATGAGGCGACCAGAAGCTGGCCGCTATGGCGCTTTTCAGGTTTAACCGGCAAACCCAGCTGACGGGAGGTCAAATGCAGTCCATGGCACCATGACTCTGACAAAAGGGAGAGATCCCCTTTGATGATCAGCGTCCCACCAGCGGCCTGAACGAAACTTGACAGTTCCCGCGCCAGCCGGAGATAGTCACCCGCCTCAAGCCAATGAGCCCGAAATTGAATCAGGCGAATACCGTTATCCAGCGCTGCCAAAACGCTGTTAAAGAGTGCTTCTTTTTCCGCAAAATGCCCGGTAATCATATAATGGTCAGGAAGTTGCAGCGCCCGGAGAATCACCTTATTGGCTTCAGGAAACTCATAGTCATTAAGACAATCCTTCTCAACCCACTGAATCAACTGACCTTCATTGCCTTTCGGCTCGCCCTGAATACCACTGACCACCCAAGTATCCAGTAATACGGACTTATCAGGGTAGTCATGGCGAATTTTGATGAGTGGTGAAAAAGTGGCAACGCCGATATCCAGCTCTTCGCGAAGTTCCCGGCTCAGGGCGACCCTGATATCTTCCCCGGGCTCGACTTTACCGCCGGGAAACTCCCATAATCCGCCCATGTGTTTATCTTCAGGACGTTTGGCCAGTAAAACCCGGCCATCGTCCCCAAGAATCACAGCAACTGCCACACGAACCACGCTTCTATTGTCAACCTTGCTTTTTTCGACCATAGCTTTTCGTTAGTAGCCTTTTCGTTACCAGCTTGTCAATAATCATTGAGGCAATGGATTCAGGTGCGATACTCGGCATTGATCTTTACATACTCATGGGATAAATCGGTCGTCCAGATCTCTTCGGTGCAATGGCCTGCGCCCAGGGAAATCCTGATCAGGATGTCCTCCTGATCCATTACTTTCTGGCCGGCCTCTTCGGTATAACCCACTGCGGGCTGGCCGCAGTCAACAATGGCGGTATCCCCCAGCCAGATGGATACACGGTCAATCTCAAGCGTAGGAATGTCAGCCCGGCCAACCGCTGCCAGAATTCGCCCCCAGTTTGGGTCACTGGCAAACAGGGCGGTTTTAACCAGTGGCGAATGGGCGACGGTATAAGCCACTTCCAGGGCGTCCTGATGGGAGGCCGCCTCTGCCACTTTTACAGTGACAAATTTGGTGGCTCCCTCGCCATCCCTGACAATCGCCTGGGCAAGCTCAACGGCCACCTCGCGAAGGCTCGCCGCTAACTTCCCGGCCAACCCGGAATCTCCGGCAGTGATTGCATCATTACCAGCCGCCCCTGTGGCAACCACCATAAAGCTGTCATTGGTCGATGTATCACCATCGATGGTGATCCGGTTAAAGGATTGGTTGGTAATGTCCAACAGCAGGTTTTGCAAAAACGTTTGTTCAACCGCCGCATCCGTTGCGATATAAGCCAGCATGGTGCCCATATTGGGCTTGATCATTCCGGCCCCCTTACTGATTCCGGAGACCGTATAGGTGGTTCCCTCATGTTCAAATTGACGACTGCTGCCTTTAGGTCGCGTATCGGTGGTCATGATGCCTTCAGCGGCATGTAACCAGTTATCTTCTTGCAAATCAGACAGCGCCGCTGGTAGTGCTGCACAGAGCGTATTGACCGGAAGCTGCTCACCAATCACGCCGGTTGAAAACGGCAGGACCTGACACTCATTAACGCCGGACAACGTCGCCAGCTCGGATGACGTCTGCCTGGCTGCCACCATTCCCTGTTCACCGGTGCCTGCATTGGCATTGCCGGTGTTAATCAGAAAGTAACGGGGATCACCGGTTAAGCGTTCCCGGCTTAAATGAACCGGGGCCGCACAGAAACGGTTAAGGGTAAAAACCCCGGCCACGGAGCTGCCCTTATCCCAGTTCATAACCACAAGATCCCGGCGGCCGGGTTTTCTGATACCCGCCATAGCCGTTCCCAGGCGAAAGCCCCTGACCGGTTTCACTGCCGCCCATTCCCCAGAACCCGTTGCCATGATTGACTCCATTGGTGATATCGTTGCTTATTCTTGACTGATTTTGTTGTTACGCCTTGAGCAGATGCTGATGCACAAACAAAAACGGGTCAGCCTGTTAAAGCTGACCCGCAGTTTAAGTTACCTGCCCTGATCAGGCAATTTTACCGTGGCACTGTTTGAACTTCTTACCGGAACCACATGGACACGGATCGTTCCGCCCCACTTTACGCCCTTCCCGGACAAATGGCTGGTGAGCTTCCTCTTCGGGTGCTTCCTGCCCGGTTGCTTCTGCTTCTACACCCTGGGCCCTGGCATGCTCAAACTGCATTCTCCGGGCCATTTCCTCACGACGCTGTCGTTCCATCTCAGCGGTTCGATCATCTTCCTGCACCTGTACATGGGAGATAATACGAATCGTGTCGTACTTGATATCCTCAAGCATCTGCTGGAATAACTCAAACGCCTCACGCTTGTATTCCTGTTTGGGGTTCTTCTGGGCATAACCACGAAGATGAATACCCTGTCTCAGGTGGTCCATGGTGGCCAGATGCTCTTTCCACTTGTCATCCAGAATCCGCAGCAGAATATGCTTTTCAAAGTTGCGCAGAACTTCAGCACCGGCCAATTCTTCCTTCTTGCGGTAGGAATCGATTACCCCCTGGAGAATACGCTCACGGAGCGCCTCTTCATCCAGACGATCATCTTCATCCAGCCACTGCTGAACCGGCATACGCTCATTGAGCTCGCTGGCCAGTTTCTCTTCCAGACCTTTCACATCCCACTGCTCTTCCAGGCTCTGGGGTGGAATGTGCTGACTGATCAGGCCACTGACCACGTCTTCACGCAGTGCTTCAATACTGGAAGAAACATCCTCTGCACTGAGCAGTTCATCCCGTTGATGATAAATGACCTTACGCTGGTCATTGGCAACATCATCATATTCCAGCAGCTGCTTACGAATATCAAAGTTGCGACCTTCCACTTTACGCTGGGCTTTTTCGATGGCATTGGTCACCATGCGGTGTTCAATGGCTTCACCTTTTTCCATGCCCAGGGCTTTCATAAAGTTCTTGACCCGCTCAGAAGCAAAAATCCGCATCAGGCTGTCTTCCAGAGACAGATAAAAACGGGAAGAGCCCGGGTCGCCCTGACGACCGGAACGGCCTCTTAACTGGTTATCAATACGTCGTGACTCGTGACGCTCGGTACCGATAATATGCAGACCACCGGCTTCAAGCACCGCCATGTGGCGTTTCTGCCAATCCGCTTTGATCTGATCAATTTGCTCCTGGGCCGGGCTACCCAGCTCGGCAACTTCTGCCTTCCAGTTACCGCCCAGCATGATATCGGTACCACGGCCCGCCATATTGGTGGCGATGGTGACCGCACCGGGGCGACCAGCCTGGGCGATGATATCGGCTTCTTTCTCATGGAATTTGGCATTCAGTACCTGGTGAGCAATGCCCGCTTTATCAAGAGCTTTGGACAGATGCTCAGAAGAGTCGATAGACGCCGTACCCACCAGAACCGGACGCTCAGCTTTCACCGTTTCCTTGATATCTTCAATAATGGCGTCGTATTTTTCCGCGATCGTCAGATAGACGAGATCATTGCCATCCTGACGAACCATCTCCTTGTGGGTAGGAATAACAATCACGTCGAGGCCATAAATCTGACGGAACTCGAACGCTTCGGTATCGGCAGTACCGGTCATGCCGGAGAGCTTGTCATAATTCCGGAAATAATTCTGGAACGTTGTGGAAGCCAGAGTCTGGCTCTCCGCCTGAATGCGCAACCCTTCTTTCGCTTCAATCGCCTGATGGAGACCTTCCGAGAGACGACGGCCCGGCATGGTACGACCGGTGTGCTCATCTACCAGCAGAACTTCATTATTCTGAACAATGTATTCCACATTGCGGTTAAACAGCACATGGGCTTTCAGGGCTGAGTTCGCATGGTGCAGCAGGTTCAGGTTGTTGGAGGCGTAAAGGCTTTCCCCTTCCGGCAACAAACCTTCCTGTTGCAGCAGCTCTTCAATAAACTGATGGCCCAGTTCATTCAACTCAACCTGGCGGGTCTTCTCATCGACTGAGTAATGACCGGTAAATTCAACGGTATTGGGATCCTGGTCTTCAGGAATGGGCTCCTGCCGTTGCAGCCTGGGAACCAGCTGATTCATCTTTTTATAAAGTTCTGAGGAGTCTTCAGCCGGACCGGAAATAATCAGCGGTGTTCTGGCCTCATCAATCAGAATCGAGTCAACCTCATCGACAATGGAGAAGAAGAGATCACGCTGGAAGCGATCTTCCTTCCGGAAGGCCATATTGTCACGAAGGTAGTCAAAACCAAACTCGTTATTGGTTCCGTAGGTGATATCCGCCTGATAAGCCTGACGCTTCTCTTCCGGATCCTGCTGCGGAACAACAATGCCCACGCTCATCCCCAGAAACTCATAGAGCGGGCGCATCCAGTTCGCATCACGACGGGCCAGATAATCATTCACGGTAACCACATGAACGCCCTGACCGGGAATGGCGTTCAAATAAGCAGGCAGGGTGGCCACCAGTGTCTTACCTTCACCGGTGCGCATCTCGGCAATGCGCCCTTCATGGAGGGTCATGCCACCAATAAGCTGGACATCAAAATGACGCATGCCCATCACCCGCTTGCCCGCCTCACGAACCACAGCAAACGCCTCAGGCAACAGGTCATCAAGGGTTTCGCCTTTGTTGAAGCGCTCGCGAAACTCTCCGGTTTTAGCCTTCAGCTCATCGTCGCTCAAAGCCGCCAGGCTTTCTTCCAGGGCATTGATTGATTTGACAATCTTACCCATCCGTTTCAGCTGGCGGTCATTCCGGCTACCAATAACTTTCTTAATTAACGAAGCAAACATAAGTTGTTAACAGTCTCACACTCTGTTTCCGGAGCTGTCCTCCTACCGACAAATCCGGGCCGGAGCAGACAAGCGCACAATAGTCCAACATTCTATGACAATCACGGCAAAGTCTCACCTATATTAGCTGTATTTCTGTGCTGTCCATTAAGCTGAGTCGGTAAAAAATATTCAATGCTTTCAAGCTGCTTTAGATTTTTGCACTGGCATTGAACTGACGGCATACTGGTGCGCCTGAAAATCTGATCACCCCTTTGGCAACAGAGCTCAGAAAAATCTCAATCAGGGTGGCGAAAGACAGCAAGAGACATACCCTTATGATTTACAATTCAATTTTAGAAACAATCGGCCAGACTCCCATCGTTAAAATCAATCGCCTGGCACCGGCACACGTCAACTTCTACGTGAAGGCCGAGTACTTTAACCCTATGGCCTCTGTAAAGGACCGATTGGCATTTGCCATCATCAACGACGCCCGGCAAAAGGGTGAACTTGAAGAAGGCCAAACCGTCGTAGAAGCGACCTCCGGTAATACAGGTATCGCCATGGCCATGGTGTGTGCGGCATTGAACCATCCTTTTGTGGCGGTTATGACCGAAACATTCTCTGTTGAGCGTCGCAAAATCATGCGTGCCCTGGGTGCCAAAGTTGTACTGACGCCGGCTGCCGAGCGTGGTACCGGCATGGTGCGGGTTGCCAAAGAGTTGTCCGAGAAAAACGGCTGGTTCCTGGCTCGACAGTTTGAAAACGAAGCCAATCCTGAATATCACCGAAACACCACCGCCCCTGAAATTTTGCAGGATTTTGCCGGCAAGCGGCTGGATTATTTTGTCAGTGGCTACGGCACTGGCGGTACCATCACCGGTGTCGGTGAAGTACTTAAGGCTGCCCGCCCAAACATCAAAATCATCTGCACCGAACCTGCCGGTGCGGCATTGCTCAGTGGCAAAGAGTGGGCACCGCACAAGATTCAGGGTTGGACGCCGGATTTTATCGCCCCGGTCCTTAACCGTGACGTCATTGATGAAGTATTGCCAGTTAATGACGTGGTTGCCCGTGATACCGCGCTTGAACTGGCCCGCAAAGAAGGCATCTTCTGTGGTATCTCTGCCGGTGCAACGGTTGCGACTGCACTTGAAGTGGCTGAAACTGCACCTGAAGGCTCTACCATTCTGGCCATGTTGCCGGATACCGGCGAACGTTACATGTCTACTTTCCTGTTTGATGATATAGCCGAAGGCTCAGACGACGAAGTACTGGAAACTTTAAAGTAATACTGTCTTGAGTTATTCGATACAGAACCTCGAAGACGGCTCCAGCCTGTTTACAAGTACGGAGCCGTTCACCCTTGCCAATGGCCGGGTATTGGAACACTGGCAGTTGTGTTACGAAACGTTCGGCCATTTGAATAAGCAAAGGGATAATGTTGTTCTGATTCATCATGCCTTGAGTGTAGGGCCCCATGTCGCTGCCACTAAAGCCAATCCGAAAAAGGGTTGGTGGCAGGCCATGGTAGGACCAGGCAAAGCGATTGATACCGACAGGTATCATGTTATTTGCATCAATAATTTGGGCAGTTGTTTTGGTTCAACCAGTCCGGTGACCATTAACAAGGAAACCGGCAAGCCCTGGAGAGGGGACTTTCCGGAGGTGGTAATGGAAGACATGGTGCACAGTCAGCAGTTATTGCTGGACCACCTCGGCATTGAGAGCCTGTATGCCATGATCGGTAACTCAATGGGCGCTATGGTTTCACTGACCTGGGCAATTGCTTACCCCGATTCGGTGCAAAGGTTACTGTTAACCAGTTCGTCCTATAAGGCATATCCGGCCAATATTGCTAACCGTCGGATCCAGCAGGAATCGATTCGGCTGGATCCGGCTTTTCAAGATGGCAATTATGAACCGGATGCCCAGCTGAATGGATTTCGATTGGCACGAAAGCTTGGGCTTTATACTTATCGTAACGCCGCCGAATGGAACCGACGCTTCAATAGTTTCAACAACATCGGTATGCGTGATGATGAAATCAACAGCTATATGGATTATAACGCCGATCTGTTTTGCCGCAGCTTCGATGCCAATTGCTATTTGGTGCTGACCGCCGCAATGGACCGATATGATGTGACGCAACAATACGAATCGCTCGCAGCCACTTTCGGCAGAATCACCGCTAAAACCACAGTAATTTCGGTAGAGAGTGATATTCTGTTCACTCCGCAACAACAGCAAGAGCTGTACCAGGGTCTGCTAAAGGGACGGGTGGACTGTCACTATATCAATCACCCCTCCCAATATGGCCACGATGCCTTCCTGGTAGAAACCGGAGCCTTCGATCGCTACCTGCGGGTATTTCTCGACTGAAAGCTGAAGTTAAAGAATACCCGCCCTGAGCAAGAAAAAAATCAGCCTTAAATTCTACTTACTTGCTCTGTAGATATATCTCGAAGGGTCCTGAGGCTTGCCATTTTTCAAAACCTCAAAGTGGACATGTGGTCCGGTTGACCGCCCGGAACTGCCCATTTTGGCAATGGCCTGCCCTCTGGTGACAATATCACCGACCTTGACCAGATTTTCATCATTGTGGGCATAACGCGTCAGATAACCATTGCCATGATTGACCTCCACCAGAAGCCCAAAGCCTGAGCGGGTGCCTGACCAGACAACAACACCTGCCGCCACGGAAATAATATCCGAGCCGCGCTTACCGGCAAAATCCACACCATTATGCCAGGCACCCTTACCGGTAAACGGGTCGGTACGGCGACCATAACGGGAAGAGAGCCAGCCTTTTCTGACGGGCAACCCCGCCAGAAATGCATCGTCGTGAAGGGTTCTGCTGGAAATAAGATTATCCAGAAGGTCCAGCTGTTCTTCGCGGTTATCAATCTGATCTGCCAATTGATCAATAGCCTCAATCAGACTCACCTTGCTGTAGGCTGCTTCTGCTTCAGCAAACTCCTGAGGGCCACCCAGTGCAGGCGCTTCATTGAAGTCAAACTCACCGTCATCCAGTTTTGCCTTGCTGGTAAGGCGTTCGCCAAGGGCATCAAGTCGGGTCATACGCCCCTGAAGTTCAGACAGCCTGAGCATCAGGGCATCCAGCTGGTTTTGTGCCTGCTGACGAACCAGGCCAAGATCCTGTTGCTGTGTATCCAGAACCTGTTTCCAGTTTTTGACGCCTTCACTGGTTAACATGTGCTCCTGGTTATTGGTCAACCAGGCATACATTGCGCCACCACCAACGGCCATGGAGAGCAAAAAAGCACAGCAAAACAGAACCCCTACCCGTTTTCCACTTCCGGAATAAGTTCGGGTTCGAGAATGATCCTGGTTAACAACAATAATTTTCATCAGCAACCCTTAATGCCAAACCCGCAGCATATCTCCACTATTGTATTTCAGGAGCATGCAAAATACAGAACCAGAGGACGGATTTCCTCACTTCTACAGCTACGCTCGTCTACATTCCACCCTGCCCAGGAGCCACCTGATACTGATGTTATCGTTGTAAAACGGTATTTTTTAATGCGGTCAACGACAGTTCAAGGTCAAAAAAACAGTACTCTTGAACAACATGCACTTATCAGAAACCAGTTCGGGATAAAGACTTTTTACTGACAGCCTCCTAGAAAAAAGGCCACTATATTGTGGCCTGATTCAAGACTAAAATTGTCCAGCCTCGCAAAAAATCACGTAACAGATCAGCATTAACTCAAAAAGCAGTCATCAGGCCGTTACAGCAACGGGCTTCTGATAGGAGATCGGAGAAACCTCAGCCTCTTCGAAAGTCACTATCTCCCATAACTTCTCATGGGCAAGCAACGTTCTAACCAGTTTATTGTTAAGTTCATGGCCAGATTTATGACCGATGAACTGACCAATCAAACTATGCCCCAGCAAATAAAGGTCGCCGATCGCGTCCAGCATCTTGTGCTTGACAAACTCATCGTGATAGCGGAGGCCATCTTCATTGAGAATTCGGTACTCATCGACAACAACCACATTATCCACGCTGCCGCCAAGGGCCAGATTCTGGGCACGCAGGTACTCGACATCACGCATAAAGCCGAAAGTACGGGCCCTGCTGACTTCCTTCACAAAAGAGGTACTGGAGAAGTCAATCGACGCTGTCTGGGAGCGGCTTTTGAAAACAGGATGATCAAAGTCAATGGTGAAACTTACTTTGAAACCGTCGTATGGTTTGAAGGTTGCCGTTTTATCCCCATCCGTCACCGTCACATCTTCTTTGATGCGAATGAACTTCTTGGGCGCATTCTGCTCCTGGATACCTGCGGACTGGAGCAGGAATACGAATGGACCAGCGCTGCCGTCCATAATAGGAACCTCGTGGGCACTGACCTCAACGCAGGCGTTATCAATACCCAGCCCGGCCAGGGCGGAGAGAAGGTGTTCAACAGTGTCAATTCGGGTGCCGTCTTTATGCAAAGACGTGCACAGTGTCGTCTGCCCGACATTCAGGGCATGTGCCGGAATTTCAATGACCGGGTCAAGGTCTGTACGACAGAAAATGATGCCGGTATCTACGGGAGCAGGCTTAAGAGTAAGGTAAACCTTTTCACCGGAGTGAAGGCCCACGCCCGTAGCACGAATAATATTTTTCAGTGTACGCTGTCTGATCATGATAACGCTGTTCCGCGACCTGAAAGGTCCCTGTTATTTGGATGCAACGTCACATTGTAACAAAAGTAACAATTGAGACAAGTTCGCATTTATACGCCCTGATTAATCCGCCTGACGCCTCAGAAATGCCGGTATATCGAGGTAATCGACACTATCTCCGGTCGCCACCGCTGCCCGTTTACCTTCTTGCCGCGGACCCACTTCCTCTTCCTCCTTCTTTTTGTCACGCAACAGAGGAGAAATGTCCAGCCTGCCATAGTCAGGTGTGCCGTCTTTGTTTTTTGGCGGTGCTTTTTCAACCACCTTCAACTGTTCCCTGGCAACGCCGCCAGCACCAATACCGGTTGCCACAACAGTCACCCGCAGCTCGTCCGTTAATTCCGAGTCAATAACAGTGCCGATAACAACGGTTGCATCGTTAGACGCAAACTGACTTACAACGTCGCCTACCTGGTTGTACTCACCAACGGTAAAGTCAAGGCCGGCAGTAATGTTAACCAGAACACCTTTGGCTCCCTGGAGATCAACATCTTCCAGCAGCGGACTGCGGATGGCTTTCTCAGCTGCTTCTGCTGCACGGCCGCTACCCGTGGCAACTCCGGTACCCATCATCGCCATACCCATTTCTGACATCACCGTGCGAACATCGGCAAAGTCAACGTTGATGAGACCATCACGGGTAATCAGTTCAGAAATCCCCTGCACCGCACCCAGCAGAACATCATTGGCAGCACCAAAGGCATTGAGCAGACTGACATCACTGCCAAGCACTGGCAGTAACTTTTCATTGGGAATGGTAATCAGCGAGTCCACATGTTCCTGAAGCTCTTTAAGACCTTCTTCGGCAACCGCCATTCTGCGCTTGCCTTCAAAACCGAATGGCTTGGTGACCACGGCCACGGTCAGTGCGCCAAGCTCCCGGGCTATCTCGGCAACCACCGGAGCTGCGCCGGTCCCGGTACCACCGCCCATGCCAGCGGCAATAAAGACCATATCCGCACCTTTGAGGAGCTCGGCGATACGCTCCCGGTCTTCCATCGCCGCCTCGCGACCGACATTCGGGTTCGCGCCTGCACCAAGCCCTCGTGTGATCGAGGCTCCCAGCTGCAGGTGAGTATGGGCCTGCAAATGCTGCTTTTTCAGCGCCTGGGCGTCAGTGTTTGCACAGGCAAACTCAACACCTTCGAGCTGACTATTCAGCATGTGGCAGACTGCATTACCACCACCACCACCGACACCGATAACTTTTATGACCGCTTCCTGCGGTACGTTATCCACCAATTCAAACATGGTCATCTCCTTTTTATCACCCTTAATCTAACAAATACTTACCAATACCGTTACTGAAAAACTGCGCTGCTACACACTTAAAAGTTCTGAAACCAGCGCTTCATCTTGTCCATCAGCCCAGCATCCTGAGGTTTGCTGGCGATCGACTTTTTCAAACCATCTTTCTGCATTTTCTGGCCATAGTGCAAAAGCCCGACACCCGTTGAATAAATGGGATTACTGACCACATCACTCAGCCCTTTCACTAACTGCGGCACACCCAGCCTGACCGGCATGTGGAAAATCTCTTCTGCCAGCTCAATAGCTCCCTCAATCTTGGAAGTACCACCGGTCAGAACGATACCTGCGGGGATCAGGTCTTCGAAACCACTGCGCCTGATCTCTGCATTAATTAACGTAAACAGCTCGTCATAACGAGGTTCTACCACCTCTGCCAGTGCCTGCCGGGAAAGCTCCCTGGAGGGTCGCTCACCGACACTGGGAACTTTAATGGTTTCATCGGCTCCAGCCAGCTGGGCCAGGGCACAGGCATATTTAATCTTTATGTCTTCGGCATTTTGCGTCGGTGTCCGCAAGGCCATGGCAATGTCATTGGTCACCTGATCACCGGCAATGGGAATCACTGCCGTATGCCGAATGGCACCGTCGGTAAAGATGGCAATATCTGTCGTGCCACCGCCGATATCCACCATACAGACGCCCAGCTCTTTCTCATCTTCGGAAAGCACCGAATAACTTGAAGCCAGCTGCTCAAGAATAATATCGTCCACTTCCAGACCACAGCGACGGATGCAGTTCTCAATATTCTGGGCCGCATTAACAGCGCAGGTCACCAGATGAACCTTGGCTTCCAGCCGAACACCGGACATCCCGTGAGGCTCCTTGATCCCCTCTTGGTTATCAATGGCATACTCCTGTGGAAGAATATGCAGAATCCGCTGATCCGCCGGGATCGCCACCGCCTGGGCGGCGTCAATCACCCGGTCAATATCGGCACCATTCACTTCACGCTCACGTATCGCAACGATACCGTGGGAGTTAAGACTCTTGATGTGATTGCCGGCAATACCGGCATAGACCGAGTGTATCTGACACCCGGCCATCAGCTCAGCTTCTTCAACGGCTCTCTTAATGGCATGGACCGTAGAGTCAATATTAACCACAACGCCACGCTTAAGCCCGCGGGAAATATGCGAGCCGATGCCGATGACTTCAATGTCACCCTCAGCGTTGAGCTCTCCGACAATAGCCACGACTTTCGAGGTGCCTATATCCAACCCAACGATCAATCTTCCATTATCTGCCGCTGTCATGGCATCAATCTTCCCAAACTTCTCTAACGATCATAAATCTGAGCCTGGCTGACTTATTTTGACCCCGTGTTAACCAGCGTCTCACTCCAGGCAACCGAAGCACCGTTCAAATATCGCAAATCTACCCGCTTTACCTGATCCCAGCGAGACTCCAGCCTGGCATGATAAAGACGGACAAAACGCTGCAGTCTTTCCATCCTTCGGTCACGACCAATATTGACCTCAACATGTCCTATGGTAAATCGCCATGAGCCACTATTGCTACGTTTCAGCATGGTCAGCCTGAGCCCCATAGGCCGGAGCAACTGACTGATGGCCAGATATTGCTGCATCACCTCCACCGCCAGCTCTTCCGGGCCACCCAGAACCGGCATGGCGGAAAAACCGGCAATATCCTCTGGTGCAAACACCTCACCTTCATTGCTGATCAGGGCGCTGCTGCCCCACCTCGCCACCGGCTGCTGTTCGGTCAGGCTCACCTGGACACTGTCAGGCCACTGTCGTCGAACCGAGGCGGTCTTAATCCAGGGCATTGCCATCAGAACCTGCTGCATCTCGCGCAAATCCAGGGCAAAAAAACGGTCCTGTAAGTGAGGCTGCAAAACACCCTCGACTTGCTCTCTGGATAAATACTCAAAGCCTGCATGCACTTCCACCCGTGCTATCGGCTGATTCAACCAGTTCACCAACCACGGCATTGAGCCCAGCAAGCCTGCCAGCAGAACAAGAGACACCAGAACCTGAAGCACTCTTTTCCACGGCAGTGTTTTTTTCCCTCTGCCAACAACCTGTTTACCGTCCCTTCGGGATGCGCCCCGTACTTCCCCCGACCAACCGGCTGAAACAGACCAACCTGCTCGATCAGACATCCGCTGTTTTCAATATTTCAATCACCAGTTCATCGAAAGATAAACCGGCATCCGCTGCGGCCATCGGCAGCAGACTATGATCTGTCATCCCCGGAATAGTATTGACCTCAAGCAACCAGAATCGTCCCTGCTGATCCTGCATAAAGTCAACACGCCCCCAGCCTGAACACCCAAGGGCTTCAAATGCCGTCAGAGCAACCGCCTGCAGTTCCTGCTCCTTAACAGAAGTCAGGCCACAGGGAATGGTGTAGCGGGTATTATCCGACAGATACTTGGCCTGGTAATCATAAAATTCACCCTCTGCCTCAATTCGGATAACAGGCAGTGGCTGACCATTAAGAATACCCACCGTAAACTCAGGCCCATCGATAAACGACTCCACCAGAACCGCCCCCTTGTGCTCCGCTGCACGCTCGCAGGCAACTTCAAGGTCTTCCCTTCGATCAACCCGTGCCACACCAACACTGGAGCCCTCCATGCTGGGT
Source organism: Endozoicomonas sp. ALB091 (assembly GCF_049310265.1). Lineage (NCBI taxonomy): Bacteria > Pseudomonadati > Pseudomonadota > Gammaproteobacteria > Oceanospirillales > Endozoicomonadaceae > Endozoicomonas > Endozoicomonas sp. ALB091. The sequence continues at coordinate 103,916 of NZ_JBLYNQ010000017.1, read as the reverse complement.
TTGACAAAGGCAGGCAACAGCGACTCGGCATGGCCAAGATTGTCAGCCCCCATAACCAGGGCAAATTCCGGTGTTGGCAGCCCAATGGATTGCCAGAGCAACTTGCAGCGGTATTTATCCATCGCCAGGGCCGATGCCATAACACCACTGCCGGGATAGGGAATACCCATGGTTTCCAGCATTCCCTGTATCGTTCCATCTTCTCCCCCACCGCCATGCAAGGCAATGAAGGCATAGTCAGGTGCATATTGCTGAAGCTGCTCAACAACATTCTCACAGGTATCAATCAGCTGGCATGTCACACCCTGGCGATGCAACGCGGCATAAATACGCTCACCACTGGTCAGGCTCACTTCCCTTTCTGCGGAGTTTCCACCGAAAAGTACAGCAACCTTGCCAAAAGCTTTTGGATCGAAGTGATCACAACTCCGGTCGTACTTCATGCACTGTTTTCCTTTACTATTCAATTCGTAGCTTTACTGTTCTGTCTTCGGCAGAGCCAACTCAGCACTGGCCAGCCTGAGAGCCAGTGCGCCAATATCCCCGGCTCCCTGAGCCAACAGCAAGTCCCCATCCTGAAGTACATCCGCCAATACTGACTCAACGTCTTCAGGACGGGCAATAAATATCGGATCAACCAGTCCACGCTGGCGAATACTCCGGCATAGTGAGCGACTGTCCGCCCCTGCAATCGGTTCTTCTCCGGCAGGGTACACTTCCATTAACAGAAGAACATCAACCCTGGACAGCACATCGACAAAATCCTCATACAGGTCACGGGTGCGAGAGAAACGATGAGGCTGGTAAATCATCACCAGTCGTTTGTCATCCCAGCCATCACGAACCGCTTTAATGGTCGCATCCACTTCCGTCGGGTGGTGGCCATAATCATCCACCAGCATCACGTCGCCAACCCGGTTAGTAAACTCTCCCAGCACCTGGAAACGTCGACCAACACCATCAAAACGACTCAGCCCTTCAGCAATCACCTGATCCGGAATGCCTTCATCAGCCGCCGTGGCAAACGCGGCCAGAGCATTCAGCACGTTATGGCGTCCGGGAATACCCAGTTCAATGGTCACAGGGGGTTCTTCGACATCAGTGCGACGAACCAGGTCAAACGAGGTTCTCATGCCCTGCTGACGAACATTCACTGCCCGGAAATCCGCGTCTTCACTGAAACCATAGGTAATCACCTGTCGTTTGATTTCCGGCAACAGTTCCCGAACAACCGGACAGTCGATACAGACAATCGCCACACCGTAAAAAGGCAGATTGTGCAAGAAATCAATAAATGCTTTTTTCAGCTTGCCAAAGTCACCGTCGTAGGTAGACATATGGTCAGCATCAATATTGGTGATAATGGACACCATCGGCTGCAAATGCAGGAAAGAGGCATCAGACTCATCCGCCTCGGCCACCAGGTAACGGCTGCCACCCAGTTTTGCATTGGTACCGGCCGAGTTGAGCCTGCCCCCAATCACAAACGTCGGGTCCATACCACTGAACCCGAGAACCGAAGCCAGCAGACTGGTGGTAGTGGTCTTGCCATGGGTACCCGCCACCGCAATGCCGTGGCGATAACGCATTAATTCCGCCAGCATCTGGGCCCGGGGAACAATGGGCAGCCGACGTCTTTCCCCCTCAACCACTTCCGGGTTATCTCCGGCAACCGCAGTTGAGGTGACAATAACATCTGCGCTGATCACATTGTCGGCACGGTGGCCAATAAACACCTCAATCCCGAGCCCTTCAAGGCGTTCAGTTACTGATGATGCACGAATATCCGAGCCAGAGATTTCATACCCCTGATTCAGCAGAACTTCGGCAATGCCACACATGCCGGAACCACCAATACCGACAAAATGGATTTTACGGATACGCCTCATCTCTGGCACCGCCACAACGGGAATCCGACTTTTTACATCAGGCATAAGAGACCTCCTTACCAGCCGCTTCAAGACAAAGCCTGACCACGTCATCAGTCGCCTGTGGCAAACTGGCCGTTCTTGCTGATGAGGCCATTCGTTCAAGCTGTTCAGGATTATCTGCCAGCTTCAAAATCATGTTTGTCAAACTGTCCACATTCAAATCTTTTTGCTGAACCATCAGGGCTGCACCTCGATCGACCAGGTAACGCCCATTCATTGTCTGATGATCATCCACCGCAAACGGGAAAGGCACCAGAATTCCGGGTTTTCCTGCCGCTGCCAGTTCTGCGATGGTTAATGCGCCAGAGCGGCAGATGACCAGATCCGCCCACTCATAAGCCTGAGCCATATCATCAATAAACGGCTCTACCCGACCGGAAACGCCGAGCTGCTGATAATCTGCCAGGCACTGCTCAAAGGTTCCCTTACCGGTCTGGTGCCAGACGTCAATCTGAGCACCACAGTTTTGTAAAACCCGGGGAATCATCTGGTTGATTGCCAGGGCTCCGCGGCTCCCCCCAACGACCAGCAGCCTTAAGGGAGTGCGTGGTAAATGGGCAGGAACGGCGACAATCTCCGGACGCACCGGATTCCCGGTCAGCATTACTTTTCGGGCAATGCGTGAAGAGAGCCCAGCAAAGGTTCCCGGAAACGCTTCAAGCACCCGGGTAGCAATCCTGGCCAGCAGTTTATTGGTCAGACCTGCCACGGCATTTTGTTCATGAACCACCAGGGGAATTCCCAACAACCGCGCAGCCACACCACCGGGCCCTGTGACATAGCCCCCCATACCAACAACACAAACCGGCCGGTGTTCTCTCAGAACCCGAACGGCCTTAAATAATGAAACAGCCAGACGCCAGGGAGCTTTCAACAGAAAACTCAAACCTTTGCCCCGCAGGCCGGTGACCGGAATAAAGCTGATATCAATCCCATGCCCGGGCACAAGCTCGGCTTCCATGCTTCCGGGAGTGCCCAGCCAATGCACCCGGTACCCCTGCTTAATCAACTCCCTGGCTGTAGCCAGCCCCGGGAAAATATGTCCTCCGGTGCCCCCTGCCATGATAATCACTTTGGGTGCCTCCGGAGGCGTTTGAGAAACTGCCTGCTCAGCCATTTGTATTACCTCCAGCGGCTTCACTCGTCTTTCGCTCCTGAGCTTTACGCCCCGCAACCGGCTTAACCTCTGTGGCTTTAGTCAGACGACGTTCAAAATCAATGCGCAACAAAATACCAAATGCCAGACAGTTGACAATTAAACTGCTGCCTCCATAGCTGATCATGGGTAAGGCCAGCCCTTTAGTGGGCAGCAGTCCGGTATTCACAGAAATATTAATCAACGCCTGACAGGCAAAAAGCAGGGCAATACCATAAGCGACAAAGCCATGGAATAACATCCCTCTGGCTTCCGCTCTTGAGCCCAGCTGCAATGACCGCCAGGCAACAAACAGAAACAGCCCAAGCAGCAGCAACGAACCAATCAGGCCAAACTCTTCTGCCAATACGGCAAAAACAAAATCCGTGTGCGCCTCCGGCAGGTAAAACAGCTTCTGGATGCTATTTCCCAGCCCTTCACCCAGCCAGGCTCCCCGACCAAACGCGATCAGAGCCTGGGTTAACTGATAGCCACTGCCAAAAGCATGGGCCCAGGGATCCATGTAGGAGGTGATACGAGCCATACGATAAGGCTCCATCCAGATCAACAGAACAATCAGGATAATTACGCCGGCAATCATGACCAGAAACTGGTGGAACCGTGCGCCCGCCATAAAGATCATCCCCATCACCGCCACGGTCAGCACCACCAGCGCACCAAGGTCCGGCTCCGCAAGCAGCAGCAAAGCCAACCCGGTGAGCACCAGCATGGGTTTGATAAAGCCACTCCAGCGCGTACGCACTTCATCAAGATGTCGCACCAGGTAGCCTGCCAGATAAATCACCACACACAGCTTGGCAACCTCTGAGGCTTGCAGGTTAAAAAAGCCAAGGGGAATCCAGCGGACACTGCCATTAATTTCCCGACCCACAATCAGCACCAGCACCAGCAGAAAGAACGCAACCAGCAAGCCAACCCAGCTCAACTGCTGAATCCGGCTGACAGGCACCAGCATCATGACACCCATGGCACCCAGCCCCACCACCATAAACAGAAACTGCTTAAAGACGACTCTGAATGGATCACCAAAGGTAGCACTGGAAACATCCATGGAGGCTGAACCCACCATCACCAGACCAATGGCCAGCAAGGCAAGCACAGCCCCGAACAGGACCATGTCAACATTCGTGGACCTTGACCCTTCCTGTTCTATGGACTCTTTCTCCGTGAGAAAGCTGTGTCGAACCCGTTTCAGCATACAATCAAACCATTGACCAGCTCTGCAAATCGGTCACCCCGATGCTCAAAGCTGTTGAACATATCAAAACTGGCGCATGCCGGTGCCAACAGCACGGCATCACCGGGCTCGGCCAACTGTGCAGCAAGACTGACGGCATCATCCAGACTGGCAACCTTATGAATCTCTGCACTGCCCTTCACGGCCTGCTCAATGGCGGGCCCGTCACGCCCAATCAGGATCAGATGACTGACATAACGCGCGACCGCTGGCTGCAAATCCGAGAAATCCGCACCTTTGCCATCACCACCGGCAATCAGAATAATCTTGCCTGCCAGCCCATCGCCCAGGCCTTCAATAGCCGCAACGGAGGCACCGACATTGGTGGCTTTGGAGTCGTTAAACCAGGCAACGCCATCCTGCTCACCCAACCATTGGCAACGGTGCTTCAACCCGGGAAAGGCCATCAGCGCTTCGAACATGGCATTGGCATCAAGACCTATCGCCTCGCCCAGGGCCAGAGCAGCAAGGGCATTCAAATAATTGTGACGGCCTTTGAGTTTCATCTGGCGGGTATTGATCTGCTTTTCCAGCCCCTTGCTCAGCCAGATGCCGTCATCGTCAGCAAGAAGCCCCATCTGACCAAGATCCGGAGACCCACTGGTAAAGGTCACAGCTCCCGCAGTCACTGGAAGCAACGGGGAAGTAAGAGGATCATCCCGGTTAAATACGGCGGTTCCGCACCCTTTGTAAATGCGCTGCTTGGCCTGGTGGTATTCAACCAGCGTCGGGTAACGATCCATGTGGTCCGGGCTGATGTTCAGAACCGTCGCTGCCGTTGCACGGAGGCTATGGGTGGTTTCCAACTGGAAACTGGAAAGCTCCAGAACGTAAACATCAATACTGTCATCATCCAGCAAATCAAGCACCGGGGTTCCGATATTACCCCCTACGCCGGGCTTAAGCCCTGAACAGCTGACCATTTCGCCAACCAGTGTGGTCACCGTGCTTTTGCCGTTGGAGCCGGTAATGGCGACGAGCGGCTTCTTTGTTGAAACAGCCGAAGCAGCATTGACCGCTCGACAAAACAGCTCAATATCACCAATGGCAATAGCGCCATTGTCCATCGCCCTGGCAATCGCCGGTTCCGACAGAGCAATACCCGGACTAACCACCAACTCATCAGCAGCCATTAACCATTGCTCGTTGAAACCACCGGTATGCAGAGGTACATCAGGAAATAGCTGACGACATTCCGCTTCCCCCGGAGGCGTTTCCCGGGTATCAATAATTTTGAACGGCAACCCCTGGCTATGAAGATAACGGGCACAGGACAACCCGGTCTTGCCAAGACCGATAATCACACGATGACAACTCGAGCCAATCAGCCCTGATGGCTCGTTATCTGCTGCAGCTGTTTTCTTAACAAGAGTGCTTCTTGTCACAATCCCGTTACCCTTAAACCCGTTAGCGAATTTTCAACGATGCCAGTCCAATCAGAACCAGCACAATAGTAATAATCCAGAAGCGCACGATGACCCGGGGTTCAGGCCACCCTTTCAACTCAAAGTGGTGGTGCAGCGGTGCCATGCGAAATATACGACGACCGGTTAACTTGTAGGAGCCCACCTGCAAAATGACAGAGACCGTCTCCATAACAAAAACACCGCCCATAATAATCAGCACGATTTCCTGGCGGACGATAACCGCAACAACCCCGAGGGCAGCACCCAGCGCAAGAGCACCCACATCGCCCATAAAGACCTGGGCCGGGTAGGTGTTAAACCAGAGAAAACCAAGGCCTGCCCCGGCGATGGCAGCACAAAATACCATCAGCTCTCCGGCTCCCGGCACCGCAGGAATCAGCAGGTACTGGGCAAAGGTTGCATGTCCACTCAGATAGGCAAATACCGCCAGGGCTGAAGCCACCATCACAGTGGGCAAAATAGCCAGACCATCCAGGCCATCCGTCAGGTTGACGGCATTACTGGAACCGACAATGGTCAGGTAGGCCAGCACCACAAAAAATGGCCCCAGCTGCAACGTGGCATTTTTGAAAAAGGGAATAATCAGGGTTGTTTCTGTCGCGGATGGCGCGGTAAAAAACAGGAAAAAAGCGGCACCCAGGCCAGCAACCGATTGCCAGAACATCTTCCATCGAGCGGGCAGACCACGGGAGTTCTTTTCAACCACTTTGCGGTAATCATCCACCCAGCCAACCGCACCGAAAATACCGGTAACAAACAGCACAACCCAGACGTAGCGGTTACTCAGATCGGCCCATAGCAAGGTGCTGATGGCAATGCAGATAAGAATCAGGGCACCACCCATGGTCGGGGTGCCAGCCTTGCTTAAATGGCTTTGCGGACCATCATCACGGACCGCCTGGCCAATCTGGTAAAAACTCAGTTTGCGAATAAAGTGAGGCCCAAGCCATAAGCTCATGGCCAGAGCCGTGAGGACCCCGAAAATACCTCGCAACGTGAGGTACTTGAACACCAGAAATCCATGGTAATACTGGGCTAAATAATCTGCCAGCCAGACCAGCATCAGGCATCTCCCTTGTAATCAGACCCAATCAGAGCCTGGATAATGTCCAACATCTTCATCCCTTTTGATCCTTTCACCATGACAGCCATACTGTCGCTGTTAGTAATGCTCTGAAGCTGTGCTTTCAGAAAGGCAATCAACTCGTTTTTATCGTCGAAGTGCTGTCCGCTGCCAAAGGCTTCACTGGCCAGGCGTGCAGAAGGCCCGAAACTCAAAAACTGCTGAATACCCAGTTCTTGCGCATAGCGGCCAATGTCCCTATGACGTTCATCGGATATCTCACCCAGGTCCAGCATGTCACCCAGAACCATAATGGTCCGGCCGCCACAGTCCGCCAGCTGCTCCAGTGCCGCCAGCGTCGCTTTCGGGTTGGCATTGTAAGTTTCATCAATCAGGACTGCACCGGACGAATGAACAAAGCGTTGTCCACGCCGCTGATAAGGTCGGGCATTTTCCAGTCCACGGGCAATAATGTCCAGCGACAACCCACAGGCAAGTGCAACCGCCGCCGCGCAACAGGCATTGGTCACCTGGTAGCGCCCCCAGAAGGAAAGCTGCAGCGTTTGTTGCTCTGGCTGCTGCCCCTTTCGGCGGATATGCAGCGTAAATCGGGTGCCTTCCTGATTGGGCGTGATATCACTGGCAAAACAGTTCGCCTCAGGACTCTGGGCACTGAAACTGATAATGTGTCGACCCGGCTTTTGCAGAACCCGGTCACACCACTGACCGTAGAACCGGTCATCCATATTCAGAACAGCTGTACCATCATCCGGCAGAGCATCCAGAATAAACCCTTTTTCCCAGGCAACCCCTTCAACACTCTTCAAATCCGCCAGATGGGTTTCAGCGGCATTGACGATCACGGATACGTCAGGGCTGCCCATATTGGCAATGTATTCAATTTCGCCGGGAGCACTGGTACCCATCTCAACCACGGCAAACTGATGGGCTTCGTTGATTCTTAACAACGTTAAGGGTGTGCCCAGCGCATTATTGAGGTTGCCCTGCGTTGCCAGCGTTGGGCCAGCTTCGGAGAACATGGCCAGCAACATCTCTTTAACCGATGTTTTGCCGCAGGAGCCGGTAACACCGACCAGACACCCGGAAAAGTGATTGCGATTGGCAGCACCCAACAGCCCAAGCGCCTGTTCACAATTGGTTACCACAATCTGTGGCAAGGCAGCACCAGAGACATAGTGCTCTGTCAGGGCAGCAACAGCGCCTGCCGCCTGTGCTTGGCCCAGATAATCGTGACCATCAAAGCGGGGACCTTTGATAGCAATAAAAAGATCACCCGGTTGCAATGTTCGGGTATCAATACTGACACCGGTAACTGACAGCTCATCATTTGGCAGATCATGTAACTGACCGTTAACAATCCCGGCAACTTCGGCAAGGCGCATCGATTCAATCATGCCTGCACATCCTCTTGAACATTTTGCAACCGAGCGCCTGTGCATTGCGATTGCAATACCCGCTGCACCTGTTCTGCATCATCGAAGTGATGTCGAACACCATCAATTTCCTGATAGGTTTCATGCCCCTTGCCCGCGATCACGATAATGTCACCGGCACTGGCGGAAGTAATTGTGGAACGGATGGCTTCAGAGCGATCAGCAATCACCTGAATGCGCTGACGGTCATTCTCTGTAATACCGTCCAGCGCATCAGTGATGATCTGGCGGGGATCTTCAGTTCTGGGATTATCACTGGTCAGCACTGCTTTATCCGCACCGTTCAAAGCGGCGAACGTCATCAGAGGTCGCTTACCTCTGTCCCGGTCACCACCACACCCATATATACAGACAATTTTCCCGGCTTCTTGTTCGCAATCTTTTTCGGAAGGGGTCATTCTCTTTATTTGCGCACGGTGCTCACGCAATGAAGAAAGCACACTGTCAATGGCATCCGGCGTATGGGCATAATCAACCAGCACCAGCGGCTGAGTGCCACCACCAAACTGCTGCATCCTGCCGGGAGGGGCAGAAATCGCCGGAATAGCCGCCAGAATGCGATCAAGTGCATACCCCTGAACACCCAACGCAGCAATAACCGCCAACAGATTTTCCAGGTTAAAACGTCCCAGTAATGAAGTCGCCAATGTACCCACACACCAGGGCGTATGAAGGGTTGCCCTGAAACCTTGCGGTAACGTTTCAATGTTACTGAGATACACATCTGCCGAAGCATCTTCCAGGGACCAGGTGGTGATATTGGCATTCTGTGGGCAGGAGGAAAGCATCAGCGGTGCAAACTCATCGTCCTTGCCAATAACCGCATACCGGTATGTACACTCGGAAAACAGCCGGGCCTTGGCCGCTGCGTAGTTCTCCAGGGAACCGTGATAATCCAGATGATCACGACTGATATGGGTAAACAGCGCCACCTCAAAAGAGACCCCGGACACCCGTCCCTGATCAAGCCCGTGGGAGGACACCTCCATAGCCAGCGCCTCTACGCCATCCGCTACCAGTTGCCCCAGGTACTGCTGCAGGGAAATCACATCACTGGTGGTATTTAAGGAAGCCTCCATCTGCCCCGGCAACCCGCGCCCCACGGTGCCCATTAATGCACAGGGCTTGCCCAGCTGCCCGAGGATTTCAGAGATAAACCAGCAACAGGAGGTTTTGCCATTGGTGCCGGTAACACCAATAACGCTCAACTGTTCAGAAGGTTGCCGATAAAAACGATCAGCCAGGGACCCAACCTTGCCACTGAGGCCCGGAACAAAAAAAACGGACTCATTGCCTGCCGCAGCAGACAGATCAAACCCTTCGCTATCATCCACCAGCACCGCTGCGGCACCTTTCTCCAGGGCATCAGCAATGTAGTTGCGGCCATCGGACTGAATACCGGGAATCGCAATAAACAACTCACCCCCGGTAATCTTGCGACTATCGAGGGTCATATGATTCAGCTTCCTGTCTACCGCTACCACCGGTAGCTGCAGTTCGGCAAGCACGCCATTGAGAGTATTCTCTTGCTCAGCTGTCATTGCTTTTCGCTTTAACCTTCTTCCAATGGTGTAGAAATTTGCTCATCCCGATCATGGGGATTAAATGCCATACGCCGATCTGCCCCCGGATTACCCAACTCACCAGGCTCAACCCCCAGCATTCGCAGCGCCCCGGCTGCCACCTTGGAGAATACCGGCGCGGCAATCAGGCCACCGTAATAGTTCTTGCCAGAGGGATCATCAATAATGACCACCATGGCAAACCGTGGATTATCAATAGGTGCCAAACCGGCAAACATACCTATGTAGCGATCCTTGATATAACCGTTTGGCCCCACCTTTCTGGCCGTTCCGGTTTTCCCGCCAACCTCAAAGGCATCGATCATCGCCCGGCCACCGGTTCCGCCATGAACCACCTCACGAAGCATTTTCCTCAGATCATCCGCCACCTGCTGATCCATTACCCGAACACCGTCGGGCACCACATCTCTCTTGATCAGCGAGACAGGGCGCATCATGCCACCGGAGCCAAGTACGGTATAGGCCTGAGCCAGTTGCAACGGTGTCACGGTCAAACCGTAGCCAAAGGATAAGGTGGCAATCTCGATATCACTCCAGCGATCCCGATAGGGCAAATAGCCCGGATTTTCTCCGGGAAAACCGGTGCCGGTGCTTTGACCAAGGCCAACCCTCTGCAGCAAATCCAGCATCTTATCCGGACCAATGGCCAGCACCATTTTTGACACCCCGACGTTACTGGACTGTCTCAGCACAGTGGTCACATCAATAGCACCGTGATTCCGGTTATCCTTTACCTGATCCCTGCCAAGTCGCAGGTAACCGGGTGCGGTATTAATCACTGAGTCTTTGTGAAACTGACCAGACTCCAGGGCAGCCGCTACCGCAAAAGGTTTCATTGTTGACCCCGGCTCGACCATATCGGTCACCACCCGGTTGCGCATCTTATGGGCCTGCATATCCGCCCGGTTATTCGGGTTGTAGGCAGGCTGATTGACCATTGCCAGCACTTCCCCGGTCTTGACATCCAGCATGATCAAAGAACCCGCCTTGGCCTTGTGCTGCTCAACCGCCTTTTTCAACTCCCGGTAGGCCATATACTGAAGCCTCAGATCAATACTGAGCATCAGTTCCTTGCCGGGGCTGGCACTTTTCATCAGCTCAGCCTGTCGGGCAAGCTGGCCTTTGCGGTCTTTCAGCACCCTTCGCTGACCTGGCTCACCGGACAGCCAATCATTGTAGGCCAACTCCAGACCTTCCTGACCAGACTCATCGATATTGGTAAAACCCACCAGATGGGCGGTCACCTCGGCAGCCGGGTAGTAGCGCCGGTGCTCATTGATCGCCCGGACACCCGGCACTCTCAAGGCCATGACCGTTGCCCCCTTCTCCGGTGTCAGCTGCCGTTTTAGGTAGATAAAATCCCGGGTTTTGGCCGCCTGCACACGATCCGATAGCCACTTATGGGAAACGCCCAACGCCTTTGCCAGGTCCTGCCAGCGGTCACTGGCCTGATACAGTACTTCAGGGTCAGCCCAGATCGTGACAACCGGCGTGCTGACCGCCAGCGGGTCACCATTGCGGTCAAAAATTACGCCTCTGTGCGCAGCCACTGACTCATAGCGAACAGAACGCTTATCACCTTCATTTTGCAGAAAGTGCCGATCCAGCAATTGCAAATCGACAATTCGGTAACCAATGGCCAGCCCTGCCACCAGCAGGACCGACTGCAGCATTTTCAGCCGCCACTTCCGGGTCAGGCTATTCACCATACGGCCAATCCAGACAGTCCCCTTGCCAGCCTTGCTCTCGGCCGCTGACCGGTTTCGCGGTGATACTTTCTGTCCCTGAGTTCGCCCCTGAGTCATGGCAGAACCATCTCTATCTGGCTGCTCTTTGGCACATCCATGTCCAGTTTCTCCCTGGCAACCTGTTCAATTTTTCCCGGTGATGTCAGTGTGCTGTGTTCCAGCAACAACTTACCCCACTCAACCTGTGCACTGTTCCGGTTCTCAAGCTCCTGCTGAATCCGGTTATTCAGAAGACGGTTCTCGTAGGAAACGTAACCCACAGACAATCCCGACAATATCACCAGTAACAACAGCAAAAGCGCAGCACCATAAGATCGAAGAAGATGCAGACACGCCAGAAGACCACTATCCATCATCAGGCCCATGATCAAACCAGCTTTTCTGCCACACGCATAACTGCACTTCGTGCCCGGGGATTTTCCTGCACTTCCTGCCGGGAAGGTTTGATCGCCTTGCCCAGACTTTTCATCCGCCGATTCAACTGATCTTCTGTCACCGGCAGCCAGCTTGGCAGCTCATCCCCCTTTTGATGCTTGCGGATAAAGCGTTTGACAATCCTGTCTTCCAATGAGTGAAAGCTGATAACCACCAGTCGGCCACCGGGCTTCAATTTTTCCAGAGCCCGATCCAGACAAAGCACCAGATCCTCCAGCTCCCGGTTGATATGGATTCTGATCGCCTGAAACGCACGGGTCGCCGGGTGCTTACCCTTCTCCCTGGTGGGGCAGGCCGCTGCAATAATATCGGCAAGCCGTCGTGTGGTCAGAATCGGTTCAATATCCCTTTCCCTGACAATGGCCCTGGCCATCCTGCGGGAAAAACGGTCTTCGCCATATTCCCAGATTACCCGGCTGATCTCCTGTTCTTCTGCCCGCGCCAGCCAGCCAGCGGCAGTCTCGCCATCCTGGTGATTCATCCGCATATCCAGAGGTCCCTCCTGCATAAAGCTGAAACCTCTTTCCGGATCATCCAGCTGGGGCGAAGAAACCCCAAGATCCAGCAAAATCCCATCCACCAACTGGTCACTGTGCACGGAATCCACATCGGTAAAAGAACCGTGATGAATTGCAAAGCGTGGGTCCTCACTGGCCAGCTGGACACCGGTGGCAATGGCCAATGGATCTTTATCAATACCCACCAGCCGTCCCTGCTCTGACAGGGTGTTCAAAATCAAACGACTGTGCCCGCCTCGGCCAAAAGTACCGTCGACATAGATTCCGGCTGGATCCGTCAGCAACGCATCGACAGCCTCATTCAGCAGCACTGTTTTATGCACATGGTCAGCCACCTCATTTTGGGTCGCTACCATTTCCTTGCCACCTTTGCTGACATCTGCCTGACTACCAACACGATTTAACGATTTCATAAACTTTTCACAAAGCTTTCTTAACTCAAAAACAGCAAAAAAAGTGATTTACAAAGAGAGCGACTGCAATTCCATCGGAATCTCTTCTGATTCACTGGCTTCTTTCAGGTATTGGTCGCGGCGCTCATTCCAGCAACGCTCATCCCAAAGCTCGAATTTCTTGCCCTGACCCAGCAAAATACTGCGCTTTTCAAGACCTGCGTAGTCACGCAACAGTGGAGGGATAAGAATACGCCCATTGCCGTCCAGCTCTACATCGGTGGCGTGCCCAATCAAGAGCCTCTGAATCCGGCGGGTCATTGGATGAAAACTGGGAAGTGCTTCAATTTTCTGCTGAATAAGCTCCCACTCATCCAATGGATAAATCAGCAAGCAAGGTTCGTCGGTGTCAATCGTTGCCACCAGGGCACCACCGCAGCGATCCCGCAACACCTGCCGATAACGGGCTGGTATGGCAAGACGCCCTTTGGCATCCAGATTAATGGCATTTACACCGCGAAACACATTACCTTCTCCCTGGTCCCCGAACCCCTGAAAACCTTAAAGTGACCATCAATTATAAAAAGCACTAATGAGAGCCAACTCCATTCGACCACCCATTTCGCTCCACCTGTTTCGTTCCACCAATTGGCCCCGCCAATTCGCCCCACAATAATCCACTTTACACCACTAAAGCACACTATAGGAATCTGAAAAACCCACGTCAAGCAGGGGTTCTACCTCTTCCCCGTCATTATTGGACAACCCAATAAAAGAACAGTTTGAAAAATGAATAGCGAAAGCCTTTAAACAAAGGGCAAAACAGAATCTATGGAGGAATTAAAGAACTATGGTTCTATTTTTTTAAAGGCAGCAACAGCGGGTACAAAACACTTTTATTGCGATAAAGACTTTGGATTTAAAGACAGTGAGACAAAGACAGAATCGCGTCGGGGGCAACAGACACCCTGGAAACGATCAGGAAAAGCAAACTTGAAGCGGAAAAAAGAGTCGCGAGCCGGCCTGTAAGCCGGGTTCTGTCCAGCCTGCCAAAGCAGGCCTGGGCAGTCATTCATCTGGGATGTCTGTCACCAGACACCTCAAGCAACCTACCCGAATCCAGTGCGGGTCACACCTATAGGATTCCTATTTGGTCTTGCTCCAGGCGGGGTTTACCGTGCCATGGACTGTTACCAGCCATGCGGTGCGCTCTTACCGCACCCTTTCACCCTTACCGGCCAACTTCTTTACAACAAGCGTTGAAAAGAACACTGGCTTAGGCGGTCTACTCTCTGCTGCACTTTCCGTAGGCTTTCGCCCCCCAGGCATTACCTGGCACCCTACCCTCTGGAGCCCGGACTTTCCTCCCTTCACTCTGATCAAACAACCAGAATAAACAGCGACTGCCCGGCCAGCTCGCGGCGGCGAATATTACTTGTGAAATCATCAATAATCAACCGTAATAACAATCTACTCGGTTTCCGGGTTGGCAAAAACCGTTATCCATATACCCTCTTCCGGCGAAACCACCTTTAGGAGTTGTCCCGGAATAAACTTCATCATTTTACTTAGTCTGGTAAAAAGCCGCCGCCCGTTTCCCGCTGCCCGCAAAAGCACAAGTGGTTGCGGCTTTTCGGGCAGCGGGAAACGGGCAGCAAACCGGTGTCGGGTCTTGAATTTTAACGACAATCGTCTTGTTAGAATTCTATTTACTATGAAACTCTCTCTGCTCATTTTTGTCCAAGTCAAGGAATTGGGTCGTGGCGTTCGGTAAAGCAATGATCAGTGTCAGGGAAAGTGCGTCAGATTTATCTTTTAATTGTTCTCTCTGTGAAAGTAGCGACGATCGTATCGGACAACAGGGTGGGCGACTGGTCAAAACTTCTTGCCCGTCATCACACGTTTTCCATCTGGAATGCATCACCAAATGGCTTGACAGTGAACAGCAGGCCGAAAAAAGTCTTAACCTGCGCGAATGCAATCAATGCAAGCAACCGTTACTGCCATTGATTCCTCTGGGTGGGAGTCACGTCCTTGACGAGGAATCACCTTATTGTGAATCCCTGATGCTTCATGCCTGCCGTACCGGTAATCTGACAACGCTGAACTGGCTGCTGGCCGAAGACGAGACTCTGGCAAATCGGACTTATCGTTCGGCGCTCACTGGTCAACCTGAGTCCCCGTTAGCTGTCGCCATCCAATACTGCCACCATGATTGCGTCCGGGCCCTGGTCGAAAGCGGTGCTGTTGTCAACACTG
This sequence comes from Endozoicomonas sp. ALB091, assembly GCF_049310265.1. Lineage (NCBI taxonomy): Bacteria > Pseudomonadati > Pseudomonadota > Gammaproteobacteria > Oceanospirillales > Endozoicomonadaceae > Endozoicomonas > Endozoicomonas sp. ALB091. The sequence goes on along the minus strand of NZ_JBLYNQ010000017.1, from coordinate 88,713 downwards.
ACGATCACGATGATCAGACACCCCTGCACCTTGCGGCCCGGTCGGACCGCACCGATTGCTCGCAAATGCTGAACCGGGCCGGGGCGAATATTATTGAAGAAGATAAGGCTAACGATTGCTTCACGCCTCTCCACGGTGCTGCCTTCTATAACCGCACAGACACCGTCACGGTCAAGGTATGGTCGGACAGGGACCAGTCCCTTGACTTTGATGATCTCCACTTTGCTATCCGCAATGGCAACACAAAGATAGTCAAGATGTTGCTGGTCACTAACCCCTCTCTGGCCAAAGCCAAGAGTAACAATGGCAGAACGGCTCTCCACCTGGCTGCTCTTGAAGGCAACACTGAGGCCATCCAAATATTGCTGGCCACTGACCCCTCCCTGGCCAATGCCAAGAATAACTATGGCAACACGGCTCTCCACCTGGCTGCTCTTGAAGGCCACACAGAGGCCATCCAGGTATTGCTGGCCTTTGCCCCCTCCCTGGCCAACGCCAAGAATAACTATGGCAACACGGCTCTCCACTTGGCTGCTCATCAAGGCCACACAGAGGCCACCCGGGCATTGCTGGCCATTGCCCCCTACCTGGTTAAAGATAAAGACAACAAGGGCTGTACGGCTCACCACCTGGCCGCCCTTAATGGTCACACAGAGACCCTCCGGGTATTGCTGGCCATTCCCGGCATCAAAGTCAATGTGAAGACAAACCCTGACCAGACGGCTCTGGACCTGGCTACCCGGAAAGGTCACACCCCGTGCCAGGAACTCCTTATTGAAAATGGGGCCCATTAATCGTCCTGCTTTGTGCAGTGAGCAATAAAATAGCGGAACATAATTGATCAATGGCCGGTAGAGTCTGCCCCGGGTTCTGCGACTTTGGTCAGACTCTCAGTTTTTAACAAACAGAGGAAGATATTCAGGGACAATTCCCGGGAACAGCAGCTACTCCCCCTTCTTCATGTCCAAACCCAATTCATAGAGGTCTTTCTTTCTCAACCCGGTCAGATCAGCGACCACGGCAGCCGCTTTTTTAATGGGTAAATCCTGTAACAGACGTTGCAGCATTTTTGCAATGTCAGGGCTGATTTCAGAATCTTCTTCCTCCTTAAAGCCCTCGATCAGCACCACAAACTCGCCACGCTGCTGATTGGCATCGGATTGCAAAACGGCCTGAATCTCCGACACCGTCCCGGTCATCACGGTTTCAAAGGTTTTGGTGATTTCCCGGGCAAGAGCAATGTACCGGTCACCACCGAGCACCGTTGCCAGATCTTCCAGAAGTTCCATAATCCGGTGTGGCGACTCATAAACCCCCCAGGTACTGGCAAAAGCCGCCAACGATTCTATTCGCTTGCGACGCCCCGCCCCTTTTGCGGGCAGAAAACCTTCAAAATAAAAACGATCCGTGGGCAAACCACTGACTGACAGCGCGGCGATAAATGCGCAGGCCCCGGGAATGGGAACCACCCGAAACCCGGCCTCTCTCACCGACCGGACCAGATAAAAGCCCGGGTCAGAAATTAACGGCGTACCGGCATCACTGATCAGGGCAATGGTCTCCCCCGCCTGCATACGTCGCACAATCATCCCTGCCTGATGTCGTTCATTGTGGTCATGGCAGGGAATCAGCGGAGTATCAATACCAAAGTGATTCATCAAACGCTTACTGTGCCGGGTATCCTCTGCGGCAATAACGTCAACCTGACGAAGCACCTCTATGGCTCTGGGCGTCATATCACCCAGATTACCCATTGGCGTAGAAACTATATAAAGAAGCGGGTCAGACATGACAAAAAAAAACCGATATGAATTTTCAGGCAATAGCTTACCATTTTGACCACTTCACATCCGAAAAAAATCCAGACAGGATCAAAACCCTGACTGCCATTGTGGCAGAAGACTTTAGCCCCAGCGACGAACATGAACACCCGCAATAAGTCACCAGACGCCATTGTGAACTCACGACCCCAGGTAAGTGTACTGAACTTTTTTTTAATCAATAGGTCAATGAGTGGTGAATGCTTTTTTCCACACAATGTGTTTTTCCTGCAATTACAGAGATAATCTATGATCACGGGCACTTCTACTTTCACCTGTTTAAATACTGATGCTCCCCCCACTTACCAGGAAGCCATCGATGACAGTCTTTATTCCATTGAACAGCTGGCAAGAAAATTTATTGTCAACGCCGAAGCAATCCGTAAATCCAACCAGGGGGACATTAACCAATGCAAAAAATCACTGTTTGCCAGAATGATCAAGCAATTAAATGAGCGCATCCCCAGACCTTTTATACTCCCGACTGAACTGAGCGCACTAACCAACCCAAAGAATTTTAGCCATTGCGATTGGAAAAAGTGGCAAGACAACGTCGACCAGAAGGATTTTGATAAGGGATATGGTGCCATCGAGGAAATAGGAGACAAGATCGGATCGGAGGACACAGAAAAACTTCTGTTTGCATTTTTACCAACATTGGACCCGGAGTATTATGACTTTTTTTCCATAACTTCTATTTTAAATAAAGAGAAGCCTTTTCAGCAGTTGGCCGGGCTGATGCGAGGCCGATGTATACCCGCAAAAGACTTTATTACGAAAGCCATCTCAATGGGACTCGTGGACGAAGAACTGGTTAACAAGATATACGCCCGGGGTTCTGAGGATCAAGCCAGTTCAGTAAACGACGAAACACCCGATAGCCAGCTGCCGGATTACAATACTGCATGCAACCAACTTGAGGTCGTCTCAGCCTGTGATCTGGCTGGAGAATTCATAACAACCGCTATTACCAGCGGGAGAGATACTGATGCCGATAAAATTGAACTAATGCATCAGTTTACTTCCATTCTGAATGAAACCCACAGGTGTGGTGTCAGTGTCATAGGCATTAATCCGGGGCAGTTCGGCAAGAATCCGACCAAAGTGATTAAGTCAGATTGGTCAAGCTGGCAAAAGGCCGTTTATAAAGAAATTAAAAAAAACAATACCTGGATACCAAAGAATGAAAAAATTATTGAAAAGGTTAAAAATAAATTATTAAACAGTAACCTCGACCCTGACATTCTGTACACTGCTTTCATGTCAAACCCGGACATCCTTGATTTGAACTTCAAACTTGAAAAAAAAGCACCCCACAGTGATGAGTTGCTTGATTCATCGTTCATGTACTGTGAATGCACCTGTCAACCAATAACTAAAATCATCACTGGTTTGATTAAGTCAGGCTGTTTAACTCAAAAAACCATTAATAAGATTTATTCACTGGGCATCAAGTCTTAAAAATTCAGATTACCAAGGCTGAACAAGATGAGCACTTCAGTTTAATTAAAAAACTACTGACGTGCATCACTCTCAGTTGCCCAATATCGCTGAGCAGCCTGGTTTTACTATACGACAGAAAATATTCCGCTTCTGGATTTGATCCTCTCAATGATTCCAGCCTTGGCTGGAGCTGGAAACTTTGATAGCCGGGTTATTTGTTCGTTTTTTGAGCTGCTGGGCCAAACTGACTGCTCCCCGCCCTATCGGGTGAGGCTTCTGACTTCTTAGGCAGCAACCGACAGTACGTCGGATTTACGCAAGCCTCCATCAGCAGAAACGGACAGTCCTTCCGCCTTCAATTTCAACATGCCTTGCTTCTTAATGTTGCGAGCTGCATTGATGTCTCGATCATGGGTAGCTCCACAAGAACACTCCCATGACCGGATATTCAATGGTATTTTTTCCTGCTTCAAATCGCAGACAGAGCAAGTTTTAGAGGATGCAAACCACTGGTCTATCTTCACCAGATGCTTGCCTTCCTGTTTTGCTTTGTATTCGAGTTTGGTTATCAGGGAATGCCAGCCAGCATCAGCAATAGAACGAGCAAGGCGCTTGTTCTTGAGCATGTTTTTAACCTTCAGTGTCTCTACAATCACCGCTTGGTTTTCGTCGATGAGTTTCTTTGACAGCTTGTGCTGAAAGTCGTTACGGGCATTGGCTACACGCTCATGCGCCTTTGCCACCAGTAAGCGGGCTTTGTGTCTGCCTTTTGAGCCTTTCTTGCAGCGAGACAAAGCCCGTTGTTTCCTTTTCAGGTTACGCTGTGCTTTCTTCAGAAAGCGTGGGTTTCCTGTCTTATGACCGGTACTGGTGATAGCCAGATCAGTAATACCCATATCCACGCCGACAACCTGACTACCTTCAAGATTATCAATCGGCTTTAGTTGTTCCTGAGCATCATTAGCCAATATGGAAGCAAAATACTTGCCGGTTGGTGTTCTACTCAGAGTAATAGACTTCACCTTGCCTACTATTTCTCGATGCACTTTAGCCTTGATGGGCTTGCACTTCGGCACTTTGACCCAGTTATCACCGACAGCAACAGACATACAATGGTAGCTGCTTTGCTTGCCATGCTTTTTCTTGAAACGTGGAAACCTTGCTTGCAGTTTGGGATTGAAAAAGTTTTGAAAGGCGTTATCCAGATTGATAGTGGCCTGTTGTAGCGCAATAGAATCAGAATTTTTCAGCCATGCGTATTTTCTGCTTTTCTTGGCTTTTGCCAGTAAAGGCTTCAGATGTTTTTTGGGTGAGAGACTTTGCCCACGAATCTTGTAGCAATGAACCTTGATAGCCAGAGCCTTGTTCCATACGAACCGTACAGCATCAAACTGACGGTCTATAAATTCCGCCTGTTCTGCTGTTGGGTAGATTCGTACTTTGGTAGCTCGCAACATGTTATGTTATTTCAGTGCTCAATAATATAAACTGTATATTACATACGTTTTACCGAGATTTTCAAGTGAGTGTACATAATAAAGATTTACTCAAAGGCTACCTTCGCAAACGACATAGCGTTACCAAACTGGTTGTTCATTTGGTGTTCACGACAAAGTACAGACGGAAACTATTTGACGGTTATATGATCCAGCAGTTACGGGAATCGTTCGAGAATGCGTGTGAAAAACTGGAATGCCAGTTACTTGAAATGGATGGGGAAAAAGATCACGTACACCTGTTGGTGGCCTATCCGCCCAAGCTGGCTATCAGTGTCATGGTGAATAATCTCAAGTCAACCTCATCAAGACGGTTGCGAATACTGAATACGCACCTTACAGCTCAGAGTAAATCAGGATTAATGTGGTCAAGATCTTATTTTGCTTGCAGTGCTGGCGGTGCAACGATTGAGACTCTGAAGGACTATGTTAATAGCCAGAATACACCAGATTGATGGCGGAAGGCTCTACACCTTCCCGTCTTATAGCCCAGGGTGGTCGCATCAGATGCACCATAGTTCATATTTTTGCTCTACTCATGACTGCCAACATTGCAGATCGAATATTCTCAGACAATCCAGCGCGTATTTTAGGCAGGATTGATGAAAAGAAACCAAAATATGGAAAATTGACACAAAAGGCCACCGGCCTCACACGAAGCTTGTACCTTGTGCTGCTTCTGCAGCCTGAATTTAAACTCGCTGTTTAGTCAGGATAAAACTTCTCAAGTACCAGCTCGGTTCGATAGTCCTGATCTAACCCTGCCAGTTCAATCCGGCCTGACATACTCTCTTTCTCAAACCGGCTACTTTGTTTGTGTACATTAAAACACCACCGCCTTACAGTCGCAACGTTCTTTGCCGCTGTTCGCTCATGGATTTTAGAGGCATCTTCTTGAAAGCTGACATCCAGTGACAAGTGTTGTCCATTTTCTATACTCCAATGATTGCGTACTGCTGCCAGCACACTGGAGGCTGTCATCTCTCGGCTCTCTATATAAAAATGCAATTCAGTTGTTTGTTTTTTACCAACCAATCTGTCTCTCTGGATAACCGAAAACTGCTTAAGGCCAGGCCACTCATGCTTGGGGTCTATATCCTCAATGTCGTTAAAAACCCAACAACGCCGGTGTTCTTGACGCCCCCGATTTTTCTCCATCGATTCTGCAAAGGCTGGTTCGTCATCAGCAGGTTCCGGATCATCCGGGTGTTCTTCAATGTACTTTGAAAAATATGCTTCGATATTACTGCTCAGAGTCGGCTGATTGTCCTTGGCGCAGAGCAGGTAATCAGCTTTTTTATCAATGATTTTTTTGCAAATATTTTTCTGACACCCCATGGCATCACTGGTAATCAAGGCTCCTTCGAGAAAAAGCACATCGATAACTTCGGGAATGGCAGTAATCTCATTGGACTTCTTATCAACGGGGGTAAAACCTAATATAAGCTTAAGTTCTGAACTGTAAGCACTGACCATATGGACCAACTTCTTGCCTTTAGCTGGACGTGAGCCACGCAGAGCCTTGCCGTCAATAGCTATGACATTGTCGTTTTTTTCTGGATGAGGCCCCATTTTACGAGCATTTATCTCAGATATTGTGTCGCTTACCCAATCGATAAATAACTGCGTAAAAGCTTCTGGGTCAAGCAGCTTGCATACTGTTGCAATAGTGTGATGGGTAGGGAAGCCAAATTTATAAGGAAAAAACTGACGAAACCAGCGTCGGTTGTATTTAGCGAACCGCTCCATGCCTTGCCATGTGGTGTAACCACTCAAAATACTGACATAAACGATAAATAAGACTTCTGGAAGAGGGTATGTAACGTGTATATCGCTACGAGGCTCAGTTAGCGATTGAATCCTGACGACCATTGGTGTGTAGTTGGCCATTGTCGTACCTCTGGCTATACCGGAGGTATGTTAATAGTACATATGTGCACCTCATGCTACCGCCCTGTCTTATATCCCCGCCCGCATTGGGCGAGGGTTTACGACGATTTTGCTAAGCAGCATTCTGTTTTGGGTTGCTTCTGCCACAACTATATGAAACAGTACATCCCCCTTGCCCGTATTACTCCCCTTGGCTCAGCTCTTTCTTATCCAGCTCAAGGGCAACGTGCGCTTTTATATTATCTTTCCAGTCTTTTACCGGTCAGCAATGCAGACTGTATATAGACCATTTTCACATAACCAACGTTTTTTTCACGCTACCTGCCATACGATCACCAACCGGATCAAAACGGAAAAAAGAGACACTGCTTTAACGAGATTTAAAATTTGGAGTCTGATCACTATCATGAAAAAAATTGTATTACTTACATGTCTTTTATTTTCGTCATTGCTACGCGCAAATGAATTCGATCCCGGTCAGTACAGCGTTGCACCACTGTTGCCCGAAAAGTTGGTTGTGGTCCGTAGCCAGGTGTCCGGTGTTGTCGATGCCTACAACTTTGAAAATGGGGATCCGGTCAAAAAGGGCAACGCTCTGTTAGCCATCTCCGCCAGGGATTACACGCTCAATCTCAATCTGGCCAGATATGAGCTGGATGTGAGCAAAAGTGAGCTGGCAACCCAGCAGAAACAGTTGGCACGCTTTCAGTCCCTGTACAAGACCAAAGGTATCTCCGCCAGTGATCTGGATAACCAGACACGGTTGACCAATATCAGCCAGGCACAGCGTAATGCCAACAATGTCCGATACGACATTGCCCGGGAAACCCTCAACAAGTCTGCTCCCAAGGCACCGTTTTCCGGTGTGATTGTTGAGCGTACTGTCGAGCTTGGGCAGTTTATCTCTGTCGGTGATCCTCTCTATACCATCGTTGATACCCAGCAGCTCAAAGCACGCTTTCATCTTCTGGAAGCGGACTTTGCTCGCCTGAAAAAAGGCGACCAGCTGAAGGTGGTTGTGCCATCCATCGGGCAGTCATTGACCGGTCATGTGACGGTACTCTCTCCTGCTATTCAGGCAGATGCCCCCGGATTTCTGGTGGAGGTCACCGTCAATAACCACGAAGGCAAACTGAGTGCTGGTATGGAGTCTCGTGTTTATCTGGAAGTCACAAGCCGTACATCCGTTGGGGAAGCACGATGAACACATTGCTGGAACTGTTATCACTGCGCAAGTTTGCTGCCAAGGCGCTGACCTTTCTGATCATCGCTACCGGGGTGTTTATCGCCATTGGCCTGCCGATGGCAGAAAAGCCCCGTTACGACATGATGAGCGGCAATATCACCACAAGTTATCCCGGTGCCACGGCACTGGATATCGAGAGCAATATCACCAGCAAGATCGAGAAAGAGTTACTGTCGATATCCAGCATCAAGGAATTTACCTCCACGTCTGAGAACGGTAGCTCCAGTATCCGGGTGACTCTGGAGAGCGATGTCTCCGATCCAAATGCGACCTATCAGGATATTCGTGATGCACTGACCAAGGTCTCTGGGCTGCCCGCCGGTGTCACCGATGGGCCAACCTTTTCTGCGACAAAGTCCTATAGCCTGGACTTTATGGTGGTCGGTATCGCCGGTTCCGATGCGGTGTCGTACAGTGAGTTGCGAAAGCAGGCCAGGGATCTGGAGCTAAAAATACGGCAAATTGAAGGTATCGGTGATATTCATACCACAGACCTTCGTGATCCCGAGTTTCTGATCGCCCTGGAACCCATATCCCTGAAGCGCTACGGTCTGACCGTCGATGAAGTGGCCGCACTGGTTGCCCAGCGTAATGCACTGATCAGCGGTGGTCGTCTGGATCAGCTGAAAAACAGCCCTGAGCTGATTACCGCTGCCGAGCTGAAAAGTGTCGAACAGTTGCGGGAGATGATGATCGGTTTTGCCCCTCGTCTGAAGCTCAAGGATGTGGCCGGAGATATTCGGGAGAGTTTTGCAAAGGGCGAGGTCTACGGTTCGATCAATGGCAACAAGAGTATTGTTTTCGACCTGCGCACCAATGAGAGTGGCGATGTACTGAGTACGGCTGAAAGCGTCCGCAATCTGCTGGCGAAAGAGCAGGAGCTGCTGGGCAAGAACTATACGCTGGGTGTCGGCTTTGATCTCTCTAACGAGATTCAGGAGAAAGCCTCGATTGTACAGAGTAATGGTCTGATTGGCCTCGGTCTGGTGCTGGTAACTCTGGCACTGTTCCTGAGAAAGCGGATCGCCCTGTGGGTGGCAATATCTATCCCGGTCTGTATTTTCGGTACCCTGGCAGTGTTGCCGGCCTTTGGTCAGATTCTCGATGTCTTTACCCTGTCTGCACTGATCCTGATTATCGGCATTATTGTCGATGACGCGGTCGTGGTCAGTGATCGTATAGTGGCACTGGTGGAAGAGGGCTACGAGCTGGAACGTGCCGTCACCGAGGGTATAAAAAGCGTGTTTCCGGCGGTGCTGGCCAGCGTGCTTTCCACCATGATTGCCTTTGTGCCGCTGCTGTTCCTGCCCGGTAACAGTGGCAAGATGATGTATGTGATTCCGCTCACCGTCATTATCGCTCTCTGTTTCTCGTTTATTGATGCACTGTTGTTTATCCCGGCACACCTGAAAGGCGTGTTCAAGCAGGGAGAGGTGATTGCCAAAAAAGGTTCCAGCCAGCTTAAGTGGCTGAATACCATCGTTGCCAGCCTGATTCGCAAGCGTGCTGTTTTCCTGCCGGTTATGGTGGCCACCATTATTGGTCTGGGGGTGGTTTCGTACCAGAGTCTGACCTATCTGTTCTTCCCGGTCGATGGTGCTTACCTTATCGAGATGGAAGGGGAGGCGGATACTGAACTTTCCCTGGATGAAGTCTGGAAAGAGACCCAGGCACTGGAAAAGATTATCAAGAATACCCCGGAAGTGGCGGCCTGGTACGGTCAGGTCGGAACACCGGTCAGCACCTGGGGTGTCTCCCTGATACCGGCCAACCAGCGCGATCGCAATGCCGAGCAGATCGTCGCCGACTGGGAGAAGCAGGCCGAGAGTATTACCGGCCTTGCCCAGATCGAGTTTGATGTCGATGGCGGTGGTCCGCCAGCTGGTCGTCCGGTAGACCTGCGGGTTGTCGGCGGCAGTGACGAAGGCCGGGAGAAGTTGGCCAATGACCTGGTGGCATTTTTGCAGGAGATACCCGGCAGTCATCGGGTACGGCGAGATCTCAATGCGCCATCACCACAGGCGCAGGCAGTGTTGCAGTACGACTGGCTCAACTATCACGGTATCAGCGCTACGCAGGTCGGAGATATTATCAAGTACGCTATTGATGGCCAGCGCGTGACGCGGGTCTTCAACGGTGAGGAAGAGGTTCACTTTCGTGTGGCGCTTGACGACAATGATCGACTGTTGGCCGAGCTGGATGACTTGCTGGTGCGCGGCAAGAATAACCAGCTGATACCATTGCGCGAGCTAGTACGCTGGGAATTTACCAATGCTCTGGCTGGTATCGACCATTACAACGGCAAGCGGGTAATTCGGGTTTCGGCGGGTCTGGATACCACCATAACCGATCCGGTGGCGGTCTTTGATCAGGTGCAGACCCGGTTCGCTACCGCTAACATGAGCACCGATTATCAGGGTGCGAGTATTATCGTTACCGGCCAGATTCTGGAAACTCTGGAGGCGGAGCGAGGATTTTCTGTTGCTATCGGTTTTGCCCTGTTTGGCATCCTGCTACTGCTGTTGCTGCTGTTTGACCGTGTCTTCGAAACATTGATCGTACTGTCTGTTATTCCTTTGGGTATCTGCGGTGCACTGTTTATCCTGTTCATCCATGGTCAGGTACTGAGCTTCTTCGCCATTATCGGTATGATCGCCCTGATCGGTATTATGGTAAACAACAGCCTGGTGCTGGTATGGCACCTGATGGAGACCGAGCAGGCATGCACCAGGGCGAATATGGTGGAGTTTGTCATCAAGGGCACCCAGAGCCGTGTACGTCCTATTTTGCTGACAACGGTGACCACTGTTGCCGGTCTGACCCCCCTGGCCTATGGCCTTGGTGGCTACGATAACTACATGTCGCCCATGGCGCTGGTCGTTGGCTGGGGCTGCGTGATCTCGATGATGGTAACATTGACTGTGATTCCTTCCCTCTACCTGCTGGTTAAACAGCGGCAGTTTGGTAAGGCCTGATCGTTGATCTTTATGCGGGGACTCAATAGTTGAGTCCCTTTTTTTATTCTGGTTTTTATTCTGGAGCGGCCAGTGGAAAGAATACTGTTGATTGAAGATAACCGTGAAGTGGCAGGTGTTATTTTTGATTACTTTGAGAGCCTGGGTGTTGAGCTGGACTATGCCGATAATGGCGAACAGGGCTTGCAGCTGGCGATGACGGAGAAGTTTGATCTGATCCTGCTTGATCTTATGTTGCCCCGGATGGATGGCCTTACTGTCTGCAACAAACTGCGCGATGCGGGCAACAATACGCCGGTATTGATGCTGACCGCGCTGGATAATCGGGAGGATATGCTAAACGGCTTCAGGCACGGGGCGGATGACTACCTGACCAAGCCCTTTGATCTTGAGATTCTGGAGGCGCGCATGAATGCGCTGATCCGCCGTTACCACGGCAAAACCGCGTCCTCCACGATTACCTTCAAATCGTTGCATATCGATCAGAAGACGCGGCAAGCCTATCGCAATGGTCAGTTACTGACGTTGAACCCCACCACCTACACGATACTGGAGCTTCTCTGCCAGCGGGCACCAGAAGTTGTTACCCGCCAGGAGATAGCCCGAAAACTCTGGAACGATGATGACGAACCCGGCAGTGATGTTATGAGAAGCCATATCTATCAACTGCGCAGCCAGTTGGACAAACCCTTTGCCACACCGATGTTAGTGACCATTCCCAAGGTCGGCTACCGGTTAGAGGAAGTGTGATGCCCATTCGTTATCTGGTCAGCACCAAAACCATGACCGGTCGTCTGGCCGCTTTTTTTGCTGCCATCTCGATTTTTGTCGGTATCGGCACTTTCAGCATGGTGCACTGGGCGTTGCGCTGGTCGGAGGATCGGGTGAGTGAACGGCGCATGCTGATTGATCGTGATGAAGCGATTGCACGCTTTCAGACGGGGGAAAGTGGCAAAATCACGCTCGATGTCCAGACCGTGGCATACAACGATATGTCTCTGTTGCCGCAGGTTTATCAGGTAGTACTTCGTAACGAAAGGCATCACTTGAGAGAGGTCGCTGCGCTTAATGGTGCTGGCGGCGATCTGCTTTACAAAGGCAGTTACTTCGATCAAGACGGCAAGCACGATCTGGTGCTGGTATCAAAAGTTGACAACGTTGAGTTGGGCAAGTGGGAAATCATCTCTATCAGTTCGATCGTTATCTGTCTGGTCTTTTTGCTAATGGCTCTGTTTGGTATTTTGCTCTACCGGCTCTCCAAAAACCTGATCGCGCCACTGAATGCCATTGCCGAACAGCTGGAAAGGCAGACCGGTGATTCCAACGCCGAGTTTACCGTCTCCCGCCTGGCTGCTGATGAGTTCAAAACGTTAACGCGCCATCTGAATCAGTACCGTCTTGATCTGCACCAGACCCTGAAGCGGGAGCAGGCCTTTGCCCGCTATGCCAGCCATGAATTGCGGACACCGCTGACTATTGCCAAGGGGGCAGCAAAACTGCTGTCCCGTGGCGAGAAAACAGCATTTCAGGAACGACAGGTAACGCGCATCACCGATGCTATCGAGCAGATGGGTACCATGGTTGATGCGCTGCTGGCTATGGTGCGTTACGAGCGCAATATGGATGATGCGCCGTTGCGTACAGTGACCAAAACGGAGATAGAGGCCATTATCGCAGTCAATGCTTCGGCTGCCAGAGGTAAACAGCTGCGTACTGTCCTTACCTTTACTGACGAACCGGAAATTCGCGCGACACCTGCTGTCTTGAATATGGTGCTGGGTAATCTGATTCGTAACGCGGTAGCCATAACACCTGATGGGGAAATCACCATTCAGGTCAGCAGGAAGGGTGTACAGGTGATAGATGACGGCCCCGGACTGGGCGACATTCCTCGTAAAAACGGGCACGGGCTTGGCCTGTTGATTGTCGATGATCTGGCCCGTCGTTATGGCTGGACGTTTACCCTTGCCAACCATGCGGGACGCGGCTGTCTGGCCGAAATCGGTTTTTCTTGAATATTTTCCAATTCCTTTCACCCTTTTTTTACACGTCCATGGGTAATCTACGCATATCGATAAACACATGAGTGAACAGGACATTCACATGACTGATATGCCGATGAGCGTTGTTATCATTACGCTGAACGAAGAAAAGAATATTGGCCGCTTGCTTGATGATCTTCAGCAGCAACTTTTTGGATATAGAGGGATGTTTACCCCTCTCCCCACAACACCATAAATGGAACCAAATAATCATATTGAGGTCGAAAGGCGGTGTTTATAGCCAAGTGTGCAGGGTTTATCTTGAAAGCGACAGCATTAACCTACTCTCACCCAAAGCCTGTTTTACGGGTTGGTCGACAAACCGGTTCCAACGGGATTCCTGCCCCCTCCGGCAGCACATTTATCGGTAAAAGAATATCAAATCTTCAGTCTAACAGAGGGAAAACCACTGCCCCGGATGAAGGCAAATGGATTGAGGACGCCTTTTGGAAAAGAAAACCATTAAACGGGCGTCATGTGACCTCGGCGGTGGTGCTTCAAGCTTATTATAAATATGACAAGAGCTCTCTAAGGCCTGGCCTCTTCCTGCAAAAACTTTGCTTGAAGAACATTCTACATGGCAATAAAAAGATTACCGCAGACCAGGTCATGCAAGAACTCAACCGGGAACCAGTTCAAAGCAACAAGCAGGCATTGGCGATAGCACGCTTCAAAGCGGAATGCTGCCATAGAGGTCTGTTGTTGAATAACCAGAAGGTCACACCGGAAGCGGTGGTTGAAGGTTATCAGGCGGCCAATGCCACACTGGAGTTAGCCCGTTTCAAGCAGGAATGTTGCCTGAACCACCTGCCGTTAAATGGCAGGGAAGTCACACCGGATGAGGTGGTTAAGGGTTTCCCGAATAGTCCGGAAGGCAGACTGGGGGTAGCGCGCTTCAACGAGAAATATTACCTGAGAGGGCTGGCGTTGGATGACCAGCAAGTCACGCCGGATACAGTGGCCAGGGGTTATCTGGCCATCAATGCAACACTGGAGCTGGCACGCTTCAAAGAGACATGTTACCTGAAAGGCCTGCCGTTGAATGGCCAGCAGGTCACACCGGACGAGGTGATTACGGATTATGAGACCGCCGGGGCAGTACTGGAGCTGGCACGTTTCAAAGCTGAATGTTACCTGAAGGGCTTGTCTTTAAATGGCCAGCAGCTTGCATCGGGGGCAATAGCCAGGGATTTTCAGGAAGCCAATACGACACTGGACCAGGCACGCTTCAAAGAGGATTGTTGTTTCAGGGGCCTGACGTTGAATGGTCAGCATGTCACACCGGATGCGGTGGTTAAGGATTTTCGGGCAGCCAGGGCAACTCTGGAGCTGGTGCGCTTCAAAGCAGAATGTTGTCTGAAAGGTCTGCCGTTGCATGGCCATCATGTCACACCGGATGAGGTGGACAAGGAGTTCCCGGACAGCCCGGCAGGCAAACTGGGCAAAGCACGCTTCAAAGAGGCATGTTGCCTGAGGGGCCTGCTGTTGCATGGCCAGCAGGTCACACCGGATGAGGTGGTCAGGGACTTTCAGGAAATCAGGGCAACACTGGAATTAGTGCGCTTCAAAGCCGAATGTTGCCTGAAAAACCTGCCATTGAATGGCCAGCCAGTCATACCGGATACGGTGGTTAAGGATTTTCAGGCCGCCAAATTAATACTGGAACTGGCCAGCTTTAAGGGACAATGTTGCCTTTTGGGCCTGGCGTTGAATGGTCAGCAGGTCAAACCGGATTCAGTGGTTAAGGATTATCAGGCCGCCAGGGCCACACTGGAACTGGCACGCTTCAAAGCAGAGTGTTGCCTGAGGGGCCAGCTGTTGAATGGCCATAAAGTTGCACCGGATGAGGTGATGAAGGATTTCCCGGAATGTCCGGAAGGCAAACTGGGGGCGATGCACTTTAAAGAGCAATGTTGCCTGAATGGCCTGGCGTTGAATGGCCAGCAGGTCATGCCGGATGAGGTGGTTAAGGATTTTCAGACCGCCAGGTCGACACTGGAGCTGGCACGTTTCAAAGCGGAATGTTGCCTGAGGGGGCTGTTGTTGAATGGCCAGGAGGTCACACCGGATGAGGTGGTCAAGGGTTTCCCGGTGAGTCCGGATGGCAAACTGAGAATGGCGTATTTCAAAGCGGAATGCTGCCTGAGGGGCTTACCGTTGGGTGGCCAGCAGGTTGCACCGGATACAGTGATTAAGCACTATCAGGCACTTCAGGCCAAATTGGAGTTATCGTACTTCAGAGCGGCATGTTACCTGAAAGGCCTGCCGTTGAGTGGCCAGCAGTTCACACCGAATGAGCTGGACAAGCAATTCCCGAATAGTCTGGAAGGTAAACTGGGGATAGCGCGCTTCAAAACGGCCTGTTTCCTGAGGCAACTCCCGTTGAATGGCCAACTGGTCACACCGGATGAGGTGGTTAAGGGTTACCGGGCCGTCAGGGCAACCCGGGAGCTGGCACACTTCAAGGCGGAATTTTGTCTGAGGGGTCTGCCGTTGAATGGCCAGCTGGTCACACCAAATGAGGTGGTTAAGGAATATGAACGGGGAGGCTGGTTGCACGATCGAGATTTTTTTTATTCTCATCTGCCATTGTCTGCAAAATCTCAGTTAACTTTAAGTATTTCATGATTTCATGAAAGTAACGCCAGTTAAAATATCGATAATGATACTTAAAGGAATAGACTACCGCTCATTAACCACTTTTTGTTGTAGCAAAGAGTGGTATGTTTGATGCCCTCCCCCAGCACAAAATAAATGGAACCTGACAGTTATATTGAGGTCAAATGTCGTTATTTGTAGTCAGGGGATTATTTTGCAAGCAACAGCCTCAGCTTACTATCACCCGGGGCCTGCCAGCCGGGTTGATCAACAAGCCGGTTCAAGCCGGTTTCCTGACCGCTTCGAAAGTACCTTTAACGGTAAAAGAGTCACCAGCCATCAGTATTATGGAGGTGCCACCGTTCCCCCGGATGGCAAAGATGTTGAGGATGCCTTTTGGGAAAAAAAACCATTACAAAAACGTAAAATAACCCCGGCTGATGTACTTACCGTTTATGGAATGGACACCAGTTCTCTTAGAAGCGGCTTCTTCCTGCAAAAGCTCTGCTTACGGAACATGCGATGTAACAGAAGAAAGATTACTCCGGATCAGGTCATTCAGGAATTCACCCGGATGCCAGACCGAAATCATAAGTACAAATTAGCGATAGCGCGCTTTCTGGATCAATGTTGCCTCAGAAGACTGCCGTTGCATGGTCAACAGGTCACACCGGATGCGGTGGTTAAGGGTTATCAGGCAACCGGGGCAGCACTGCCGCTGGCGCGCTTCATAGCGGAATGCTGCCTGCGGAGGATGACAATGTATGGCCAGCCTGTCACTCCGGATTTGGTGGTTAAGTGTTTTCAAGCCGCCAAGGCACCCCTGGGGATAGCGCGCTTCAAAGCAGAATGTTGCCTGAGGAGGCTGCCGCTGAATGGCCAGCCGGTCACTCCGGATGCGGTGGTTAAGGGTTTCCGGGCCGTCAGGGCCACATTGGAGGAGGCACGCTTCAAGGCAGAATGTTGCCTGAGACATCTGCCCTTGAATGGCCAGACGATCACTCCGGATGAAGTGGTTAAGAATTATCAGTCAGTCGGGGCAACACTGGAACTGGCACGCTTCAAAGAGGCATGTTGCCTGAGAAATCTGCTGTTGAATGGCCAGCCGGTCACTCCGGATGCGGTGGTCAGGGAATATGAACGGGGAGGCTGGTGGCGCGAAAGAAATATTTTTTGTTCTCAGCTGGGATTGAGTGCAGGAGAGTCGAAAATTCCTGCCCGGATAACAAGGAGGTATTAGAAGCGTTTAGTTTTAACCACCAGCAGCAAAAGTCCCCCTGCCTGTTCCAACATTACCTGCCCTGCTTTTAAGGGTAGGCAGTGTTGCATAGGAATCTTTATCGCTGACCAGCATATAAACACCACTGGGCCTTATTCCCGTTCGCCTGGCGTAGGCTTTCACGGAAGGGTAGTTGATTCCTGTGTCCGGATTATAACAACTGCCATCTGGCCGCTGCATAATATAGTGATCCCGCCTGACTTTGAGACCATGATCATCCAGACCGAGCATTGAGTAATTGCAAACATGTACAAGCAGCCGCTCATTCCGGCACAACCTCGGCGGTGAAGTGCGATGCACCGGACAATATTTTTTAATTTCTCTCCAGCTTACAGGATCTCTCTGCCCGAAATACCACTCGGTAAGCCATGATGAGCAATATAAGCGACTATCAAGCCCAAGCAGTCTGGTAGCATTCCTGATACCCACCGGACCAGAAGCAGGGCCGTTATTCAGGTCTCCAAGAAGATCAGGCTGCAACTCCCCATTACCACTGACAAGCCTGCCGGTAATTGCATAAATCGCCGCCTCAGCACTTCTGTCCAGAATGGACTGACCATTAAATTGATAGAGTCTATTGTTGGGTATTTGATTTATACCAAGCTCATAAGCTGCTTGCTGCAGGCACCTTGCCGCACAGCTATTGTGATACTGTTGCTTTGGCAAGGTATTGAAGTGGTTTTCACCCACCAATGTTACGCGCCTGCTGTCCAGGTAAGACTTGATAAATCTGGCATCACGCAAATCCCAGATTTGCTGGACCAAATCGGATTCCGGCACCGTCACTTTCCAGCGAAACAGCCAATAGGCAAATCCTTTAAGCCTGCCCAATCCCTTGCCGGTATTGTAGATACAGGATGCAGCATCACGACCGGAAAACTGCACATAACCTTCACTGATAGCAACACCCATATTGTCTTCCCTGAATAGCTGTCACAACCCAACAATGGTTGGGCATTTGGAGTATCTTACTTTGTCATTACCAAAACTTGAGTGACGAAGAAGTAAGCAAACCTGACAATTGATACCACTTAACCTGATCGATCCCCCTCCGGGAGCCATCCGGGACATGATTAACCACCGGCCCCGCTGGGTATGCATTGTGATCACAGATTAATAACCGTCAGTTCGACACGCTATTTGAACACTCTCTGTGCTGGTTCCATGCCTGTCGGCCTCAGGCAAAACTGATTCCTGCCAATAACAGGGAGCGAGCCGCCCGTGACTGGATAGAAAAGCAATACTGGAACGATATAGAGGCTTATTGCGAGACGCCAACAGAGGCTCCAGCTTGAACAGGACTTTAACCACAGGGTGGGTAGATTACCCGGAACTTCGTACGGAACTGGGTAAAATTTATCTGGCCCGTGAGGAATTGCTACCACTGCATAACAACCTGAGTGAACGACAGATCAGGGAATATGTGAAACATTTCCTTGCAATGCGTGGCAGACCATATATGACTCTATCTTTCGACAAACCTGGCTATCAAAGGAAAAAATGAGTCAGATTGAGGACAGTTAATCCACTCAGGGACTGGATCGATCTCTGTTTTATCTCTTCTGACAATGCGAATCGTGTTGAATTGTTCACTATATCTACTGATACTTTCCTCGAGCTTATGAATCGCTATATTTGACAGACAACCAAATGCAGATATATACAACGAGTTCCCGAGATAAAATTGAGAGTGTATTGGTTTAACAACGCCATCAACAGAGGTTTCACAAAACTGGACAATATCGCCCTTTAGGGGGCTTGCCGGGTCGAAGGGGAGTGTTTTTGCCTCTGGCAAAGACATATACCAGTCCTCCCATTGTGCATGGGTACGATCGATATCGTCGTAATAATTTATCCCGAATGCCAAATAATTAGCTAGCATATGACAACTCGCTCCAAGAGTTACCTCACCAGATCCCCACCAATTACGTATTTTGTCCGTTTGCCTGTATGAGATACAACCTGCAACACCTTTTTGCAATATTTGTACAATCCTGGACTCAAAACATTGTTGATACAAAGTCTTATTCTTTTCAGGAATGTCGCCAATGATCGCTGATTCAGTTAAAAGGGGAAAAGCTTTTTCTTGCTCTAAGCTTTCATACTGAACACCATCTATGTCAAAACAATATCCAGATATGGCATTCTCCTTGATAAATGGATAAGGGCAGGAGGCTAACGAATAATATGAAGCGGGTGAGTGTACCCTCTCTAGAGTATCTTCCTCTTTGCGGCTGCCTTCAGCCATCGTTTTTAATGGCTGTTCAACTTTATTTTCACAATTTACGCTAACAATTGTGCGAGACTTCAGAAAAGACGACTCCGCATTTTGTTGCATCTCTGGAATAGATATACCCTCGCCTGCATTTGAGCCCTTATCACTTTGGGGAGAGTTTACAGGCATATGATCGCCCATTGACATTGTATTCAAACCTGTCCGAAGAATATCCATGTTATCTCTCATAAGCAGTTGGTAAGTAACACACCTTCAATTTCTTTTAGGTGAGGCAGATGGTAACGATATTTCTCAACCAGCGTGCCAGCAATAAAACTTACATCGGCAAAGCTACGATCAAACAGGCCGGAGGGTGCTGCTGCCGTGCTCAGGGTTTGGTCTGCCTTGTGGCGAACGACATCTCGCTGGTATTTCAGGATGACGTAACTGCCTGGCCTCTGCGCCAGACGGTGAGTGTATTTGTAATCAATGGTTTCATACTGGTCAGCATTTTTACCCTGCATTTCAGGTGCAGGGATATGAATCAGTTCAACCGGTACGCCTTCTGTGAAGCGTAACCCCTGGTCAGTGACACAGCCATCAGGTCGATATTTTTTTCTGCGCTCGCAGGTAATGGTTTCCATTTCTGGTGGCTGCTCAGATCCAACGCCCTGGAGGATCTCGCCAAATGCAAATTGATTCGGATTGTCGATCAACCGTTTTTCAGACTTTTCATCAAACAACTGTTGTTTAAACCAGTCCAGCTGATGTTTGAGAGATGCGTTTTCCTGTTTCAGGAACTCAGCGACAGATCTCTGTTCATGCAACAACGCCTGGAGCTGTTGCAGGTGAGAAAGCTGAGTGGCAGGCACAGGTGCTTTTTCCAAAAGAGTCATAGCGTTTGACTGTAGACACTATTCAGAATGTTTGCTGGCCGATATATCAGATTTTACATAACGCTTGTGGTAACGGACTGAGCGGGTATCAATGCCATCAATAATCATTTTAAGATCCGTTAATGCGAGTAACTGCCTGGCGACATGATCAGGATGAGAATGGAACTGCCCTTGCTCCAGGCGCTTACTCCAGATGCAGTACCTGTGATTCCGGGAAAAACATGATCAGCGTCGCATGTGGAGGATCACGCCATCCGGTAATTCGAGTTCCATATCCCACTTTCTGTTTGACTACGGCTAACACAGACAACCGAAAGCCAGTACCAGATCTCATTGAAGATTTAACCGGCTGGCTCTATGGGTATAAGGATTATATTTCAGAAAAGTTAGTGGCTTGGTTGAAAGAGAAAGGCTTAAATCTGGTAACGAAAGTGAGAAAGAACATGAAGCCAAAGGGGCTGACAGCATCATATTGATGTTTCTACACTAACAGAACGTGTACCGATGGCTTTCTGAGCGTCGAACTCACGTTAAATAAATTCGAACCAACAATAGCCATAACCTATAGTGTCGATTCCATGGCCTGTGTACAATCGAAGCTACTAATAAAGCCCCCCTGGCCCACGACTGCAAATGATGACTTATACAACCGCTCTGAGTAACAGCCTGCCCCGAAAGCTGGCAGCCATTGCTATCGCTGCGCTGATTCCTGCACTGATGACTGCCTGCTCATCACAGCCCAAAAGCCCACTTGTGCCAATCGCAAAATCGATCAAAAGCATCGACCAGCAGCTGGCCGAGGCAGCGCGACTCAGTTACCCGGAGCGAGCTACCCGGACGCTTGCCATCACCAGAGAGCTTATGAGTAAGGAACCGACCCGCACACAGCAGATTCTGGATCAAATGCCGTACCAGCAACTGCCCAAGCCAATCCAGGCGGAACTGGCGGTTCAGCAGGCTCAAATTGCCCAGATCAACAGTCAGGACTGGGCGGTGTTTGAGTGGCTTGATCGCGAGGCGGTTATTGTCAGTAACAGCACTGCCATTAATGCCCGGGCGCATACTCTGAAAGCACTGGCCTATGCCAGGTTTGGTGAATATCAGGCTTCCCTGGATGAGTGGCTGCTGGCTGGCCCCTACCTGACAGAAGCAGAACGTGAACCCCATTACGACAGTTTCTGGCAGACACTCCTGCATGTCCCGGCAGAGCGGCTCGACAGCCTGTATCAACAGGAAAAGTCACAAAAACTGAAAGGTTGGTTGGCCCTGGCCATAATCTATCAAACCGGTCGCAGCCTGGATCAGCAACTGGCCGGACTTGAACAGTGGAAGCGGGACTGGTCATCCCATCCGGCGCACAAGTATCTGCCCGGGGACTTTGAAACCCTGAAGAGCAGCTCAACCAGGCGTCCTGACAAAATCGCTCTTCTATTGCCCCTGTCCGGAAGGCTGAGCAAGGTCGGTGAAGCCCTTAGAGACGGCCTGCTGGCCTCTCACTATAAAGCCATGGGGTCCGGAGAACCTCTCCCGGAACTTCAGTTTTATAATACCCAGGACACCGATATCAACGATCTCGCCACCCGGGCCATTGAGGAGGGAGCACAGCTGATTATTGGCCCTCTGAGTAAAAGCCGGGTAAAAGCGATCAACAGTGATGTTACCAACCGTATCCCGGTTCTGGCGCTGAACTATATTGAGGACGCAGCCGACCCGCTGTCCGTTGATGGCACCTCGGCAACACCGGCCGGGTATCGTGCGGGTCTCTACCAATTCGGGCTCTCGGCAGAAGATGAAGCCATTATGGCCGCTGAACGAGGCAAACTGGATGGACACATGACGGCCATTATCATTACGCCGAACACCGAGTGGGGCAAGAAAATCAACGCCACTTTTACGGCCCGATGGGCAGAGCTCGGCGGTAAAGTTGTCGGCTCCGGCGAATTTGACCCGCAAACCCAGTTCAGTACCCTGGCTGGCAGCCTGTTGCACACCGATCAAAGCGAAGCGAGAGCCAGACAGCTGAACCGTGTTCTGGGTGAAGAGCTGGGATTCCAGGCTCGTCGACGCCAGGACGTGGACATGGTCTTTATTGGTGCCAGCCCCCAGGAAGCAAGACAGATCAAACCTGCCCTGGCCTATCAATACGCGCGCAATGTTCCGGTCTATGCAACATCCAGCGCATTTTCAGGCATTACCAATACCAGTCAGGATCAGGATATGGACGGGATTCGGGTTCCTGTCATGCCGTGGTTAATTCCCGGAACACCAGACCCGCTGGAACAACAGATCAATACCCTGTGGCAACAATCCAAAGGCCAACTGGGCACACTTTACGCGCTGGGTGCCGATGCCTACAGGCTCTACCCAAGACTCCAGCAACTGGCAAACCTGCAAGGCAGCCAACTGCCGGGAATGACCGGATCATTGAGTATTGCTCCGAGTGGAAAAGTCCGTCGTGAACTCTCGTGGCAAATATTCAGGAATGGCCGACTCACGCCACTCCCTATCGTGAAGCCCAAAACCCCGGAACGTGTCACCTCTGTGAAAAACAGAGTGACCAAACCAGCAACCACCACTACTTCCGCCCTCTATGCCCTGGAAGCTCAACCTTAGTAGCAGAAAGGGTGCCGAGGCAGAAAAAAGCGCCCTGTTGTTTTTGCAGCAGCAGGGACTGACCCTTTTGCATAGAAATTTTGCCTGCAAAGCCGGTGAAGTGGATTTGATTATGCTGGACCATGCCACCCTGGTTTTTGTCGAAGTTCGCTCCCGAAGCCATGTCCAATTCGGTAATGCCGCCAGCTCAATTGACCGAACCAAGCAACAGAAAATTCGCAAGACCGCCGCCGTTTATTTGCAAAAATACCGCCAGCACAGCCACAGGATCTGTCGATTTGATGCAATATCCATTGACAATCATGACGGCACAGGGCAAAACAGCTTAAAATGGATTAAAAGTGCTTTTTAAGAAATGATCTTAGAAGCAGAGAAATCTTCTGATCGCTGTTCAGAAGAGCGACTTCAGAAGAAAGAAAACCGGATGGTTTTCATTTCAAGGTTTCAGGCATGCATGAACGTATAACGCAACACTTTTCCGACAGCATCGACGCCAAAATCCGCTCGGCCGATACGCTCCCTCCGCTCATTGCCGACGCCGCAGAGCTGATGGTTCAATCTCTGCTGAACGAGGGAAAAATCATGGCCTGTGGCAATGGCGGCGCAGCCGGCGATGCCCAGCACTTTGTTTCTGAGCTGCTTAACCGGTTTGATCGTGAACGCCCTGCCCTGCCAGCCCTGTCACTTTGCGCAGACAGCCTGACCATGAGCTCCATCGCTAACGATTCCAGTTACAACGAAGTGTTCTCTAAACAGATACGGGCACTGGGTCATGAAGGTGACATACTGCTGGCCATCTCAGCCCACGGCAACTGCCCCAATATGGTTCAGGCCATACAGGCCGCCCATGACAGGAACATTCAGGTGATCGCCCTGACCGGCAAAGACGGTGGCGACATGGCGCGCCTGCTCCACCCGGAAGAGGTGGAAATCAGGGTGCCCGACATAAGCCCACAGCGCATACAGGAAGTGCATACCCTGGTTATTCATTGCCTGTGCGATCTGATTGATGAGTTCCTGTTTTCCGCTGAATAACCTGGCAAACCTTAATTTTTCACTATGCATGAGGGTCATCATGAAACCTATCGGCATTGCGCTCTCCACCTGTCTGCTCACCGGATTACTGACCTTGTTAAGTGGTTGCGCCGCGCTGATTGACTCCGTTAACGAAGAGCCTGTCAACATTGATAACAGCAAACGGACCTGGGGGTCCTGGGTAGATGACCAGACCATTGAAACCGTCACCGCTGTGAACATTAACAAGGCAGATCCGGCCCTGAGAGGGTCAAGAGTCAAGGTGATCAGCTTTAACGGTACTGTCTTGCTTATTGGCCAGGTTCCCAACGCAAACCTGAAAAGGCTGGCTGGTCAGACTGCACAGAGGGTGGAAAAGGTCCGTCAAGTCTACAATGAGCTGGAAATTGGCCCGAACGCCGATATCCTGGTGCAAAGTAACGACAGCTGGTTAACCACCAAAATCAAAACCTCAATGGTGACCAATGAAGCCGTTGTCGCTGACAGAATCAAAATCAATACAGAACAGGGAACGGTTTATCTGATGGGACTCATTACTCCCAAAATGGCACAGGAGGCCGTATCGATTGCCGCCAATACCTACGGAGTCTCACGAGTCGTAAAGGTGTTTGAGTACGTTCAATAATCAGCATAGAGAAATACCCATCGAACTTTCGATTGGTAAGTAGCTGGCCATATGAAATCATATATTTCTGGCTACTTGGGCAGGTGCTATGCGAGGCACAACGGAGGGAGCATAGCCATAGCTATGTGACCGCAGTTGTAACGAAGCAGAGTGCCTGAACAAGGAGTCAGAAATATATGATTTCATATGGTTAGCTACTTAGGTTTTTTTGATGAGCTGGAAGCCGGTCAACACAACTGATACCCGCTTATCGAATTGCACCGTAAGAAGCATTTTGACCAGCACGCAATGATGAGCATTCACTGGATGAATGGATTTTTCTTTCTCTTATGGCTTTTTTTATCATTTTCACAGTTTCTTTGTCTCCGCGATTGACCAGGGCGGCACTAAGAGGTGCCTTGGTGAAAGAATAACGCCCCAAGTTCAATATTTTCAATTTTTTCTCTGGGTCTGCTCCATTAGCTAATAAGAGTCTGACAATCTCATTATTACCATTCTGAGCTGCATAAAAGAGCGGCGTGGCCCCCTTTTTAGTAGCCAGGTTAACATCAGCCCCTTTGTTGATCAGCAACCGGGTCAGCCCAACATACCCTTTTTCCGCAGCATAAGAGAGCGGCGTGGACCCGTCTTCAGTAGCCAGGTTAACTTTAGCCCCCTTGCTAATCAGTAGCCGGGCCACCTCATCATTATCCTCCTGAACTGCAAAATAGAGCGGCGTAGTCTCCTTATAAGTAGCCACGTTAACTTCAGCCCCTTCGTCGATCAGCAGCCGGATCAGCCCAACATACCCTTTTTCCGCAGCATGAGAGAGTGGTGTGAACCCCTTTTTAGTTTTCAGGTTAACATTAGCCCCCTTGCTAATCAGTAGCCGGGCCACCTCATCATTATCCTCCTTAACTGCAAAATAGAGCGGCGTAGTCCCCTTATAAGTAGCCACGTTAACATCAGCCCCTTTGTCGATCAGCAGCCGGATCAGCTCAACATGCCCTTTTTCCGTAGCAGTAGAGAGTGGTGTGTACCCCTTTTTAGTTTTCAGGTTAACATCAGCCCCTTCGTGGATCAGCAGACGGGACAGCTCAACATACCCTTTTGTCGCAGCATCATAGAGCGGCGTGTACCCTTTGTTACCAGCCTGGTTAACACAAGCCCCTTTGCCGATCAGCAGCTGGGCCAGCTCAACATGACCTGCTTGCACAGCATATCTGAGCGGCGTGAACCCATCTTTAGTGACATAGTCAACATAAGCCCCTTGACCGATCAGTAGTCGAGCCAGCTCAACATGACTTCCAGCAACTGCAATAACCAGCAAGGAAACGATATCCCCGGATTTTTTGGATCGGTAATCCTGGTAAACAATAGATCTGTGCTTTTGCAGTTCCCTATCCAGACGGCCGAGATCACCGACCCTGCAGGCCGCCAGTGGTTCGGGCTCATTGTAGGGATTGGCAAAGCTTGCTCTGGAATTGGCAGAACCGGGTTGATCAAATCGCTGATAGGAGGACAATCCAAAAAACCTGCTAATTGATTCCATAGATCACCTCATTGTCTGGTCTGGTGTAGAAAAGCGCCCTTAGCGGGGATGGCAGAAAATTGAGGATAAAAAATCGGAAATTTTTAGACCAATCGGCAAGGGCCATGGGTGGTAGCCCCCGGCCAACAACCCGAATGTTGTTCAGGTTAAGCCAACCTCCAACTAGCAGTATGGGTTTCTTGAATCATCATCGGCCCCTCCAACCGGTCTGTCACACTGGCCTTTGACATGTGGATGACCTGCATAATTTGCCCATTTATCTTCATAAGCACTCTTACTCTGGAAGGAGTCAGAAAACGAGGTTTTTTTGAATTTGGCCGTCAGCTCTTTGGCCGACACATCAAACAAGCCAAATTTGGGGCGCAGATCCCCCCCCCCAAAAACCAACTGGTTATTATTACCGTTACGACAAAAGGCGCTTGCTTTTAACTCACCGTCCACCCACAGTTTCACCTCCCCGCCAGATGCCCCCCCGGTGGTTGAAAACACACTCTTTTGAACCTGATACTTAATTTCAAACCAGCCTTCAGGCAGAGGCATCACGGCAAGATACTTACCATCCTGAACGCCATCACAACATTTCGCCTGATTGAGCGAGGTGGCCGCCCCTGCAAATGAGGGCATGCACTCCTGATTCCCGGTATTAAACTGCTCATAGTAGGCGCTGGCCTGCAGCGTCAGGTAGTTTTTACCGTCATGACTCATGACCCTCAGGGCAATGGGAGATACACTGCCTGTTTCCCATGTCACCCCTTCTGTTTTCAATGCTTCATAGGTTGCCACCGACGCATCCGGTGTCAGGTGTGACAGATAGCCATCAGCGCTCTTATAAAGCCTGGAATCAACGGTCTCCTCCAGCGAAAACAGCGTTCCCTCAACGGGTTCGTCACCGGTTTGCAGTTTAAGGGACAGCTCACCGTATGAGGACAAATGATTACTGCACTGATACTGATCATGGAATACCCCCATGGCCCTGCCCAGATCAGGATTAGTGACGTCCTCCCCCCGGGGCACAAAGCAGGGACTGACACCAATATCGTTATCTGCTGATACCGTGGCATTACCGTGAGAGTCATGATGCTTCATTCGAAATACAACCTCGTTATCCCGATCAATCTTGACCTCTAAGCTATCCGGCTTCCTGCTGCCACCTACCCGCATGTACGAATCATCCGCCGTAAGATCTTCAGGCCCCAGCGGTCTTTGCGGATCAATAATGACAGGAACCGAAGTCAACCTGCGTGAGACATCCTGTTGCCCGGTATCAGCACTGCGCCGCTCCCGAACATGCTCACCCACGGTGTCACTGTCAGGGCCTGTGGCATCCAGGTGGAGCTTTTTCAGTAATCTGTCGTGTATTGATTTACCGCCGTCTTTTTCTATCTCAGATAAAATCCTTGCCTTACCCACATCCCCTTCGGTCAGAGGCAAGTTCGAGTCGATTGAATCGACAGACTTGGATTGAAATGTTCCAACGTCCGGTGATCCCGGTACCTCAGCACTGACAGGAAATGAGACATTGGGCAAGGGAGCCAGGGAAGCATTGCCAACAGACATTTGAGCACCTCTTCAACTGATGAATTGATATGTGGCGGACTGGTAAAGGGCCTGATAATCGGCTTTAGATGCCTTTGTAGAAAAATGAAAAACAGCAACCACCGATCAACCCCAGACCCGATGATGGACTACAAGTTGACTTAAATAGTTCTATAACAAAAGGAAATTGAACAAGGCGGGAGATAACCATTGAATTCTATGGTGAGGCAATGCGGGAACCGGGAGGCTGTCGAAAACAGTCTCCCGCATATCATCACAGCTACATGCCATTGCGGAATGTCTTGTGATCAACAACCCCACTGTCTCTGACGTGCTGTAACCCTGCTGAATACGCCTTCAACAGTTTAAGGCAGTAATCCACCCGATCCTGCAAATGTTTGTCCCCTTCAGGATCCTCTCCAGTGAACACCTGCCCGACATGACGGACAATCACATGATCAGGCAGATAACAGATACGGCAATTTTTGTAACTACTGGTACGAAGTTCCACCACAGGATAGGCCCCACCCTGCCCGGCAGAAACCGCAGTAATCAATGCGGGTTTATGGCCCAGCTCAGCGGTACCAAAGAGAAGAAAAAAGTTCTTCAACCCGGCCGGTACCATGCCGCTCCACTCCGGTGCCACGACAATCAGCGCATCCGCCTCTTGCAATTTTTGTTTCCAGGGTGCCAGTCTGGCCTGCCACTGCTCATCACCACGCCAGATAGACTCATCCCAATGGGGAAGCGGGTTGCCCGCCAGCGATAAAATCTCAACCGAGTCAAACAGAGAAAGCTCAAGCACACGGTTCGCCAAAACCTGACTGATCCGCTCACTCTGGGATTCCAATCGATGACTGCCACTGATAATTGCAAGCTTCATTTTTCTTCCTATTCTGCTTTGGACAATTGCACTGAGAACTTTAACAGAGAGTTTCAACATCCGGGTTTATTTTTTACCAATCTTGCCAGTTCGTCACTACCCCTTCCTGCACTGCTATGATTAGACCTTTCAGGTATTTTAAATAAGTAAAGTTGGCAAGGTCTCACAATGCAGGTATCAAATGGGTCAAATAATGCAGCGTCAACAGCAACGTTATTAACCGGGGTCAACACCAGCGGTACTGCTCGCACCGATACTGTTGAGACACAATTAAATCATCAGACGCCACCGTTAAATACTTCGCTGGAAAAACCGCTAAGCGGCTATAAAATCGAAGAAATAAACCCTGCTTCACCCGTTCAAGCAACTTCTGAGCATGGAGCAGCATCGAGCCCTCCCCCGGAAATCGCGCAAAAAGACCTGCCGTTAGCCAGTGCGGCAAAAATAACACAACCCTCTCTGGCAGCAACCAAGCGGACTATCTTCTTTGAAGTGCTGACGGAAATCATGTACTTTCACTGTGATCATCCGGAGCAACTGGTTATTTTTGGTTCCTGTGGTATTGACCTGCTACACACTTGTATCAATGAAAATGTGAATGATATTGATATACTGTTGAATGATGAAAAAACCACCAACAATCTGCTTATTCAACTCAATCGAAGACTGCAACAAATTGTGTTTAGCGAAGATTTCCCCTGGAAAGACTGTAGCCCGAACCTCCGTCTTGTTGGTAACCAACCGTATAATGCTGAGCTATCACCTTTATCAGGGCAGTTAACCCTGTTTCATACCGGAAAACCCTGGATCAAAATTGAATGCTCGGTTAAAACCACATGGATGAAACAACTGGACCTCACCCGGGATGATTATGTCATCAAAATCCCCACCCATATAAGCACAGAGTACAAAGGTACTATTCCTGTTTTGTCGACAATGGGTTATCTGGCTCTCGACCTTTTGTCGTTGACAAAACTTCATGACAATTTAATCACAACGACAGAAGACAATCAAAGACTGAGAGTCATACTCAATAGCGCAATAACTCTTTCAAAAATAGAGAAGCACGTTTTCACCCTTTACTATCACCCAAAAAATCCGGGTTTACATAAGTCAGAACCCTTTAAGGCACTGAATAGTGGGTTTGTTGAAGCAATTACTTTAATCAGGAACATCTACTCTGCTGATCAGCTATATCACAGCTTTTTTGATTCACCCTATCAGCTAAAACATTCCAGATCCCAGGAAAAAAGGGCGTTGATCAATATTCTTTCTTCCGATAAATGCAGGCATGAAACGGCCTACTCATTCAATGAACTGATGATTTTACTGAGAAATGATTTTGATCTGGAAAATACGGCAAAAGATGGCAATTGTTTTTACGCGTCCCTGGCCAGTGGACTGAATAAAAACAGAGCAGCAGCAACCAACTTCCTGAAAACCTATAATGTTCTGCTGGGCACCTCGCTCCACAATACTGCGCATGAGCAGGTTGTTATCCGTCCTGACATGGTAAGGCATATAATCCACTGCTGGATAGGCTTTGCACTCAACGCCGGATTGAGCGCCCCTGAGTACGAGGAACTGAATACTCTGATCCTTCCGGAGCCGGGCAAATCCATCCATGACCTGCTGAAGAGCCGACTCATTGCCGATCCGGCAGCTAATCCCAATGATACCGCCCACTACGGATGGAGTTCTCTATTGCACATAATGGCTATTGTCACCGGGACAACCATTATCTTACTGAAAGTCAATCCCAAAAAACAAAATATTGAGAAACATAAGCACAGTATTCATGAAGCCAATCAATTAACGCCAAATCTGATTAAAACACTAAGGGCTAAACAGCCAGCACTGTTTAATAGCGACGCGAATGATGCAAGAATAACCAGTTTATTATTTATTGCTCACTCCGGAGGAGACCATTATTATTCAGCCTCACCATCGCCAGGGCTGATTAACGTTTTCAGACCCTATATGCTGGCTGAACATTATCTTATTATGCCTTTCCGGGTTAAAGAAACTGAGTGTAAACAGCCACCACATCACGCCAGTCAACCACCGGCTCATCAGCAAGCTATCACTGAAGAGACATTGGGCTCTATACACCCAAGCTTAGATGTTGTCGAACAGCAAACCGAAAGCCTACCCCCGGAAAGACCAGTAAGCAGTGTTGCAGAAATAGAAACGCCATCAAAAGAAACAGCAGCCGAACCAGCGAATCCGGCAGAGACCACAGCGTCAGACCGGGAGGAACGCATCAAGAAAAAAATTCAGATCGTGTTAACCATAATATCCAACCCGAAAACCAGTAATAGCCTGAGTAAGAAAAAACTGGACAACCTGGGCGACAGTTTATTTGATGAGGTGTTAAAGGTTATTCAGGAACCCGACCAGACGAATCCGATAACCGTTGACATGAGAGCCTTTTCGGATACGACACTGTTAGCACTGGAAACAGGAAAGCGGTTAAATCACATAGAATCCATACTGTTTCTGGCACTGCATAAGATCATTCATCACTGTGACGCGAACAACCCGATATTCATGACTGAAATACTCAGGGACCTGCATACCGTCAACCGTGCATGGCACATACAAGCCCCCGTTGTACTGGCGATTCTGGCGGCCCGGACCGGATCTCCTGAAGCATTCAATCTTGCCATGCAGCCACTCTACCCGACTTTCTGCAACCAGACATATCATAAGCTGCGCTTCACTCTTCCTGCCGAGTTCGACGAGATCTACCCTGATTACAGGACCATTATTCCCCAACATATTCACAATGCTGGGCATTATATAGAAAAAAAGAATTTTTCTGCCGCTGACTGGCAAGAGATTGATCTGCATTTTCCGGTAAATGAAGAGATCAATAGCTTATTAACCCCGACACAGTTAATCAGTGATTCCCCTGAATCAGCTAAAACCGACATCACCACAATACGCTCGGCAATGCTGAACTGTGCATTCAAGGGCCATATATCCCTCCACCGAGGTGACACTCCACGGTCCCTGACGTTCTTTTTAAAATCAGCCATTGCCTACATAATGGCCACTGATAACGGGGCTGATATCAGTCATTATGAAGAGGCGGCGGGACTATCGGCTATTTATATGACCATTCGCCTGATTTCCCGTATTGATCCGCAGTGCAACCTGCAGACAGAAGCGCCTTTTCTCCATAGCTGGATGCCTCATTTTGATCTTATCCGATACCGCCTTGAGACTGCCAGCCTGAAAACATTGCTCTATGCCATCAAGGCTCAACGAGCTACCGAAACACTATGGACTCACAGCTGGTTTACCTACGCCTACAGCAAAACAGCCACACTGATGGGGCATACACTGCCTGAGTCTTTTGAGACGTTTAAGTCGTTAATGGATCACCAGACAAAATTCCTGTTTGATCATGGCAGCCCCATTCAGGAACTCCCGACCCACAATGCCAGGCAAAAACCCGATACGACAGACACAACCTCTCTCGTCGCCAGAAACAGTAAGGAATACAGACTGGCCAGCTCTGCCAGTGGTAATAAAACCCAGTGTCCAGACCCGGTATTGCAGGCAAAGTACAAAATCAGCGAGAAACTGGAAGCAAAAAAACAAACCAGAAAAGCGGTAGAGATTGTTCGAACCCTGAAACAACGTGTTGACACTTTGTCAGCTGACTTTATTAAGTTATATCAGGATGCCAATCCCAGAAAAGCAAGAAACGCTACCAATATTTATGTCCGGGCCATTCTGTTACTTGACCAGAGCATTGAACTGGCCACCCGGGATATCCCCATCATTACCCGCGAACTCGAAAACGCCTCCAAAAACAGGGCAAAAAACAATTTTCTGGAAAAAACCAAAATGCAAGAAGCCATGTTAACCTACAACACGCTGTTCGGTTTTGCTGCACTGGCTCATATTAAAGAAGAGCTACTGTTTGAACAGGAGGTGACGCAGAAATTAGTAGAATTTCACAATACCCTGCTTACCAAAGAGTCAACAGAATACATTACCGTCAAAGAACATCATAAGCTGGAAAAACTGGTAGCCAACTTCATCGAATTGCTGGACCCATTACAGCACGCCGATATATCAGAACAATTCTTAAAAAACATGGTATTGATATTGGTTTCCTGTAAGCGCCTTGTTGCAAACTTTATAAGCGATAGAAATGTCGCCCCCATACAAGCTCTGATCAAACAGTGGATAGCCCATTGCCACGATGAAAGCAATCTGCTGGAGACACTGGAGCTGATCATTACACTGGACTTGAGAGACTATGAATTCATCACACAGTTTAACCCTCTTATTGATACAATATTGCTGAAAATTCAGTACTTAACTGCAAAACAAGACGATAGTTATGATCAAGAGGATCAACTGATTCTCTACCAAAATGTTGAAAAAATATTGAAAAAATTTAATTCAACCGAGCAAATCAATTTTTACCAGTCCATCTGGTCACCCCAATTAGAAAGACTCAAAAAAATGACCAGTCAGGAGCTGGAGATTAAAAATGCCAAAGCAGAAAAGTATTGGAATATTTTAATCAAAGAAGAGCAGGAAAATAATGCCAGGGAACAGAAAAAATTAGAATCCATTATCAATCGCAAACTGTCAACAATAGCCTCAGGACAAAAGAACCAAAACACTGTGGAACCCGATGAATCTGACAGCGAAGAATCCACCTCAGGGGAAAATCATCAACCACCCTGCAGTGCCAGTAGTGATCACGTTGATGAAGACATCGCTTCTCTGGACATCGAAATTGGCTCACAGGATTCACTGAACATGGCATGGCGACATTTTGGGAGTGGTCAGCTATCACAGGCCAATACCCTTGTATTGGAGATGCTTAATAACCCGCCGGACGACTCACTATTGATTGTTCAGATAAAGTCGTTACGATCCGAGATACTGATTAAGCAATTTTTTGATGTCGTACTTCAGGGTATGCAGAGAAGCCGGGGTATTTTAGTGTGCTCCACTGACTATCTGAAAAAAGTGGAAGCCGATCTGGCCAGACAAAAAGAGCGGTCAAAAATCGATAAAAATACAAAAATCACTGTACAAAAACAGCCGATACGGAATCTCAGTGATAAAGTCTTTGAACTGGCAACATTATTCTCAACACATCAACAAATACTGCAAGATGCGTTTACGCTACAAAAAGAGATCATCGATGTACTGCAACTATTCACCTTCGACAGTGATCAGGAAACACAGGATTTATCACTGATCAAATGTGACCTTGAACTGATTATCCAGGCACAGGATCGTATTACCTGCTTTGTATCCAATATAAAAACAGCCAGTGAAAATCTGATAGAGCTCCTTAACTGCCGAAGGCAACTGCTGGCGCTTATCAAGGAAGTAATGGCCAGGAAATCAATTTCAGGTCAGCCCGGTTTGCCAGCCACCGGCTATGACGCCTCGAAAAACAGGCCATCTGGTGCGAAAAGTCTTAATGCAGCCCCGGAAGAAACCCTGCCCGAAAATTCCATCACTGAAATCCGCAACAAAATGGAAACGCTTGCCCAGGCGATGGAAAATTTCAAAGGTCGCCTGCTTAGGCCGCAACAGAGAAATTTTGTACAAAGGCTAATCGGAGCATCATGACAAAGAGCCGCATAGCGGCTCTTTGGATCAGAAACGGGCTACTTAACCACTTTTAAATGAGAACGCCCCGGCTTTTTCGGTGGTTGAGGAGGCTCATCATCCGGCACTTCTGCCTGAATCTCTTCCACCTCTTCCTCAATGGGTTCCGCCTCAAAGACCATTCCCTGACCATTCTCCTGGGCATAAATAGCCATCAATGCCGAAACAGGTACGGTAATCGTCAGGGCGCGACCACCGAAACGGCCGTCAAACATGATGTAATCATTACCAATATTCAGAGCCCGTACCGCGGTTGGCGAGATGTTCAGAACGATCTGACCATCCTTGACGAACTCCTGGGGCACCTCAACGCCACGGCGATAGGCATCCACCAGAATATAGGGTGTGCAATCATTATCAAGAATCCATTCATACAGTGCTCTGGCAATATACGAACGGCTACTGGTCATTGTCATAACAGCCTCCGGACAAACACTTCACGCCGCCAGCCAGGTTACTCACGCATTTCCTTTTCGATTTCAGAAAGGCTTTCCTGGAACGACTCACGCTCAAATAAACGCTCAGCATAGTCCAGAATAGACTTACCCTGTTTCGGCAGCTCAACACCCAGCAACGGCAGACGCCAGAGAATCGGTGCCACACAGCAGTCCACCAGGGTAAACTCTTCGCTCATGAAGAACGGCATTTCAGCAAAAACAGGCTCAACCGCCAACAGACTCTCCCGCAACTCTTTACGAGCACGGGCCGCAGGTGTCTCCTTGGTTTTGGGATCCAGAATAGTATCCACCAGGACACACCAGTCTTTCTGAATGCGGTGCATGATCAGTCGGCTCTGGGCGCGGCTGACTGGATAAACCGGCAGCAGCGGTGGATGTGGGAAACGTTCGTCCAGATATTCCATCATGACGTTTGGTTCATAAAGAACCAGTTCCCGGTCAACCAGCGTAGGAACGTTGTTGTAGGGGTTCAGATCGGAAAGCTCCCGAGGAAGGTTTTCCGGATTTACATTCTGAACGTCAACCGCAACGCCCTTTTCTGCCAGCACAATACGAACCCGGTGACAGTAATGGTCAGCTGGATCCGAGAAAAAAATCATGGATGACTTTTTGGCAACTACAGCCATGAAGTACCCCCGCCTTCATGCAAAGGATGAGAGAGTTCGGCAACAATCCCGGCCATGACAATAGCCGGAGAATGACCACAGGCTACCGCATAACGGGTAAAACAGCCGCCCGCGAAATAACGCACTATCATAGCAAACTTTGTACCTGCCATAATAGTCCCAGCAACGCAAATACTTACTTTATTCCTGTTGTTATTTTGGCAGAGTGTCACTGACAAGCACATAACCGCGATGGACATTGCCATCCCTGGCTGCCATTGCCTGAAATAATAGATCACTGGAAACCCATACCCAATTATAAGTAGCTGGCCATATGGAATCATATATTTCTGGCTACTTGGGCAGGTGCTATGCGAGGCACAACGGAGGGAGCATAGCCGTAGCTATGTGACCGGAGTTGTAACGAAGCAGAGTGCCTGAACAAGGAGTCAGAAATATATGATTTCATATGGTTAGCTACTTACTTTGCCGGGGCTACATCAATGACCAGAAAAGAATCCGATGGTTTGTGATAAGCACCTGCAGGAGAGATATGGCCACCGGGCTCCTGACCGAAAACCTCACGGGCATAATTGATAATGATGTATTGGTCAGTTTTTTTTCAAAGCTTCAATTAACTTCTGTTCAGAATTCCGAGAAAAACAACCTGATCTTTCGCCACAGGAAATTATCTTTTAGTGTGGTAATTCATAAGAAACTTTTTGGGAATAATTAAGTCAGATATTTTGTCTGCCCGCAGCCAAAATTATTGCTAATAAAAATTATGGATCGTAAGTAACAAATAATCTGAGGATAATAAGGTATATGAATGTCTCTCATGCTAGGTCTTTTACGGTGACAACAGAACCTGAGGCTCACCGGTTATGTGACTACACCCTTAATTGTGAGCGAATTAAACAAGATCGCTTTGCGTGTGGCATCACTACACCGTTGGCTGCCGGTGGAGGTGCTGCTATTGGTGGTGTTGTAGGCTATAATACTGCAGGCACAATTGCCAGCACTGTCATTGGTGTCTTCGGCGGCCTGTCTGTTGGCGTTTGCTTTTCTTTCTCCGTGTGTCTTTGTGTAAATTGCTGCTCCGATGACTGCGATTACATTAAGCTTCGTGATCGAGAAATCACCACCTCCACCGAACTGGCCCCTCTTGCAGTTGGGCAGCAACATAAACAGGAACCACTATCGGCTGAACCTCCGCATTACCCGGGAATTGGTTGCAACCCTACAGAGTCTGTTCGGTTCCTGTCAGAACCACCTCCGCCTTACTCGGGAACTGGTTCCATCCGCACAGCACCAGTTCAGTCACAGCCAGGACTGTACTCTTCTCCTCCATCGCCAAGCATCGGTAATGTTTGCTCCATTCACCCCACTACTTATGCTATCTCTGAAATCGTTAGTGGTAGATCAACCTCGGAAGTAGCGTCCGGTGCCTACAGGCTGACTTCTGGCGGCTCAACCTCTCTGGGTTTACCGGGCTTCGGCTTTTGGTAATTAATAATGGGGGCTTTCGCAGGTTGGCTGATGAAAAGTGAGGGGCTAATAACAGTGTCGAGTAATCTATGATTATCTTGGTTAATTTGAACAGATCAAAAAAAACCAGTGTCAAAAATCAGGGTCAGGTCCTTCATTATGGACAACAATTGACGTTTTAGTGATAAGTAAAGATATCCGCACAATGAAAGACTTGGCCCCAGCTTACTATGACAAAAAGTAAATATTAAAACGGCTTCAGCACTCGAATAACTGAAATTGTTGACCCGGCGATTAAGTCAGGTCACAGCCATTTAAAACAAGCTTCGTGAATGATAAGGAGGATAAAAGCGGCCAATTATGATAGTTCGATACCAAGAGCTGCTTTGAATAAGGCTTCTATTCTCGCTTTAGCCTGATTATCCCCGCAACGAAAAGAAGGAATATCTAAATCATCCATTAATAGTTCTTTTGCATTCTTTGGGTTATCCGCTGCTCGATAATCATCAACATTCAGACATGCGTTAGAAGCGTACGGATCAAGATCCTTAAAACGGTCACATTTGTTGTTTACGTTAATTAACTCCTGCTGAACATATGTTTCAACAAGATTACGCAAAAAGATCAAGTTTCTTCGTGTAACCTCTTTCAACACGTCCCTACCATGGGATATACAACTTGAAATTTCAGCAATTTTGCTATCCATATCTGGATATTTCTGTTGTATTTTCTGTCGCGTCTTCTCTGCAACTGATACACTGCCAGAAGAAGTCTCTTGAGTCACTGATCCGCGAGATAAGCAGTAGTTTTGACTGTGCCGAGCATTATGTGCCTTGATCAAATAATCGAGCAAATTTTTGCTCTGTAATTCCGTGGCATATCCACCTTTGGATTCAATAAATCGGCTAACCTCTGGACCTAATGTCTCTGCCATAACAGCTTCATAGGCAGGCGGTAAGCTTGAAGCGTTACTTAAATTAGATACATTCATAATTTACCGCTTTAAATTAAATATTCGATTTATAGGACAGGGTATGCTAGGAATAGTTCCTCATACATAAGCACTAAATCATATGCTTTCGAATAGAATAACTAACCAATTGATAACTGCTTCCTGAACCTCCTGATGTACTTCTGCCTGACTGCGGCTGCTGCCATCATCCGTGGTCATGGTCTGGCTCAGGATCACTTTGCTGATGGCCTTGTCCATTCGCTGGCGAAGGGCATCATAGTCAGCGGTGCCCGATCTGGCCGCTTCGATCAACTCAATAATGACGTTATCGGGAATCACTACACCGCTGTCGCTTTGTATGGGATCCAGTGCCTGCAGTGCTTTCTCTCGCTCAATGGGGTCTTGAGCCTGCCCGGGAGTGAGGTAGAGAAAAAGCTTGTCCAAAATTGTTTGATATTGGAAAAATTTTCGGGCAACTTGTTACGCAGCCTCGGAAAGTTGTTGTGCAAGAATATAGAGCACCTTTTCTGACTGGGTTAGCTGCTGCGAGAGTGGTCAAAAAACAGTCGATATCAGTAAAGCTGTCTGACCTGATGCTCTCCCTGATCACCTAACGGCTTATCCACAACATTGTCCACATAAAATCTGGATGATTGCTAGGAGCCTGTCCGAGAATAGACTACCCTACTGCGGTGGCAGCAAATTAGTCTAAAAAGTCGGAAATTTTTAGCAAATAGAACCACTATTCACTAAAAATTTCCGACTTTTTATCCTCAATTTTCTGCCATCCTCGCTACGGGCGCTATTCTCGGACAGGCTCCTAGGCAGCAATACTCCCACAATTTATCATCAGGCATCTTGTGCAATGACAGCATCTTGTATAGGCAAACTATCCACACCGGCAAGAAGGGCGAAAACTTCGGACTCTGATAGATCGTGCCAAGCACCCTTCGACTCCGCTCAGCGTGAACGAAGATTGTGCACGTCAAACTCATTGAAACCATGTACCGGGAGCCTGAAGGGAGTAGCAAGACAAATCAGGAAGTATGATCACCTATTTCATTTGCTCCGTACACTATCGTTTAACAGCAATAAGTCATGGATATGCTGTTTCTCTTTAATGAAGCACACCATACTGTTTAGTGCTGGTTCTGCTGACGGCTAACTGATTGCTCAACGCCCCACACACCAACATTCAGGAGAGGAAACGTGGCTGAGAATACTGCGAGTCAAATAGACCACAGTGTCACCCCGGACGATCATCCAAAAAAAATAACACGAACTATAGTTCTAAATGACGGCAGCCCTGAGAACAAACGACAGGAGTTATTAAATTATTTCCACCAGACGTTTGATCAATATGAGCTGCTGTTTGCAACCCTGGCCTGCCAGGAAGCCTGGTACAAAAAGGCAATACCCCTTCGTCACCCGTTGATTTTCTATTACGGGCACACTGCCGCTTTTTTTGTGAACAAACTGATAACCGCAAAACTGATCTCGGAACGAGTTGACCCTTATATTGAGTCCACCGTTGCCATTGGTGTGGATGAAATGTCCTGGGATGATCTGGACGACAACAATTACCAATGGCCAACCGTGCAACAGGTCCGCGACTACCGCAGTAAAGTCAGGGCACTGGTTTCCGGTTTTATCCGGAACATGCCACTGGAGATACCCATCAACTGGGAGAGTCAGGCCTGGATCATTCTGATGGGCATTGAACATGAACGCATTCACCTGGAAACCTCATCAGTACTGATTCGCCAGCTGCCAATCGCCTGCGTCAAGCCACACAGTTACTGGCAACACTGTCCAGACACAGGGTCAGCACCGGACAACCGCCTGATTGAGATGCCCGGAGGATCACTTCGCCTGGGTAAAGATTACGATGCTTCGCTCTACGGCTGGGACAATGAATATGGCCGCTGCGAGGTTGAGGTGGCCCCCTTCAAAGCCAGCGAATACCTGGTGAGCAATCAGGAGTTTAAAGCCTTTATTGATGCCGGTGGTTATGACAATGAACGCTGGTGGACGGATGAAGGCTGGGCCTGGAACACGTTCAGCAACACGGATGGTAAAGTGCGCCACCCCGAATTCTGGATCCCCGATGGGGACAGTTATCGCTACCGCACCATGCTGGCAGAGATCGATATGCCCTGGAACTGGCCGGTAGACGTCAACTGTCATGAAGCCCAGGCCTTTTGTCGCTGGAAGTCAGAAGTGACCGGCAAACAGATTCAGCTGCCCAGTGAAGCCGAATGGTACCACCTAAGGGAGACCATCAGTACTGACCAGCCCTGGTGGGATAAAGCCCCCGGAAATATCAATCTCGAATACTGGTCTTCATCTTGCCCGGTTGACCACTTCAGAACCGGAGAACTATATGACATTATCGGGAATGTCTGGCAATGGACCACCACCCCCATTGACGGTTATGAAGGCTTCCGTGTCCACCCCTGCTACGATGATTTCTCAACCCCGACCTTTGATGGACGACACAACCTGATTAAAGGAGGTTGCTGGATATCAACCGGCAACTACGCTATTAAAGAATCCCGCTACGCCTTTCGCCGCCACTTCTTCCAGCATGCCGGTTTCCGTTACGTAGAGTCCAGTGCCATGACCAATACCTCCAGCAACCCTTATGAGAGCGATGCCCTGGTTGCCCAATATCTGTCGTTCCATTTTGGGGAGTCTTACTTTGATGTACCCAACTACCCCAAAGCCTGTGCCCGCCTCTGCCATGAAGTCAGTGGCGAGACACCCCGAACACGGGCACTGGACCTGGGCTGTTCAGTGGGACGCACCAGCTTTGAACTGGCCCGCTGGTTTCAACATGTGGACGGCATCGACTTCTCTGCCCGATTCATTTCTGCGGCGGCCGAGTTGCAGGAGCGGGGGAAAATACGCTACCACCTGACCACAGAAGGCGAACTGGGTGATTACTTTATTGCCGATACCACGGAGATGGGGCTGGATGATATCGATACCAGCCGTATCCGCTTTACCCAGGGGGATGCCTGCAACCTGAAACCCATGTTTAACGACTATGATCTTGTTTTTGCCGGTAACCTGATTGATCGCCTGAATAACCCCGCGCAATTTCT
Source organism: Endozoicomonas sp. ALB091 (assembly GCF_049310265.1). Lineage (NCBI taxonomy): Bacteria > Pseudomonadati > Pseudomonadota > Gammaproteobacteria > Oceanospirillales > Endozoicomonadaceae > Endozoicomonas > Endozoicomonas sp. ALB091. The sequence continues at coordinate 48,325 of NZ_JBLYNQ010000017.1, read as the reverse complement.
GGACATGATCCATGAGCGCATACGCCCCGGCGGCATCCTCGTGATCACTTCGCCCTATACCTGGCTGGAAGAGTATACGCCCCGGCAGAACTGGCTTGGAGGCATCCGTGAAAATGGTGAAGCCCTGGACACCTATACCGGACTGCAAAGAGCGTTGAGCAAACATTTTGAAGAGGTACGCCCCCCCCTCGATCTCCCGTTTGTGATCAGGGAAACAGCCCGGAAATATCAGCATTCGGTTGCCCAGTGCACAGTGTGGCGGCATAAAACGCTGTAATCCGGCCCCGCGCCTCACTTGAAGGCCGGTTGTGTAAGTTTGCTCACTACCGCTACTACAAACTTGCTCAAACCGCCTTCAACGTCAGGCCATGCAGGTAACATTCCCCTTTGAAGCGCGCTATCATAATCTTGCCATCCGGACAATCCGTGTAAGCCTTGACCACCGCATCCGGTGTCACCGGCTCGCCATACAACGGCAGGCCCCTCAGGCAACATCCCTCTATGAAGCCCGCTCTCCTCACCTTGCCTTTCGGAGTATTCGGGAAAGCCTCAACCACTTCTTCCGGGGTGACCGGCTGGCCATAAAGCGACTCCTCTCTCAGGCAGCATTTTACTTTGTAGTGCACCAGCTCCAGCTGGCCTTCCGGAGTATCCGGGAAAGCCTCCACCACCATTTCCCGGGTGACCGGCTGGCCATACAGCGACAACTCCATCTTGCGACAGTCCACTTTAAAGAGGGCCAGCGCCAGATGGCCTTCCGGAGTGTCCGGAAAAGCCTCAACCACTGCTTCCGGGGTGACCGGCCGACCATCCAACAGCGTGCCTCTCAGGCAGCATTTTGCCTTGAAGTGCAGTATCCCCATCTTGCTTTGTGGACAATCCGGAAAAGCCTCGATCACTGCCTCCGGTGTGAGCCGCTGATCATTCCATCGCTGGCAGCCCAGGTAACATTTCGCTTTGTTGTTCGCCCTTTCCACAAGCAGCAATGTCATGGATGTATCGCGGTCAAAAATTTCTTTAATCAGGGAATCTGACCGGAGGCACGACACATGGCGTGTATGCGTCGCACTGAAATTGACGAAATCAGAAAAACTCAACTGCCGGGCAATGAGTTCCAGTGCTTTGTCAGGAAGTGCCGCCAAATGACAGGTATCCGGTTGGTTACGTACTTCCTGCACATGCACCTTCCTGAAACCGAAAAAAGCAAATGGAATATCTGAATCCTCTATTTGAGGATTAAGAATAAATGATTTTAGCTGGAGCGAAACATCAGCGGCTTGATGCATAAGTCAACCTTTGTCTTTTATTCCGGGTTGTTTTGAGCCCGGGCCCAGAAAAAAGTTCCACTTCCGAAAATTTCTGGTTACGCAAGATGATTGCCATGCAATCAGGAACGGGTCTTGTCCCATGTTTCCGGCTTGCCCTGATACACCGTAAACGGAACCTAACCGCTATTTTGAAGTCCAATGATGGTATTTATTGTCTTGTTGTGAAGGGTTTATTTTGCCAGCCACAGCATCAACCAGATCCCACCCAAAACCTGCGGGCCTTTATAACCGACCTGTTGGCTCAAGCCGGTTTAGTGACCACCCCGGAAGGGCCTTTAACGGTAAAAAAGTTGAAAACCATCCATCTTACAGTAGAGGCACAGCTCCCCCCCCGGATCATGGCAAATGTACTGAAGATGCCTTCTGGGAAAAAAAAACATTACAAGGACGCCAAATCACCCCGGCTGATGTGCTCACAGCCTATGGAAGAGACACCACATCGCTTAGAGGTGGTTTCTTCCTGCTAAAACTCTGCTTAAAGAACATTCTTTATGATGATAAAAAAGTCACCCCGGACCAGGTCATTCGGGAATTCAACCGCAAGCCAGGTCGAAATCATAAGTACAAACTAGCGATAGCACGCTTCAAATCGGAATGTTGCCTGAACGGCCTGCTGTTGAATGGTCAGCGGGTAACACCGGAAACGGTGGTTCAGAATTTTCGGGCAATCGGGGCAGCATTGGAGCTGGCACGCTTCAGGCAACATTGCTGTCTGCAGGACCTGGCATTGTTCGGCCAGAAGGTCACGCCGGATTCGGTGGTCAAGGCTTTTCCGGACAGTCCGGAAGGCAGGCTCGGGATAGCGCGCTTCAAAGCAGAATGTTGCCTGAGGGGCCTGCCGTTGTGCGGACAGCAAGTCACACCGGATGCGGTGGCCAGGGATTATCAGGCAATCAGGGCAAAACTGGAGCTGGCGCGCTTCAAGGGGGAATGTTGCCTGAGGGACCTTCCGTTAAATGGCCAGCAGGTCACACCAGCTGAGGTGGTTAAGGATTTTCAGGCGATCAGGGCAATACTGGAACTAGCGCACTTTAAGCAACACTGCTGCCTTAAAGGTCTGGCATTGAATGGCCAGCAGATCACACCGGATGCAGTGGTTAAGGATTTTCTGGCAGCCGGTACACCACTGGAGCTGGCCCGCTTCAAAGCGGAATGTTGCCTGCAAAAACTGCCGCTAAATGGCCAGCTGGTGACACCGGATGAGGTGGTTATGGATTATCAGGCGGCGGGGGCTCCACTGGAGCTGGCGCGCTTCAAAGCGGAATGTTGCCTGAAAGGCCTTCCGTTAAACCACCAGCAGGTCCCACCAGATACGGTGGTCAGGGAATATCTGGCTGTCGGGGCAACACTGGAGCTGGCGCGCTTCAAAGCAGACTGTTGTCTGAAAAACCTGGCGTTGAATGGCCAGCAGATCTCACCGGATGCGGTGGTCAAGGGTTTCCCGGATAGTCCGGAAGGCAGGCTGGGGATAGCGCGCTTCAAAGAGGAATGTTGCCTGGAGGGGCTGCCATTGAATGGCCAGCAGGTGACACCGGATACGGTAGCCAGGGATTATCGTGCAACCAGAGCAATATTGGAGCCCGCACGCTTCAAAGCGGAATGTTGCCTCAGGGGCCTTTCGTTAAATGGTCAGCCGATCACGCCGGATGAGGTAGTCAATGATTATCAGGCAGTTAAAGCAATACTGGAGCTCGCGCTCTTCAAAAAACAATGTTGTCTGAGGGGCCTGTTGCTCAATGGCCTGCCGGTCACGCCGGATGAAGTGGCCGGGGCTTACCCTGATAGCCCGAAAGGCAAACTGGGAATAGCTCGCTTCAAAGCGGAATGTTGCCTGAAAAACCTTTCGTTGAATGGCCAGCCGGTCACGCCGGAAACGGTAGTCAAGGATTATCAGGCAGCCAGAGCAACCCTGGAGCTCGCGCGCTTTCAGGAACAATGTTGTCTGGCAGGCCTGCAGTTGAATGGTCGACAGGTCACTCCGGACCTGGTGCTTAAGGGTTTCCCGGATACTCAGGAAGGCAAATTGGCAAGAGCACGCTTCAAAACCACATGCTGCCTGAAGAACCTGTTGTTGAATGGCCGACAGGTCACGCCGGATGAGGCGGCCAGGGATTTCCCCGATAGTCCGAAAAGCACACTGGGGCTGGCATTCTTCAAAGCGGAATGTTGCCTGAGGGGCCTGATGCTCAATGGCCTGCCAGTCACACCGGAGGCGGTAGTTCAAGATTATCAGACCGCCAGAGCAACAATGGCGCTGGCGCGCTTTAAAGAGCAATGTTGCCTGAAGGGGCTGACGCTAAATGGTCGGCTGGTCTCCCCGGAGGCAGTGGTTAAGGCTTTCCCGGATAGCCCGGAAGGCAAACTTGAGATAGCACGCTTTAGCGCAGAATGTTGCCTGAAGGGTCTGGCGTTAAGTGGTCGGCGGGTTACACCGGAGGCGGTGGTCAAGAAGTTCCCGGATAGCCCGGAAGGCAAACTGGGGTTAACGCACTTTAAAGCAGAATGCTGCCTGAGAGGCGTGCCGTTGAATGGCAGGCAGGTCACACCGGATGAGGTGGTTCAGGGTTTCCCGAATAGCCCGGAAGGTAAACTGGGCATAGCGCGCTTCAAAGCAGATTGCTGTCTCAGGAGCCTGCCGTTAAATGGCGAGCAGCTCACACCGGATCTGGTCGTTACGGCTTTCCCGGATAATCCGGAAGGCAAACTGGGGTTAGTGCGCTTCAAAGCGGAATGCTGCCTGAAAGGCCTTCCATTAGCTGGCCAGCCGGTTACACCGGATGCGGTGGTCAAGGACTTTCAACGCGGTGGCTGGTTGTTCGAAAGCGCTATTTTTTATGCTCTGCTGGCATTGAATGAAAGAGCATTGAATGGCAGCTATCTGGATAACCAGAAAGTATTATCAGCGTTTAATAAAGCCCTCGGGAATTATTCGTTAAAGCAAGCCGAATACCTGATACAAAGGTTGGTTCAATCTCAACGGTACAATGCCATCAAAGAGGCTCAGGAGATCATTCACCAGGCCTGGCAAATCTTAAACAGCGTACCGGTCAAAGAAGAGCAACGTCGCCTGCAATGTATTCTGCAATTCATAGCTATGCAGCTTGAACTACCAATTGACCATCAAAAAGTGTCGGCAGCACAGGTATGGCAATCCATCCAAACCCTCAGGTGCTCATTTCAGAAATCTCAAATCCATTTTTTCTTCCTGGCACACTGCTGTATCACCGGCCAGCCTGTTAATGAACGACAGATCCATAAAGATCAGGTACTGGAATACCTTAAGAATTTTCCTGAAGGCAGCAATCTGCGTAAGGCTTTAGGCTCATGGTTTGAACAATGCCGCTCCGAAGACAGTGTACTGGATTGTTTACTGTTTAAACGAGAAAATGCCTTTATCAGTGATTCTCCTGATGGATGCGCAGTCTTTGCAAGTCAATATATAAGCTTCAGCTCACCCTGACACACCATGAGTGGAACCTGATAATCATTTTCAGGTCAAATCGCAGTATTTATTGGCCAATGTCTTGAGGATGCTTTTTGGGGCAACAAGCCATTGCAGGGACGAAAAGTTACCCCTGCTGCGGTGCTTGCAGCATATAGCAATGGTACATCATCTCTGAGAAGTGGCTTCTTCCTGCAAAAACTCAGCCGGAACTAATTAATGTCTGACTGGTCATACTCACAGCATTGTTCTGCATGCAAACAATCAAATAGAAATTCTCGCACCAATTAATGCCATATATTTGAGGAGAACCAACAATGATTTCATCTTCTGCGCAACTCATACCAACTCCATTAACAGGGGCGAAATCACCTGTCAGTACCACAGAAAATACCCAGACTGAGAAAGCCGCCGTAAACCCGGAACTTCAAACACTCCAGGATGTTTTTTCAGACCGATTAAAAAAGGCAGAGAGCCTGTTAAGCGATAACCTTTACGTGATAGATGCAATCTTTGATCTTTTCAGGGGTATTGCCCCTTCTCATAACGCTGACGACAGTGACCGCTGCATAGAGCAGGATAATCGTAATTTCGCGGCTCTTGCTCTGGCCCAGTGTAATCTTGCCAGTATTGAGGGTATTTCAAAACTTCAGCAAGTTTGTAACATTCAAAATAATATTTTCAAAAAAGTCCTTCTGCTTGAGGATCCATCAGGTGCAACAAGTGAAGAACCCACACTAGAAGCACTGGAAAGAGATCTGGGAGCCATTTCAAGGGAAGATAATCAGATCAAGTCCGAGTCAGGTTCTTATTGCATGGGCATTGAACGGCAGGGCTTTGCAGAACAGCAAATCGAAGCGTGGTTTCAGGAAGATAAGCAGCAACGCGTTAAAGATGCACTGATGCTGTTAAAGAATCAGATAACATCAGGTGGCGATATAGGCCGTATCGAGGCACAAATTATGAAGCTGAAGCTTGAAACAGCTGGAGACCTGGCCACTTTTTCTGCTCATTTCAAATACCCTAATCCTGAGATTTTCAGCCAGGCAAGAGAAGAACTTCTGAATAAATCCAGTGATTTAGAACAGCATTTCACCAATAAGGAAAACCTGACCCGCGCTTTACAGGGCAACGTTCCAGAAGACCAAATGGAGCAATTAATTCAGGCGTTATCCCACCCTGTATCTGAGATGACCACAAAAGCAATGGTGCTGGCTTCAATCATCACGCACCACACGGAGAAACACCTGAAGTCTTACTTGAAAGCTGCCCAGATTTTGTCACTGAAAACACAGGCGCAGGCAGACAATCCAGCACTCTCAGACAGCACTGCCCTTGCAATGGGTCTGGAGCGCAGTGATGCAATGGTTAGAGAGCATTATCAAGGCGGCGCAAAATCCGCCGCCAGCAGTGCTGCTGACGCGCTGATTAATAGCCTGGCACCATTGCCTGAAGATCTGACGGCAATGGCTTAAGCCTATCCGATTCCGTGGTGCCCTTTGATATTTTCAAGGGGCACTTAAACCAGTTCCACCTTTTTCTTTCTGATCCAGTAAGAAAAAACAGCATCCGTCTCTTGATGCTGAAGAAGCTGGTGCTCCAGGAAATTACAGAACTTGGGGATATCACGTTTCGTGGAAGGGTCAGTCGCCAATACCCGAACCACCTCACCGGAAGCCATATCCCTGATTTTATTATGCAGCAGCATAACCGGCTCCGGACAGAACAGGCCACAGGTATCCAGCTCATGCTGCACTTCAATAGTGCCAGCGTTCTCTTCAAGCAACATGTCTGACATCAAACGTTAAACCAGTCTTTCAAACCAGCTCCTCATAAAAGGTCATGTCGGGCTGCAAACCAGACATCGTTGTTACTAAAATGGCGATACACCCAGATCAGTCCCAGGCCCCGGGCGGCCATAAAAACCGTGTAAGCAAGCCACAGGCCCTGATTTCCCATATCACGAAACAGGAACCAGACCGGGAGAAACACCAGAACCGTGGCGATCAGCATCGTGCTCTGCATCATATCGGTTCTGACCGCGCCAATAAAGACGCCATCCAACCAGAAACACCAAACGGCAATCAGCGGCATGGCTACCAGCCAGGGCAGGTAAACAGACGCTTGTTCTGCAACCTCCGGGATATTGGTCAACCAACCCAGCAAAGCCTTCCCCCCAAGGCCAAGCAACAGACAGAACAGCCCGCCACAGATCAGGGAACACCAGCCGGTTACCCGCACTACCTGATGAAACTGTCGGCGATCACCTTTGCCAATGGACTCACCGGTCAGGGCTTCAGCTGCGTGCGCGAATCCATCCAGGCCATTGGAAATCAGCACCATCAGATTCAGCAACAGCGCATTGGCAGCAAGCACTTCATCCCCCAGGCGAGCGCCCCGGGCGGTAAAAAATGCCTGTACTGATAACAGACACAATGTACGGACAAACAGGTGGCGATTGAGCATGATCAGCCGACGAAACGCAGCCATATCAAACACCATGTCAGCACTGAACCGGCCATCATCACCGGCCAGAATTTGCCTCACCAGCAACAACCCAAGAGCCAGCGCCAGATAATCAGCAATCACCGTTGCCAACGCGGCACCCTGGGTTGCCCAGCCCAGACCAAGGACCAGCAACAGGTCCAGCACAATATTGACGGCATTACCCACAACCAGGATAAACAACGGCCCCTTCGGCATTTGCATTCCTATCAGCCAACCAATCAACGCATAGTTAACCAATACGGCTGGTGCTGAAAATATCCGGATCTGAAAGTAGATTTCAGCCTGCCTAGCCACCACATCACTGGCTGCAAATAAAGGCAACGCCAATTGTAAAATCAACGGGGAGCAGAGAATCAGCAGCAAGCCTGTGAGAACCGCAAAAACCACCGACTGTAACAGCCACTTTCTCAGGGCATAACGGTCATTGCGGCCCTTTGCCTGGGCAACCAGCCCGGTGGTCCCCATTCTCAGAAAACCGAAAGCCCAGAAAAGCATGCTGAACAGGGTTGCCGCAACGGCAACACCACCCAGATATTCCGGTGCAGAGAGATGACCAAGAACAGCCGCATCCACCAGCCCCAGCAGCGGTACCGAAATATTGGAAATAATGGCAGGCCAGGCAAAATGCCACACCCGCCGATAAGTTGCCGAAGCCGATAGCAAGGGGTCAACTCCTTCTGCGCCTTAATCACAAGGGAGTATTTTATAGAGCGTCTTTATGAACAGAAATAAGTAATCATTCACGTTCATCACTTACACCATTTTCTCCTATAGCAGTAAGAATAAGAACTTTTTCATTCTAAAGCTGTCTAACTGTTAAGTAATTTGCAACTGCAAGAATCAATTCATGAACCTGAAAAGTCTTTTTTCACATTGTCTGCCGTTTTGGCCAAAGCGTTTGCCAGATATCCCTTCTCAAACCAGTCCACCGGCCTCAGCAGAACATAACCACCGACAGGAAACAGTGTCTCCCTGCCGACAACAGGCAGCAACCGGAAACACCCGGGAAGGAAGGAGTGTCAGGCAAATGGTTCCATTGCCCAAGTGCAGCCCCACAGGCATGCGTCTGGAAGGCATGAAAAGAAATAAGTATACCTGCGTCTCTATCTGCACCACCTGGGATCCGAACAAAAGCAGTCACAATATTCGCATCAACGATGGGGTGCCATCAAAATTACATCGTGAGCCTGTTTTCCAGAGTACCGACCTTGCCATGTCAGATACCGGCTTTTCAAAAGGCATACATATTCTGGATGTTGAATGGCCGACAAAGATGCGAGGATCTTATGCAGTGATTGGGGTTGCACTGGCAGGAACCCCTAAAAATGAAATCTTTTATACCAATCTTCTTGGTAGCACAGAGTCCTCCTGGGGCTGGGACATAAAAAACAATAAACTGATTCATAACGGCCAAACCATGGGCAATTACCCCAAAGACAAAGCGGATGGGGTATTTACTGCACCCAGCAAAATAAGCTGCATAATAGATATGAATACAGGAACAATCGGCTTCAAAACCAACGAGAAATATTTGGGAGACGCGTTTTCTGGGCTAAAACATAAAACCGTTTTCCTGGCTGTCTCCTCTGTTTGGGGGGACGCAGAAATCTCAGTCGCCTATAACAAAGGCTGTAACCCCACTCCTCTCTTGCTGCAAGACCTGTCAAAACTGGCATTAAGAAACCGGCTGGAATTTGCAGAGCAGATCGACCACCTTCCTACCTCTCCGGGACTGAAAAGACTCATTGCTGACAAATCAATAACTGACCTTGATAGCATTGATGAAAATACTCACCCGCAGAGTGAATAATCTTCACTGGTTGCTTTCATCACCAAAATGATTCACCCCTGACGTCTATACAACATTGATCCCTGACAGTAACAAATGCTCCGTGGTGGTAAGTAGTTAACCAAATGAAATCATATATTTCTGACTAAGTTGTCAGTCACTCCCGGCAACTGCTCCTGCGTTGCTCTATCTCCTGCATCCATGCAGTCGTGCGGCGTTGCAACTCCGGTCACATAGCTACGGCTATGCTCCCTACGTTGCGCCTTGCATAGCAACTGCCCACTTAGCCAGAAATATACGATTCCATTTGGCCAACTACTTAATATAATGATCAGACCACCACAACCAGACACCGATTTTATTCGATACATAGACTTTCAAGGTTCAAGACCATGCCAACGCCTCAGTCCGGCATCACTCCGGATGCCAATACCAACGCTCAATTTCTGATACTGACGATCAAAGAAAACGACAGCGATAGTCTATTGAAAATCCGCCAGACGCTCTCCGGCATTCCAGAGCTTACTGAAACTCTGGCGAGGCAATACCCCGATGCCAGGCTCAGCTCAACCATCAGTATTGGCAGTGCTGCCTGGGACCGGCTTTATTCCGGCAGCAAACCCGGGGCTCTGCGCCCTTTTATGGCCATCAAAGACGCTGATCGGGAAGCGCCTGCAACTCCCGGCGACTTGCTGCTGCACATTCGCTCAGACCGAAAGGATATTAATTTTCTGCTGATGAGCCAGGTGCTTCGTCTGCTGGGCAATAACGTGCAGGTTCAGGAAGACATCAGCGGTTTCCGGTATCTGGACAGCCGTGATCTGACCGGATTTGTCGATGGCACAGAAAACCCTGAAGGTGAGCACCGTGCAGATGTCGCGCTTGTGGGGGAAGAGGATAGCCCGTTTGCAGGGGGCAGCTATATCCACACCCAGCGCTATGTTCACCATTTAAAAGAGTGGGAACAGTGTCCGCTGAAAGATCAGGAAACCATTATGGGGCGCACCAAGGAGGATAATATTGAGTTCAGTGCTGAACAGAAGGCTCCCATAGCCCATATCAAACGGGTCAACCTGAAAGACGAACACGGCAACAGTATGGAGATTCTCCGCCATAGTATGCCTTATGGTGACGCCAGGGAGTCAGGCCTGTTCTTTATTGCCTATGGCAAGACACCAAAACATTTTAATCTGATGCTGAAAGCGATGATTAAAGCCGATGCCCATGGTCACTATGATCATTTGATGAATTTTTCAACGCCAGTCACTGGCTGTGCTTTCTTTGCGCCCTCTCGTGAATTTTTGGCATTGAATAATTGAGCGAAAATCAGTAACCACTGTCAGCACCTCTTCTGAGGTGCTTTCTGATGAATTTTTTCATACCCGTTACGCTTTCTAAATATGATAACGAACAAACCATTCCAGGCATCTGGGCAAGGCGGAATGAGGAGTAATAATCGAATGTTAAGCAGTTAACCCAATGAAATCCATTTAGAGTCAATCCATTGGTTAATCTTTAACGGATGGGAGTCGAACCCACTGGATTTCAACGAATGATTTCAGTTTATAAAACTTCCCACATTCTCAGGCTCGCCTGTCGCAATCAGGATTTAACCAAATTTATTGGACGGTAATTAAGCCTGAAATCCTGTGGAGCACGGGATACAGTGACAATATAACAGGTTTTATGAGTACTAATGTTCTACATAATTGCAGGTATCACATTGTTACCATAACTGACTTACTGGTTAGTGATTTATGCGAAAGAAAATCGTTAACTACTCAGGTTAAATAACCAGTCACGAATCGTTAGTCGCTTACAAGCATATTCATTTGGAGTTAAAAAAAATGATTTCACTCTCTTCTGACGTTAATTTCCAGCGATCAATGGCTGTTCCTGCAACGAAAGAGGCCTCTACTTCAACTGCAACGGTGGATGTTAAATTCGGGGATAAATTCTGGACTGTACATAAGGTTGTCGGTGAGGAAACGTTTAAAAATGCCAACGAGGCTATAAAGAAAGATTCTGCTTATTTTATTGAAAATTCCTCTTCTTCATCTATGAAATCCAAATATTGCTCACAAGTGGTAAGAGGAATTAATAATTCACAATACGCTCTTCCTTTAGTTCGGATTGATGGTAAAACCAAAACAACAGTGAAATTTGATCATCAATGTCAGATTATTGATCAGAAAAGCTTTGAACATCAATTACAGACCAGTCATCCGGCATTGATTAAACTGGCAAGAGAAGGTGTAGAGACTTTGGCCAGGCAATTCTCATTGCATAATCAGCCAATGGACATATCCCGGGTGTCGATATTACGGAATTACATTTCCAGAAAAGGTATATCTGGAGGTAGATGGCATCGTGACGGGGGGGATTATAGCCTCGTGATGTTGATGAATGATGATTCGGTTATTAAAAAGAATGCTCCGTATTACACAGGAGGAGGATTGCAAACAGCAAAAATTAAAACGGGTTCTATTTTTTCATTCTTTGCTGATGAGGGGACTGATGAAGAGCACGAATACCCACTTAACGGTGGTGGTTTTGCTTTCACAAACAATCAGGGTCATCTTGTTCATCGAGGTGCTGATTGTAAGTATGTTCCGGTTGAAACTGGAGAGCATCTGGCTACACCTCTGGAGAAAAGGTTACTGCTTGTCGTTATGTCTCATCCAAAGCCAAAGTGAGGAGTGCCACTCTCTCCAGACAGCTTAATGAAACTAATTCGGTAGTCAATGGTCTACGATAGTGTCCGGATTGCTGCAACGCAGGCAGATGGACACAAAGACCAACCGGTTTATACCCAAAACATTGCCAGTTTTGACAATAAACCATAACAACAAAACTCCTACGAAACAGGTGGTTACATGCACGTTGAATCTGCAAAAGTCCCATTACCCTTATCAACTCAATCAACCGAACAACCGGCCCCAGCAGCACAATCAGTCCCTCAGTTTACGGCTGACAGCTTCGACAATCAGCCGGGAGCCGAAATGCTGGCAACCCGATTGAACGCATTCAACGAGAATATATCGGTCATCCTGAATGCTAAAAAGTCTGAAACTGAAAAGACAGGTACTGAAAAGCCAGATACTGGAGGGCTTGACGCTAGCGATATTGCACTAATGTGCCAAAATTTCACCAGTGCTTTTAATCTGGATAATATCCTGGTTCAAGAGTCCACCCAGCTCAAAGCCATTCAAATCCTCCTGACCCTCACCAACTGCCATGATATTGATTCCCTCAAAGCGTTTGCTAACAGCAAACTGCATGAGAATCCTGACAATCAGGATGACTGCCAGAAGTTAAAGGATAGCGCCGACATGGACAACGATAATCCGATTACCCTGCCTCCGGGCTATGGCATGACATCGCAAAATTTCAGTTTTTTTCGGGATAAGTTAATGAATAGTTTTATTGACTCCCAATTCTCGGAAGCAAACTTTGAAACGAAAGAAATGGATCAACTGAAAGATGCACTAAGGATGGCCAAAATGCAGATCGCTGGCAATACCGGAATCGGTAACTTCAAAGAGTCAATAACTTTTGACCAATTCGACCGGGAACAAGTCAGCAAGCTAACTGGAAGCCTGATCTACCCACGGCAGAAGCTGTGTGCAGATAATTTGGCAAAAGAGATCATGGCGTTACAACAACAGCTGTTCGACTCCGACTCAGAGCTGATCGACATGCTGGGCAATAATGAAGACATCACTAAACTGCTGCAGGGTAATCAACCGTATCACCTGAAACAATTACTGGCCAGACAGGGTGCAGACAACCGCGCTACCCTGACCAATGATGCAGCCTTGCTGGTTTCATTTGTCGCAAGAAATTCAATATTTGCAGACAAATTTGCCAAACTTGGTATCAATCCGGAGAATCTTACACATTTAGCCAAAGCACACAGCATACTGAACCATGGCCAGGCTGACGAGCAGAAAGAACTCAGCAACGAGATTGCCGCTAAGGGCCTGAAAGGTAGTGATGATTTCACCAGAACGTTCTTCAAAAGCGAGACTGCCAATAAGTACAAGGCTGAGCCACCGTTTGCCAGAATTGCCTTATGGCTGGCGGAGTCCAATCAATCCGGTTGAACCAGGCGTTTACGGATCAGATAGACAAACTGACGTTTGGGTCAATCTGATCCATTAGCTTGGGAGGCTATCCGGAAAATTGCAGAACCCGGGGATATCTCACTGGGTGGAAGGTTCCGTTGCCAGCCCCCTGCCCCGTGACATATCCCTGACTGGCTGTCCGTCATCATCACCGGTTCCGGGCAATCCAGCCAGGTACCCGGCTCTTAAAAAAGCTGACAGAACACACCAGTAAAGACCGAAAAAGCATTAGCAGCCACTCTTATATTTCTGTATGATTGCCGCGGGATCGGCGGAGTATATGCTCCCGATAACCAGATGAGGACATAAGAAAGTCAGAACTGTCGGTACAGCAAAGCCTGTTTAGAAGGTTGGCAAGGGGAAAGCAGGGGTGCTTTTGATTTTCCAATGGAGTTGTGCACTCAAGTGCTCTGGCAACGGGGCCAGGGTAGTTAACTAAACAAGCACTATCATAAGGAAAAAACGCTAAAAAACAGCACACACATTCCGCTTTTTCCTGGAAAAAGTCTGCAACTCCCGGGGCGTAACCCCCTACCTTTGAACAGAAGCAACTGGCTCATTTTTTGACCGGATATTGATCCGTATCAATACAATCCCATTTCGGTTTACCCACAATAACCATCAAATCTTATAAGCATAACCCGAAGGTAACATGGAGCATGAGCACTGCAACGTTACAGCCGACCTATAACTACAAAGTAGTTCGGCAGTTTGCCATCATGGCCGTGGTCTGGGGAGTTGTTGGTATGGCGGTAGGCCTGCTGATTGCCTCTCAGATGGTCTTTCCCGAACTCAACCTGGGCTTACCCTGGACCAGCTTTGGACGCTTGCGGCCACTGCACACCAATGCGGTGATTTTTGCGTTTGGCGGCTGTGTCCTGTTTGCAACGTCCTATTACATCGTCCAGCGAACCTGTCAGGCGACACTGGCCATGCCGCGGCTGGCCGCTTTCACCTTTTGGGGATGGCAACTGGTGATTGTTGCGGCAGCCATTACTCTGCCCCTGGGTATTACCTCTTCCAAAGAGTACGCCGAACTGGAATGGCCCATTGATATTCTGATCGCCGTTGTCTGGGTCAGTTACGCGCTGGTCTTCTTTGGCACCATCATAAAGCGCAAGAGTAAGCACATCTATGTGGCTAACTGGTTCTTTGGTGCCTTCATTATTACGGTTGCCGTGCTCCATATCGTTAACAGTGCTTCGTTACCTGTTAGCCTGACCAAGTCCTACTCTGCCTATGCGGGTGCCATGGATGCCGTGATCCAGTGGTGGTATGGCCACAATGCGGTAGGCTTTTTCCTGACCGCTGGTTTCCTGGGCATGATGTATTACTTCGTGCCCAAACAGGCGGAGCGTCCGGTTTACTCTTATCGTCTGTCCATCGTGCATTTCTGGGCGCTGGTTGCCATCTACATCTGGGCCGGCCCGCACCATCTGCACTACACCGCACTGCCGGACTGGGCCCAGAGCCTGGGCATGGTTATGTCACTGGTGCTGCTGGCACCGTCCTGGGGTGGCATGATCAATGGGGTCATGACCCTCTCCGGTGCCTGGCATAAGCTGCGGACCGATCCGATCCTGCGTTTTCTGGTGGTTTCCCTCTCTTTCTATGGCATGTCCACCTTCGAAGGCCCGATGATGGCCATCAAGACCGTTAACGCCCTGTCCCACTACACCGACTGGACCATTGGTCATGTGCATTCAGGTGCCCTGGGCTGGGTAGCCATGGTGTCATTCGGTTCGCTCTATCACCTGATTCCAAGGCTGTACGGCAAGGAACAGATGTACAGCGTTGGCCTGATCAATATGCACTTCTGGCTGGCCACCATCGGCACCGTTCTTTACATCGTTGCCATGTGGGTAAACGGTATCACCCAGGGCCTGATGTGGCGTGCAGTGAACGAAGACGGCACGTTAACCTACAGCTTTATTGAGTCCGTAGAAGCCAGCGGCGTCGGCTACATTGTCCGTGCTATTGGTGGTGCCTTCTTTGTTCTTGGCATGCTGACAATGGCTTATAACGTATACCGCACTGCCAGAGAGTCGGAGGAGCCCTCTTCCGATAAAGAGTCCCTCGAACTCAACCCGACCACTGCGCCGGTTGAAGGGAGATAATAATAATGGCGAGCAAACACGATATTGTTGAAAAGAACCTGGGCCTGATGGTGATACTGGTGGTCGTTGCCATCAGTTTTGGCTCCCTGGTGGAAATCGTCCCGCTGTTTTTCCAGAAAGAGACCTCTCAGCCCGTGGAGGGCCTGAAACCTTACACCGCCATGCAGCTGGAAGGCCGTGATATCTATATCCGTGAGGGCTGCGCAGGCTGCCACTCCCAGATGATTCGTCCGCTGCGTGCCGAGGTGGAGCGTTATGGCCACTACTCGGTGGCTGGCGAATCCGTTTATGACTACCCATTCCTCTGGGGTTCCAAGCGTACCGGTCCGGACCTTGCCCGGGTTGGCGGCCGTTACTCCGATGACTGGCACCGTGCCCACCTGATTAACCCACGTGATCTGGTGCCTCAGTCCATTATGCCCGCCTACCCATTCCTGGCAGAGAACACGCTGGATGGCAAGCTGACCGCAAGAAAGATGGAAACGTTGCGGACACTGGGTGTTCCCTACACCGATGAAGATATTGCCGGTGCCCGGGATGCCGTCAAAGGACAAACCGAGCTGGACGCCCTGGTGGCTTATCTCCAGGGACTGGGCACAGTTATTTCGGGTAAGCGCTGATGGATATCAATACGATTCGAGGACTGGCGACACTGGTCGCCCTGGTCGCATTTCTATCGGTGGTCTTCTGGGCCTACGGCAGCCGACGTAAAGGCGACTTTGATGAAGCCGCCGCCCTGCCATTTGCTGATGACCAGCAGGAGGGTGCTGAGAATACCGATGCCACAGGCAGCCACCGGGAAACCCATAAGAACTCCCAGAAAAGAGGAGCTGTATAACGATGAGTAATTTCTGGCACTGGTGGATTGTTCTGCTGACCACCGCCTGCCTTGTACTGGTCACCTGGGTTCTGTTTGCAACTCGCAAGGGCCAGCGCAGGGATATGACCGATGAGACCACCGGTCACGCCTATGATGGCATTGAGGAGTATGATAACC
The DNA here is from genome assembly GCF_049310265.1 of Endozoicomonas sp. ALB091. Classification (NCBI taxonomy): domain Bacteria; kingdom Pseudomonadati; phylum Pseudomonadota; class Gammaproteobacteria; order Oceanospirillales; family Endozoicomonadaceae; genus Endozoicomonas; species Endozoicomonas sp. ALB091. The sequence goes on along the minus strand of NZ_JBLYNQ010000017.1, from coordinate 32,017 downwards.
CACTGCCGCAGTGGTGGTTTATCATGTTCATCGCCACCCTGGTATTCACTGTCGGCTATCTGATTCTCTACCCGGGTATGGGTAAGTGGACAGGCGTCCTTGGCTGGACTCAGGTGAATGAGCTGGAACAGGATCAACTCAAGCATGACCGCAAATATGCCCCTGAATTTGCCCGTTACGCCGCCACTCCGGTTGAACAGCTGATTAACAACCCCAGGGCTCTGAAAATGGGTGAGCGGGTCTATATCAACAACTGTGCCCTCTGTCACGGTATGGATGCCGGTGGCAACTTCGGTTTCCCGAATCTCACTGACAACGACTGGCTCTACGGTGGCACTCCGGACGCCATCAAGGCCACCATTGCCCACGGTCGTCAGGGACAAATGCCCGCCTGGGGTGCCGTGATCGGTGATACCGGCGTGAAGCAGGTTGCCAGCTATACCCGTGAACTGTCTGGTATTGACAGCGGTGCCAGCGAAGCGGACCTGGCCGCTGGCGAAAAGATCTTCAGTACGACGTGTGCCGTCTGTCATAACGCCGATGGTACCGGTAACCATGCCCTGGGCGCTCCGAACCTGACCAACAATATCTGGCTGTACGGATCAAGTCAGGCGCAAGTGGAATACACCATCCGCAAGGGACGAAACGGCGTTATGCCACCCTGGAACGATATTCTTGGTGAAGAGAAGGTTCATCTGGTGACGGCTTACGTTTACAGCCTGACCCACAAGGCTGAATGATTTGCTCAGGCGCAGGGACAAAAAACTATGAACCACAAAGGAACAAAGACACAAAGGGCGCTTTTTTTGCTAAGCCCAGCTCAGGCAAGCCTGAAAAAACTTTGTGCCTTTGTGCCTTTGTGGTTCCAATAAAACCTTAACGGTATATTTGGGCTCTATGAACACAGACAATGCCAACCAGGAACCGGAACTGATCGACCTGTATCAGAAGCCTGACAAGATTTACACCAGAAGCTTTTCGGGCCACTTCCGAACGCTTCGTCTGGCTGGCGGTACATTTCTCTTCTTGCTTTTTTTTGGCACCTGCTGGATCAATCTGAATGGCCGTCAGGCCGTGCTCTTTGACCTGCCCGCCCGGCAGTTTCATATCCTTGGCACCACCTACTGGCCCCAGGACTTTATCCTGCTGTCCTGGCTACTGATTATCTGCGCCTTTGGCCTGTTTGCACTGACGGTGTTTGCCGGACGAATCTGGTGCGGCTACACCTGCCCCCAGAGCGTCTTCACCTGGGTATTCATGTGGACAGAACGCATCACGGAAGGTGAACGCAACCGCCGGATGAAGATGGACAAAGAGCCCATGTCCCTCGGGAAATTTCTGCGCAAAAGTGCCAAACACACACTCTGGCTGAGTATCGCTTTTGCTACGGCGCTCACCTTTGTCGGTTACTTCATTCCCATCCGGCAACTGGTGTTGGACATCGCCGCCTTCGATGTTGCCCCCTGGGGTATTTTCTGGCTCGGCTTCTTCACCCTGGCAACCTATGGCAATGCGGGTTATCTGCGGGAGCAGGTTTGTATTCACATGTGCCCGTACGCCCGTTTCCAGAGCGTCATGTTCGATAACGATACCCTGGTGGTTGCTTACGACAAGCATCGCGGTGAGCAGCGTGGCCCACGCAAGAAAAGCGCTGATCACAAAACCATGGGGCTGGGGGACTGTGTGGACTGCAGTGTCTGCGTACAAGTCTGCCCTACGGGTATCGACATCCGTGATGGGCTGCAATATCAGTGTATAGGCTGTGCCGCCTGTATCGATGCCTGCGACACCATCATGGACAAAATGGGCTACGACAAAGGCCTGATTCGCTACACCACCGATAACGAACTTTCCGGCCAAACGACCCATTGGCTTCGTCCCCGCCTGATCGGGTATAGTTCAGCACTGTTCATTATGATCTGCCTGTTTATGTTCAGCCTTGGCCATCGAATTCCGCTGGAGCTGGAAGTACTCAGGGATAGAAATGTCCTTTTCCGGGTCATCAATGATGAGCAGGTAGAAAATATCTACACACTGAAAGTCGCTAACAAAGACCAGCAACCTCATCTCATCAAAATACAGGTGGCTGGTATCGAGAATCTGAAAATAGCGGGCAGAACCGCCATTGTGGCAGAGCCGGGCAGTGTGCAGCAGGAAATCATCAGGGTTATCGCGCCGTTAATTGATGGAGCCCCCAGCACCCGGCCGGTTCGCTTCAGCATCAGTTCCAGCCAGCCCGGACTGGAAGCCATTACCGCTGAAAGCCGATTTATGGTGCCCGGACCAGAGAGGAAACCCTGAACCATGACGCAATCAACAACCAGCAGAGATAACCCGGCAGGAGGCCAGCCTGCCACCAACAGGGAACCTTTTACCCCCTGGTACCGGGAACCCTGGGCCTGGTACATCGTGGGTATTTTGCTGGTCACCTTTGCCTGGGGCGGCTTTCAGGTCTACACCGCCTTTACCCATCAGGACAGCGTGGTGATTGATGACTATTACAAAAACGGCAAAACCATCAACCAGGACATGACCCGGATTGAAAATGCCCGAAGCCTGGCCGTTGCCGGTACACTGACCATTGATGAACTGATTGGCGAAGTCCGGGTGACGATGCAGGGAAATCCGGAGGTGTGGCCCGGGCAGCTAAAACTCAGCTTTCTTTCTCCGGTATTTAAAGACAAAGACAGAACCATTGTGCTGAACCGCTCCTTTGGCATCAGCGCCAAATCAGCCGCAGATTCTAACCCGGCACAACCCGGGCAAAACCCAATGTATGTTGGCCAGCTGGACGCCCTGGTTACCGGTCGTTACTACCTGCAACTGGAAACCCTGGATGAGCTGATTCCGGAAGTGGGCTATGAGACCGGCTGGAAGATCACCCTGGAGGCCGTCGTCTCACCGGGAACCCCAACTACCCTGAAAAACCCGGATGCCTGATGACCGATACCCGTTGCTTTCATTGCACACTGCCGGTCAGCCAGCCGGTGGTATTTTTTGCAGACGTTGAAGGCACACTGCAGCCCATGTGTTGCCCGGGCTGCAAGGCAGTGACCGAGGCCATCGTGGCCGTCGGTCTGGAGAATTATTACCGGCACCGTACCGAAAGCGCCAACCAGGTCACTGACCTGAATCAGCGACTTCAGGAAGAACTGCAGATCTATGACCGTGCAGAGGTGCAAAAGGATTTTGTCAGACCCGCAGGCCCGGCTTCCCAAAGCCAGGATAACCACCTCACTGCCAGTCTGTTGATAGACGGCATCACCTGCGCCGCCTGTATCTGGTTATTGGAAAACCATCTGGAATCATTGACGGGTGTTGCCCGGGCCAGTGTCAACCTCAGCACCCATGAGGCACAGATCACCTGGGATAACAGCGAAATCCCCTTAAGTACCATTCTGCTGGAAATTCACAAAATCGGTTACAAAGCGTTCCCCTGGCGTGCCGACCAGCAGGAAGCCCTGCTGAAAAACGAAAACCGCACCTTTATACGACGGCTTGCCATTGCCGGTATTGGTGCCATGCAGGTGATGATGTATGCCATCGCCCTCTATTCCGGTGCCATCAGTGACGATATGCCGGACATTTACCGGGACCTGATCCGGATCTTCAGCGCCGTGATTGCCACGCCTGTGGTGTTGTACTCTGCTGCGCCCTTCTTCAAGGCGGCCTGGCGGGATATCAAAATACGGCATCTCGGCATGGATGTTCCGGTATCCATTGCCATTGGTGGCGCTTATCTGGCCAGCCTGTGGGCAACCTTCTCCGTTTATTTCCTTGCTGATGGCTCTATTTATTCCATCGCTGATGGCTCTATTTATTCCACCGCTGAGGGCTCTGGCGAAGTCTACTACGACTCCGTTTCCATGTTTACCTTCTTCCTGCTGACCGGTCGCTACCTTGAGCTTCGTGCCCGCCATGCAACCGCCAGGGCTGCACGGGCGCTGACCAATCTGCTGCCGCCCAGCTGCCTGAAAGAAGTCAACGGTCACTATCAGCGCGTCCCGGTGGCCGATCTGCAACCAGACGACAAGGTTAGAATTCTTCCCGGCGATGCCATTCCCGCAGATGGCATTCTGATCAGTGGCTCCACCAGCGTGAATGAAGCCATGTTGACCGGAGAGTACCTGCCCATCGAAAAGCAGCGTGGTGACACACTGCTGTGCAGCAGTATCAATGTGGACCATCCCATTGAGCTTAAGGTAAGCAAAGTAGGCGAAGAGACCCGGGTAGCCGGCATTATCCAGCTGCTGCAACGGGCACAGCAGGATAAGCCCGCCATCGCGAAAATTGCCGATAAGGTGGCCGGCTGGTTTGTTGCCTGTGTGTTGCTGGTGGCCATTTGTGTGTACTGGGGCTGGTCCGGCATTGCGCCACAAGACGCGTTCTGGATTACCCTGTCGGTTCTGGTGGTGACCTGCCCCTGCGCCCTGTCCCTGGCCACCCCTGCCGCCCTGACTGCGGCTACCGGCTATCTGCACCGCCTTGGCCTGCTGGTGACCCGTGGTCATGTTCTGGAAGGCCTGAAAACCATCGACCATGTGATCTTTGATAAAACCGGCACCTTAACCAAAGGGGAACTGTCGTTAAGCCAGGTGGTTTCTCTTGATAACGGCAACAGTTCAAAAGAAGCGTTGCTTCAGCGGGCAGCAGCCCTGGAAGCACACTCTGAACACCCTATCGCCAGAGCCTTTTTCTACACCGTTGAGTCATTGCATGAGCAGGCTCGCGAGGTGAAAAACCATCTTGGCCAGGGGATAGAAGGCACCATTGGCAACCGCCTTTACCGCATCGGACGACCCGACTTTGTCTGTCCATCCGGCAATGTGGCAACGCCAGAACAGGATGGACAGTGGTTGCTGATGTCAGAAAGTACTGACCAGAAACTCTGGCAACCGCTCTGCTGGTTCAGGATTACCGACAGCCTGCGCCCTGAGGCCGCCCACACAATCCAACGGCTGCAACAGATGGGCAAAACCGTAACCCTGCTCAGTGGTGATGCCGAGCCGGTGGTGGCGGCAACCGCTGAATCCCTGGGTATACGGCAATGGAAGTCTGAAAGCAGCCCGGATGACAAGCTGCGCTATATCCAGACGCTGCAGAGTCAGGGCCACAAAGTCTTGATGGTTGGTGATGGCATCAATGATGTTCCCGTTCTGGCGGGGGCGGATATCTCCATGGCCATGGGCAACGCCTCAGACCTGGCGCGCACCAGTGCAGATGCAGTATTGATTTCCGGCAACCTTGAGCGACTGGCCGATGCCTTTAACCTGACCATAAGAACCCGGAAAATTATCCGGCAAAACCTGGCATGGTCCCTTGGCTACAACCTTGCCGCCCTGCCCCTGGCCGCAGCAGGCATGATTGCCCCATGGATGGCCGCTACCGGCATGGCGCTCAGCTCACTGATCGTGGTGGCCAACGCCCTGCGACTGAACCGCCCGGGAAAACTGCCCAAAGCACCGACCGAGTCAGAAGAAGTTTACGCCCACCTTGAACCCAGAGGAGCTGCCTGACCATGGAAAGCCTGATTATTCTGATCCCTCTGGCCCTGATCCTGATCGCTGTAGCGATCAAACTCTTTTTCTGGGCAGTAGACGACGGTCAGTTTGACGACCTTGAAGGGCCAGCCCACAGCATTCTTTTTGATGAGCCTCAACAGATACCAAAAGCTGATTCACATGACCATAAATGAAGTCCCCACCTTACTTTCCGCATTAACCCTGGGCATACTGGGCAGCGCCCACTGTATCGGCATGTGTGGCGGCATTACTTCCGCCCTCAGCCTCTCCCTGGCAGGCAAGTCCCGTGCACAGATCTTCTGGCTGATGCTGACCTATCATCTCGGACGAATTACCAGCTACGCCATCGCTGGTCTCCTTCTGGCCAGCATTGGCTGGTACCTGGGCGGTATCAGCCCGGAAGTAAAGATGGGACTGCGCTATTTTGCGGCCATTATGCTGATCGCCATGGGGCTTTATCTGACCGGTTGGTGGCGTGGTCTGACACATCTGGAAAAGATCGGACATAAGCTCTGGCAACATATCCAGCCCAAGGCCAAAGCACTGCTGCCCATCAAAAACTTTCCCAATGCCCTCGCCATTGGCATGCTCTGGGGGTGGTTACCCTGCGGCCTGGTCTACAGCACCCTGGCCTGGAGCGCCACTCAGGGAAAACCGGTACAGGGTGCGCTGTTAATGGCCTCATTTGGTATAGGCACCATACCCTCAGTGTTCCTGCTTGGTGCGTTCTCAAGACAGCTCAGCGGCATTATCCAAGCCAGTATCACCCGCAACCTGGCGGGGTTGCTGATTATCCTTTTTGGCTTGTGGTCTATGCCCGGCGCACACCAGAGGTGGTTGATGTCCATGCTGCACCATCACCATATGTGATAAAAGGAAAAAAAAAGTTCTGCCTCCTAGGAGGCTCTTAAAGTTTTGAATCAGAAATCAAACCAAAAGACGAGGCGCTCCGCTTTTTGCTTCTGCAACTCAGCCAACTCCAAAAAATACTTTTCCCCCAACGATTCCCTGATCGTAAGCTTGACAAACTCTTCGGGAACATCAACGCCCCTTTCTCTTAAAGGCTTGTTGTAGTCGTAAGAAACCAATTCATCAACAGACAGCCAGGAGTGGCCAGATCCACCCGTTCCCCATTCATCAGACTTGGCCTTGATGGAAAGACTGACATCTCCGGGCAGCCCCCGAGCCTCCTCAATAATGGGATACGGAGTAACATGCCAGGAGCCCCAGTCATAATCGCTTCTGACAAAACCCTCGGAAAAAAATGAAAAGACATGACGATTGCGATCTGAAAAAGGTTCGTAACCCGGGATTTCTTCCCATTGCCCGACACTATTTCTGAATTCAGCATACATATGTATGTCTGCACCCATAATTACTCCTCCTGTCTGATCAGTGACCAGGACATATTTGTGAATTTTTATGATCTAGCAGCAAAAATAGCACATTCAATGAACCCACCAATCACTATCAATCAGACCCTTTTCAGCACAACCCTGCCAGCCAAAGCATTATTTGCTCGATTAATAACCAGATGGCAGATACAATAGCCAACCTCAACAACTTCACGCCACGTTGGACACAATCCTCATCACATGCCCTAAAGACGAACCACTAAGGCATGCCAGTTCGGTTCATACCTATTGACACCGATCAAAGAACAACCTTGAAAATCTTTCTAAACTAGCCAAAAACATCATGACGTAATACCGACTGTTTTTGCCTTACCCTTTCCGGCACAAAAAGACCGACCAGAAGGCGAACACACTGACTAATAAGACATGAAGATTACCGAGAGCAATAATGAATACCGCACCAGTTTGGGATAAAGACCTGATTCACCGATACAACCACTCAGGCCCGCGTTATACCTCCTATCCCACGGCGGTGCAGTTTGATGGCAGCTTTGATATTGAGAAATATCATCACAATGCCCACTCCAGTGCCAGGGCCATCAATCCCCTGTCACTCTACTTTCATATCCCGTTCTGCTCCCATGTCTGTTATTACTGCGCCTGTAATAAAATTGTCACCAAACACCGTGGGCGCGCCAATAGTTATCTGGAATACCTGTTTCGTGAAATAGAGATGCAGGCAGCACTCTACAGTCAGGAACAGCGGGTCGAGCAACTGCACTTTGGCGGCGGCACACCGACCTTTCTGAGCAGAGATCAGATGAGGGATCTGATGGGCCATATCCGTCAGCACTTCCAACTGACCCAAAGCGATACCGCAGACTACTCCATTGAACTGGATCCCAGGGAAGTAGACTGGCCCATGATGGGCACCCTGAGGGACCTTGGCTTCAACCGAATCAGCATGGGCGTTCAGGACCTGAACCCCAAAGTTCAGCAAGCCGTTAACCGGGTTCAACCTGAAAGCATGATTCAATCCATTCTTGATGCTTCCAGGGTCATGGCATTCCGCTCGGTACACATGGACCTGATTTACGGCCTGCCTTTCCAGACCACCAACAGTTTTATGGAAACCATCGATCGTGTGGCTGATATGGCCCCGGACAGGCTATCCCTGTTTAACTACGCCCACCTGCCCCACCGCTTCAAACCACAGCGCCGAATTAATGAGCAGGATCTGCCTGCGCCGGAAGTGAAGCTGGACATTCTGCATCAGGCCACGGAAAAACTGCTGGATCAGGGCTACATCTACATCGGTATGGATCACTTTGCCCTGCCAGACGATGAACTGGCCATTGCCCGGGAAGAAGGCACGCTGCACCGGAATTTCCAGGGTTATACCACCCATGGTCATTGCGACCTGATCGGCATGGGCGTGTCTGCCATCAGCCAGGTAGGCGACACTTATATCCAGAACAGCACCGATGAAGCCCGGTACTGTGCAATGATCAATGAACAGCAGTTGCCAGTGGTTCGCGGCCTGAAGATGACCGCTGATGACAAAGTCCGCCAGGCAGTGATTACCCAGCTGATCTGCCACTTCAAACTGAACTTCAGCGATATTGAACAGCGGTTTGATATTCAATTCAGGGATTACTTCCGGGATGAGCTGGCAAGGCTGGAGCCGATGAGGGCAGACGGCCTGATCAGTCTCAATAGCGATGGCTTGCTGGAAGTACTGCCAAAGGGAACACTGCTGATCCGTAACATCTGTATGCAGTTCGACCACTATCTCCATCAACCGGAGATGAAAGAGAAGACGCTCTTCTCAAAGGTTATCTGAGTAACACTCCGGAGCAATCACCAGGCTCCGGAGCCCCTCTCCCGCCAGTACCGACAACGACTGATCATCCCGCACAGAACCGAAACCTCTCTGCAGCTCACCGGTTTATCAGAAAAAAACTGAAACTGACGACGACTTGCCACCACTATCACATTGATTTACTTGAAACATAAGTGCAAAATCTGCCATGTCCGTTAAATACCACGAACGAAAATTTAATCCTGTGACATAAGACAATGTCAGATTGATTTTCAGGGATAAAGACACACAACCACCAGGAGCCATGACCATACCATGATCAGGGTCAGCCCTGAGCTTGATAGATGACACGGCAGATGAGAGCTCACCGGAACCACCGCAGTTTATGACGCATTGCTGAAGCAGCACCAAACCCCTACCCTGGGTCTGCCCGGTTGCGTACATACCTGATTTACACTCCGGTAACACTTTTCATACACTTGGTTTTCCATAAACAGTGTCGAATTTCGCCAAATACGACTTTGAGGCCTCTCAATGACGTCAAAGCCCAACGTCCGACAGCCGAGCCATGTGGCCTGCAGAGACTGCAGCCTCAGCTCACTGTGCCTGCCACTGGCACTGAGCATTAAGGATATCGATCAGCTGGATCACATTATCAAGCGTGGGCGTCCTTTGAAAAAAGGCGAACACCTGTTTCTGGAAGGTGACCCCTTTACCAGTGTCTTTGCTGTTCGCTCAGGGGCTCTCAAAACCTACACAGCGACCAATGAAGGTGAGGAACAAATCACCGGATTTTACCTGCCCAGCGAAATTCTTGGCCTGAGCGGTATGGATACGGATACCTATCCGGTGTCGGCCCAGGCGATGGAAACCACCATGATCTGCGAGATTCCTTTTGAGCAACTGGAAACCCTTTCCGATCAATTCCCGGAATTGCGCCGACATCTGATGCGCCTGATGAGCAAGCGTATCCGTGAAGACCAGCAAATGATGATGCTGCTGTCCAAGAAAAACGCCGATGAACGTATTGCCACCTTCCTGATTAACCTGGCCAGCCGTTTTCGTCGCCGGGGTTTTTCTTCCCAGTCGTTCCGTCTGTCCATGTCGAGAAATGAGATGGGGAACTACCTGGGTCTGGCGGTAGAAACGGTTAGTCGTGTATTTACCCGATTCCAGAAAAACGGCCTGATCTCCGCCGTGGGCAAGGAAATCGAAATTCGCAACTCGGTTGAACTCTGTGCCCTGGCCGGGGGAAAAACACTGGAACCGATTGCTACCAACGCCTGACTTTATCCTCTAAAGAAGCTACCCTTTGAGGTGGCTTCTTCCTTTTTATCCATTGACTGACAGCGGCATGCTCCCTCCCATGCATACAAACGAATGTTCATCCGTTCAGGAATATCTGCGAACGCAAATCAGAACCATCGCGGACTGGCCCCATGAAGGCATCCTGTTTCGGGATATCACCACACTGTTTGAAAACCCGGAAGCCTGGCGTAAGGCCGTGGATGTCATGGTTCAGCGTTATGAGAACCAGACTTTTGATCGCATTGGCGCGCTTGATGCCCGCGGTTTCCTGCTTGGCTCGACACTGTCCTATATCATGAACAAGCCGCTGGCACTGTTTCGCAAGAAAGGCAAACTGCCAGGCAAAACCCTCAGTGTCGAGTATGACCTTGAATATGGCAAAGCCGTACTGGAAATGCATGAAGACACCATTAAGGCCGGTGAAAAAATTCTGTTAGTGGATGACCTTATCGCCACCGGAGGCACACTGCTGGCTGGGGATCAGTTGATTCGACAAGCAGGAGCCAGCACACTGGAAGCTGCAGCTATCATCAATCTGCCAGACCTCAAGGGCGCTGACAGACTCAATGCGGCGGGCATTCCAACCTATGCCCTGTGCAATTTTGCCGGTGAGTAAAACCACCCTCAGTTCAGAATTTCAGGGATGATACGATATGTCTCTTAGATCCAGGGTTAATGTCTGGATCTGAGAGCCCCTCCCGCAGTTACAGGACGCACAGACCGGGATCTACCCGGGAAAAGGACTTTGCAAATGGGAATATGCGCCAAGGAACTAAGGCACTATGTTGTTCGCCCCGCACTCAAGCATCTGGGTATGTGGAGCCCTACTGCTGAGAACCTGCTGCTTGGTACCGCAGCCAGAGAGTCCGGGCTTGGTTTTCATCTGAAACAGGCCAATCACCAGGCACTCGGTATCTATCAGATTTCTCCTCGCATGCACCGCAATATCTGGGACCTGTTTCTGGCACCAAACGCTGACTTATCCAGCAAAGTTCGGGGACTGGCCAGCCAGCGGGAGTTTCTTTCCCACCCCCATCATGAACTGGCGACCAACCTGGTTTACGCCACCGCCATTGCCTGGCTTATCTATCACCGCTGCGGTATTCAGATCGAAGATATTGATAAAGAAGACATCACTGCCATGGCCAGATTATGGCAAAAGCACTTCCACAGCAGAAACCCCGGAACACTCCAGAGCTTCTGCGAAAGCTATCAAAAGATGATTATTGAATCAGGCTGCTCCACAGAGGAGTCAACGTACTTTAACCAGGCTGCAGCCAAACCGGCATAACAGGATTCAGCCTGCCTGCTCCCTTATCGCCTTGATGATGCTCCCCTACAACCCCTTGGCCTCAGCACATTGAACACAAAGGTCAGCATAAGGCATAACCTCAAGGCGCTGAACCGGAATTTCCTTACCGCAGGACAGGCAGAAACCGTAATCGCCCTCATTTATACGATCAAGGGCGCGGTTAATTTTACCCAGTTCAATCACCGCCTCGTTACCCAGTGCATCAATAACCTCATCATTCTCCCGTTCCTGCGCCTGCTCAGACCAGTCTGCACTGTTTTTTCGGGAAGCATCCTTTTTAATTTTACCCAGACGCGTATTCAGCTCATCCCTGCGAGCCATCAACCATTTCTGCCACTTATCATGATCTGTCATTTTGCTACCCCTGCACAAAAATACTGTAGAATCCTGCTGTTTATTCTATAAAGAATGGTTGTGTCAAAAGGTCACTCTTTACCATAAAACAACGCCGAAGAACCTTATCCCCACTCACAAAAACGGATAAGGTAATTACCAACCTGCGGCGTACTGATTCTTTCCAAAATCATGAATTCAAATAGTAGATCATTGATACCGTAAACGTAATATTCAGTTTCAATCCGGAAAAACATTTTCCCACCTGGTACATCAATTCAATGAGTTTGATGTGAACAATCTCCGTTCAGCCTGAAGCGGAGTCCAGGAGGCTGACAAAGTCCCTCCTCTTGATCTCGTAACCATTAACAGGCTGAGTGGTCGATAACCAGGCATTACATCACATAAGGCAGTCGTTTCAGCCTGTCGATGCAGGATGTGTGATTGAGCTGTCTGGCAAGTACCAGGGGAGTCCTGCCATGTCTGTTTCTCACCCGATGATCTGCGCCGGCATTCAACAGCATCCTGACAACTTTCAGGTTGCCATTGAATGCCGCCATATGCAGAACGGTATTGCCGTCTTGATCGGGAATATTCAGATCCGCCTTCGCCCGAATCAGCAGGCTGAGGGAAGCATCAAATGAGAAATGAATAAAGGACATATCAACGGCATAGTGCATGGCAGTACGGCCGGAATTATCTTTAACATCAAGCTGAGCACCTACCTGGATCAGGGCTTTCAGGCTATTGCAACGGTGTTTAAGCACAGCCAGATGCAGTGCGGTCTTACCCTCTGCGTTGGTCATGTCAAGGTCGGCATCGGAGCGAATAAACATGCGCAGGCACACATAACTGCCGTAGGTGACGGCGTCGTGTAACACCGTGTTGCCAGCCGAGTCCCTTGCCGAAAAATCCACGTTAGCCTCAACAATGACCCTGACGCACCCAAGATGGTTGCATCTGGTGGCTATGTGCAGTGCTGTCATAACGCTATTGCCGTTGGTAAAGGCCTGGATATTGGCCCCCCTTCGGATCAGGGTTTGCACGCTTTCAAGGTGCCCATGATAAGCAGCAAGGTGCAGGGCATTCCAGCCACAATTGACAAACGCCTCAACGTTGGCGTTGTTATCAATCAGGATTTCCAGACACTCACTATGGTTTCGCATGGCAGCGTAGTGTATCGCCGCTCTGCCAACGGGGGTCACTGCGTCAAGGTTCGCACCTTTATCGGCAAGTAATCGCAGGCAGTGGCCATGACCACCGGTGGCCGCATGGTGAACTGCCACCCGGCCATGCCGACTGGCTATGGTCATGTTACACCCATTGCTGATGAGAATATCCATTACCGCCCTGTGGCCGGCCTTGGTCGCCAGAATCAGGGGGGTCCTGCCACGGCTGTCCACGGTATCAATAATGCCCGGGTTCCGGGCCAGTATCCTGACACACTCACAACGGCCTTCCAGGGCAGCAATATGCAGTGCTGTTCGGTCATGACTGTCCCTGGTGGCAGGGTTTGCCCCTCCCAGAATCAATGCTTCGGCAAACTGACCGTCTTCCTGCCTGGCTGCCAGATGAAGGGCGGTATGACCATCCCGGTTAGTCAGATTGAGACCCGCACCGGACTGAATCAGAAAATTAACCACATCAAGGTGGCCATTGACCAGGGCAACGTGCAGTGGGGTCATGCCGTTATTGATGGCCGGGACATCCAGCGAAGCCCCCGCTGCCACCAAAGCCCTGACGCAACCCATTTGCCCATTGCTGGCGGCCATGTACAGCAGACGGACATGATGACCTGTATCACCGGTACGAAACAGGGCAAAGACAACACTCGGGTCGAGGGTCAGCAACTGCTGAAGCTGTGCCAGGTTTCCGGAGCGACAGCAACTCAGGGGCATTGACTCGCTGTAAGCTGAGTACTCATAGAGCTTCGCCCCACCCTCTCGCATCAGTGGCAGGGCCCAATTAAGACAGACCGGGCAAGTTCGTCTGGACAACTGTCGGCTGTTAAGCCAGGGGGTCACACATTGCTCGTGATAGCGATGGCGACAAGGGGTAACCACTACCCTGCTGTGTCCAAACAATCCAACCAGACAAATCGGACAGACATCGTTTAATGGTTGCCCTGTCGGGTTGGAAACCGGAGAAATTGAATTTTCCATCAGTATTCAGGTCACCGTGTACCCGGTTGAATTCATGGACAACCGGTGATTTCATAAACACTATTGACAGAAAAATTGTGGACTGGTTCCTGAAAGGCAGCACAGAAGCTGACCTGCCTGCTATTGGCGCACCTTGGCAATCTGATCTGAATTGAACGTTCGCATAGCCTGGCTGCACAGCCTCTCAGCTTGAGAGGCCGGGAAATTAAATAGTAATAATTTTTACCATGTCAATATCGGTATCGATTGGATCAGGAATATTCCCGGAAAAGATCGTTTGATTGTCCTCATGCTCATAGGACTTGCGCTCGCCAGAACGATCCATTTTAAGATCCTTGAAATTGAACAGCTCAGTATCAGCCATCTGGGATGGCGCTATATTTTGCATAGCCGTAAAAATTGACTCGATCCTGCTCGGATTCTTTTTTTCCCACTCAGCCAGCATGGCTTTGATATTCTGACGCTGCAGGTTCTTTTGTGAGCCACACAGGTTGCATGGAATAATCGGGAACGCCATTTGCTCAGCAAACCGTTTGATATCCTTCTCGCGGCAATAAGCCAAAGGGCGAATCACCACGTTCCGTCCATCGTCTGATAGTAACTTGGGTGGCATGGCGGCCAGCCGGGAGCCATAGAACATATTAAGAAACATGGTCTCTACGATGTCGTCCTTATGGTGGCCAAGGGCAATTTTGGTTGCGCCGATATCTTCGGCAAAGGCGTACAAAGTGCCACGGCGCAAGCGCGAGCATAAACCACAGGTGGTTTTACCCTCCGGTATCTTCGACTTAACCACCGAATAGGTATCCCTGTTAATAATATGATAAGGAACATTCAGGCCATCCAGGTATTCCGGCAGGATATGCTCAGGAAAGCCCGGTTGTTTCTGATCCAGATTCACCGCCACTAAATCAAAGGTTATCGGTGCACTTTTCTGGAGACTCTGCAAAATATGAAGCATCGTGTAGCTATCAGCGCCACCCGATAAACAGACCATCACTTTGTCGCCATCCTCGATCATATTGAACTCTTCAATAGCCTGACCTGCGTGGCGGCGCAACCTTTTTTGCAGCTTGTTAAATTCTGTCTTTGCAGTTCCGGAAAGAGAAGTCGTCATATTATCCTGAGGGAGTCTAAGGAAAAATTTGATTATAACTATCTGTCAATCTTTCACCAATCAGACCGATTGCTATCCCGTTACGGACTTTCACTACAGGGGATTCTGAAACCAGCTCAAATGGAATAAGTTATGGGATATCCCCGCCCCGGAAAGGTATCCACCGAGCCATTCAAGACCCACAACTTAAAACGGCTCAACGCCAGCAGCCACTGAAAATGGATAAAACCCGGTATTGATTAACAAAAGCAAAATCAATATATTTAAAATCAAATTCTGCATAGCAGAATAATAAGGAAATGATAACATGCCCGATGCCTATATCTACGACGGTGGTCGTAGACCTTTCGGCCGAGACGGTGGGGCGCTCTCATCGATCCGTCCGGATGACCTGTTGGGTGACATCATCAGGACTCTCATTCAGCGCAATGCTTTCGACCTGAATCAATACGAAGACGTTATCGCAGGTGGCACACAGCGGGTTCCCCGTCTGGCCGGGGTAAAAAACGCACTGAATCTGATGACGTCAGGTCAACCCCTGGAAAAATTGGCAGGCACAAGGCAGTTAACTATCCAATATGAATGACCAATATGCCACTCTGAAAGGAATAATCTTTGCCCTGCTCTCAGCACTGGCATCCACTACCGCGGGTGTTGCCACCAAGGTGGTAGCCGATGCAGTTCCCATCTCTATGGTTGTTTTGTTTCAGTACGGCATCTGCCTGCTTATTCTTATCCCTTTGCTGTTGAAACACCCTCTTCGCAACTGGTATACAAAACACCCGGTTATTCATGCTGTCCGGGGGATTTCCGGCTGGCTGTGTTTTTTTACCTACTATCTGGCGATTCAACATACCCCCCTGGTGGACGCCTCTCTGCTGCGTAACACGGCACCGTTATTTGTGCCATTATTTGTCTGGGCCTGGATAAAAATAACCATTCCGGGGGGGCAGTGGCTGCCTATTATTGTTGGCTTCCTGGGTATTCTGCTGATCTTGCGACCGGACGCAGAAGGCATTGAATACTGGCATATCGTCGGGTTGCTGTCCGGCGTGTTTCTGGCGCTTTCCATGGTCAGCCCCCGGGTCCTTTCAGGCACGGAATCGACCCATGTGATTTTGTCTTACTATTTTTTGATATCGTTTCTTAGCAGCATCCCGTTAGCTATCCTTGACTGGCAGCCTATTCCTTACTGGACACTGCCCTATTTGCTCTTTATTGGTGGTTCTATCTCGTTGACCATGTGGTGTTATACCCGGGCATTGACACTTGCCAGTGCCGTCATCGTGGCACCTATAAACTACTCCGGTGTTGTATTTTCAGGAATTATGGGCTGGCTGATCTGGAGCCATATTCCTGACGGGTTTGCGCTGACAGGAATTGTGCTGGTCATCGCAGCCGGGCTGATTACGGCGTTCTGGAACAGCGGCAGCGCCAGGCAACAATAGATGGATGTTAACCGACAAACCCCGGAGATTTACCCGATACTTCTGATTTACCTATGTTATAAATGTTTAATCCTTTAACCAGTATTGATAATGGCCTTTAATTTGCGGGGAGCGGAACTCCACCCCCTGCAGAGCGTACACAATAGTAGAAGACACACCACATATGAATGAAATTATTGACCTGCCAAGAGAGAAAGGGGGGGAGAAAGACAGGAAATTCGTTGAGGCGCTGGCACGTGGCCTGGATTTGCTGCGGGCTTTCAACCAACAGGGCGGCGTTCTCGGCAATCAGGACCTTGCCAGAATTACCGGGCTTCCCAAACCAACCATCTCCCGCTTGACTTACACATTGACCCAGCTGGGCTATCTCACCTACTCGAAGCACCTGGAAAAATATCAACTGGACGTCGGTGTGCTGGCACTGGGTTACGCCTACACCTCCAACCTCAACGTACGTAAAATTGCCAAGCCTTATATGGAAAAAATGGCCACTCAAGCCAATATCTCTGTAGGACTGACCGTACGTGAGCGTCTGTCGATGATTTATGTTGAAAATTGCCGCAATGAAAAAACGCAGGCTCTGCGCATGGATGTTGGCTCAAGATTGCCACTGGCAACATCATCCTCCGGGCGCGCCTTTCTGGCCGGCCTGTCAGACGGTGAAAGACATCAGATCCTGTCACTGATGGAGCAGCACTCAGGTGATCACTGGCCAGCCTGGCAAGAAAGCATCAGCAAGGCTATTGATGAGTATCAGGAAAAAGGCTTCTGTACATCCCTTGGCGACTGGAGCAAAGATGTTAATGCCGTTGCTGTCCCGCTCAAACTTCTGGACGGCCGGGTTATGGCAATCAACTGCGGTGGTCCGAAATACCTTATCTCCGATGAGATGATCATGCAGTCATTGGGGCCACAGCTGGTTCATGTGGTGCGGGATATTGAGGCTACCGGGGTATAACCCATAAATAACACGGCTTGAATACTGTCCTATCCTCGTTTCCATGCTCCACGTGGGAACGAGCACATAGCACTTAATTGAGATAAAATAAAAAATCGAACACACATTTCGCTGTGCAGTATTGCATATTGATTTCAACCATATCCTCAGGCTAAGATCACAAAGCACTGAAATCTTCGATACAAGAATTCAATAACAACAAAAACCTGAAACCGACTACTGAGGGCAGTAGTGGCAAGAAGGAGCAGGAGACCTTAGCAACATGCAAAAAAATCACCGTGCTTCCAGGCAGATGGAACGGCCTGTTGGAATCAGAAAATCAACTTATCTACTCACACTGGCTATTCTGGGCACCATGCCCGGTGTCAGTCAGGCCGTCAGCTGGACCACAGAAAATGATGTCAATATCTCGCTGGATACTCAGGTGAAATACAGCACCATGTGGCGAGTAGAAGACAGGGATGATGACAACCTCAATATCAATACCAATGACGGTAATTATAATTTTGATACCGGGTTAGTCTCGAACATCTTCAGCATTACCTCAGACCTGGAAGTGAGCAAAGATGATTACGGTCTGTTTTTGCGGGCCAACGCCTGGTATGACAGCCAACTGAAAGATAAAGACCCGACCGGAGATGGCAATATTTATTCCAACTCCGGCAGCGAAACCAAATTTTCTGATGACCTTAAAGACTCTGCCTCAGGAGCAAGACTTCTTGATGCCTATGCCTATCGGGATGGTTATGTTGCGGACCAACCGCTGTCCTTCCGACTGGGCCGTCAGGTGATTAACTGGGGTGAAGCCCTCTTCTTTACCAGCGGTATAAACTCTGCCAACCCTTACGATATTGCCGGGCTGCGCCTTCCGGGGGCAGAACTGCGTAACCATACATTGCCGGTGAATATGGCGTATGTGCAGGCGGGAATTACCGACAATCTCAGTATGGAAGCGTTTTATAAGTTTGAATGGGAATCTCATGAGTTGATACCCAATGGGGCTTATATGAGTACGGAGGATCTGTTTGGTGATGGGTCTTTGGGGGTTATTGAAGATTTTAGGAATTCACTTCCGGTACCGGCTGATATTTCAATCCCAGGCTTGAATGGCACTGATCGGATTTTACCTATTGCCAGACAGGGGCAGAAAATCGATGCTTCAGATGATGGTCAGTTTGGTCTTGCGCTGCGTTATGAATTTTCTGGAGTCGAAGCTTCGTTATTCTTTATGAACTATCACAGTCGTGCTCCTTATGCTGCTCTTGAAACTGGAGATCAGGCTGGTTGTTCCTCTCAGGCACCGGGTTTTCTTTCAGCAGGAAGCCCGATTACAGGCCAATATGCAGCGTTGTGTCAAGCTGGCATAACTGGGTCAAACTCAACGTTAACAGCTCTTGCAGATGGACTGTATTACCTCAATAACACCTACTATGACCTTGCATACCCTGAAGATATCCGTCTCTACGGCTTAAGCCTGTCCGGTAATATTGGTGAAACCAGTATTGGAATGGAAGTCACCTACCGGCCTAACATGCCGTTTTCTACCAATCGGGAAGAATTTGCAACCTTAGCCAGCAATGCTATTTTGGCAGGTAGAGGATCAGTGGGTACTATAGACTTGGGTGCCGCAGGAATCGTTGCCTCAGGTACAAAAACCAACCTTTACCAGCGTGACGAGCTATACACCTGGACGGTCAACGCCACCCACAATTTCGGACCAAACCTTGGTGCCGATGATGTCAACCTTATCTCAGAGGTTTCCGGTAAAATCATACCCGGCAGCATTACCGATGTGCCCAACTTTTCCAACTTAAGCAAAAACTCTTATGAGTACACACTGGTTCTGAGCGGCTCATACGACAACGTGCTGCCCGGGTTGGACTTATCCCCATCATTGACCCTCAATGATAAACTCCACGGAGACGATCAGGGGGCCATAAGCTACAGCGCCAGGGTTGCTGCAGACTACGGCAGCAATATCTCTGCCGAACTGAGCTATAACGCCTGGAACAGCCAAAGCGACCAGAGAGACCGGGACAATGTCGCCTTTAGCGTGGCGTACTCCTTTTAATCACCAGAAAAATAAAAGGCTTCGTTTTGGCAATCCGAACGAAGCCATTTTAAAAAAATAACAAAAATAATGAGGTGAACAGATGAAAACAAGACCCTTATTTTCAACGCTGGCCATAGCGGTCGGCATTACCTTTTCAAGTTTGTCGCTGGCAGCCGTTGATAACATGGAAGCCAGGCGATTAACCAGCGAACTCACCCCTTTTGGTGCAGAAAGAGCGGGCAATGAAGAGGGCACTATTCCAGCCTGGACCGGCAAACTGGTTTCTGTTGACAATGGTTACGACCCGGAAAGAGTGACACGCGTCGACCCATTCGCGGATGAAAAACCCCTGTTCGAAATCACGGCAGAAAATTATAAGGAGCATCAGGATAAGCTAAGTACTGGTATTATCGCCATGCTCGAAGCCTATCCAGATACATTCCGTATTCCGGTATATAAAACACACCGGACGTTTACAGCACCGGAGCGCATCGTAAACAATACGCTGAATAACGCCACCAGCGCCCAGCTGGCCAACGACGGTAATGGTTTTAGTGGCGCTATTGCCGGAATACCTTTCCCTATCCCGCAAAATGCCAATGAAATTATCTGGAATCATATTACCCGGTGGCAGGGCATTAACGTGGAAGGCGTGAATGAAGCGGCACTGGTTCAGCCTTCCGGACAAGTGAAGCGTGAGGTCTCCAAGTATGACGCCTACTTCAAGTATTATGATCCAAACGTAACAGCCGAGGAGCTGGACAACACGCTGTTTTTCTATCTCAGGGAGCAGATTACACCGGTACGTGATGCTGGTGAGCTGACACTGGTTAAAGAGACCGTTGATCAATTGGCAGAGCCCAGAAAAGCCTGGATTTATCTGCCAGGGCAGCGCCGGGTGAAGAAAGCGCCCACCACCGCTTATGACACACCTACCGGCTTTATACTCACCGATGAAGTCGATCTTTATAACGGTTCCCCGGACCGCTTTGACTGGCAGATCGTGGGCAAGCAGGAAATGTATATTCCCTATAATAGCTATGCGCTTGCCAGTAAAGACCTTTCGAGTGAGACGCTGCTGACTCCTCACCACCTGAATCCTGACTATACCCGTTGGGAACTGCATCGTGTCTGGGTGATAGAGGGCAACCTGAAAGAAGGTAACCGACATATATACAGCAAGCGCCGTATGTATCTGGATGAAGACAGCTGGGCGGGTGCCATTATGGAAGCCTATGATAGCCGGGGAGGATTATGGAAAGTAAATACAGCTCACCTGAAAATGGCTTATGAGATCCCCTCCATGATGTCATCGCCTACTGTCTATCATGACCTTGCTAATGCCACTTATTCCGTATCCAATATGGAAAATGGCGATGTCGGCATGCGTAATATACTGGCAGAGCAGAAGCCACTTTCCTTCTGGAAATCAGCCAACCTGCGTCGACTGGGCAAACGTTAAACTCACTGATAACCTCATCATTTCGATGAGTTTGATGTGTACAATCTCCGTGCACCCTGAGCGTCCTTCGGCTCCGCTCAGGGTGCACGGACGAAGGGTGATGGGCACAGTCTTTATTCAGGGTATGGTGTGTACGCCCTTCGACTCCGCTCAGGACGAACGGAATTTGGGCGTCATTGATAGAGGGACCCCATCAAATACATTGAAACCGTGTACCAGTGCAGCAAAGCCCTGTTGAACTTGTTCCCACGGATGAGATGTATAACATGATTATCTAACTCAGTAAGACAAGCTTGCCTTCAGGCACGCGAATGATTGCAGACTGTCGGCAGACGGCCACCAGTTTGCCGGTACTGTCCCACATCTCCCCCTCAGAACGCCATCCGCTAACATACGACTGCTGAATTTAGTGGCAATATAGCCGGGCGCAGGCTTTGCCAGACAACTCTATTTTATTACGGCCTGTATTCATTAAGCTTCCAGTTGTAACGATAACTGATCCGCCCTCTGTAGTTTTCCAATTGATGCTTTAAGTCACCGCTGGCAAATGACTTTATCTCGTTCAATACCCCATCTTTATCAATAAAGTCATCTTCATACCAATCAAAAATACTGGACAGCACCAGGCGACCATTGACCAGGGTTGCGCCTTTTTTCTGATTAATAAAGCGTCGGGCGGCTGCCTCCAGCTGTTGATCAATCCTTTTTCCCCGAAACGCATCAGGCAATAAATCAGGGCAGCCAATGCTGGCGCAGTTCAGTGCATAGTGAATCCGGGGATTGTTCCAGATGGGGCGGAGAATTCGATGCTCAATATCGTGCAGGGAGATAGTCTGACCAGCAATCATGATAAGTTCATCTCGCCAGGGCCCCATACGGAACCATCCCTTACCCAACTTGGTAATGGACTTGACCGGGTAGTAATCAAGGATCAGGTCAACGGTTAATGCGTTATACAGGTTGATCCAATAAGCCAACTGCTCGGTACGATTCAGCTTTCTGGGGTCCAGCCCGGCAAGACTGTTCAGATAAGCATCCAGACTGCCTTTTTCAGTTTTGGTAACACGCCCATACTCAACCATATACATTCCGGTTGATTCAGAGAGTATTACGTAGCGATCCAGAAAGTTCTGCCATTGTGAGTGATCAACCACCTGCTCACTACTCTGGTCAGCCTTATCCCAGTATGACCAGAGATCCGGGGATGGAACCGCCTGGACCGCAATACTGAACAATAAGAGCAAAGCTGAAACGACGTATCTGGCCATACATGGCACCTTTTTTTAGCGTTATTTCAGAGCCATCCTTTGGTGAAGCGCCTGATTAAGATCGGCAAAGAAACGGGCTACTTCAGCTCATTCAATCGCCAGTCATACTGGTACTGAATCGTACCGGTATATTTTTTCAGCCGCCGGGCATTTGCCTGAGAAGCAAACTGGCGCAGATGCAAAACAACCCCCGCCTGATCAACAAAGTCCTGTTCATACCATTCATAGATACGCGACAGCGTCAGTTTGCCTTCCACCCAGCTCATGCCTTTTTCCTGCCGGATAAAGCGCCTGGCAAGTTCATCCAGCATTGGCTCAGTATTGTCTGCGGTAAACACCGTTGGGGACAAATCCGGGCAACCGATGCTGGCACAGTTCACCGCATAATGAATACGGCTATCGTCCCATAGTGGTCTGAGAATCCGGTGCTCAATATCATTCAACGTCAGGTTTTGCCCCGCTACCTGGGTGATATCCATATCCCATGGGCCAAACTGGTACCATGGGCCAATCCTGGTAATGGATTTAACCGGATAGTGTTCCAGCACCAGATCAACCGTTAACGCGTTATAAACGTTGATCCAGTACGCTTTTTGCTCCGCCAAAGAGTATGTCCTTGGGTCCAGGGAGACCATATCCCTCAGGTATTTATCAAGCTTGTCCCGATCTTCCTGACTGACCAACCCATATCGAAAACGATTGCCACCCGGGCGAAGTGCCAGATAGGTATCCAGTATCTCCTGCCAGAGATGGTGATTGATCACCGCAGAAGACTCTGGATTGCTTTTGTCCCAAAATGCCCAGTAGGTGCTGGCAGGCGCTGCCATCACCAGGCCCGGAAGGATGAGCAGCAAGGCACCGAGAGACAATGCCTTTACTGCTCGCTTCCATAGATTGGCAAAGCAAAAACGGAGCGAGGCAGAATTGCTGAATGATACGGTCACGGGAATTCCTTCTTTTAATTATTTAGCCTTGATTATTTAAATCATACCGCAGCAATTGATTGCTGTTGATCATGGAAAGCAGTTCTTCAATATATTCTTCACCCCGGATGGAATATGCCCGCAAACCATGGGCCAGATCAGCGCCTGTGACTGGCTCCTGACTGACTCTTTTCTGCTCCCGCAGCTGTCGCAAAGCCCTGTATTGATGATTGGTGTTCAGGTTGTGCATATAAGCACGGACCGACGCCGCAACATCCTTAAACTTCTGAACTTCGTAGCTCTCTCCTGCCGGGCGAGCCCCGGGTACAATGCCGCATCCCGGTCGGAAACACCACTGACCAAAGAAGTTGTTACCCTGTCGGGCAAATCGTGAAGTCCCCCACGCGGTTTCATTGGCCGACTGAGCCAGGGCAAGAGAAGCAGGGATCATATCGACAGACGCCAGCAACCTGGCAAAAAACGGTTCATCAAAAGCTGACACATCACCAATACGGTACTTTTTACCCATATCAGCCAGCCACAATTGATCGTTCTCCGTCAGCTCTGACTGGGAAGATAACGCCATAATCCGAAGACGGTTTTGTAAAATCGTATCATTCTCTTCTTGCACCATCGGCAATAAGAAGCCAAAGAAAGCACTTTTCTTGGCCTTGACATCAACCATGCTGCTGAAATCCGGTATGGTCACAACCGGCAACGCTTCTGTCTTTTCAACCGCCACCGGTTCCGGTATTTCAGGCCCTGACGCAAACTTACCCTGCCAGTGAATCACCAAAGACAGCACAATTAACGCCAGAAAAACACCCAACATAATTTTATCAATCTTATTGAGCATGAGTACCTCAGTAAAACATCTTGATTAGCAACAGAATAAAGGCTGATGGCCAAAAAAGGCAGAAAATCCACTAAAAAACGTTCAGTTTCTTTACAAACCGGGCGAAACATGACAACACTTGAGGAGCGGCTTAACGCGGTTCTGCGATGGAAAACCTCTGCAGAGAGCCAATAATAATAACAAAGGTTAAGCGCCGGTCAGTATCAGTATCCACCACTTCAGTGGAAGAAGCGGCCTGATATCCTGCCGAACACACGGAGGCACTGTTATGATCCTAAGCCATTTCTGGGGCTTGCTTACTGAGCCCGACAACGAATGGGTCAGCATTCGCAAGAACCCGCCCGGACTGATCCAGCTCTACCTTGGCCAAATCATCTGGCTGGCAGCCCTGCCCGCCATCTGCACTTACATTGGTACTACGATGTCTGGCTGGAGCCTTCCCGGCAGCACCAATGTGGTAAGACTCACACCTGAGAGTGCCCTGTGGATGTCCATCCTTGCCTGGATGGCGATGGTCTGTGGCGTTGCGGTCATGAGTTGGTTTATCCACTGGATGAGCGGTAACTTCAACAGCGACCCGTCATTGGCAGACTGTACAGCCTTTACATGCTATACCGCCTATCCTCTGTTTCTCATTGGTATCTGCGGTCTCTATCCATCCCTGTGGCTGGCTATTATTGCCGGTACTGTGGCGGTATCTGCCACGGCCTACCTGCTGTACAGCGGTCTCCATATTTTTATGAAGATTCCTCAGGAACAGGGCTTTATCTATGCCAGCTCGGTTCTCTGTATTGGCCTGGTGGTTCTGGTTGCCATCATGATCACCACCGTGATTTTCTGGGGTATGGGCATTGGGCCTGAGTATGTGCAGAGTTATTAGTCCCAATCTTAATGATTAATTATCCTTAAATGATTCCAACATTTAGAACTCGCTCTCCGTTCACCCTGAGCGGAGTCGAAGGGTCCCGGGCACGACCTATCATGCTTGGGAGTTTACGCCCTTCGACAGCCTCAGGACGAACGGAGTTTGGAGGCTCCAAAATGTGAAATTATTCAAGGACTATTCCCAAGGCCGTTTTACACGGCTTTTTTTGTGCCTTACGGATTTTACAATCCTGAGCAATCCACTATGATTTGCGGGCAAACTCAGGGAGCAGACAAACCATTGCCGAACGACCTTCACCAAATTGAACAGCGGATTATTGAGCTTTATCAGGAAGCGGAACGCTTTTTTCAACAACCGTTTAAAAAACCTTATATTCGACTGGATCTCACCGGGGAGACAGCGGGTCAGGCGTGGATTGAAAAACATCAACTGCGCTTCAATAAAGTGCTGCTTCAGGAAAACCGTGAGCACTTTATCCAACAAACCGTCGCCCACGAGGTGGCCCACCTGCTGGCCTATGAACTGTTTGGCCGAAACATCCGGGCCCATGGCAGAGAGTGGCAGGGGATCATGACCAGGGTATTCAGACTTCCTGCCGATCGTTGTCACCGGTACGACACCGGAAGAAGCAGCCGGAAGCAGTGGCTGTATCGATGCCACTGTCAGGGCAAGACGATTCACCTGAGCACCATACGACACAACCGCTCACAACGGGGAACGGTCTATCTGTGCACCGCCTGTAAAGGGCCATTAACATTCCTCGGTAACGCCCTGGCTGCCCCCCAAAACTGCTAATAAGTCATCGCCGTATTTCTCCAGCTTGAATTGCCCTATTCCGGTGATTCTCGACAATTCAAGATGGGATTGAGGACGAGCCTTTATCAGCTCCATCAGGGTCTTGTCGTTCAGGATGACATAAGCGGGGACATTCTGTTCCTCAGCATGGCTACGGCGCCATTGGCGCAAAGCCTCCCACAATTGCTGATCATGGGCTTCCACCACAACACGACCAACTTCCCGGTATTCCTGCTCATACTTCCGGGAAGGCTCATATCGATCACGGCGTAACTGAATACGCTCATCACCTTTTAACAGTGAACGGCAACGCTCATTCAATTTAAGGGCTCCGTGACTGTCATGATCCACATTCACATACCCTCTGGCCACCAGCTGACGATAGACCGACCGCCAGCTGCTCTGATCCAGCTCGGTGCCGATACCGAAGGTGCTAAGCCGGTTATGACCAAAACGGCGGGTTTTATCAGTGCTTTTCCCCAGCAGAATATCCACAAGATGAGCTACCCCAAAGCTCTGCCCACTGCGGTAAATACAGGACAACGCCTTGCGGGTAACTTCGGTCCCATCCCATATTTCCGGTGGCTCAAGACACAAGTCACAATAGCCGCAGGGTTTATCCAGAGGCTCATCAAAGTAATTCAACAACACCTGTCGTCGACATCCGGTCACCTCACAAAGCGCCAGCATGGCATCCAGCTTTTGCTGCTCTATCTGTTGAATATGCACACTGGCACTGGAGCGGGCCTGCAGCTGTTTGAGCAGCACCACATCCTGTAAACCATAAACCATCCAGGCGGTAGCAGGCAGGCCATCCCGCCCCGCACGCCCGGTCTCCTGATAATAGGCTTCAATGCTTCTTGGCAGGTCGAGGTGGGCAACAAACCGCACATCCGGTTTATCAATCCCCATACCAAAGGCAATGGTCGCGACAATAATGATCCCTTCTTCGACGATAAACCTGTGCTGGTTTGCCCGCCGTTCTTCCGGTGAAAGCCCGGCATGGTAGGGCAGCGCCTTTCGCCCTGACTGCGTCAACCACTGGGCAGTCTGCTCCACTTTCTTACGGGAAAGACAATAAACAATTCCGGAATCTTCGGGATGCTCTTTATTAAGAAAGTTCAGTAGCTGTTGCTTACCCTGCTTCTTCTGGCTGATCCGGTAGAAAATATTGGGTCGGTTAAAGCTGTCGATAAATACCCGGGCTGCTCCAAGTCCCAGTCGTTCACGGATTTCCTGGCGGGTTCTCTGATCGGCCGTCGCTGTCAGGGCAATTCTGGGAACCCTGGGAAACCGTGTTTGCAAACAGGAGAGCTGCAGGTATTCCGGCCGGAAATCGTGCCCCCACTGAGAGACACAGTGAGCCTCATCAATGGCAAACAAAGCCACCTGAATCTGATCCAGCAGCCGCTGCATCGACTCAGTCAGCAGTCTTTCCGGCGCTACATACAATAAATCCAGATCACCGATCAGCAGTTCCCGTTCAACCTGAAGCCGGTCTTCCGGCAGCATGGCGGAGTGCAGACAGTCGGCACGAATACCCAGCTCCCGAAGACTGTTAATCTGGTCATCCATCAAGGCAATCAAAGGAGAAACGACAACTGCCGTACCACCTCTTAATAATGCGGGGATCTGGTAACAGAGCGATTTCCCTCCCCCTGTAGGCATCAATACCAGGGCATCACGGCCAGCAACGATTTCATTAATTACCTCTTGCTGGAATCCTCGAAAGGACTGGTAACCAAATGTATTTTTTAAAATATCCAGAGCAGGATCAGGCATTGAACAGAATCGCATCTGATAAAAGGGCAAGTATACGGATACTCGCCAGCATCTTCATCAAATCCTGATAGGTTCCAACAAATCAGACTATCGCCATATGTCGCCCATCTGTTTCAATACATAACTTTAAATCTCTGGATAAGTTATTGACAAATTCATCATTCTCATGGGGATTATTGTGCACCTCTATAGCGGTCAAATAATGACCAACCCATGAAGCCTTACACATCACCTTTAGTCTGTTCATGTTCTCATAAAGAAGAATGCTGACCAGCTTCTGGCCTGCGGTTGAGAATCGGTTAAAGTACGGCACCAGTTCACGAGCTGGCTTGTGTTTTAATGGGGAACACCCTCGATAACTGGCAACAATTGAAAAGCTGCCCGCCTTGGCTTTTCCCAGTTTGAGAAGATACTCGGCACATACGCTATTGGACAATGATTTTGCCGCCATTAATTCCTGACGAATGTCATTCAACGCTTTCACCCAAGCCACTACGCTTGATGTATTTTCCTGACTTTTATAAATGGCAACGGCGAGCTCTAAAAATTCACTCCCATTAGCCTGTATACTTAATTCTGGAAATACCTGACCGGCATAATCCTGGTAATTGAAATTTAAATATTTATCTAGATACTCTTGAAACTGAGCATTCCATAAACACCTGCATTCAGCTAGAACCGCTTGTTTAAGAGCACTCAAATAAGGAACACCATAATTCTTCAGCGTATCAATATGATCCTCAAGCCAAAAATCAAAAAACTGTTTTTTTCCTGAAGGATACCAGCGCAGTAAATTTGAGCATCGCACCACAATCTCTTCCATGTCAGCATGACTACCATCAGAATGGATACCTCTTATTATTAAACTTTCATTATAATCGGACACCCAGTTAAATTTACTCAACTGCCACCGCACATCATACTTACTCAAAGTAGTATCACATAAAAACACCTTATTATCTTTTAACAAAAAACCTTTTTTAAAATAGGTTTTTCTGTTTTTTGGCTTTTCTGACATAGAAGATAATAAGCTATCTTCACTGTTACAACGCCTCAACCCGCCATCATTCAGTGCCCGGGCAGCAAGCATTCCTCCGGCATTCCCGGCTATCGCTTCGATGTCCAGGAGTAGACGCTTTGAAGCTGTTGGCTTGATTTGTCTCTCTACCTGTCGTGCCACCTTACCATGAAAGTTCAGATTTATTTTTGCTTCATTCAGG
The DNA here is from genome assembly GCF_049310265.1 of Endozoicomonas sp. ALB091. Lineage (NCBI taxonomy): Bacteria > Pseudomonadati > Pseudomonadota > Gammaproteobacteria > Oceanospirillales > Endozoicomonadaceae > Endozoicomonas > Endozoicomonas sp. ALB091. Next base: position 3,435 of record NZ_JBLYNQ010000017.1, on the reverse strand, counting down.
CGCCAATGACCACTTTTACTCAAAGAACCAAGACTGATCATCACAGAAAAAGAACAAGGTAATTTCAGTCTTTTTGCCTTACCATCTGCACTGATATACTCATTGTAAGTCACTGTTGATGTCAAAACACACCGCCAGTCGTTTAGTTCCAAAGTATGAGTGCAGCTTGAAGATCCTGAGCAACTCATTTTCACCCCCATTTCAGAGAAGTACGCATATAGCTGATTCAACAAGCCTTGCCCAAGAAGAATTTTCAAGGAATCCGACAGTTCAGGACCCTGACCCTCAAGATATGAAGCCAACATCCTCTCAACCTCGTGATTACTGACAGATTCATCTGCAAGATTCAAACTGCACTTGTAGTCTTTAGTGTTGAACTTGTGTGGTTGAGCACCATTCGTACCTTCTTTAATAATGGTTAAATCAACCCTGCCTGCGTCATTCTGATACGATTCTTCATATTTCCTTAATCTTACTTTTTCGGTTCCCCCATTTGCCAGATAAGCCGCACAATCCCGGATGGCATCGTTATCACAAATCTTACGTGCCATTTCATGGGGAAGTGTCTCCTCAACATCGTTGAGCTTGCAGGAGAAGGTTACCGGAAAAAAAAACGCAGAAAAGCAATCTTTTGCTTTTGCCGACTGGCTTGGGATCCCTCTCATCACATCCAGTGCAGACCCGAATTCAGTACTACCCATAGGAGACCTTGCACTGGTCGACGCTGCCCCATGACCAACTCTTGGCCGGGATATCCTGCCACGTATTTCTGAACTGACTTTTCCGGCAAGTTGCTTATCACAATGCACAACATCACGTCGATTTTTAGCATACACCGGTTCCTCAGCAGGCCTTTGACGCATTAACATCGACCTCAAAGACTTAAATGGCCCTACTGATTTGCCATCCTTCATGCGCCCTTCTCTGACAGGCTTATCCCTTTTATCATCAGATCGCAAGCTATATGTTTTGCAAGGTCTACCTACAGGCTTCGGATTATCCATGCTCAATCTCCAAAGATTCGCCATACATATGAACGACATTTGATGTTTTTTGTTATACGTCCAACCCTTATCAGAGACTGTTTGGACGGCTTATGGGCTGATCACTCCACTCAATCAGACGTTAACAACCAACATTTAGTTCTATAAAAAGAAAAAAACAGTGATGCTCATTATCAGGTAACCCATCATGATAAAGGCTTCACCGGACAGACTTTTATCTCCACCAAAGCCAGAGTAAAATCCCCCCCTCAAACTTTCAGGATACCCTCTATGTCCAATACCCGTGCTTCTGTGGAGGCGCTGTTACAGCCTTTTACGGAACAAAATGAAGGAACTCTTGACTACCATGGTCTCCACGGTTTCCTGACAGCCCTGACCATCTGCCCGATAGACCTGACCGAGCAGGTACGGAACGAGAGTATTTTTGATGGTAAGGTAGAGCTTCCAGCAGCCATTGCCATTGAGTTGAATGAACTTATTGCCAGAATGCAAACGACCATCGACCGGGGATTTAACGACGAAGATGAGGGTTTTTCCCTCTCCTGCGAATCCGAAGAGCTGGAAGACCACGACGATGAAGCCCTTGCCAACTGGTGCATCGGTTTTATGGTGGCTCACTTCCTCGATGAAGACATCTGGTTCGGGACCAATGAACAGGAGGTCTGTGAACTCCTGCTGCCGATCATGCTGGCCTCAGGCCTGTTTGATGATGAACAGGAGTTTCAGGATATTCGCAGGGACAGTAAGCTCACAGAAGATATGTGCAGCCAGATTCCTGAAGTGTTGATGGAGCTTTACCTGATCTTCAACGCACCGGAAGAGAAAAAGCCTCACCCATCTGGAAAACGACGTTCATAGTTTAGTTTGACTGGCAACCAGCGATGCTTCTGGTTGCCCCTGGCTACTTCAACTATCACACATTTTACTTTTAAGAAAAGCAGCCTGGTCTTCAGAAAGGCCTGAGTGTCCGGGAAGTTTACTATGGTACCACGATAAATGGCTTTCTTTTGCCGCAGCATTGGCAAACATTTCGTACATCCGGGATCCCTTGCGAATCGTATGATCGTTTTCCCGTGAGAGAATGATTGTGTTCACCTTTTGGTATTCCACCAACTGTTTCATGGGGGTGGCTGCATCAATGTGAGCACCGAACAACCAACCCAGGGTATCGGCAAATTCGGGTAATTGTGGAATGACGACTCTTGAAGTGGTGCTGTAGGAGTCATGGTTAACCAGTGTAAGGCGTTTTTTGGTCCGTATTGCCTCATCTTCACCCAGATTACTGAGATAGCGTTCCAGAGCAACTGTGGCAACGCCGCCACCCAATGAACTTCCCATCAGTGTGATGTTGTCAATACCGGGTTGGTTCAGTGCCGTGTGCAAGACTGCCATGGCATCCTTGATTACGGTTTCGCCGGTGGCCGCAGGAGCATAGCGTAAAAGTCCTGCCCTTTTGTTGATTCCGGTGCCCGTGTAATCGTAAAGAAGAACTGGACAGCCCAGAATCTGCTGAATATTGCCCGGTGTTTCTGTGGGTTTGCCATCTGGCAGTCCATGGGATGTGCTGGCAAGCCTGTCTTTGTCAAAGAAGTTTGAGATGGTTGTACCATTCATATTGTTAAAAATGATCAGGTCTGACAATGGTGTGGACTGTCGCTCTGCGGGGTAGCAAATGACTCCGCAAAGGGTTGTGGCGTCATGGGAGAGGGTAATTTTTTCTGTCCTGAAACCGTCCTCATGGGTGGCGTTACAGGCAGAATCTATAATCGCCTGACTCTTGGCGGGGAAGTGGGCTTTAGCGGAAAACAGGTAGCAGTATTGTGCTGAAACAAGGCGGCAGCCCAACAGTTTGGATAGGCCAAGCCGGTTTTCAATCATCCATCCGGCAACTGATGTGCATTGGGATATCCCATAACTGGACAATGATGGGGAGGTCGGTTCAGCAAGTGTCAGGTGTCCACTTAAGAGGGAAGTACTCACTAAATGTGATGCCACAGGGCGGTTGCCAAAGTGTGCATTCGTGATGGGTTGTTTTTCTGGCATCTGCCAGCTTGCGGGAAATGAGGGACTCATTGTTTTACTGGTGGATTGTGCGACGGTATTCATCTGGTGCCTGATATATTGTAAGCAGGTACTCGTTAGCCTTCGTATACTTCCGACCATATAATCAGTAATTAGTTCCATCCCTTGCTAGGCATAAGACTGACGACATCCCCATGATTTGATAGAGGCAAATATTTAAAACCAAACGTCCACCTACTTATTAGTGATTTTTTTCGGGCGACTGGATGATTTGTTATGGATGTATCGTAGTACAGATGTTGGTATTTCCAACCTCAGTGATGGGTAGTGAGGGGCCTGATGGCAGTTTGTTACAGGCAGGGTGGGCTCAGTACTGTTGGAGCGAAGAAAACGATTTCATCTGGATGCA
>NZ_JBLYNQ010000016.1:0-2377 GCF_049310265.1 Endozoicomonas sp. ALB091 | reverse complement strand
GCTTACAGGCGTGGGCGATATAGACAAGCCACAGTCAGACAGAGGGATAATACCCCACGCACAACTCCGAGGCGTAATAAAGCTTACCATTCTGCTGCCGCAGGCCCTTCTCAATATCTACTGCACCGTTCAGTAAACCCTGCTCAAAATTTTAATGCTCTCACCAAAAAGGAAATAATGGCTGGTCTGGTGAGTAAATCGGATCGTTTCGGTCATCGCTATGATGGGAGAGATCACGGCCTATATGCCAGTTCCATTAAAAAATACACGTCAGCGTCTAAAAGGCCTTTAAATCGAGTGGAACAAAGCCAGCTGATGCGTTTGCTGCAAAATTTCACAGCAACGCGGAGCTGGAATTGGCGAAGCCTGACGACGACACTCCACTCATTTACTTCAGCGGGTGTTTTTACCCCTCATAAACCCTTGGATGAGCGTGTCAGGCGTACTCAAGCTGCCTTATTGTCAACAATACTTGATGCAATAATATTCAAGTGCAACCAAAAACATGAAGCCAGCTATGTTGGTGCCCAGGAAATCGCCAACCTGCTGTGGGCTATGGCGAAACTGGTAGACAGCGGGCAGGAGCGAACACCAGGGCTCAACGCGGCTGTGGGCGCACTGTTGCCCCACGTGAACGCACAGAAAGACCAATTTATTCCTCAGCATATTGCCAACCTGCTGTGGGCCATGGCGAAACTGGTGGACAACGGGCTGGAGCGCACAGCAGAACTCAAAGAGGCTGTGGTCGTGTTGTTGCCCCACGTACACGTCCAGAAAGACCAATTTATTCCTCAGGCTATCGCCAACCTGTTGTGGGCCTTGGCGAAACTGGTGGACAACGGGCTGGAGCGGACACCTGGGCTCAACGAGGCCGTGGCCGCCCTGTTGCCCCTCGTGAACGCACAGAAAAATCAATTTACTCCTCAGCATATCACCAACCTGCTGTGGGCCATGGCGAAACTGGTGGACAATGGGCTGGAGCGGACACCTGGGCTCAACGAGGCCGTGGCCGCGCTGTTGCCCCAAGTGAACGCACAGAAAGACCAGTTTAATGCCCAGGGTATCGCCAACCTGCTGTGGGCTATGGCGAAACTGGTGGACAACGGGTTGGAGCGGACACCAGAGCTCAACGAGGCCGTGGCCGCCCTGTTGCCCCTCATAAACGCACAGAAAAACCAACTTAATGCCCAGGGCATTGCCAACCTGATGTGGTCCATGGCGAAACTGGCGAACAACGGGCTGGAGCGGACACCAGGGCTCAAAGAGGCGGTGGTCACGCTGTTACCCCACGTGAGCGCACAGAAAGACCAATTTAATCCCCAGGGAATCACCAACCTGCTGTGGGCCATGGCGAAACTGGTGGACAACGGGCAGGAGCAGACACCAGAGCTCAACGAGGCCGTGGCCGCGCTGCTGCCCCATGTGAACGCACAGCAAAACCAATTTATTCCTCAGCATATCTCCAACCTGCTGTGGGCCATGGCGAAACTGGTGGACAACGGGCAGGAGCAGACACCAGAGCTCAACGAGGCTGTGGCCGCGCTGTTGCACTGCGTGAACACACAGAAAGACCAATTTAATCCCCAGGATATCGCCATCCTGCTGTGGGCCATGGCGAAACTGGTGGACAAAGGGCACGAGCAGACACCAGATCTCAACAAGGCCGTGGCCGTGCTGTTGCCCCACGTGAACGCACAGAAAGCTAACTTTACACCACAGGCAATCACCAACCTGCTGTGTGCCATGGCGAAACTGGTGGACAACGGGCAGGAGCAGACACCAGAGCTCAACGAGGCCGTGGCTGCCCTGTTGCCCCTCGTGAACGCACAGAAAAACCAACTTGATGCCCAGGGCATTGCCAACCTGCTGTGGGCCATGGCGAAACTGGTGGACAACGGGCAGGACCAAATACCAGGGCTCAAAGGGGCGGTGGTCACGCTGTTACCCCACGTGAATGCACAGAAAAACCAATTTAATGCCCAGGGAATCGTCAACCTGCTGTGGGCCATGGCGAAACTGGTGGACAACGGGCAGGAGCAGACACCAGTGCTCAACGAGGCCGTGGCCGCGCTGTTGCCCCATGTGAACGCACAGCAAAACCAATTTATTCCTCAGCATATCGCCAACCTGCTGTGGGCCATGGCGAAACTGGTGGACAACGAGCAGGAGCAGACACCAGAGCTCAAAGAGGCTGTGGCCGCGTTGTTGCCCTGCGTGAACACACAGAAAGACCAGTTTAATGCCCTGGCTATTGCCAACCTGCTGTGGGCCATGGCGAAACTGGTGGACAAAGGGCAGAAGCGGACACCAGATCTTAACAAGGCCGTGGCCGTACTGTTGCCCCATGTGAACGCACAGAAAGACCAATTTATTCCTC
>NZ_JBLYNQ010000015.1:0-22813 GCF_049310265.1 Endozoicomonas sp. ALB091 | reverse complement strand
AGTACGGTAAAAGCTCATGCTGGGAAAGTTCCCGATAACTTGCATTTCCCACTGCTTGAATCTTTCAAAGAAACCCGGCCCTTGTTGCCGGGTTTTCTTTTTTTATCCCTCCAAACTGAACCACTATAAAAAAGGGGCTTCATGTTTCACTTTTCCGCTTCGTCCAGGCGACATTTGTCGACTTGTGATGAGCGGCTTCAGCGTGTCTTCAAAAAAGTGATTGAGCATTACGATTGCACGATTATTTGTGGTCATCGGGGCAAAGCTGCCCAGATGCTGGCGTTTGAAAATGGTCAGTCGCAGTTGCAATGGCCAGACAGTAACCACAATCAGCTGCCCAGCAAGGCGGTGGATGTAATGGCTTATCCCTTGGACTGGTTTGATTATCAACGGTCTGCTCACTTTGCCGGGTATGTGTTGGGGGTTGCTGAGGGTATGGGCATCAAGCTGCGCTGGGGTGGTGACTGGGATCAGGATGGTCAGTTAAAGGATCATCGGTTTAGGGATTACCCACACTTTGAGCTGGTGGACGATGATTAACCTGAACCCAATGGCTGGAATTGCCAAAGCGCTGATGGGTGGGCTTGATGGCTTGTTCACGTCTGATGAAGAGCGAGCCAAAGCTGAACTGTCTTTGAATCACCAGTTGCAACAGCCTCATATTCTCCAGGCATTGGCCAATATCGAAGAAGCCAAACATCCCTCCGTCTTTGTCTCCGGTTGGCGACCCGCTCTTGGTTGGCTCTGTGTGTTTATTCTTGCCTGGACCTGGATTGTTCGTGATGTGGTGATCATCGGACTGATGCTTGTTGATAAGTCTGAAGTGGTTCAACAGTTACCCAAGCAGACACCAGCACGGGTGATTACTTTGTTGCTCTGTCTACAGGGATTGGGTGGTACCCGAACCATTGAGAAACTGAAGGGTGTTGCAAGGAGATAGCCATAGGTGATGAAGAACGGTTCAATCGCATTGAGCAGAAGCTGGACGGCATCACCCAGATTCCTGAAACCTTGGCTAAACACGATGAAGAGGATGGTGAACTTGGCTCTGAGGAAAAGCGCGGTGAAGAACGGCTGGATGCCCCCATCAAAGCCGTACTCAAAAACTCGACCATCAGCAGTGTGATTCAATGGATCGCTGCCACCTACTACCGCAGGCATCATAGCCTTTGCCATCAAACAGCTATTCCAACCATGCCCAACTACAGCAAATACCAAGCCGGAAATGTGTGATCAGGTGGAAGGAGTTGATGAGCACCGGTTTGAGCTCGAAAGGCTACCGCTACGGAAATGGGGATCAGCTATAACACGTTTCAAGTCATATATGGACAAGTATGAGGAATTTGCTGAGGCCGTGGCTCAGGCAGATGTTCTGGCTGAAGTATTTTGGGAAGAAAAATACATGCAGGGAGCATTGGGGCTTAACAAGGATGTTTCACCAGCCATGTTGATTATGTATATGAAAAACCGTTACCACTGGCGGGATCGCCATGAGCAGACTGTGGTAGCGGAAAAGATACCGACGCTGGACGAATGGCTGGAAGAAAAAGACGGGTAAAGCCAGCCCGGGAACGGCTGTTGACTGAGTTTCAGTATGAAAAAAATACTGAGGTCATTCTGGAGAGCACTGCTAACGGCGTCGGTGGTGTGTTTTATGATTATGTTATGGACGCTGATGCTGGGCGCGGTGATTTTGAACTGGTGTTTATACCTTGGTTCTGGCAGGACGAATACCGTGCCGAAGTCCCCCAGGAGTTCACGACAGATGCCGACGAACGATACCTGAAACAGACTTACGATCTGGATGATGGGCAGCTGCAGTGGCGACGCCAGAAAATCTATGAGCTGAAATCCGAAGACAAGTTCAAGCAGGAATACCCCTGCAATATTCAGGAAGCGTTTCTGTTCTCTGGTCGCCCTGTCTTTGATCCCAAACATACTGAAGCGGCTAAACAGGAATGCTATTCATCCAAATGGCAGTGTGAGTTAACACCCAATGGCTTGAACCGGAAGAAACCGGGATTACTGAACATCTGGTACCCAGTGGAGGGAAGTCAGCAGTATGTCATTGGTTGCGATGTTGCTGAGTGATTAGCTCCCATCAATGACAAACACAAGCACGGTGATTATTCATCCATCGACGTATTGGATCGTTCCGGTTATCAGGTTGCCCACTGGTCTGGCCATGTGGCACCGGATGATCTGGGCAAGATGCTTAACCATCTGGGGCGTTACTACAACAATGCCCTGACTGGTGTGGAGAGAAACAACCACGGCCTGACCACCATCACCAAACTGAAAGACCTGAAGTATCCCAATCTCTATATGGAAACCACGGTGGACCAGCGCACCCAGAAACGCACCAAGCGGATCGGCTGGCTGACCACGACCAAATCAAAACCATTAATGATTGATCACCTGGCTGCATTGCTCAGGGATGGTGATGCGGGGATTTGCAACGTAGAGACGGTAAAGGAGTGCCAGACCTACGTCATTGAAGACAACGGAGCCACTAATGCCCAGGAAGGTTGCTTCGATGATCGAGTGATCAGTTATGCGATCGCCCAGCAAATGGTGCTGAAGCTGCCACGGCGCAAGATCAATATCAATGAGCTGAAGTATCGGGCTCCAGGGAAATCTGCTTACTAATGGAGCGGACAATTATTCTCTTTACTCAGCTGGTGGTGGGGTACTGGCCAGCCATTATGGCCGGACACCGTTTTGAGTGGCTGCGACGCAGAGGCAAGAAGGTCAGGTAATGGAACACGGATTGGTGATGGTGGCCACCCCGGATGAGGTGACTCAGGCGGAGCTGGACTCTTCTCTGGACAAGGAGCGTCGCGAACAAGCGGTGCGTGATGCTTTTGCCTCGGATCTCTATAGCCGCTGGCAGGGTTACCGGGAGGCCCGGCGGGAAGTGGAAGATGAGTGGCTGGATGCGTTGCGGGCGGTAAAGGGTGAATACGGTCCCGAGCAAGAAAAGGTGATGGAGCAGCAGCAGGCCTTGAGCCGGGTGTTTATCAAGATCACTGCCACCAAAGTCAATGCTGCCTACTCACGACTTATTGATCTGCTGTTTCAGAATGTGGATTCCTTTTGGGATATTGTTCCCAGTCCACTGTCTGATATTCCTGCCGCCATTAAGCAGCAGATCCGGATGATGGCTATTCAGGAACTATTGCCATATCGACTTGATCCCCGAACCCGAAACCAACTCATCCAGGAACGTAACGATGAAATGGAGCGGGAACTGATGGCGGAAGCATTGGAAAAGGCCAATACCGCTGCCATGAAGATGAAGCGTTTGATCAAGGACTATCTGATTAATGCCAACGTACTTACCGAAATCAAAAAAATGGTTCGTGAGCAGGTAACCCTGGGAACCGGTTGCATCAAGGTAGCCACTCTGAATATTCGGAACCATGAGAAGTGGGAAAGTGAAGGTGACGAATGGAAACTCAACGAGCACCAGAGCATTGAGCCGGATATTGAATGGGCCAGTGTCTTTGATCTGTTTCCGGATCCTTATTCCCATGATCCAGGCAAGCCGAACGATCTGTTTCGACGCCATGTTCTAACCAAACATGAGTTCAGAGAATTAGCAGGTAGCCCCGGGTTTGAACAGGACACCATTCACGCCATTCTGATGGAGTCTCCCCAGGGTAATCATGTTCCTGAAGATTATGAGCGAGAGCTGCGAAACATTAACAACAATGATGAGCAGTACGTTACGCCCCAGCGTTTTGATGTGCTGGAGTACTGGGGGCCGGTAGATGGCCAGCAGCTGATGGAGTATGGCGTTACCGATATTGATGAGCAGGCAGAGTACCAGGCCAATATCTGGATCTGCGATGGCCGGATGATTATGGCACGGCTCAATCCGCTGAAGCCGGAAGCGATCCCCTACAAGTTTGTTCCCTACGAAAGTGTACTGCATCGGTTCTGGGGTATCGGCATCCCCTACATGATGAACGACAGTCAGGATGTAATGAACTCCACCGGCAGAGCCCTGCTGGATAATGCAGCCCTGACCGCTGGTCCCATGTTTCAAATGGATGTAAGCAAATTTCCGGAAGGCATGAGCCTGGAAGATGCCAAGAAGATCTATCCCTATCGACTCTGGTTTTATGATGGCGAGGCTGGTGAAGGGCCGATGATTCAGGCCATCAATATTCAAAGTAACCAGAAGGATCTGTCCGGCATCTTTGAAATGTTCCGTAGATTTGCAGATGAAGAAACGTCACTCCCCAGTTACACCCATGGCGAACAGACCCAGAGCCTGAACAAAACCGCGAGCGGTATGAGCATGCTGATGACTGCGGCCAACGTGGCCCTGAAAAGTGCGGTGAAAAATATAGACGACTACGCAACCGTTCCCCTGATCGACAGTCTGTTTAATTTCGCTATGCGTTGGAGTGATAGCGAAGATGCCAAGCGGGGTGATCTGGATGTGGTGGCCATGGGCAGTGCTTCGCTGGTTGCCAAAGAGCTGCAGTCAGAACGGATGATGAATGCCCTGAACGTCAGTATGAATCCGGTGTTGGGTCCCATGACTGACCATCGCTATCTGTATAACGAATACCTGAAATCCCTGGATATTGATCCGGATAAAGCCCTGAGACCCGAGGAAGAACTCTATGCCCAATCCCATGCACCTGAAGCCGCAGGAGGCGGAAGCCGTTCTGACGGTGAGCAATCGTCCGGAGTACGAAGTGGTGGAGGAGTATCTTCTGCGCCGACGCAAGTTGCTGCTGGAGAAACTGGCAACGTGCCAGGATTCAACCAATTTGCGCGTCCTGCAGGGTAGAGTGCAGGAGTTGGATGACATTATCGCCTTGCAGCTCAGGGCAGCGACGTATTTGAAACAGCAGTAAAAACCAATCCGCTTCGGCGGTTTTTTTATGCCCAGGGATGGGCGGTATGCCGGTAACGCATGGAGCGGTCACCGGTGAATGCCTGAAATATGTGGATAAGCCCAGGCCCCACAAGATCAGGTTAAACCAAATGTGGACAAGCCTCAGCGCCCCACAGGGAGAGTGAAGATGGCAATCGATGCCGAACAGTTGGATCAGGAAACTGACGCCGAACTTGCAGCCCTTATGGGTCTAAATACGGAAGCCCCTGCCGCTTTTGCACAACAAGAGAACGAGCAGGACAAGCAGACCGACCAGAACCCGCCCGCTGATAAGTTACCCCCGCTACCTGCACCGGAGCCGGAAGCGACTGACGAAGAGTCAGAGCCGCCTGCCCCCACATCTCGTGAAGAGAGCGGTGAAGACTGGCAGGACAAGTACACCAAAGCGGAAGAGTCCCGCAAGAATGCCCATGCCCTGATGACCCGGGCGACGCAAAAAGCCGCTGATCTGGAGCGCAGCAATACGGAGCTTCAGCAACAGATGGCTTTGCTGCAGGCCAAAGTGGATCTGCTCAGTCAGCAGAGTCTGAGTCAGCCGAACCAACCCAGTAGCGAACCAGAGCCGTCTGATCAGTTTCAGGAACTCCGTAAGGATTACCAGGAACTGGATCCGGTGTTTAACAAGCTGGATGAGTCAGAACAGCTCAACCGGAGACTGGAGCAGCGGCTGGTGGCTATTGAGAAGGCACGGCAGGAGCAGGAGGCGAAGCAGGCCTGGCAGGTATTCTGGAGCAAGTTGCGCAGTCTTCATCCTGATGTGGAGCAGATCTCTGCCAGTGAGGACTTTAAAGGCTGGTTTGCACGACAAACGGCTGATGTTCAGGAGCTGAGTCGTGTCAGCCCATTAGGGGCAGCGCAGGTCATGAGTCTCTATAAAGAGGCTGCCGGTCTGAATAAGCCTGCGCCCAAACCTGCACCTGATCCAGCGCAAAAAATGCAGCAGGCAAAACAGATGAGCGAACCGCCAGTGCGGTCCCGCTCGAAACCGACCACTCAGGGTCGCCAACCGGCAATGACACTGGACCAGATTGCGGCCATGCCGCAGAAAGAGTTTAACGACAATGAAGAAAAACTCGATGAAATTCTGGCCCAGTGGATCAAGCAGGGAGGCAGGCTCTAATCGTTTCTCGAAAGAGATTCAAGGGATCTGAATCATGGCAACGACCACGTTTCCAACGGGGGCTATGGCAAATGCCCTGCCCGTTATTTATTCCAAAAAGCTCAACGCGAAGTTCTATAAACGAACTGTGTTGTCGGCTATCTGCAACACCAACTGGGAAGGTGAGATCCAGTCGGAAGGCTCCAAGGTAGTGATCCGTACCCGCCCCGATATTACGGTAGCGGATTATGACCGTGCCGTGGGGGTTGAGTATCAGGATCTGGAACCACCCAAGGTGGAAATGCCCATCGACAAGACCAAGTACTACGCCTTTATTGATGACTATATCCAGAGTGTCCAGTCCAATATCGAGCTGATCAACGAGTCTTCTGCTGATGCAGCAGAAAACGTGAAGATCGCAGTAGACGGCGATGTACTTGGGAATATCTATACCGATGTCCATCCAGATAACAAGATCGACGGCGGTGGTACCGGCGTGGTTGTGGATAAGTCCAATGTGCTGGATTACATCGTCGATATGGGCACCCTGCTGGACGAGAAGAACATTCCCGAGTCCGGCCGCTGGCTGGTACTGCCACCCTGGGTGTGCGGCATGATCAAGAAGTCCGAGCTGAAGGATGCTTCGCTGGCCGGAGATGGTACCTCCATCATGCGAAATGGCCGCCTGGGCATCATTGATCGGTTCACGCTTTATTGCAGCAACAACCTGGCCACTGCTTCCGGTGTTACCCAGTGCATGGCTGGGGTGAAGGACTTCGCCGGATTTGCTTCGCAGTTTATCAAGCATGAAAGCCTGACGCTGGAGAAGCACTTCGGCATGGGGCATCGTGGTCTGCAGGTATACGGCTATAAGGTATTGAAGCCTGATGCAGGTGTGCTGCTGGCTGCCAAACGCTCTTAACTTTTTTTTGAACCACAAAGTCACAAAGACACGGAGGAAAAGACAAAAAGCTTTTCTTTGTGTCTTCGTGTCTCTTGTGCCCTATGGGTATTGTGGTGACAAGTTTTTCATGGAGATACTAAAACATGGCCTTTGATCTGGAGACCTGCCGCAGCAAGGATGAACTTGAATCCGTCGCCCGGCAGATGTTTAACGTGGAGCTGGACAAGCGCAAGAAGCTGGATGATCTAAAAGATGAAGTTCGCTTACTGATGAATGGTGATGATCTGCTGGAAAAGCCAGAAGAGCCGGAGGAGCCGACAACTTCATCCAAGGCCGGGAAAAAGCCTCTGCAGTTTGTACTGAACAAGAACACCAATAGCGTCTTTATCTACAACCCCAAGCTGAAGAAACGAATGGGGGTAGATCTGGAGTTCTGTGACCAGCAGGGTAACCGGCTATAAGGTATGAAGGTTATCGCCATCATCCAGCGGGTGCGCAACCTGCTTCAGGACAACACAGCTGTGCCACGTTGGACTAACAGTGACCTGCAGGATGCTTATAACGAAGCGCTACTGGCCGTGGTGCAGAACCGGCCAGACGTGAACTCGCAGCTACTGGCCTTTACCTGTCAGGCACAGGCTGTGCAGTCGCTGCCCCCCGGCACGTACCGGCTGCTGGATATTGTGGATAACCCGGCAGCAGGCCCAGAGTTATCTGGCCATGTTTGCCAATGATCTGGGGCTGAAATGGAACGTGGATCAAATGTTCCGGCAGATGCTTCAGGGTAAGATCGAGGGTTAGTGCTTATGTTTGTTGTGCTTTTTTCGGCAGTAGTCCCAGAGTTGGAAAGTCACTGTCGCACCGAAAATAACCGCAGCCATAATAGCCATCGTCAGAGATAGTGGGTCAAGGTCAAACATTGAATAACTCCTTAATGTTTATTCTTTTTCCGCTTTCTGATGTGGTATTCCACCCAGACGATGCAAGCGAGTAGCGGGATACCAAACAACGCAGTCATTAACAGATATTGATCGCCTACGGTCATAGTGTGCTCTCCAGTCGGTGCCCCAGGTAGATAAGTCCGATTGCTATTGAAGCTCCAAAAAATAGCAGTTCTTCCAGATTGTTCGGGGTATTAATGAGAGGCCCTATCAGGCAGAGGCCACAAGGCAGTTTCACTAGATCATGGCAGAGCTTTGCCAGATTTTCACGTTGTTTATCGTTCATCCAATTACACCTTTGATTTTTATTCGGACGTTTCCCAGGGACAGCATAGCCCATGAAACTGGATGCCTACCTTTCCCGCATACGCCCGTATGTCAAAGGCTGCCCGGATCAGGTGATCAAGAACTACCTGATCATTACCCTGCGGGACATTTGCCACCGAGCCAATATCTGGCGACACCATGACAAGCTGTTTATGGTCAAGGGGATCAAGGATTACGACCTGACCGCACCTGCTGGCAGCGACATCGCTACAGTGCAGAATATCCTGCGCGAAGACGGCACCCGGCTGGAAAGCCGTGATCTGCTGCCCCCTTATCTTTCTGCCGGAACCCCTTACTACTACCGCCATGTTGAAACTACTGCCCTGCACGTTGCCCCGATCCCGGACAAGGACGCCATGCACGACATCGAGCTGACCCTGATGCCTGCCTTTGAAGCGACAGAGATACCGGACGATGTGGGCAACCTGACCCTTGAGTTTGCCTGCTGGGGTGTACTGGCCGACCTGCAAATGATGCCCGATGAACCCTGGACGAACCCGCAGCTCAGTGAGGTAAACCGGCAGAAGTATGAGAAGGAACTGAACCGTAAGCGTATCCGTGGTTTGGTCGGAGTCAGCGGTGGCGAGCAATCGGTGACGAGAAGGAGATTTGTCTGATGGCCATGCCAACCGAAAAGCAACTGCCCGCCTTTTTACGGGGAGACAGTTATGCCATCCCGATAGCGTTCGAGGGGGATGATGGCCAGCTTCAGGACCTGACCGGCTGGAAGCTGATCTTTACCCTGAAATTTCACCGGATGCAGCCGGACGACGATGCCGTACTGCAAAAACGGATGACGGTATCCGGTTCGACGGCGGTGATGTACCTGGCACCGGAAGACACCAACGAGCTGACACCTTACCGCTACGAATACGATTTGCAGTTAATTACCCCGGATGGCAGTGCCGTATCGACCATTGCTATCGGTAAGGTGGAGATTCAGTCCGGGGTTACCCACGCACTTGGATAGGAGAAACAGGTATGACCACTGAAGCCACCGTTGTGACCAACATCGTCAATGATGTGGCCGTTGTTGCAGCCTTGCAGCAAAAGATTGTTGCAGACCGGCTTGCCATTGAACAGGCAGTAGCCAGTAGCCTACCGCTGATCAATAGTGCTTCAGACCGGGCTGATACATTGTCCAGCTCGTTGTGGGGCATGACCACGGAAAACCGGCAGATCAACACGGACATTACCCAGCGATATAACGAGATCAAAAGCTGGCACGATGCCCACGACGCCGACAAGTTGCAACTGACCACCCTGAAACAGGAAATGGTGGTCTTGCATCAATCGGTGGAGGACTCTGTGAATCAGAATGCCCCCACCAGTCTGGACGGTGGCAGCTTTTAGCCACTGTCTTTTATTAAACGCCTGAGACAGGAGTGTCCATTATGGCAACGAAAATCCAGATAAAGCGCAGTACAACAACTGCAAAACCGAGTTTTCTATCCCCCGGAGAGCTGGCTTACTCGGAGGCTTCAGAAAAGCTGTATATTGGTGTTGACGGTGCCGGTATCGACACGATTGGTGGTAAGGATTTCACCGATACCGTGACCGATTTGACCACCAATATGCACAACTACCTACCTGCTGCCACTGCTTCCCGGTTTGGGGGGATAAAAATAGGCGCTGGCCTGTCGATTGATGGCAGTGGTGTGGTGTCGGCCACGGGAGGCAGTGCGCAAGGATTGACGGAATCTGAGGTGGATGCACGGGTTCAGCTTGGCGTTGATTCTATTGTTGCTGGTGCTCCTGCCGCGCTGAATACCCTTAACGAACTGGCCGAAGCGCTAAATGATGATGCCAATGCCGTCACCAGTCTGACTTCCCAGGTCTCTGGCAAGATGTCCAAAAGCCAGAACCTGGCGGATCTGACTAACGCCACCACTGCCCGAAGCAATCTGGGGCTGGGTACCATAGCGCTTCAGAACTCAGCCAGTGTCAGTATCACAGGCGGTTCTATTGATGGTGTTACCCTGGATGGCGGCACCTTCTGATCCGGCAGCAACAAAAGGAATGGGCCTGTGTCTAACACCATCAAACTGAAAAGCTCGGCTACGCCGGGCAAGGTGCCACTGGCCTCTGACCTTGCGTCGGGGGAGGTGGCGATCAATACCGCTGATGGCAAGTTGTATGCACTGGTAGGTGGCGTGGTTACATCACTCACCCTCCGGGATTGGGGCGAGCTTGCCGGTAAACCTGCTACCTTCACCCCTTCAGACCATACCCAGAGCATCGCCTCGGTGGATGGTCTTCAGAACATCATTAGCGACCTGACTGCCCGCATAGCGGCTTTGGAAAGTCAGGGTAATAACGCCGATGGTATGAAACTACTGAGTACCGAAACGCTCACCAACGGCACGGAATTTATTTTTGACAGCCTGATGGATGACACCGTGTACGGTTCATACTTGTTGATATTGAACAATGTCACTATCAGTGACACTGATTTTGTTGGAAAGTATATGGGCTTATCCATTCAGCAAAGTGCCGGAGGGGGATTCTGGGATGGTTATGGCGCTTTCAGAATGAAAGTACTGGCTCATAACGGGACAACAACCCCAGTGGCCAAAGAGTATTCTGGTCTGCGACTAATGGACGACACATTTTCCTCAGTAAATGTCTCCGGCCAGATCTCCATCACGCCGGGAGGCAGTGGCTTTAGCGCAATCACTGGTCACCTGCAAACCGGTAACGGTAACCCTTATTTGTATGCCACGATGTCAGCGGAATGGGGCGGAACCATGCACGGAATAAAACTGTTTGCCAGTGTGGCTGACAAGCTGTCCGGTTCGGTTTCCCTGTATGGCTTGAAAAAGTAAACGCCCATGAAACTGGACATCACTTCCTTCACCGGCGAAGTCCCCTGGCTGGACAGCCATCTGCTCGAAGACACCCAGGCAGAGGCCGCCATTGACTGCCGGTTGACCAATGGCAGCCTGCGAGCCTACTACGCTCCTGCTGATGAACAGGCCCTGAACGCAACGCCGCAGTCCATCTACCTCTATCGCAACGAAGGCAGCCGGTACTGGTTTGACTGGACCACGGACGTGGACGTGATCCGTTCCCCGGTGGCCGACGACCCTAATAACCGGGTTTACTACACCGGCACGGTGAAAGGGCCCCGCTACACCGATAACGGCCTGGCCTTGAGTGGTGGCAGTGACTATCCGGTTAATGATCATCAGCTTGGACTGCCGGAACCGGACGTGGCTCCCGTAGTGACGCTCAGTGGTACACCGCTGGACGATGCGGAAGCAGTGGATGCCGAAACCCGTTTCTATACCTACACCTGGGTGGACGAGAACGGACGGGAAGGACCGCCATCGCTGCCCTCCGGTGAAATTGTAGTGAAGCCCGGTGAAACAGTGGACATTACCGTGGGCTCCGGTCCCGGTGCCGTGGACCTGAATATCACCCATTACCGGATTTACACCAGCACCCAGATCGGCGTGTATCAGCTTTGCACCCAGATCAACAACGCCGGAACGGTGGCCACCGATACCCCCGTAGGCGTCACCACTGTGGTGGATGAAACGCCGTTGGACCAACGGGGCGGCATCCTGAAAACCATCGGCTGGATAGCGCCACCCAACAACCTGCAAGGCATGGTGGTGCTGCCCGGTGGCGTGGCGGCAGGGTTCTCTGGCAAGGAGCTGATGTTCAGTGAGCCTTACCATCTGTATGCCTGGCCAGCGGCCTACCGGCTGGCGGTGGAGTATGAGATTCAGTCGCTAGCAGTGGCCGCCAACAGTGTGATCATTGCCACGGATGGTTATCCCTATGTGGCCTTTGGCACCGAACCCAGTGCCATGACCCTGGAACGGCTGGATACGGCACACGCCTGCATCAGCAAACGCAGCATGGTGGATATGGGGGATATGGCCCTGTATGCCTCCCCTGATGGTCTGGTGCGGATCGCTGGCGGCCGGGCAGAGTTGATGACCCGCAATATCATCAACCCGGAAGACTGGCGGCAACGGTTCAAGCCACAGACCATCCATGCCTGCTTCCATGATGGCCGGTACTTTGGTTTTTATGGGGACGCTATGGACTCTCCAGACGATAAAGGCGGCTTTATCTTCAGTCCTGACAGCGGCACCTTTACCGAGCTCGGCACATACGCTGATGCCTGTTACCGTGATCTTCAGGACGACAGCCTGTATCTGGCCATTGGCGACACCATCAAGGCGTGGGACAAAGGCACTGCACTGATGCCCTATCGGTGGCGCAGCAAGGTGTTTCAGGGTAAGCCTGCCCTGTTCAGTTCGGCAAGGATCATGGCCGACAGTTATACCGACCTGGTGTTTCGGGTGTTTCGGGATGAACAGCAAATTCTGGAACTGCCGGTCACGTCTGGCCGGGGCTTCCGACTCCCCGCATGCCGGGGCAGTCGCTGGCAGTTTGAGTTGGCAGGTACTGATACCGTGACCGCCTTGATTGTGGCCAGCTCGATGGCAGAGCTTTAGGGCAGCCATTCCTCATTCATAATCTGCCCATAGGTCCATGGGCAGGTATCCGGGAAATCCCCTTCGGTCAGGGTCTGGTGTTTTTGCAGGTAGGGGCGCAATTCTTCAACGGCTTCCTTGCGCGCCTTGGCATACAGGCTCTCCAGTGACTCCGGCAACAGGGTTTTGAGGGATGGGTTGTCGGCCAGCCGGTCACGGATGTTTCTCCGGCAGCGGTGGATCGTACCGAACCATTCTGCGCAGTTATAGGGCATGGGCAGGTCAGGGTTTATGAATTGACTCTGGTGCTGATATTTAAGCAAGTGGGATAACAGGGTTTTGCAGTGGGAAGTCAGGGAGCTTCGATTGCTTTTACCCACGTCGCCCAGTTCCTCTAACAGGTTTTTAATATCCAGCCGGTCAAGTTGGCCGGATAGCAATAATTGTTTCTGCTGCTCTGCCCATTGCTCATAGTCGGTGTCGTAGAGATTGTTTTTGCTGTTCTGCATTGCCTGCATCCTTTTTATTTACTGTTCACCATTTTAGGTTACCCATGGCCAAATTTCCCGCGCTGCCCGCCAGCGTAGACCGCTACGTGCGCGAGTTCCTGAACCGTCTGGCCGGTCGCAGCGGCAATGCCGGAGACAAGGCAGTGCTGCACAGCGAGCTGGCTGAGCTGGGACTGGCCAAAGAAATAGGCCAGCGGTTAAGTTTGCCTGCCTCTGCCGTGGGTTCCATTACTGATACCCTGAAACCGGTTCAGCCAGAAATCACGGTCCCGGTAGAGGGTGATGGAGATAGTGGCGTAACAGCGCCGGATGCACCCACCGCTGCCACCGGCTTGTCCACCAACGGCATTTTTGGTGCCGTAATCCTGCAATGGGATGCCCCGGCCTACAACGGTCATAACCACACCGAAGTGTGGCGAGCACAGATAGATGACCGGGCACAGGCTTCTCTGGTCCATGAAGCCAATGGCAGCCGCTATACCGATGTCACCGGCAACGACTATCTGGTGCTGAAACAAGGCCGGATCGAGTCCTATATTTACACCGCCAGGGCCGGTCACGTTCGGTATAAAGAGGTGCGCCGGACGGAAAGCGGCGTCGGCAGAAATGGTCAGGCAGTGATCGTTCCCGCGTATTTTAAAAGCCAGCCCACCATTAACCTCTATCCCCGCGACATTACCGTCTATAACGCTGATTATCCTGACCAGTCCCAGCGGTTGGAACTCTACCACACCACTCCCCAGCCCTATGGCCTTATTGAAGGTGCGTGGGTGTTTTTCCCCTATGCCCGACTGCTGCTGGCCGATGGCAGCAAAACCGAGGCCAACGGCAAAATTTATCAGGGAGCTGGTAATAACGCGCAATGGTTTTCTTACGACACTGATCAGGTAAAAAAGGTGACGGTGAAAGGGCGTGTTGCCAGCAGTCGGTCCACTGGCAGTGGCGGCACCTGGCAGAACCGTAAAGTCACCATGACCCTGAAGTATCGCCCGGACAACAGGGACTGGATTGATGGTGAGTCGGTCACTGTGGACATTGACCAGTTCACTACTCATGACCTCGAAATCAGCCAGACCCTGACCCAGGGAAATTATGACGTGGGTGTGCAATTTTTTGCTGAAGACCGTGAGGGCACCTTCAACAGTGGTGAAGTCACCTACGACTACAAAAATGAGGATTGGGGAGGCAACGACTGGCAGAAAACGCTCAGTCCCAACGGTTCTGCACAGACAGTACGCCATAATATTGCGATCAATAACCCGGCACTGACTGGCTGGGAAATCACCAAAATCCTGTTTTTCGCCAGGGTGGATATACGACTGGAGATCAGAAACCTCTATCTCTATGAAAGTAAGGTCTGGGGAAACGATATTGCCAAAGGTCGGGCGAGAGTGCGCATCCCTGACGATGTAGGTGGCTACAACACTTACGAAAAAACCACCTCCAACAACACCTTCTACTGGGACACCACGGCTTATGACCTTGGTGCCACCGATGCCAGCATTTCAGATGCCATTATCCACTGGACCGCTACCGGCGAATAAACAGGAGAATAATCATGGGCATATCACGATCACAAGGCTTCACCCGTGTAGGGATGCCTGACTCAGGCAACAGTTACGGACTGACCGGCAACAGCGCCTACCAGAAAAGTCTGGATCAGATGGGGAGTTTCAACACGTTTTCCCTGGGCTCCGGCAGCCGTCACTTTGGGCAAGGAGGCAATGCCCAACCGGGAATGCCCGACATCGCCCCCCGCTATGCCTACGATGATCAGGACGGCAAGTATCAACTGAATATCGACGCTGCAACTGATGCAGCAGACACTCTCAAGGAATACGGTGACAAGCTGTTTGATGTGTTCGACAACTACCAGACCAATTTCCAGTACCTGGGGGACAACGCGACGGTATCCAATGCCCAGCTCCAGAGCCGGTTGGGGGAAGCCAGTAGCGACTATCAGGCCAACGCCGACCTGCAACAGGCCGAGTATGAACGGGATATGCGCCGGATGGGCGTAAACCCCAATTCAGCACGGTTTGCCGGGTTTGGTACCAGCAATGCCCTTCATAAAGCTGCCGGGTTGTCGGCTATCCAGAACCAGGTACGGGACACTGCCAGGGAGGAAAGCTGGAATCGTAACCTGGACGTGGCAGAACTGGGACTGGACACCGCCAGGACCGCCACCGATGGGGTCAGCAGTGCCGCCAATGTCTACAAGCTGGCAGCGGATATGTTCACGGATAACAAGATCAAGTATGACCAGCTTAACGAAGCGGCCCGTCAGTACGACCTTGGTTACGGATTTAAGCAGGACGAGATTAAACTGGCGGCGCAGAACCAGGCATTCAACCAGGCGCAGCAGCGGTGGCAGCACGGGTTGGTGCATAAATACGAAAATAACGGCAAATGGAATTACAGCGAAACGGTTGATTACGAGTATTAATTCACGGAGGAACACCATGTATATCGGATCGGACGGCAGAGTCTATCAGAACAAATTCGAGTCACTGGGCCATGGCACCAAAATGCCCGGTTACGCTGAAGAACAGCACGCCATCAACCAGCGCCTTGGCGAACTGGCCAGACGGCAGCAGGAATACAATGGGCAAGAGCAGCAACAGGCATTGACCCAGCAATCCATCGACAAGAACGATACCGACCTGTTCTATGACCGCCAGCGCCAGCACGACGAACTGGTCAACCGCCAGTACGGGATCGGTCAGACCGGCAGGCAGTCACCCGCGCCGCCAGCACCGCAGGGCAGTCAGGCCGGTTATGGTATGCCCATGGAGAGAAAGGAAACGGTGGTCAGCCCACTGACGCAGGATGCCGGTAAGCTGAACCGGATGCTGCAAAAGTACCATCAGGGGCAGGACCCACGGGATGCAGAGGATGCTATTAAGTTTATCAACCAGCACCCCGGTATTAAGGCCGGTAACGTATCCTCCATCCAAATAAACCACAGCGACCGCAACGAAGACCCGCTGGTCAGCCTGCTCAGTGACAATGGTGATCCGGTCAAGCAGTTCTATCTCAGCTCCCTGTCCAACCTGAACAACTTTGCCGGTCAACGGCAGCAAACCTACGACCCCGGCAGTAAGGGCGTCAGCGATGTCAGCAAATTGATGGAGCAGCTTATGCCCATGGCCGAAGCCATGGCTACCCAGTCACTGGCCGATCAGAACCTGAAACCGGAAGAACTGTCCATGCTCAAACCCCCAGCCGTGCGAGCCGCACTGGACCAGTTGATGAAGCCCTACCAGCCCAGCAACCCCGGTTATCAGAATGGACCAACGCAATACCAGAACGATAACCCGGACTTTGACCTGTTTGGTCCCAGGGGGGCAGAGGCTGAAACCCAAGGCCAGGACTACCGGCAGCGTATTGATGACCTCACCGCAGCCCCACCACCACCCACCGGCACACCTGCAACAGCAGCACCGAAACAGGGCAACGGTTATGGCTTCGGTGGCAACAGTATGCTGCCCGGAAACTGGCGAAAGTACCAGCCCCAGAACAACCCCAACCACCGCTAATAAACCACTGCCCGCTGCCCACTGCCACTCCCACTAATCTTCACGGACGACCCCATGAACTGGCACGATTTTATTGCGACGCCTGCCTACCAGCAGGCCAATGACGCCGAACGGGAGCAACAGCGCCAGCAGTACTGGCAGCAGCATATTGCCCCCCATGTACCGGATGAACACTACGTAGACGCCTACCTCCAGTTTAACCAGCGCACCAGGCCACGGGGCAACCCGGACAGCGGTGTGCTCGGTGATATGGGCGATGCCTTTTTGCACGGTGCTTATCAGGGCTCTGCCGATCTGGTGTCCGGTGTTGACCGGGTGTTTGGTGGCAATGGTCAGAATGCCCCGGCTAACTGGCTGCGGAAAAAGGCCGAACAGCAGATTGATGATATGTCCCCCTCTGCCGGTCAGGCATTGCAGGGGTTTAATATTGGCACCCAACCTGATGGCCGTTTTGGTTTCAGTGACCAGAGTACGTGGGCCGGTGCCGGTCTGGGTATTGTCTCCGGTCTGGGTTCCCTGATCCCCTCCATGATCCCCGGTGGTGCCGTAGGCCGGGGCTTGAGTCTGGGGGGCAAGGCGTTGGCCGGTGTCGGCAACAAGGCGCTGGCTGCCGGTGCAGGCAGGGCCGCCAGCGTGGGAACACTGGCCGAAGCCCGTGGCGTACAGGGACTCGCCAATACCATCGACAAGATAGGCAATCATACCGGCTATGGACTGACCGGCGGTGCCATGATCGGTGGATCTGCGGCAGAAGGCGCAAAAAATACCATCCTGAATCTCGGCTATGAGGACCTGAAAGACAATCCCCGGTTCCAGGAACTGTATCAGCAGACCTATGAACAGGCCGGGGGCGGTGATACCCGTGAGCCTTTTGAGCAGGCCAAGGCACTGCTGGCTGAAGAAGCGGCACAGGCTGCTTTCCTGCCGGGCGCAGGGGTTGGGGCATTGTCCATGGGCATCGGTGGTCCTGCCCTGGAAAACGTCATCCTGAAAACCGCTGGCACCCGTGGCACCAATGCCCTGAAAGGGTTGCTGACTGAAGGAACCCAGGAGTTCGGTGAAGGCTACGGCCAGCAGATGGCCGAAAACTATGGCCAGCAGCAGGCCGGTCAGACTGTTGGCCTGACCGATAATGCCCTGGGGCAGGCCTTGACCGGTATGGTCATCGGTGGTCCGGTGGGTGGTCTGGTGGGTGGCCTTGGCCGGGTACGGAACCCGGAACAGGTCAGTGCCACTCAGGAAAAACTGAACGACTTAATGAGTCAGCACCAGACCCTGCAAGACCAGATGCAGGAGCCCAACGCCGACCAGACCATGCTGGCAGAGCAACTGCGGCAGAACTCGATCGCCATTGCCAATCTGGAGAGCTGGTTGCAGCATCATGGCGAGCAGGTGCCGCAGGCCGAAGCCGAAGCACAGGCCGCACCGGAAGGCTGGGCAGATCATCACCAGAGCTATACGGACCCATTGACCGGGCAGTACCACCCGCCCGATCCGAAAATGGAAGCTCCTACAGGGTGGGATGACCATAACCCGAATGATCCTCCCGGTGGTGGCGGTGTGTCCGATATGCCGGGTGCCCGTCCACAAGATTTCAGTGACTATGATCAGCCAGCCTGGCAGCGCAACCGACCCGGTAATCCGGCAGAAGCTGTGCGGTTTGGCCAACGCTATGTGGAGACTGCCGACCCTGCTAACAACATGGAGCAGCCGAGCCAGTGGAATGGTCGCTCAGTTGGGCTGGAAGGTCAAACCCCGAACCGCCAGTCCATCAACAACCGGCAGATCGTCGAGTCAGAGCCGTGGTCAAAACCGACTGGCGAGGTGCTGCCAGCACAGACGAAACCAGAGTGGCAGGGCAAAGCCGTCAAACCCCACACCAATATGAAGCCAGTTAAGGTTGGTGACAAGATAGAAAACGCTGAACCGGGCAGCTACACCGGCAACCCCGAACAGGATTTGGCTGTTTACACGGAACGGGTCAGCAACATGAACCGGTTGTTCCGTTCCTTTAATTGGCAGGGCAAGGGAGCCAGCGAGAAAAAACGCCGGGTGCGCCGGTTGATCCATAACCATCGGCAACTGGAGATTGAAGCCCGCAAGGAGGGTATGGGCAGAACCCCGAAAGACCTGACTGAGCCATTGGAAATTTTGAAATGGATGATTGAAAGCGGAGACAGCGAAGGCTTTAACCGGGAAATTCAAAAAGCCGAAACGCAGGTACAAAAAGGGCTCAGGCTAACACCACAGGAAAAAGCAGGAGTCCCTTCTGGAAAAAAGCCGGTACTGGGCAAGGCCGATGAAACGGTGATGGCCGATGAACGGGAAGTCAGCACGCAGTATGCCCTCTATGAACAGTCCGACCTGATCACCAGTCATAACGACACCGGCAGGGTCAACCCGGACTACCCGGCAGAACTGCAACCGAGGGATCGGGCAAGGCAGGCCAGTGAAACCCAGATCCGGGGCATTGCCAGCAAGCTGAACCCGAAGAAACTCGGCGCTAACCCGCTGGCCAGCAGTGGCGCGCCGATCATCGGCAGTGACCGGGTGGTGGAAAGCGGCAATGGCCGGGTATCTGCGATCCGCAAGGCATACCGCCTTTATGGGGACCGGGCTGAAGCCTACCGCCAGTACCTGAAGGACAACGCCGAGGCCTTTGGCCTGAAGCCGGAGGCTATTGACGGCTTCAAAGAACCGGTACTGGTGCGCCAACGTCAGGGCAAGCTCGATACCGAAGACCGGGTATCCTTTACCAAGGAGGCCAATAAGCCCGAAACCGCTACGATGTCCCCGGCGGAAAAAGCCAAGCTGGACGCCAGCCGTATTACCCAGGAAGACCTTAACCACTTCGATACCGATGGCACGGGCGACTTGCTGCACCGCAGTAATGACACCTTTCTTGCCCGGTTCGCTGACCGGCTCGGTGACGAATCCGCAGAGCTGAAGACCAGAGAGGGTCACTGGAATAAACAGATGCGCGACCGGGTGGAGTCGGCCCTGTTTATGAAAGCCTACGATGATGAACGGTTGAACAGCCTATTTGCCGAGGACGACAAACCAGACCTGAAAAACCTGATCAAGTCACTGGCCATGGCAGCACCGCACTTTGCCAAGGCCAAGGGAATTGATCCTGAGCTCGGTAACTATGGCGTGATCGAATCCCTGGTGGAAGCCAGCAGGATTCTGCAAGACAGCCGCAACCGTGGCCAGTCGGTGGACGAGATTCTGGACCAGCGTTCCCTGCTGGACAGTTTTAGCCCGGAAACGGAACTGTTCGCCCGCTGGCTCGATGCCAACCTGAACAAGTCAAAGCAGGTGGGGCAGGCACTCTCTGAGCTGGCCAGCCAGATTGAGCAGTACCTCCAGAAGCAGGGGCAGGCCGGTGGGGATATGTTTGGCAGCGAAGAGGCTACGCTGAATAATCTGATCGAGCAGACCAACCAACAACTGGAGAGAGACTATGGCGACAAGAGCACTCCGATCAAGGACCCGAAACAGGCCAAACAAACCGGACCTGTTCAAGATGCTGAAGGCAGCAACGGAAAAGGTGAACCGGGAGAACCCGCAGGGCGAGCAACTGAGTCTGCCAGAGAAGCCCAAAGGGATGAAGTAGACGACCTGCTGGATGCCGTTGATGATGGCACCCTGGACAGTGATGAATGGACGGATGATGACTTTGCGGGGATTGAGGAAGGCAAAGGCAAATACAACAGCCGCAATGCACCCCACTATTCGGTGCCTGGGATCAAGAGTCTGGGCGGTGCAGAACGGGCGGCTGTCAAGCGGTATCTGGATGGCCGGGAGGATAAGGCCGGTATTGTCCAGCGGCTGAAAAAGCTGGCCGATACCCCGTGGGCAAGGAAGACCGTGCAGTCCATATTGATCCGGCAGACCATTGATGATCTGGTGGTTGGAGAGCCAGGGGGCCACCCCAGAAAGCCCCCACCCCCCCCCAACCAAAAACAAAAAACCCCCCCCCAACCCCCCAAAAGCAAAGCCCGCACAAAACCCAAAAAAAACCCCCCCGAAGCCCCCCCCCCCCCCAAACACACGTCCCCCCCGCCCCCCCCCCCGCCCACCCCCCCAAACCCCCCCCCCGTTTCACAAAGCCCACCCCCTAAAAAAAACAGAAAAAAACAAAAAAGAGATAGAGAAAAAACCCCAAAAAAATGGAGGCAAAAAGGCATCTGCAAAGCTCCTTGGAGACCTGGACAAAATCCTATCTGCGGTTCGGGCATCTGCTGACGCCAGAGCAGAAAAAGGAAATGCAGAAGCATCAGAAGATGAAGCTGGAAGCCATATCGGACTTCGACAAATTGATGAACCAGGGGGTGAGTACAGAGCCGGAGAAAACGAAAAACAAAGCGGAGTAGAAGAACGTAAGCGCCGTGGCAAAAAATCTAATCTGGAAGACGCCGGTCAGAAAGACCTGTTCGCCTCCCCTGATCTGACCGGTGAAGAACGCAAACAGCAGATCATCGAGAACCAACGTGTTCTGGTTAAGCACGTTGAAACCGGCACCATAAGGGCTGGCACCGACACCATCCACACCCACGACGACCTTGCCCACTTCATCGCCCCGATCCGCAAGCTGGCGCAGGAGGAAATGTACGCCATTGTGCTCGATGGCAACGACAAGGTGATCAATGTCATCAAGCACAGCAAGGGGCAGAAAGCCTCTGCCTCCGTGTCACCCTGGACACTGGCCGGTGCAGTGGTCGCCACACCGGATGCCAAAAGCGTCTGGTTTGCCCATAACCATCCATCCGGTGATCCAACCCCCAGTACCTCCGATGTGCATATTACCCACAGCCTGAACGATGTGCTGGACGGCAGTGGCGTAGTGAATATGGGTCATGCTGTGGTGGGTATCACCGGCCACGCCAGGATTATGGATGCCGATGGTTCGGAGCAGACAGGAGCGGTGGCACCTAAGCGCATGGCTCGCAATAAAGCATTCCCCATTACCGAACGGCGACTGCGCTTTAACCGGCCTCACATCAACTTCAGCTCACCGCAAACGGTGCGCCCCTTTCTGGATACGATCAGTGGCAATGCGGTGGTGTTGCTGGACAGCAAATATAATGTCACCGGCGTCCTGCCATTGTCTGACAGCGACCTGAAGACCCTGCGACACCCCACAGATAACCCGGCGGCTGCCCGGATTA
The DNA here is from genome assembly GCF_049310265.1 of Endozoicomonas sp. ALB091. Classification (NCBI taxonomy): domain Bacteria; kingdom Pseudomonadati; phylum Pseudomonadota; class Gammaproteobacteria; order Oceanospirillales; family Endozoicomonadaceae; genus Endozoicomonas; species Endozoicomonas sp. ALB091. Next base: position 957 of record NZ_JBLYNQ010000015.1, on the reverse strand, counting down.
TGACGTCACTGGACAGCACCAACAGTTCGTCGGTCATCCTGAAAAGCAGTGGTTCGCCACTGGCCATGAAAGGCACCCGGAACCTGATCAACTTTTTCAACCGGGGCGACCGGATTAATGTGCTGGATCACTTTACCGGCAAGGAGGGTGATTACCAGTCAGCCGCTGAACAAGGCTTCCCCAACCTGAGCGAGGGAGGCTCTTTTTATGCCCTGCGCAAAGACACCAATGCCAAAGGCATTCAGTCCGGTCCCCTGCGGCTGAAGCTGAAGCCGCTGGAGCAGAAACTCAATCAGGCCATTCATGTATTGCAGTCTGAAACCGAACTGCCCTCACACCTTTACCGGAAAGTCATCAGCGACAAGGCACAAGGCCGGGTGCGGGGCCTGTTTGACCCGGACTCGGGCGATACCTACCTGATCGCTGCCAACCTGGACAATGTGGGCGAGGCAACCCGTACCGTCCTCCATGAACTGGTGGGCCATAAAGGCGTCCGTGGTCTGCTGGGCAAGCGGCTGGATACCGTGCTCGATGAAATCCACCGGGATATGAGCGACCGGCTGAAGCAGGCGCTGGCCAAGCGCTACGCCCGGCAGATGGAAGGCAAGAGCGAGGCCGAAGCCAACCGGATCGTTGCCGAGGAATACCTGGCACACCTGGCGGAGAAAGACCCGAAGAGCGGCCTGTTGACCAAAGTGGTCAGCATGATCCGCAATGCCCTGCGCCGGTTGTTCCCCAATATCAAGTGGACCGATGCCGATGCGGTGGAGTTGCTCAGTGCTGCCCGTGGGCATCTGAAGCGCAATGGCAGCTTTAACCCCAACGGTCCGAAAGGCAATCGCTATAACGACGCTGGCCGTGCGCCACACCTTTTACTCTGCCGTGGAGCGCAGTGCCGCCGCCGTGAAGTCGGACAAGCTGCCTGCCCAGAGTTGGCTGAATGCCATCAAGAAAGGC
>NZ_JBLYNQ010000014.1:0-22173 GCF_049310265.1 Endozoicomonas sp. ALB091 | reverse complement strand
AGACCGATTTATTCCTCAGGCTATCACCAACCTGCTGTGGGCCATGGCGAAAATGGTAGACAACGGGCAGGAGCATACACCAAGGTTCAAAGAGGCCGTGGCTGCGCTGTTGCCCCGCGTGAACGCACAGAAAGACCAATTTAATGCCCAGGGTATCGCCAACCTGCTGTGGGCCATGGCGAAACTGGTGGACAACGGGCTGGAGCGGACACCAGGTCTCAAAGATGCGGTGGCCGCCCTGCTGCCCCTCCTGAATGCAAAGAAAGACCAATTTAACGCCCAGGGCATTGCCAACCTTCTGTGGGCCATGGCGAAACTGGTGGACAACCGGCTGGAGCGGACACCAGGGCTCAACGAGGCCGTGGCCGCCCTGCTGCCCCTCGTGAACACACAGAAAGACCAATTTATTCCTCAGCATATCGCCAACCTGCTGTGGGCCATGGCGAAACTGGTGGACAACGGGCTGGAGTGGACACCGCAGCTCAAAGAGGGCGTGGCCGTGCTGTTGCCACAAGTGAACCCGGAGAAAGCTAACTTTAAACCACAGGAAATCGCCAACCTGCTGTGGGCCATGGCGAAACTGGTGGACAACGGACTGGAGCAGTCGCCAGAGCTCAACGAGGCCGTGGCCGCCCTATTGCCCCTCGTGAACGTACAAAAAGCTAACTTTAAACCACAGGGTATCGTCAACCTGCTGTGGGCCATGGCAAAACTGGTGGACAACGGGCTGGAGCGGACACCAGAGTTCAAAGAGGCCATGGTCGCCATGCTGCCCCTCCTGAACGCACAGAAAAACCGACTTAATGCCCAGGGCATTGCCAACCTGCTGTGGGCCATGGCGAAACTGGTGAACAACGGGCAGGAGCAGACAACAGAGCTCAACGAGGCCGTTGCTGCGCTGTTGCCTCGCGTGAATTCACAGAAAGACCGATTTATTCCTCAACATATTGCCAACCTGCTGTGGGCCATGGCAAAACTGGTGGACCACGGGCTGGAGCGGACACCAGAGCTTAACGAGGCCGTGGCGGCGTCGTTGCCCGACGTGGACGCACATAAAGCTAACTTTAAACCTCAGGAAATCGCCAACCTGCTGTGGGCCATGGCGAAACTGGTGGACAACGGGCAGGAGCAGACACCAGAGCTCAAAGAAGCAGTGACCGCGTTGTTGCGCCACGTGAACGCACAGAAAGCCAACTTTAAACCTCAGGAAATCACCAACCTGCTGTGGGCCATGGCGAAACTGGTGGACAACGGGCAGGAGCAGACACCAGAGCTCAACGAGGCCGTGGCCGCGCTGTTGCCCCAAGTGAACGCACAGAAAGACCAATTTATTCCTCAGCACATCGCCAACCTGCTGTGGGCCATGGCGAAACTGGTGGACAGCGGGCAGGAGCAGACACCAGGGCTCAACGAGGCCGTGGCTACCCTGTTGCCCCTTGTGAACGCACAGAAAGACCAATTTAATACCCAGGGCATTGCCAACCTGCTGTGGGCCATGGCGAAACTGTTGGACAACGGGCTGGAGCGGACACCAGAGTTCAAAGAGGCCACCGCCGCCTTGCTGCCCCTCCTGAACGCACAGAAAAACCGACTTAATGCCCAGGGCATTGCCAACCTGCTGTGGGCCATGGCGAAACTGGTGGACAACGCGCAGGAGCGGACACCAGAGCTTAACGAGGCTGTGGTCGTGCTGCTACTTCTCGTGAACGCACAAAGAGCTAACTTTAAATCACAGGAAATCGCTAACCTGCTGTGGGCCATGGCGAAACTGGGTGAACTCGTTGAGCTGAACGTGGTTACCTCTACGTTCGAATCGCTTGTCTATCGAATCAGTGAGAACCCTCAGTTATCTCAGAAAGAGATATCGATGTCTCTCTGGGGAGTAATGCTCTGCTGTGCCAGGTTGTTTCTAGACTCCAATACCAATAAAAATAACGTGCTTGAGAAGCACATGGATGACCTGTTCACTCGCCTGGAAAATACATTGCCAGATAATGAAGAGGATCAATCCATCATTACCATGGCTGCAAGTTGGCTTGGCAGAACCTGTCCGGTCATTCCCCATTACCAGACGACCATTTCAAAAACCCAGGCCGACTTCCGCGATCAACTCCAATCATCTATTCCATCTCTGAAGATTGACGAAGAAAAGAGTCTGAACTCATTACCCCCGGTTGACCTGTTTCTGCCAGATCACAATATAGTGATTGAAGTTCAGGGACCGTCTCATTACGTGGGTGGTGATTTCAAAACCAGGAATGGTTCGACTCTGCTGAAAATCGCACTGCTGCAAAAATCAGGATTTGAGGTCATTGAAATCCCGGCTAACCAGCTTTTGAACAAAGATTTAATGAAACCATATATTGATCAAATAAAGATCAGGATAGGCATCCCGCCACAGGGGCATGACTCTGTTTCACTTAAAAGAGGGTGGACAGATGCTGCATACGTTACTGCCGAAGAACATTTACAAGAGCAAACCAACCCGGCAAAGAGGAAGAAAACAAACAGTCAGTAATCGCCTTCCTCCCATCATGACTCAAGTAAACTTTTCCGCAAAATGAACTTCTGAGCAGAACAGCAGTCTGCTTTTTATATTTTCATGAATTAATGAAATATAATTATGGATAGAAGCTCTGCTGGTATCAGTGGTCAATACGCAAGGTCAGATAACGGTTACAATCAACCGAATGGCCATGCCCCTTCTTCAAGGCGTGGGCGATACCGACATGCCACAGTCAGACCATGGGATCATCCCCCCCACACTGCACCGGGTCGCCATGAATTTTACCATTCTTCTGGAGCAAACTCTTCTCAACATCTACAGGGCCGTTCAGTAAACCCTGCTCAGGATTTTAATGCCCTCATCAAACAGGAAATAATGGATGATTTGTTGAGAAAATCGGATCGTTGCGGTCACCGCTATGATGGGAGACATCACGGTCGATATGCCAGTTCAATTAAAAAATACACGTCAGCTGCTAAAGGACCGTTAAATCGCACAGAACAAAGCCAGCTGATGCGTTTGCTGCAAAATTTTACCGCAACACGGAGCTGGAATTGGCGAAGCCTGACGACAACACTGCACTCATTTACTTCAGCAGGCGTTTTTATCCGTCATAAACCCATGGATGAGCGTGTTCAGCTCACTCAAGCTGCCTTATTATCGACGCTACTGGATGCAATAATATTCAAGTGCAACCAAAAACCTGAAGCCAGTGATATTAGTGCTCAGGGTATCGCTAACCAGCTGTGGGCCATGGCGAAACTGGTGGACAACGGGCAGGAGCAGACAGAAGAGTTCAAAGAGGCTGTGGCCGCGTTGTTGCCCCACGTAAACGTACAGAAAGACCAATTTGTTCCTCAGGCTATCGCCAACCTGGTATGGGCCATGGCGAAAATGGTAGACAACGGACAGGAACACACACCAGAACTCAAAGCGACCGTAGCCGCACTGTTACCCCGCGTGACCGCACAGAAAGCCCAGTTTAATGCCCAGGGTATCGCCAACCTACTGTGGGCCATGGCGAAACTGGTGGACAACGGGCTGGAGCCGACAGCAGAGCTCAAAAAGGCCGTGACCGTGTTGTTGCCCCATGTGAACGCACAGAAAAAACAATTTATTCCTCAGGGAATCGCCAACCTGCTGTGGGCCATAGCGAAACTGGTGGACATCGGCCAGAAGCGGACACCAGGGCTCAACGAAGCCGTGGCCGCCCTGTTGCCCGAAGTGAACGCACAGAAAGAGCAATTTATTCCTCAGGCTATCGCCAACCTGCTGTGGGCCATGGCAAAACTGGTGGACAACAGGCAGGAGCAGACACCAGAGCTCAACGAGGCCGTGGCCACGCTGTTGCCCCGTATAAAGGCACAGAAAGACCAGTTTATGCCTCAGAATATCGCTAACCTGCTGTGGGCCATAGCGAAACTGGTGGATAGCGGGCAGGAGTCGACACCAGAGCTCAACGAGGCCGTGGCCGTGCTGTTGCCCCAAGTGAACGCACAGAAAGACCAGTTTATTCCTCAGCATATCGCCAACCTGCTGTGTGCCCTGGCGAAACTGGTGGACAACGGGCAGGAGCAGACACCAGGGCTCAAAGAGTCCGTGGCCACCCTATTGCCCCGTATAAAGGCACAGAAAGCGAAATTTACACCACAGGAAAACGTCAACTTACTGTGGGCCATGGCGAAACTGTTGGACAACGGGTACGAGCGGACACCAGAATTCAAAGAGGCCATGGCCACGCTGTTGCCTTGCGTGAACGCACAGAAAGGCCAATTTAATGCCCAGGGTATCCCCAACCTGCTGTGGGCCATGGCGAAACTGGTGATCAACGGCGAGGAGAGTTCACTTGGGCTCAACAAAACATTGGCCGTGCTGTTGCCCCATGTGAGCGCACAGAAATACCACTTAAATGCCCAGGGTATCGCTATTCTGCTGTGGGCCATGGCAAAACTGATTGACAACGGTCAGGAGTGGACTCCAGAGCTCAACGAGGCTGTGGCCGCGCTATTGCCCCTCGTAAACATAAAGAAAGACCAATTTATTCCTCAGCATATCGCCAACCTGCTGTGGGCCATGGCAAAACTGGTGGACAACGGGCAGGAGCGGACACCAGAGCTCAACGAGGCTGTGGCCGCGCTGTTGCCCCACGTGAACGTACAGAAAGCTAACTTTAAACCACAGGAAATCGCCAACCTGCTGTGGGCCATGGCGAAACTGGTGGACAACGGGCAGGAGCAGACACCAGGGCTCAAGGAGGCCGTGGCCGCGCTGTTGCCCCACGTGAACGCACAGAAAGCTGACTTTACACCACAGACAATCACCAACCTGCTGTGGGTCATGGCAAAACTGGCGAACAATGGGCAGGATCTGACACCAGAGCTCAAAGAAGTCGTGTCCGCGCTGTTGCGCCACGTGAACGCACAGAAAGCTCACTTTAAACCACAGGAAATCACCAACCTGCTGTGGGCCATGGCGAAACTGGTGGACAACGGGCAGGAGCAGACCCCAGGGCTCAAAGAGGCTGTGGCCGCGCTGTTGCCCCACGTAAACGCACAGAAAGACCAATTTATTCCCCAGGATATCGCCAACCTGCTGTGGGCCATGGCAAAACTGGTGGACAACGGGTACGAGCAGACACCAGAGTTCAACGAAGCGGTGGCTGCGCTGTTGACCTGCGTGATCGTACAAAAAGCTAACTTTAAACCACAGGAAATCGCCAACCTGCTGTGGGCCATGGCGAAACTGGTGGACAACGGGCAGGAGCAGACACCAGGGCTCAACGAGGCTGTGGTCGCGCTGTTGCCCCTCGTGAACGCACAGAAAGACCAATTTAATGCCCAGGGTATTGCCAACCTGCTGTGGGCCACGGCCAAACTGGGTGAACTCGTTGAGCTGAACGTGGCTACCTCTGCGTTCGAATCGCTTGTCTATCGAATCAGTAAGAACCTTCAGTTTTCTCAGGAAGAGATATCGATGTCTCTCTGGGGAGTCATGGTATGCTGTGCCAGGTTGGCTCTAGACTCCAATGCCAATAAAAATAACGTGCTTGAAAAGCACATGGATGACCTGTTGACTCGCCTGGAAAATACCTCGCCAGATAATGAAGAGGATCAATCCATCATGATCATGGCCGCAAGTTGGCTTGGCAGAGCGTGTCCGGTCGTCCGCCATTACCAGAAAGCCATTTCAAAAACCCAGGCCGACTTCCGCGATCAACTCCAATCATGCATTCCATCTTTGAGGATTGAAGAAGAAAAGAGCCTGAACTCATTACCTCCGGTTGACCTGCTTCTGCCAGATCACAACATGGTGATTGAAGTTCAGGGACCGTCTCATTACGTGGGTGGTGATTTCAACACCAGGAATGGTTCGACTCTGCTGAAAATCGCACTGCTGAAAAAATCAGGATTTGAGGTCATTGAAATCCCGGTTAACATGCTTTGGAATCAGGATTTAATGAAACCCTATATTGATCAAATAAAGACCAGGATAGGCATCCCCCCACAGGAGCATGGCTCTGTATCATTTAATAGAGGGTGGGCAGATGCTGCATACGTGACTGGTGAAGAACATTTAGAAAAGCAAACCAACCCAGCAAAAAAAGAAGAAGAGAAGAAGAAAACAAACAGTCAGTAATCGCCTTCCTCCCATCATGACTCAAGTAAACTTTTCCGCAAAATGAACTTCTGAGCAGAACAGCAGTCTGCTTTTTATATTTTCATGAATTAATGAAATATAATTATGGATAGAAGTTCTGCTGGTATCAGTGGTCAATACACAAGATCAGGTAACGGTTACAACCAACCGAATGGCCATGCCCCTTCTTCAAGGCGTGGGCGATATAGACATGCCACAGTCAGACAGCGGGATAGTCACCCCCGCTCTACCCCTGGATGTAATGAATTTCACCATTCTTCTGGACACGCCCTTCTCAATATTTAATTCACCGTTCAGTAAACTCTGCTCAAGATTTTAATGCCCTCATCAAACAAGAAATAATGGATGATCTGGTGAGTAAATCGGAACGTTTCGGTCATCGCTATGATGGGAGAGATCACGGTCTGTATGCCAGTTCAGTTAAAAAATACACGTCAGCTGCTAAAAGACCGTTAAATCGAGCGGAACAAAGCCAGCTGATGCGTTTGCTGCAAAATTTCGCAGCAACACGGAGCTGGAATTGGCGAAGCCTGACGACAACACTTCATTCATTGACTTCAGCGGGTGTTTTTACCCTTCATAAACCCATGGATGAGCGAGTTAAGCTTACTCAAGCTGCCTTATTGTCAACGCTATTTGATTCAATAATATTTAACTGCAACCAAAAACCTGAAGCCAGAGATATTGATGCCCAGGGTATCGCCAACCTGCTGTGGGCCATGGCGAAACTGGTGGACAACGGGCAGGAGCAGACACCAGAGTTCAACGGGGCCGTGGTCGCGCTGTTGCCCCACGTGGACGCACAGAAAGACCAATTTAAGACCCAGGGTATTGCCAACCTGCTGTCGGCCATGGCGAAACTGGTGGACAACGGGCAGGAGCGGACGCCAGAGCTCAACGAGGCCGTGGCTTCGCTGCTGTCCCATGTGAACGGACAGAAGAAAGACCAATTTAATTCCCAGCATATTGCCAACCTGCTGTGGGCCATAGCGAAACTGATGGACAACGGGCAGGAGCAAACACCAGCGTTCAACGAGACCGTGAGCGTGCTGCTGCTCCGAGTGAGGCCACAGAAAGCCAACTTCAAACCTCAGGAAATCACCAACCTGTTATGGGCCATGGCGAAACTGGTGGACAACAAGCAGGAGCAGACACCAGAGCTCAAAGAGGCTGTGGCCGCACTGTTGCCCTGCGTGAACACACAGAAAGCCCAATTTAATCCCCAGGATATCGCCAACCTGCTGTGGGCCATGGCGAAACTGGTGGACAACGGGTACGAGCAGACACCAGAATTCAACGAGGCCGTGGCCGCACTGTTGCCCCTCGTGAACGCACAGAAACCTGACTTTAAGCCACAGGGAATCGCCAACCTGCTGTGGGCCATGGCGAAACTGGTGGACAACGGACAGGAGCGAACACCTGGACTCAAAGAGACCGTAGCCGGACTGTTGCCCCTCGTGATCGTACAGAAAGACCAATTTAATGCCCAGGGGATCGCCAACCTGCTGTGGGCCCTGGCAAAACTGGTGGACAACGGGGAGTGGATACCGGTGCTCAACGAGGCCGTGGCCGCGCTGTTGCCCCTCTTGAAAGCACAGGAAGTGCAATTTAATGTCCAGGATATCGCCATCCTGCTGTGGGCCCTGGCGAAACTGGTGGACAACGGGCTGGAGTGGACACCCGGTCTCAACGAGGCCGTGGCCGGGCTGTTGCCCCAAGTGAACGCACAGAAAGCTAACTATAAACCACAGGCAATCACCAACCTGCTGTGGGCCATAGCGAAGCTGGTGGACAACGGGCTGGAGCAAACACCAGAGCTCAAAGAAGCTGTGGCCGCACTGTTGCTCCACGTGAATGCACAGAAAGACCAATTTAATGCCCAGGGTATTGCCAACCTGCTGTGGGCCACGGCCAAACTGGGTGAATTCGTTGAGCTGAACGTGGCTACCTCTACGTTCGAATCGCTTGTCTATCGAATCAGTGAGAACCTTCAGTTTTCTCAGGAAGGGATATCGATGTCTCTCTGGGGAGTAATGGTATACTGTGCCAGGTTGTCTCTGGTCTCCAATGCCAATAACAATAACGTGCTTGAAAAGCACATGGATGACCTGTTGACTCGCCTGGAAAATACCTCGCCAGATAATGAAGATGATCGATCCATCATGATCATGGCCGCCAGTTGGCTTGGTAGAGCCTCTTCGGTCGTCCCCCATTACCAGACAACCATTTCAAAAACCCAGGCCGACTTCCGCGATCAACTCCAATCATCTATTCCATATCTGAAGATTGAAGAAGAAAAGAGTCTGAACTCATTACCTCCGGTTGACCTGCTTCTGCCAGATCACAACATGGTGATTGAAGTTCAGGGTCCCTCTCATTACGTAGGTGGTGATTTCAACACCAGGAATGGTTCGACTCTGCTGAAAATCGCACTGTTGCAAAAAGCAGGATTTGAGGTCATTGAAATCCCGACTAACCAGCTTTTGAACAACGATTTAATGAAACCCTATATTAATCAAATAAAGACCAGGACAGGCATCCCGCCACAGGGTCATGGCTCTGTATCACTTAAAAGAGGGTGGACAGATGCCGCATACGTGACTGGTGAAGAACATTTAGCAGAGCAAAGCAACCCGGCAAAGAGGAAGAAAGCAGGCAGCCAATAATCGCCTTCCTCCCATCATGACTCAAGTAAACTTTGCCGCACAATGAACTTCCGGGCAGAACAGCAGTCTGTATTTTTATATTTTCATGAATTAATGAAATATAATTATGGATAGAAATTCTGCTGGTATCAGTGGTCAATACGCAAGATCAGGTAACGGTTACAACCAACCGAATGGCCAGGCCCCTTCTTCAAGGCGTGGGCGATACAGACATGCCACTGTCAGACAATGGGATACCCTTCCCCGCACTGCACCGCGTCACAATGAATTTTATCAGTCTTCTGGCACACGCGCTTATCAACATCTACAGTGCCGTTCAGTAAACACTGCTCAAGATTTTAATGCCCTCATCAAACCAGAAATAATGGATGATCTGGTGCGTAAATCGAACCGTTTCGGACATCGCTATGATGGGAGAAATCACGGGCAATATGCCAGTTCAATTAAACAATACACGTCAGCTTCTAAAAGACCGTTAAATCGAACAGAACAAAGCCAGCTGATGCGTTTGCTGCAAAATTTTACCGCAACGCGGAGCTGGAATTGGCGAAGCCTGACGACAACACTGCACTCATTGACTTCAGCGGGTGTTTTTACCCTTCATAAACCCATGGATGAGCGAGTTAAACTTACTCAGACTATCTTATTGTCAACACTTCTTGATGCAATAATATTCAAGTGCAACCAAAAGCCGCCAGCCAGGGATATTGATGCCCGGGGAATTGCCAACCTGCTGTGGGCCATGGCGAAACTGGTGGACAACGGGCAGGCGCAGACACCAGAACTCAAAGAGGCCATGGCCGAGCTGTTGCCCCTCGTAAACGCACAGAAAGACCAATTTATTCCGCAGCATATCGCCAACCTGCTGTGGGCCATGGCGAAACTGGTGGACAAAGGCCAGGAGCAGACACCAGAGTTCAAAAAGACCGTCGCCTCGCTGTTGCCCCTGGTGAACGCACAGAAAAACCAATTTACTGCCCAGGGGATTGTCAACCTGCTGTGGGCCATGGCGAAACTGGTGGACAACGGGCAGGAACGGACACCAGAACTCAACGAGGCCGTGGCCGCGCTGTTGCCCCACGTGAACGCACAGAAAGACCAATTTATTCCTCAGCATATCGCCAACCTGCTGTGGGCCATGGCGAAACTGGTGGACAACGGGCTGGAGCAGACACCAGTGCTCAACGAGGCCGTGGCCGCCCTGTTGCCCCTCGTGAACGCAAAGAAAAACCAACTTAATGCCCAGGGCATTGTCAACCTGCTGTGGGCCATGGCGAAACTGGTGGACAACGGGCTGCCGACACCAGAGCTCAAAAGGGCCTTGGCCGCGCTGTTGCCCCACGTGAACGCACAGAAAGACCAATTTATTCCTCAGCATATCGCCAACCTGCTATGGACCATGGCGAAACTGGTGGACAATACGCAGCAGCAGACACCAGGGCTCAAAGAGGCCGTGGCCGCCCTGTTGCCCCTCGTGAACGCACAGAAAGACCAATTTATTCCTCAGCATATCGCCAACCTGCTGTGGGCCATGGCGAAATTGGTGGACAACGGGCAGGAGCTGACACCCGGGCTCAACGAGGCCATGACCGTGCTGTTGCCCCACGTGAACGTACAGAAAGACCAATTTACTCCTCAGGGAATTGCCAACCTGCTGTGGGCCATGGCGAAACTGGTGGACAACGGTCAGGATCGGACACCAGAGATCAACGAGGCCGTGGCTGAGCTGCTGCCCTACGTGAACACACAGAAGTACCAATTTATTCCTCAGCATATCGCCAGCCTGCTGTGGGCCATGGCGAAACTGGTGGACAACGGGCAGGAGCAAACACCACGGCTCAAAGAGGCCTTGGCCGCGCTGTTGCCCCACGTGAACACACAGAAGGACCAATTTATTCCTCAGCATATCGCCAACCTGCTGTGGGCCATGGCGAAACTGGTGGACAACGGGCTGGAGCTGACACCCGGGCTCAACGAGGCCATGACCGTGCTGTTGCCCCACGTGAACGTACAGAAAGACCAATTTAATGCTCAGGGAATTGCCAACCTGCTGTGGGCCATGGCAAAACTGGTGGACAACGGTCAGAAACGGACACCAGAGCTCAATGAGGCCGTGGCCGCACTGTTGCCCCACGTGAATTCACAGAAAGACCAATTTATTCCTCAGAATATCGCCAACCTGCTGTGGGCCATGGCAAAACTGGTGGACAACGGGCAGGAGCCGACACCAGAACTCAAAGAGGCCGTGGCCGCCCTGTTGCCCTGCGTGAACGGACAGAAAGACCAATTTAATGCCCAGGGTATTGCCAACCTGCTGTGGGCCACGGCCAAACTGGGTGAACTCATTGAGCTGAACCTGGCTATCTCTACGTTCGAATCGCTTGTCTATCGAATCAGTGAGAACCTTCAGTTTTCTCAGGAAGAGATATCGATGTCTCTCTGGGGAGTCATGGTATGCTGTGCCAGGTTGTCTCTAGACTCCAATGCCAATAAAAATAACGTGCTTGAAAAGCACATGAACGACCTGTTCACCCGTCTGGAAAATACATTCCTGCACAATGAAGAGGATCAACGCACCATTGTCCTGGCCGCAAGTTGGCTTGGCAGAGCGTGTCCGGTCGTCCCCCATTACCAGACAACCATTTCAAATACCCAAGCCGACTTCCGCGATCATCTCCAATCAACTATTCCATCTTTGAAGATTGAAGAAGAAAAGAGTCTGAACTCACTGCCTCCGGTTGACCTGCTTCTGACAGATCACAACATGGTTCTTGAAGTTCAGGGACCGGGTCATTACGTAGGTGGTGATTTCAAAACCAGGAATGGTTCGACTCTGCTGAAAATCGCACTGTTGCAAAAAGCAGGATTTGAGGTCATTGAAATTCCGGTTAACAGGCTCTTGAATCAGGATTTAATGAAACCATACATTGATCAAATAAAGACCAGAATAGGCATTCCGCCACAGGAGCATGGCTCTGTATCACTTAAAAGAGGTTGGGCAGGTGCTGCATACGTGACTGCCGAAGAACATTTAGAAGAAAAAACCAACCCGGCAAAGAGGAAGAAAACAAGCAGCCAGTAATCGCCTTCTTCCCATCATGACTCAAGTAAACTTTTCCGCAAAATGAACTTCTGAACAGAACAGCAGTCTGCTTTTCATATTTTCATGAATGAAATATAATTATGGATAGAAGTTCTGCTGGTATCAGTGGCAAATACACAACATCAAATAACGGTTACAACCAACCGAATGGCCATGCCCCTTCTTCAAGGCGTGGGCGATACAGACATGCCACAGTCAGACAATGGAATCATCCCCCCCGCACTGCACCGGGTCGCAATGAATTTTACCATTCTTCTGGCACACGCTCTTCTCAACATCTACAGTGCCGTTCAGTAAACCCTGCTCAAGATTTTAATGCCCTCATCAAACCAGAAATAATGGATGATCTGGTGAGTCAATCGGATCGTTTCGGTCATCGCTATAATGGGAGAAATCACGGGCAATATGCCAGTTCAATTAAAAAATACACGTCAGCTGTTCAAAGACCGTTAAATCGAGCGGAACAAAGCCAGCTGATGCGTTTGCTGCAAAATTTCGCAGCAACACGGAGCTGGAATTGGCGAAGCCTGACGACAACACTTCACTCATTGACTTCAGCGGGTGTTTTTACTCTTCATAAACCCATGGATGAGCGAGTTAAACTTACTCAGGCTAACTTATTGTCAACGCTATTTGATGCAATAATATTTAACTGCAACCAAAAACCTCCAGCCAGGGATATTGATGCCCAGGGTGTCGCCAACCTGCTGTGGGCCATGGCAAAACTGGTGGACAACGGGCAGGAACGGACACCAGAGTTCAACGAGGCCGTGGTCGCTTTGTTACACCACGTGAACGCACAAAAAGCTCACTTTAAACCACAGGAAGTCACCAACCTGGTGTGGGCCATGGCGAAACTGGTGGACAACGGCCTGGAGCAGACACCAGATCTCAAAGAGGCCATGTTCGCTCTGTTGCCCCACGTGAACGTACAGAAAGACCAATTTATTCCTCAGGCTATCACCAACCTGCTGTGGGCCATGGCGAAAATGGTAGACAACGGGCAGGAGCATACACCAAGGCTCAAAGAGGCCGTGGCTGCGCTGTTGCCCCGCGTGAACGCACAGAAAGCTCACTTTAAACCACAGGAAGTCACCAACCTGCTGTGGGCCATGGCGAAACTGGTGGACAACGGGCTGGAGCGGACACCAGGGCTCAAAGATGCTGTGGCCGCCCTGCTGCCCCTCCTGAACGCACAGAAAAACCAACTTAACGCCCAGGGCATTGCCAACCTGCTGTGGGCCATGGCGAAACTGGTGGACAACCGGCTGGAGCGGACACCAGGGCTCAACGAGGCCGTGGCCGCCCTGTTGCCCCTCGTGAACGCACAGAAAAACCAATTTATTCCTCAGCATATCGCCAACCTGCTGTGGGCCATGGCGAAACTGGTGGACAACGGGCAGGAGCGGACACCGCGGCTCAAAGAGGCCGTGGCCGTGCTGTTGCCACAAGTGAACCCAGAGAAAGCTGACTTTAAACCACAGGAAATCGCCAACCTGCTGTGGGCCATGGCGAAACTGGTGGACAACGGACAGGAGCAGACACCAGAGCTCAACGAGGCCGTGGCCGCCCTGTTGCCCCTCGTGAACGCACAAAAAACCAACTTTAAGCCCCAGGGTATCGTCAACCTGCTGTGGGCCATGGCGAAACTGGTGGACAACGGGCCACAGCAGACACCAGAGTTCAACGAGACCGTGGCCGCGCTGTTGCCCCACGTGAACGCACAGAAAGCCAACTTTACACCACAGGGTATCGCCAACCTGCTGTGGGCCATGGCGAAACTGGTGGACAACGGGCAGGAGCACACACCAGGACTCAAAGAGGCCGTGGCCGCGCTGTTGCCCCACGTGAACGCACAGAAAGACCAATTTATTGCCTCAGGGTATCGCCAACCTGCTGTGGGCCATGGCAAAACTGGTGGACAACGGGCAGGAGCATACACCAGAACTCAAAGAGGCTGTGGCCGCGCTGTTGTCCCACGTGAACGCACAGAAAGCTAACTTTAAACCACAGGATATCGCCAACCTGCTGTGGGCCATGGCAAAACTGGTGGACAACGGGCTGGATCGGACACCAGTGCTTAAAGAGCCTCTGGTCGCGCTGTTGCCCCACGTGAACGTACAAACAACTAACTTTAAACCCCTGGGTATCGCCAGCCTCCTGTGGTCCATGGCGAAACTGGTGGACAACGGACAGGAGCGGACACCAGAGTTCAACGAGGCAGTGGCCGCGTTATTGCCCCAAGTGAACCTGCAGAAAGACCAATTTAATGCCCAGGATATCGCCAACCTGCTGTGGGCCATGGCGAAACTGGTGGATAACGGGCAGGAGCAGACACCAGGGCTCAACGAGGCCGTGGCCACACTGTTGCCCCGGGTGAGCGCACAGAAAGACCAATTTAATGCCCAGGGTATTGCCAACCTGCTGTGGGCCACGGCCAAACTGGGTGAACTCGTTGAGCTGAACCTGGCTACCTCTTCGTTCGAATCGCTTGTCTATCGAATCAGTGAGAACCTTCAGTTTTCTCAGCAAGAGATATTGATGTCTCTCTGGGGAGTCATGGTGTGCTGTGCCAGGTTGGCTCTAGACTCCAATGCTAATAAAAATAACGTGCTTGAAAAACACATGGATGACCTGTTTACTCACCTGGAAAATACATTCCCAGTCAATGAAGTTGATCAACGCATCATTGCCATGGCCGCAAGTTGGCTTGGCAGAGAGTGCCCGGTCGTACCCCATTACCAGACAATCGTTTCAAAACGTCAATCCAACTTCCGCAATCAACTCCAATCATCTATTCCATCTCTGAAGATTGACGAAGAAAAGAGTCTGAACTCATTACCTCCGGTTGACCTGCTTCTGCCAGATCACAACATAGTGATTGAAGTTCAGGGCCCCTCTCATTACGTGGGTGGTGATTTCAAAACCAGGAATGGTTCGACTCTGCTGAAAATCGCACTGTTGCAAAAAGCAGGATTTGAGGTCATTGAAATCCCGGCTAACCAGCTTTTGAAGAAAGATTTAATGAAGCTATATATTGATCAAATAAAGATCAGGATAGGCATCCCGCCGCAGGGTCATAGCTGTGTTTCACTTAAAAGAGGGTGGGCAGATGCTGCATACGTTACTGCCGAAGAACATTTAGCAGAGCAAACCAACCCGGCAAAGAGGAAGAAAACAAACAGCCAGTAATCGCCTTCCTCCCATCATGACTCAAGTAAACTTTGCCGCACAATGAACTTCTGGGCAGAACAGCAGTCTGCTTTTAATATTTTCATGAATTAATGAAATATAATTATGGATAGAAGTTCTGCCGGTATCAGTGGTCAATACACAAGATCAGATAACGGTTACAACCAACCGAATGGCCATGCCCCTTCTTCAAGGCGTGGGCGATATAGACATGCCACAGTCAGACAGCGGGATAGTCACCCCCGCTCTACCCCGGGATGTAATGAATTTCACCATTCTTCTGGCACACGCCCTTCTCAATATTTAATGCACCGTTCAGTAAACTCTGCTCAAGATTTTAATGCCCTCATCAAACCAGAAATAATGGCTGGTCTGGTGAGGAAATCGGATCGTTTCGGTCATCGCTATGATGGGAGAGATCACGGTCTATATGCCAGTTCAGTTAAAAAATACACGTCAGCAGCTAAAAGACCGTTAAATCGAGCAGAACAAAGCCAGCTGATGCGTTTGCTGCAAAATTTCGCAGCAACACGGAGCTGGAATTGGCGAAGCCTGACGACAACACTTCATTCATTGACTTCAGCGGGTGTTTTTACTCTTCATAAACCCATTGATGCGCGAGTTAAACTTACTCAGGCTAACTTATTGTCAACGCTATTTGATTCAATAATATTTAACTGCAACCAAAAACATCCAGCCAGGGATATTGCCCCCCAGGCTGTCGCCAATCTTCTGTGGGCCATGGCAAAACTGGTGAACAACGGGCAGGAACGAACACCAGAGTTCAACGAGGCCGTGGCCGCCTTGTTGCCCCACGTGAACGCACAGAAAGCTCACTTTAAACCACAAGAAATCGCCAACCTGCTGTGGGCCATGGCGAAACTGGTGGACAACAAGCAGGAGCATACACCAGAGTTCAACGAGGCCGTGGCTGCGCTGTTGCCCCACGTGAACGCACAGAAAGACCAATTTATTCCTCAGCATATCGCCAACCTGCTCTGGGCCATGGCTAAACTGGTGGACAACAAGCAGGAACAGACACCAGAGTTCAATGAGGCCGTGGCTGCGCTGTTGCCCCACGTGAACGCACAGAAAGACCAATTTATTCCTCAGCATATCGCCAACCTGCTGTGGGCCATGGCGAAACTGGTGGACAACGGTCAGGAGCGGACACCAGAACTCAAAGAGACCGTAGCCGCGCTGTTACCCCGCGTGAACGCACAGAAAGCCCAGTTTAAAGTCCAGGGTATCGCCAACCTACTGTGGGCCATGGCGAAACTGGTGGACAATGGGCAGAAGCAGACACCTGAGCTCAACGAGACCGTAGCCGCGCTGTTGCCCCACGTGAACGCACAGAATGACCAGTTTAGTCCTCAGCATATCGCCAACCTGCTGTGGGCCATGGCGAAACTGGTGGACAACGGGCAGGAGCGGACACCAGAGCTCAACGAGGCCGTGGCCGCGCTGCTGCCCTACGTGAACGCACAGAAAGACCAATTTACTGCCCAGGGGATCACCAACCTGCTTTGGGCCATAGCGAAACTGGTGGACAACGGGCAGAAGCAAACACCAGTACTCAAAGAGACTGTGGCCGCGCTGTTGCCCCAGGTAAACGCACAGAAAGCTCACTTTAAACTACAGGCTATCACCAACCTGCTGTGGGCCATGGCGAAACTGGTGGACGACGGGCAGTTGCAAACAACAGAGTTCCAAGAGCCCGTGGTCGTGCTGTTACCCTACGTGAACGCACAGAAAGCCAATTTTAACCCACAGGAAATCGCCAACCTGCTGTGGGCCATGGCGAAACTGGTGGATAACGGGCAGGAGCGGACACCAGGGCTCAAAAAGACCGTGGCCGCGCTGTTACCCTACGTGAACGCACAGAAAGCCAATTTTAACCCACAGGAAATCGCCAACCTGCTGTGGGCCATGGCGAAACTGGTGGACAACGGGCAGGTGCAGACGCCAGAGTTCAACGAGGCCGTGGCTGCGCTGTTGCCCCACGTGAACGCACAGAAAGCTAATTTTAAACCACAGGAAATTGCCAACCTGCTGTGGGCCATGGCGAAACTGGTGGACAACGGGCAGGACAGGACACCAGAACTCAAAGAGGCTCTGGTCGCGCTGTTGCCCCACGTGATTGCACAGAAAGCTAACTTTAAACCACAGGAAATCGCTAACCTGCTGTGGGCCATGGCGAAACTGGTGGACAGCAGGCAGGAGTGGTCACCAGCGCTCAAAGGGGCTGTGGCCGCACTGTTGCCCCACATGTACGCACA
The DNA here is from genome assembly GCF_049310265.1 of Endozoicomonas sp. ALB091. Lineage (NCBI taxonomy): Bacteria > Pseudomonadati > Pseudomonadota > Gammaproteobacteria > Oceanospirillales > Endozoicomonadaceae > Endozoicomonas > Endozoicomonas sp. ALB091. The sequence goes on along the minus strand of NZ_JBLYNQ010000014.1, from coordinate 4,770 downwards.
AAAAGCTCACTTTAAGCCACAGGAAATCGCTAACCTGCTGTGGGCCATGGCGAAACTGGTGGACAGCAGGCAGGAGTGGTCACCAGCGCTCAAAGGGGCTGTGGCCGCACTGTTGCCCCACGTGTACGCACAAAAAGCTAACTTTAAGCCACAGGAAATCGCCAACCTGCTGTGGGCCATGGCGAAACTGGTGGACAACGGGCAGGTGCAGACGCCAGAGTTCAACGAGGCCGTGGCTGCGCTGTTGCCCCACGTGAACGCACAGAAAGCTAATTTTAAACCACAGGAAATTGCCAACCTGCTGTGGGCCACTGCGAAACTGGGTGAGCTCGTTGAGCTGAACATGGTTACATCCACGTTTGAATCGCTTGTCTACCGAATCAGTGAAAACCCTCAGCTCTCTCAGCAAGATATATTGATGTCTCTCTGGGGAGTCATGGTTTGGTGTGCCAGGTTGTCTCTGGTTCGCAATGCCAATAAAAATAACGTGCTTGAAAAGCACATGGATGACCTGTTTACTCGCCTGGAAAATACATCCCCAGAAAATGCAGAGGTTCAATCCATCATTGCCATGGCCGCAAGTTGGCTTGGGAGAGCGTGTCCGGTGGTCCCCCATTACGAGACAACCATTTCAAAAACCCAAGCCGACTTCCGTGATCAACTCCAATCATCTATTCCATCTTTGAAGATTGAAGAAGAAAAGAGTCTGAACTCATTACCTCCGGTTGACCTGCTACTGCCAGATCACAACATGGTGATTGAAGTTCAGGGCCCCTCTCATTACGCAGGTGGTGATTTCAACACCAGGAATAGTTCGACTCTGCTGAAAATCGCACTGCTGCAAAAAGCAGGATTTGAGGTCATTGAAATCCCGGCTAACCAGCTTTTGAGTAACGATTTAATGAAACCCTATATTGATCAAATAAAGATCAGGACAGGCATCCCGCCACAGGGTCATGGCTCTGTACCAGTTAAAAGAAGGCGGGCAGGTGCTGCATACGTGACTGGCGAAGAACATTTAGTAGAGCAAAGCAACCTGGCAAAGAGGAAGAAAACAAGTAGCCAGTAATCGCCTTCCTCCCATCATGACTCAAGTAAACTTTTCTGCAAAATGAACTTCTGAGCAGAACAGCAGTCTGCTTTTTATATGTTCATGAATTAATGAAATATAATTATGGATAGAAGTTCTACTGGTATCAGTGATCAATACACAAGATCTGATAACGGTTACAACCAGCCGAATGGCCATAGTCCTTCTTCAAGCCCCGGGCGGTACAGACATGCCACAGTCAGACAATGGGATAATCCCCCCCGCACTGCACCGGGTCGCAATGAATATTATCAGTCTTCTGGCACACGCTCTTATCAACATCTACAGTGCCGTTCAGTAAATTCTGCTCAGGATTTTAATGCCCTCATCAAACAGGAAATAATGGATGATCTGGTGAGTAAATCGAATCGTTTCGGTCATCGTTATGATGGGAGAAATCACGGGCAATATGCCAGTTCAATTAAAAAATACACGTCAGCGGCTAAAAGACCGTTAAATCGAACAGAACAAAGCCAGCTGGTGCGGTTGCTGCAAAATTTTACCGCAACCCGGAGCTGGAATTGGCGAAGCCTGACGACAACACTGCACTCATTTACTTCAGCGGGTGTTTTTACCCTTCATAAACCCATGGATGAGCGAGTTAAACTTACTCAGGCTAGCTTATTGTCAACGCTACTTGATGCAATAATATTTAACTGCAACCAAAAACTTCCAGCCAGGGATATTGCTACCCAGGCTATCGCCAACCTTCTGTGGGCCATGGCAAAACTGGTGAACAACGGGCAGGAAAGGACATCAGAGTTCAACGAGGCCGTGGTCGCTTTGTTACACCGCGTGAGCACACAACAAGCTGACTTTAAACCACAGGAAATCGCCAACCTGCTGTGGGCCATGGCGAAACTGATAGACAATGGGCATGAGCGAACACCAGAACTCAAAGAGGCCGTGGCGGCGCTATTACCCCACGTGAACGTCCACAAAGACCAATTTATTCCTCAGCATATCGCCAACCTGCTGTGGGCCATGGCAAAACTGGTAGACAACGGCTACAAGCAAACAGCAGAGCTCAAAGATGCTGTAGCCGCACTGTTGCCCCAAGTGAACGCACAGCAAGCTAACTTTAAACCACAGGAAATCGCCAACCTGCTGTGGGCCATGGCAAAACTGGTGAACAACGGGCAGGCGCGGTTACCAGAGCTCAAAGAAGCTGTGGACCCACTATTGGTTAACGTACAGAAAGCTAACTTTACACCACAGGAAATCGCCATCCTGCTGTGGGCCATGGCGAAACTGGTGGACAACGGGCAGGAGCAGACACCAAGTCTCAAAGAGGCCGTGGCCGCGCTGTTGCCACACATGAACGCACAGAAAGACCAATTTATTCCTCAGCATATCACCAACCTGCTATGGGCCATGGCGAAACTGGTGGACAACGGGCTGGAATCGACACCAGAGTTCAACGAGACCGTGACCGCGTTGTTACCGCAAGTGAACGCAAAGAAAGCGAACTTTAAACCACAGGAAATCACCAACCTGCTGTGGGCCATGGCGAAACTGGTGGACGACGGGCAGGAGCGGACACCAGATTTCAACAAGGCCGTGGTCGCGCTGTTGCCCCACGTGAATGTACAGAAAGACCAGTTTATTCCTCAGCATATCACCAACCTGCTGTGGGCCATGGCGAAACTGGTGGACAAAGGGCTGGAGCGAACACCAGGGCTCAAAAAGACCGTGGCCGCGCTGTTGCCCCAAGTGAACGCACAGAAAGCTAACTATAAACCACAGGAAATCACCAACCTGCTGTGGGCCATGGCGAAGCTGGTGGACAGCGGGCTGGAGCAAACACCAGAGCTCAAAGATGCTGTGGCCGCACTGTTGCCCCAAGTGAATGCACAGAAAGACCAATTTATTCCCCAGCATATCGCCAACCTGCTGTGGGCCATGGCAAAACTGGAGGACAACGGGTACGAACAGTCACCAGAGTTCAACGAAGCGGTGGCTACGCTGTTAACCTGCGTGATCGTACAAAAAGCTAACTTTAACCCACAGGAAATCGCCAACCTGCTGTGGGCCATGGCGAAACTGGTGGACAACGGACACGAGCAGACACCAGAGTTCAACGAAGCGGTGGCTGTGCTGTTGACCTGCGTAATCGTACAAAAAGCTAACTTTAAACCACAGGAAATCGCCAACCTGCTGTGGGCCATGGCGAAACTGGTGGACAACGGGCAGGAGCCAACACCAGGGCTCAACGAGGCTGTGGTCGCGCTGTTGCCCCTCGTGAACGCACAGAAAGACCAATTTAATGCCCAGGGTATTGCCAACCTGCTGTGGGCCACGGCCAAACTGGGTGAACTCATTGAGCTGAACCTGGCTACCTCTACGTTCGAATCGCTTGTCTGTAGAATCAGTGAGAACCCTCAGTTATCTCAGCATGATATATCGATGTCTCTCTGGGCCGTAATGGTATGCTGTGCCAGATTGGCTCTAGACTCCAATGCCCATAAAAATAACGTGCTTAAAAAGCACATGGATGACCTGTTCACTCGCCTGGAAAATACATCGCCAAACAATGAAGAGGAACAATCCATCATTACCATGGCTGCAAGTTGGCTTGGCAGAGCCTGTCTATTCGTTCGCCATTACCAGACAAACATTTCAAAAACCCAAGCCGACTTTCGCGATCAACTCCAATCATCTATTCCATCTTTAAAGATCGAAGAAGAAAAGAGTCTGAACTCATTACCTCCGGTTGACCTGCTTCTGCCAGATCACAACATAGTGATTGAAGTTCAGGGCCCCTCTCATTACGTAGGTGGTGATTTCAACACCAGGAATGGTGCGACTCTGCTGAAAATCGCACTGCTGCAAAAAGCAGGATTTGAGGTCATTGAAATCCCGACTAACCAGCTTTTGAACAACGATTTAATGAAACCCTATATTGATCAAATAAAGATCAGGACAGGCATCCCGCCACAGGGTCATGACTCTGTATCACTTAAAAGAGGGTGGACAGATGCTGCATACGTGACTGGTGAAGAACATTTAGCAGAGCGAAGCAACCCGGCAAAGAGGAAGAAACAGGCAGCCAGTAATCGCCTTCCTCCCATCATGACTCAAGTAAACTTTTCTGCAAAATGAACTTCTGGGCAGAACAGCAGTCTGCTTTTTATATTTTCATTAATTAATGAAATATAATTATGGATAGAAGTTCTGCTGGTATCAGTGGTCAATACGCAAGATCAGGTAACGGTTACAACCAACCGAATGGCCATGCCCCTTCTTCAGGGCGTGGGCAATATAGACATGCCACAGTCAGACAGCGGGATAGTCACCCCCGCTCTACCCCGGGATGTAATGAATTTCACCATTCTTCCGGCACACGCCCTTCTCAATATCTAATTCACCGTTCAGTCAACTCTGCTCAAGATTTTAATGTCCTCATCAAACCCGAAATAATGGATGATCTGGTGAGTAAATCGCATCGTTTCGGTCAACGCTATGATGGGAGAGATCACGGCCTGTATGCCAGTTCAGTTAAAAAATACACGTTAGCGGTTAAAAGACCGTTAAATCGAGGGGAACAAAGCCAGCTGATGCGTTTGCTGCAAAATTTCACAGCAAGCCGGAGCTGGAATTGGCGAAGCCTGACGACAACACTGCATTCATTGACTTCAGCGGGTGTTTTTACCCCTCATAAACCCATGGATGAGCGTGTT
>NZ_JBLYNQ010000013.1:0-191326 GCF_049310265.1 Endozoicomonas sp. ALB091 | reverse complement strand
ACAATTTATTCCTCAGGGAATCGCCAACCTGCTGTGGGCCATGGCGAAACTGGTGGACAACGGACAACAGCAAACGCAAGGGCTCAAAGAGGCCGTGGCTGCCCTGTTGCCCCACGTGAACGCACAGAAAGCTGACTTTAAACCACAGGAAATCGCCAACCTGCTGTGGGCCATGGCGAAACTGATGGACAACGATCGGAAGTGGGTACCAGAGCTCAAAGAGACTGTGGCCGTGTTGTTGCCCCACGTGAACGTACAGAAAAACCAATTTAATGCCCAGGAAATCACCAACCAGCTGTGGGCCATGGCGAAATTGGTGGACAACGGACTGGAGCGGACACCAGGTCTCAACGAGGCCGTGGCCGTGCTGTTGCCCCACGTGAACGTACAGTAAACCCTGCTCAAGATTTTAATGCCCTTATCAAACAGGAAGTAATGGATGACCTGGTAAGTAAATCGCATCATTTCGGTCATCGCTATGATGGGAGAAATCACGGTCAGTATGCCAGTTCAATTAAAAAATACTCATCAGCTGCTAAAAGACCGTTAAATCGCATAGAACAAAGCCAGCTGATGCGTTTGCTGCACAATTTTACCGTAACACGGAGCTGGAATTGGCGAAGCCTGACGACAACACTTCACTCATTTACTTCAGCGGGTGTTTTTACCCCTCATAAACCCATGGATGAGCGTGTTCAGCTCACTCAAGTTGCCTTATTGTCGACCCTACTTGATGCAATAATATTTAACAGCAACCAAAAACCGGAAGCCCGTGATATTGGTGCTCAGGAAATCGCTAACCTGCTGTGGGCCATGGCCAAACTGGTAGATAACGGGCAGGTGCAAACACCAGAATTCAAAAAGGCCGTGGTCGCGCTATTGCCCCACGTAAACGCACAGAAAGACCAGTTTAGTCCTCAGCATATCACCAACCTGCTATGGGCCATGGCAAAACTGGAGGACAAAGGGCAGGAGCAGACACCAGATCTCACCGAGACCGTAGCCACGCTGTTGCCCCACGTGAACGCACAGAAAGACCAATTTAATGCCCAGGGTATCGCCAACCTGCTATGGGCGATGGCGAAACTGGTGGACATCGGGCAGGAGCAGACACCAGAGCTCAACGAGGCCTTGGCGGCGCTGTTGCCCCTCGTGAACATACAAAAAGCTAACTTTAAACCACAGGAAATCGCCAACCTGTTTTGGGCCATGGCGAAACTGGTAGACAACGGACAGGAGCAGACACCAGGCTTCAACGAGGCCGTGACCGCGCTGATGACCCTCGTGAATGGACAAAAAGCTAACTTTAAACCACAGGGGATCGCCAACCTGCTTTGGGCCATGGCGAAACTGTTGAACAACGGGCTGGAGCGGACATCAGGTCTCAAAGAGGCCGTGGCCGCCCTGTTGCCCCTTGTGAACGCACAAAATACTCACTTTAAACCACAGGAAATCGCTAACCTGCTTTGGGCCATGGCGAAACTGGGTGAACTCGTTGAGCTGAACGTGGTTACCTCTACGTTCGAATCGCTAATCAGTGAGAAGCTTCAGTTTTCTCAGAAAGAGATATCGATGTCTCTCTGGGGATTAATGGTATGCTGTGCCAGGTTGGCTCTGGACTCCAATGCTGATGAAAATAACGTGTTTGAAAAGCACATGGATGACCTGTTCACTCGCCTGGAAAATACATCGCCAGACAATGAAGAGGAACAATCCATCATTACCATGGCTGCAAGTTGGCTTGGCAGAGCCTGTCCGGTCGTTCGCCATTACCACACAAACATTTCAAAAACCCAGGTCGACTTCTGCGATCAACTCAAATCATCTATTCCATTTTTGAAGATCGAAGAGGAAAAGAGTCTGAACTCACTGCCTCCGGTTGACCTGCTACTGCCCGATCACAACATAGTGATTGAAGTTCAGGGCCCCTCTCATTACGTGGGTGGTGATTTCAACACCAGGAATGGTTCGACTCTGCTTAAAATCGCACTGCTGCAAAAAGCAGGATTCGAGGTCATTGAAATCCCGGCTAAACAGCTTTTGAGCAACGATGTAATGAAACCCTATATTGATCAAATAAAGGCCAGGATAGGCATCCCGCCACAGGGTCATGACGCTGTATCACATAAAAGAAGGCGGGCAGGTGCTGCGTACGTGACTGGTGAAGAACATTTAGCAGAGCAAACCAACCCGGCAAAGAGGAAGAAAACAGTCAGTAATCGCCTTCCTCCCATCATGACTCTAGTAAACTTTGCCGCACAATGAACTTCGGGGCAGAACAGCAGTCTTCATTTTATATTTTCATGAATTAATGAAATATAATTATGGACAGAAGTTCTGCTGGCATCAGTGGTCAATACGCAAGATCAGGTAATATTGACAACCAACCGAATGACCATGCCGCTTCCAGGCGTGGGCGATATAGACAAGTCACAGTCAGACAGCGGGATGATACCCCACACACAACCCCGGGGCGTAATAAATTTTGCCATTCTTCTGCCGCAGGCCCTTCTCAATGTCTACTGCGCCGTTCAGTAAACACTGCTCAAAATTTTAATGATCTCACCAAACAGGAAACAATAGCTGACCTGGTGAGGAAATCGGATCGTTTCGGTCATCGCTATGATGGGAGAAATCACGGGCAATATGCCAGTTCAATTAAAAAATACTCATCAGCTGCTAAAAGGCCGTTAAATCGAACGGAACAAAGCCAGTTAATGCGTTTGCTGCAAAATTTTACTGCAACACGGAGCTGGAATTGGCGAAGCCTGACGACAACACTTCATTCATTGACGTCAGCGGGCGTTTTTACCCCTCATAAACCCATGGATGAAGTTGTTAAGCGTACTCAAGCTGCCTTATTTTCAACACTACTTGATCCAATAATATTCAAGTGCAAGCAAAAACCTCCAGCCAGGGATATAGATGCCCAGGGTGTCGCCAACTTGCTGTGGGCCATGGCAAAAATGTTGGACAACGGGCTGGAACGGACGACAGAGTTCAACGAGGCCGTTGTCGCTTTGTTACACCACGTGAACGCACAGAAAGACCAATTTAATGCCCAGCACATTACTAACCTGCTGTGGGCTATGGCCAAACTGGTGGAAAAAGGGCAGGAATGGACACCAGTGCTTAAAGAGGCCATCGCCGCACTGTTCCCCCTCGTAAACGCACAGAAAGCTAAAAAACCGCAGGAAATTGCCAACCAGCTGTGGGCCATCGCGAAACTGGTAGACAACGGACAAAAACTGACACCGGGGCTCAAAGAGACCCTGGCCGCTCTTTTGCCCCGCGTGAACATACAGAAAGACCAATTTATTACCCAGGGCATCGCCAACCTGCTGTGGGCCATCGCGAAGCTGGTGGACAACGGGCAGAAGTGGACACCAGGACTTAACGAGGCCGTGACTCTGCTGTTGCCCCGTGTGAGCGCAAAGAAAACTAACTTTAAACCACAGGAAATTGCTAACCTGCTGTGGGCTGTGGCGAAACTGGGAGAATTCGTTGCGCTGGAGGATGTTACCTCTACGTTCGAATCGCTTGTTTACCGAATCAGTGAAAATCCTCAACTCTCTCAGAAAGACATATTGATGTCCCTCTGGGCAATAATGGTATGCTGTGCCAGGTTGTCTATGATCTCCCATGCCAATAAAAATAACCGGCTTGAAAAGTACATGGATGACCTGTTTGCTCGTCTGGAAAATACGGACAATGTAGAGGATCAACGCATCATTGCCATGGCCGCAAGTTGGCTTGGTAAAGCCTGTCCGGTCGTCCCCCATTACCATAACATCATTTCAAAACCTCAATCCGACTTCCGCAATCAACTCCAATCATGCATTCCCTCTTTGAAAATGGAAGAAGAAAAGAGTCTGAACTCATTACCTCCGGTGGACCTGATACTGCCAGATCACAACATGGTGATTGAAGTTCAGGGATCGTCTCATTACGTGGGTGGAGATTTCAAAACCAGGAATGGTTCTACTCTGCTGAAAATCGCACTGCTGCAAAAAGCAGGATTTGAGGTCATTGAAATTCCGGTTAACAAGCTTTTGAGCCAGGACTCGATGAAACGATGTATTGATCAAATAAAGACCAGGGCAGATATCCCGCCACAGGGACATGGCTTTGTATCACTTTCTTAAAGCACGGCGCAGATCAGCCATATTTTATGTTTATAGATATTTCAGCAAAATGAACTTTTGAACAAAACAGCAGTCTGCTTCTCATATTTTTCACGAATTAATGAAATATAATTATGGATAGAAGCTCTGCGGGTATCAGTGGTCAATACACAAGACCAGGTAATGATGACAACCAACCGAAGGACCATGCCGCTTCTTCAAGCCGTGGGCGATCTAGACATGCCCCAGTCAGGCAATGGGGTCATCCCCCCCGCACAGCCCCGGGGCGTAATGAATTGTACTATTCTTCAGCCGCATGCTCTTTTCAACATCTACAACGCCGTTCAGTAAACCACCCTCAGGATTTTAATAACCTCATCAAACAGGAAATAATGGATGGTCTGGTGAATCAATCTGATCGGATCGGTCATCGCTATGATGGGAAGCATCACGGTCAATATGCCAGCTCAATTAAAAAATACACGTCAGGTGCTAAAAGACCGTTAAATCGAACTGAACAAAGCCAGCTGATCAGTTTCCTGCAAAATTTTACCGCAACGCCAAGCTGGAATTGGCGAAGCCTGACGACAACATTTCACTCATTTACTTCAGCCGGTGTTTTTACCCCTCATAACCCCATGGATGAGCGTGTCAAGCGTACTCAGGCTGCCTTATTGTCAACGCTACTTGACGCAATAATATTCAAGTGCAACCAAAAACCTCACGCCAGGGATATTGATGCCCAGGGTGTCGCCAACCTGCTGTGGGCCATGGCGAAACTGGTGGACAATAGGCAGGAGCGGACACCAGAGCTCAACAAGGCCGTGGCCGCGCTGATGCCACACGTGAACGCACTGAAAGACCAATTTATCCCTCAGCATACCGCCAACCTGCTCTGGGCCATGACCAAACTGGTGGACAACGGGCAGGAGCGAACACCAGAGTTCAAAGAGGCCGTGGCCGTGCTGTTGCCCCATATTAACGCACAGAAAGACCAATTTAATGCCCAGGGTATCGCCAACCTGCTGTGGGCCATGGCGAAACTGGCGGACAACGGGCAGGAGCGAATACCAGAGTTCAAAGAGGCCGTGGCCGTATTGTTGCCCCACGTGAACTCAAAAAAAAACCAATTTATTCCTCAGCATATTGCCAATCTGCTGTGGGCCATGGCAAAACTGGTGGACAACGGGCAGGAACAGACGCCAGAACTCAACGAGGCCGTGGCCGCGCTGTTGCCCCACGTGAACGCACAGAAAGCTAACTTTACACGACAGGAAATCGCCAACCTGCTGTGGGCCATGGCGAAACTGGTGGGCAGTGGGCAGGAGCAAACAGCAGGGCTCAAAGAGGCCGTGGCCGTGCTGTTACCCCACGTGAACGCTCAGAAAGCTCACTTTAAACCACAGGGTATTGCCAACCTGCTGTGGGCCATGGCGAAACTGGTGGGCAGCGGGCTGGAGCGGGCACCAGGGCTCAAAGAGGCAGTGGCCGCACTGTTGCCCCACGTGAACGCACAGAAAGCTGACTTTACACCACAGGGTATCGCCAACCTGCTGTGGGCCATCGCGAAACTGGTGGACAACGGGCAGGAGCAGACACCAGGGCTCAAACAGGCCGTGGCCGCGTTGTTGCCGCACGTGAACGCACAGAAAGCTCTCTTTAAACCACAGGAAATCGCCAACCTGCTGTGGGCCATGGCGAAACTGGTAGACAACAGGCAGGAACAGACACCAGAACTCAAAGAGGCCACGGTCGCCCTGCTACCCCACGTGAACATACAGAAAGCTCACTTTAAACCACAGGAAATCGCCAACCTGCTGTGGGCCGTAGCAAAACTGGTGGACAACGGTCAGGAGCGGACACCAGAGCTCAACGAGGCCGTGGCCGCGCTGTTGCCCCACGTCAACGCACAGAAAGCTAACTTTCAATCACAGAGTATCGCCAACCTGCTGTGGGCCATGGCGAAACTGATGGGCAGTGGGCAGGAGCGGACTCAAGGTCTGAAAGAGACCGTAGCCGCGCTGTTGCCCCACGTCAAAGCACAGAAAGCTAACTTTCAATCACAGAGTATCGCCAACCTGCTGTGGGCCATGGCGAAACTGGTGGATAACGGGCTCAAGCAGACACCAGAACTCAACGAGACCGTGGCCGCGCTGTTGACTCAGGTGAACGCAAACAAAGACCAATTTATTCCCCAGCATATCGCCAACCTGCTGTGGGCCATGGCGAAACTGGGCGAACTCATTGAGCTGGACGTGGTAACATCCACGTTCAAATCGCTTGTCTACCGAATCAGTGGCAACCCTCAGTTCTCTCAGCAAGAGATATTGATGTCCCTTTGGGGAGTAATGGTTTGCTGTGCCAGATTGTCTCTGGACTCCAAAAACAATAACTGGCTTGAAAAGCACATGGATGACCTGTTTACTCGCGTGGAAAATACATCCTCAGACAATGAAGAGGATCAACGCATCATTGCCATGGCCGCAAGTTGGCTTGGCAGAACCTGTTCGGTCGTCCTCCATTACCAGACAATCATTTCAAAAAACCAAGCCGACTTCCGTGATCAACTCAAATCATCTATTCCATCTTTGAAGATCGAAGAAGAAAAGAGTCTGAATTCACTGCCTCCGGTTGACCTGCTACTGCCAGATCACAACATGGTAATTGAAATTCAGGGTCCCTCTCATTACGTGGGTGGTGATTTCAAAACCAGGAAGGGTTCGACTCTGCTGAAAATCGCACTGTTGCAAAAAGCAGGATTTGAGGTCATTGAAATTCCGGTTAACAGGCTTTGCAATCAGGATTTAATGAAACCATACATTGATCAAATAAAGACCAGGATAGGCTTCCCGCCACAGGGGCATGGCTCTGTATCACTTAAAAGAAGGCGGGCAGATGAGGCATACGTTACTGCTGATAAAGGCAGGCAACCCTCAGGTCATGGTTACTTGACTACCGGAGAACATTCAGAGGAGCAAACCGGTAAACCGGCAAAGAGGAAGAAAACAAACAGCCGGTAATTGCCTTCCTCCTATCATTTCTCTAGATCCGTTTTCACACGCCGGGAAGGAATGCCAGTGTTGAACACCTGTTGCCCCGGATGATTTGAAAATAACGGGTTGACGGCATCAGGAGTAGATGTGTTTCCCCAACCGCTTACGTTTATAGACGTTGTAGCAAAATGAACTTTTGAACAAAACAGCAGTCTGCTTTTTATATTTTCATTAATTAATGAAATATAATTATGGATAAAAGCTCTGCTGGTATCAGTGGTCAACGCACAAGATCAAATAATGATTATAAGCAACCCAATGACCATGCCGCTTCTTCAAGGCGCGGACGATACAGACATACCACAGTCAGACAATGGGATCCTCCATCCCGCACAGCCCCAAGGCGTAATGAATTTTACCAATCTTCCAGCGCATACTCTTCTCACTATCTACTGCGCCGTTCAGTAAATCCTGTTCAAGATTTTAATGCGCTCACCCAACAGGAAATAATGGATGGCCTGGTGAGTAAATCGTACCGTTTCGGTCATCGCTATGATGGGAGAAATCACAGCCTATATGCCAGTTCAATTAAAAAATACACGTCAACTGCTAAAAGACCGTTAAATCGAGCGGAACAAAGCCAGCTGATGCGTTCGCTGCAAAATTTCACAGCAACGCGGAGCTGGAATTGGCGAAGCCTGACAACAACACTTCATTCCTTTACTTCAGCGGGTGTTTTTACTCCCCATAAACCCATGCATGAGCGTGTTAAGCGTACTCAGGCTGCCTTACTGTCAACGCTACTTGAGGTAATCATATCCAAGTGCCACCAAAAACCTCACGCCAGGGATATTGATGCCCAGGGTGTCGCCAACCTGCTGTGGGCCATCGCGAAACTGGTGGATAATGGGCAGGAGCGGACACCAGAGCTCAAAGAGGCCGTGGCCGCGCTGTTGCCCAACGTGAAAATACAGAAAGCTAACTTTAAACCACAGGAAATCACCAACCTGCTGTGGGCCATGGCGAAACTGGCAGGCAACTGGCAGGAGCTCACGGCAGGGCTAAAAGAGGCCGTGGCCGCGCTGTTGCCCTGCGTGAACGTACAGAAAGCTAACTTTAACCCACAGAAAATCGTCAACCTGCTGTGGGCCATGGCGAAACTGGTGGACAACGGGCAGGAACAGACACCAGAACTCAAAGAGGCCGTGGCCGCGCTGCTGCCCCACGTAAACGCACAGAAAGCTAACTTTACACCACAGGGTATTGTCAACCTGCTGTGGGCCATGGCGAAACTGCTGGACAACGGACAGGAGCCGACATCAGGGTTCAAAGAGGCCTTGGCCGTTCTGTTGCCCTGCGTGAACGCACAGAAAGCTGACTTTACACCACAGGGTATCGCCAACCTGCTGTGGGCCATGGCGAAACTGGTGGACAACGGGCAGCATCGTACACCAGGGCTCAAACAGACCGTGGCCACGCTGTTGCCCCTCGTGAACGCACAGAAAAACCAATTTATTCCTCAGCATATCACCAACCTGCTGTGGGCCATGGCGAAACTGGCAGGCAGCGGGCAGGAACAAACACCACAGCTCAAAGAGGCTGTGGTCGCGCTGTTGCCCCATGTGAACACTCAGAAGGCTAACTTTAATCTACAGGAAATCACCAACCTGCTGTGGGCCATGGCAAAACTGGTGGACAATGGACAACAGTGGACACCAGAGCTTAAAGAGGCCGTGACTGCCCTGTTGCCACACGTGCACACACAAAAAGACCAATTTATTCCTCAGCATATCGCCAACCTGCTGTGGGCCATGGCAAAACTGGTGGACAACGGTCAGGAGCAGACACCAGAGCTCAATGAGGCCGTGGTCGCGCTGTTGCCGCACGTGAACGCACAGAAAGACCAGTTTATTCCTCAGCATATCGCCAACCTGCTGTGGGCCATGGCAAAACTGGTGGACAACGGGCAGGAGCAGACACCAGAGCTCAAAGAGGCCGTGGCCGCGCTGTTGCCTCACGTGAACGCACAGAAAGACCAGTTTATTCCTCAGCATATCACCAACCTGCTGTGGGCCATGGCGAAACTGGTGGACAACGGGCAGGAACGAACACCCGGGTTCAACGAGGCCGTGGCCGCACTGTTGCCCCTCGTTAACGCACAGAAAGATAACTTTAAATCACAGGCTATCGGCAACCTGCTGTGGGCCATGGCAAAACTGGGCGAACTCGTTGACCTGAACATGGTTACCTCTACGTTCGAATCGCTTGTCTACCGGATCAGTGACAATCCTCAGCTTTCTCAGCAAACGATATTGATGTCCCTCTGGGGAGTAATGGTATGCTGTGCCAGGTTGTCTCAGGTCTCCGATGCCAACAAAAATTACTGGCTTGAAAAGCACATGGATGATCTGTTTACTCGCCTGCAAAATACATCCCCGGACAATAAAGAGGATCAATCCATTATGACCATGGCAGCAAGTTGGCTTGACAGAGCGTGTCCGGTCGTTCCCCATTACCAGACAATTGTTTCAAAACGTCAATCCGACTTCCGCGATCAACTCCAATCATGCATTCCATCTTTGAGGATTGAAGAAGAAAAGAGTCTGAACTCATTGCCTCCGGTTGACCTGCTACTGCCAGATCACAACATGGTGATTGAAATTCAGGGACCGTCACATTTCGTGGGTGGTGATTTCAAAACCAGGAATGGTTCGACTCTGCTTAAAATCGCACTGTTGCAAAAAGCAGGATTTGAGGTCATTGAAATTCCGGTTAACAGGCTCTTGAGTCAGGATTTAATGAAACCATACATTGATCAAATAAAGACCAGGATAGGCTTACCGCCTCCGGGGCATGGCCCTGTATCACTTAAAAGAAGGTGGGCAGATGAGGCATACGTTACTGCTGATAAAGGCAGGCAACCCTCAGATTATGGTTACTTAACCGCCGAAGAACATTCAGAAGAGCAAACCGGCAAACCAGCAAAGACGAAGAAAACAACCAGCCAGTAATCGCCTTCCTACCATCATGACTCAAGAACCTTTTTCACATTCCGGGAAGGAATGCCAGTGTTGAACACCTGTTGCCCATACATCTCGACCCGGATGATTTGAAAATAACGGATTGATGGCATCAGGAGTAGGTGTATTTCGCCAGCCGTTTACGTTTACCAACATTCCAGCAAAATGAACTTATGAAAAGAACCACAGTCTACTTTTTATATTTCCATGAATTAATGAAATATAATTATGGATAGAAGCTCTGCTGGTATCAGTGGTCAATACACAAGATCAGATAATGATTACAACCAACCGAATGACCATGCCGCTTCTTCAAGGCGTGTGCAATATAGACATGGTACAGTCAGACAGTGGGATAATACCCCACGCACTACCCCGGGGCGTAATAAATTTTACCGTTCTTCTGGCGTATGCCCTTCTCAACATCTACAGTGCCGTTCAGCAAACCCTGCTCAAGATTTTAATGCGCTCATCAAACAGGAAATAATGGATGATCTGGTGAGTAAATCGGATCGTTTCGGTAATCGCTATGATGGGAGAAATCACGGCCTGTATGCCAATTCAATTAAAAAATACACATCAGCTGCTAAAAGACCGTTAAATCGAGCTGAACAAAGCCAGCTGATACGTTTGCTGCAAAATTTTACCGTAACACGGCGTTGGGACTGGCGAAGCCTGACGACCACAATTCATTCATTTACTTCAGCGGGTGTTTTTACCCCCCATACACCCATGGATGAGCGTGTCGAGCTTACTCAAGCTGCCTTATTGTCAACGCTACTTGATGCAATAATATTTAAATGCAACCAAACACCTGAGGACAGGGATATTGATGCCCGGGGAATCGCCAACCTGCTGTGGGCCATGGCGAAACTGGTGGACAACGGGCAGGAGCAAAGACTGGAGCTCAACGAGGCGGTGGCCGCGCTGTTGCCTCACATGAACTCACAGAAAGCTAACTTTAATCCACAGGAAACCACCAACCTGCTGTGGGCCATGGCGAAACTGGTGGACAACGGGCAGAAGCAGACGCCAGAAATCAAAGAGGCCGTGGCCGCGCTGCTGCCCCGGGTGAACGCACAGAAAGACCAATTTATTCCTCAGCATATCTCCAACCTGCTGTGGGCCATGGCGAAACTGATGGACAACGGGCATGAGTGGACACAAGAGCTCAAAGAGGCCGTGGCGGCGCTGTTACCCCACGTGAACGTCCAGAAAGACCAATTTATTCCTCAGCATATCGCCAACCTGCTGTGGGCCATGGCGAAACTGGTGGACAACGAACAGGAGCCGACACCAAGGCTTAACGAGGCCGTGGCCACGCTGATGCCCTGCGTGAACGTACAGAAAGCCAACTTTAAACCACAGGAAATCGCCAACCTGCTGTGGGCCATGGCGAAACTGGCGGACAACCGACAGGAGCAGACACCAGGGCTCAAAGAGGCCCTGGCCGCGCTACTGCCCCACGTGAACGCACACAAAGCTAACTTTAAACCACAGGAAATCGCCAACCTGCTGTGGGCCATGGCGAAACTGGTGGACAACGGACAGGAACAAACACCAGAACTCAAAGAGACCGTGGCCGCGCTGTTGCCCCACGTAAACGCTCTGAAAGCTGACTTTAAACCACAGGGTATTGTCAACCTGCTGTGGGCCATGGCGAAACTGCTGGACAACGTACAGGAGCCGACATTAGGGTTCAAAGAGGCCTTGGCCGTGCTATTGCCCCACGTGAACGCACAGAAAGCTAACTTTAAACCACAGGCAATCGCCAACCTGCTGTGGGCCATGGCGAAACTGGCGGACAACCGACAGGAGCAGACACCAGGGCTCAAAGAGGCCCTGGCCGCGCTACTGCCCCACGTGAACGCACACAAAGCTAACTTTAAACCACAGGAAATCGCCAACCTGCTGTGGGCCATGGCGAAACTGGTGGACAACGGCCAGGAGCGAACACCAGAGCTCAACGAGGCTGTGGTCGCACTGCTACCCCACGTGAACGCACAGCAAGCTAATTTTAACCCACAGGAAATCGCCAACCTGCTGTGGGCAATGACGAAACTGGTAGACAACGGGCAGGAGCAGACACCAGAGCTCAAAGAGGCTGTGGCCGCGCTGTTGCCCCACGTGAACGCACAGAAAGACCAATTTAGTGCCCTGGCTATTGCCAACCTGCTGTGGGCCATGGCGAAACTGGTGGACAACGGGCAGAAGCAGACACCAGAACTCAACGAGACCGTGGCCGCGTTGTTGCCCCACGTGAACGTACAGAAAAACCAATTCACTCCTCAGCATATCACCAACCTGCTGTGGGCCATGGCGAAACTGGTGGACAACGGGCAGGAGCGGACACCAGGTCTCAAAGAGGCCGTGGCCGCGTTGTTGCCCCACGTGAACGCACAGAAAGCTCACTTTACACCACAGGGTATCGCCAATCTGCTGTGGGCCATAGCGAAACTGGTGGACAACGGGCAGAAGTGGTCACCAGAGCTCAACGATGCCGTGGCCGCGCTGTTGCCCCACGTGAACGCAAACAAAGACCAATTTATTCCTCAGCATATCGCCAACCTGCTGTGGGCCATGGCGAAACTGGTGGACAACGGACAGGAGCGGACACCAGAGCTCAACGAGGCCCTGGCCGCGCTGTTGCCCCACGTGAACGCACAGAAAGACCAATTTATTCCTCAGCATATCGCCAACCTGCTGTGGGCCATGGCGAAACTGGGCGAACTCATTGATCTGGACGTGGTAACATCCACGTTCAAATCGCTTGTCTGCCGAATCAGTGGTAACCCTCAGTTCTCTCAGCAAGAGATATTGATGTCCCTTTGGGGAGTAATGGTATGCTGTGCCAGGTTGTTTCTGGTCTCCAATGCCAATAAAAATCACGTGTTTGAAAAGCACATGGATGATCTCTTTACTCGCCTGCAAAATACATCCCCGGACAATAAAGAGTATCAATCCATTATGACCATGGCCGCAAGTTGGCTTGGCAGACCGTGTCCGGTCGTCCCCCATTACCAGACAATGAGTTCAAAACCTCAATCCGACTTCCGCGAACAACTCCTATCATGCTTTCCCTCTTTGCAGATTGAAGAAGAAAAGAGTCTGAACTCACTGCCTCCGGTTGACCTGCTACTGCCAGATCACAACATGGTGATTGAAGTTCAGGGACCGTCTCATTACGTGGGTGGTGATTTCAAGACCAGGAAGGGTTCGACTCTGCTGAAAATCGCACTGCTGAGAAAATCAGGATTTGAGGTCATTGAAATTCCGATTAACATGCTCTTGAGTCAGTATTTAATGAAACCATACATTGATCAAATAAAGACCAGGATAGGCTTCCCGCCACAGGAGCATGGCTCTGTATCACTGAAAAGAAGGTGGGCAGATGAGGCATACGTTACTGCTGATAAAGGCAGGCAACCCTCAGATCATGGTTACTTGACTGCCGAAGAACATTCAGATGAGCAACCCGGTAAACCCGCAAAGAGGAAGAAAACAACCAGCCAGTAATTGCCTTCCTCGCATCATGACTCAAGAACAGTTTTCACATTCCGGGGAGGAATGTCAGTGTTGAACACCTGTTGCCCATACATCTCGCCTCGGATGATTTGAAAATAATGGATTGGTGGCATCAGGAATAGATGTATCTCCCCAACTGTTTATGTTTATAAACGTTTCAGCAAAATGAACTTCTGAACAAAACAGCAGTCTGCTTTTTATATTTTCATGAATTAATGAAATATAATTATGGATAGAAGCTCTGCGGGTATCAGTGGTCAATACACAAGATCAGATAATGATTACAACCAACCGAATGACCATGCCGCTTCTTCAAGGCGTGGGCAATATAGATATGGCACAGTCGAACAGTGGGATAATCCCCTCCGTACTACCCCGGGGCGCAACGAATTTTACCACTTGTCTGACGCATGCTCTTCTCAAAATCTAATGTTCCGCTCAGTGAACTCTGCTCAAGATTTCAATGCCCTCATTAAACAAGAATTAATGGAGGGTCTGGTGAGGAAATCGGATCGTTTCGGTCATCGCTATGATGGAAGAAATCACGGTCAATATGCCAGTTCAATTAAAAAATACACGTCAGCTGCTAAAAGACCGTTAAATCGAGCTGAACAAAGCCAGCTGATGCGTTTGCTGCAAAATTTCACGGCAACGCGGAGCTGGAATTGGCGAAGCCTGACAACAACACTGCACTCATTTACTTCAGCGGGTGTTTTTACCCCTCATAGACCCTTGGATGAGCGTGTTAAGCTTACTCAGGCTGCCTTACTGTCAACGCTGCTTGATGCAATCATATTCAAGTGCAACCAAAAACCTGAAGCCAGGGATATTGGTGCTCAGGAAATCACTAACCTGCTGTGGGCCATGGCGAAACTGGTGGACAACGGACAGGAGCGGACGCCAGGGCTCAAAGAGGCCGTGGCAGCGCTGTTGCCCCACGTGAAAGCACAGAAAGACCAATTTAAGCCCCAGGGGGTCGCCAACCTGCTGTGGGTCATGGCGAAAATGGTGGATAACGGGCAGGAGCAGACGCGAGAGCTCAATGAGGCTGTGGTTGCGCTGTTGCCCTGCGTGAACGCACAGAAAGCTCACTTTAAACCACAGGAAATCACCAACCTTCTGTGGGCCATGGCAAAACTGGTGGACAACGGGCAGGAGCGGACACCAGGGCTCAAAGAGGCCGTGGCCGCGTTGTTGCCCCATGTGAATGCTCAGAAAGCTAACTTTACACCACAGGGAATCGCCAACCTGCTATGGGCCATGGCAAAACTGGTGGACAACGGGCAGGAACGGACGCCAGAGCTCAATGATGCAGTGGCCGCGCTGTTGCCCCATGTAAACGCACAAAAAGCTCATTTTAAACCCCAGGAAATCGCCAGCCTGCTGTGGGCCATGGCGAAACTGGTGGACATTGGCCAGCAGCATACACCAGGGTTCAACGAGCCCGTGGCCGCGCTGTTGCCCTACGTGAACGCACAAAAAAACCAATTTAACCCTCAGCATATCGTCAACCTGCTGTGGGCCATGGCGAAATTGGTGGACAACGGCCAGCAGCAGAAACCAGAGTTCAACGAGACCGTAGTCGCGCTGTTGCCCCAAGTAAAAGCACATAAAGACCGGTTTAATACCCAGAGTATTGCCAACCTGCTGTGTGCCATGGCGAAATTGGTGGACAACGGCCAGCAGCAGACACCAGGGCTCAAAGAGGCTGTGGCCGTGCTGTTGACCAACGTGAACGCACAGAATGACCAATTTAATGTCCAGGGTGTCGCCAAGCTGCTGTGGGCCATGGCGAAACTGGTGGACAACGGGCAGGAGCAGACACCAGAGCTCAAAGTGGCCGTGGCCGCGCTGTTGCCCCAAGTAAAAGTATATAAAGACCGGTTTAATGCCCAGGGTATTGCCAACCTGCTGTGGGCCATGGCGAAACTGGTGGACAACGGGCAGGAGCAAACACCAGAACTCAAAGAGGCCGTGGCCGCGCTGTTGCCCCACGTGAACGCACAAAAAGACCAATTTATTCCCCAGGGTATCGCCAACCTGCTGTGGGCCATGGCGAAACTGGTGGACAAAGTGCAGGAGCCGACACCAGGGCTCAAAGAGGCTGTGGCCGCGCTGTTGCCCCACGTGAACGCACAGAAAGACCAATTTAATGCCCTGGCTATTGCCAACCTGCTGTGGGCCATGGCGAAACTGGTGGACAACGGGCAGGAGCAAACACCAGAATTCAACGAGACCGTGGCCGCGCTGTTGCCCCACGTGAACGCACAGAAAGCTAACTTTAAACCACAGGGTGTCGCCAATTTGCTGTGGGCCATAGCGAAACTGGTGGACAACGGGCAAAAGCAAACACCAGGGCTCAACGAGACCGTGGCCGCGCTGCTGCCCCTCGTGAACGCAAAGAAAGACCAATTTAAAGGCCAGGGAATCACCAACCTGCTGTGGGCCATGGCGAAACTGGTGGACAATGGGCTGGAGCAAACACCAGAGCGCAAAGAGGCCGTGGCCTCACTATTGCCTTACGTGAACGCAGCGAAAGCTAACTTTAAACCACAAGAAATCGCCAACCTGCTGTGGGCCATGGCAAAACTGGTGGCCAACGGGCAGGAGCGAACACCAGAGTTTAACGAGGCCGTTGCCGCGCTGTTGTCACACGTGAACACACAAAAAGACCAATTTATTCCTCAGCATATCACCAACCTGCTATGGGCCATGGCGAAACTGGGTGAACTCCTTGAGCTGAACGTGGTTATCTCTACGTTTGAATCGCTTGTCTACCGAATCAGTGAAAATCCTCAGCTCTCTCAGCAAGTCATATCGATGTCTCTATGGGGGGTAATGGTATGCTGTGCCAGATTGTCTCTGGTCTCTAATGCCAATAACAATAACGTGCTTGAAAAGCACATGGATGACCTGTTTACTCGTCTGGAAAATACATTCCCAGACAATGAAGAGGAACAATCCGTTATTGCCATGGCCTCAAGTTGGCTTGGGAGATCGTGTCCGTTCGTCCCCCATTACCAGACTATCAGGTCAAAACGTCAATCCGACTTTCGCGATCAACTCCAGTCATACTTTCCCTCTTTGAAGATTGAAGAAGAAAAGAGTTTGCACTCATTGCCTCCGGTTGACCTGCTACTGCCAGATCACAATATGGTGATTGAAGTTCAGGGACCGTCTCATTACGTGGGTGGTGATTTCAAAACCAGGAAGGGTTCGACTCTGCTGAAAATTGCACTGTTGCAAAAAGCAGGATTTGAGGTCATTGAAATTCCGGTTAACAGGCTTTGGAATCAGGATTTAATGAAACCATACATTGATCAAATAAAGTCCAGGACAGGCATCCCGCCACAGGGGCATGGCTCTGTATCACTTAAAAGAACGTGGGCAGATGCGGCATACGTTACTGCTGATAAAGGCAGGCAACCAATAGAGCACGGTTACTTAACCGCCGAAGAACATTCAGAAGAGCAAACCGGCAAACCAGCAAAGAGGAAAAAACAACCAGCCAGTAATCGCATTCCTACCATCATGACTCAAGAACCGTTTTCACATTCCGGGAAGGAATGGCAGTTTTGAACACCTGATGCCCATACATCTCGCCTCGGATGATTTGAAAATAATGGATTGGTGGCATCAGGAATAGATGTATCTCCCCAACTGTTTACGTTTATAAACGTTTCAGCAAAATGAACTTCTGAACAAAACAGCAGTCTGCTTTTTATATTTTCATGAATTAATGAAATATAATTATGGATAG
Organism: Endozoicomonas sp. ALB091; assembly: GCF_049310265.1. Lineage (NCBI taxonomy): Bacteria > Pseudomonadati > Pseudomonadota > Gammaproteobacteria > Oceanospirillales > Endozoicomonadaceae > Endozoicomonas > Endozoicomonas sp. ALB091. Next base: position 173,904 of record NZ_JBLYNQ010000013.1, on the reverse strand, counting down.
AACCTCTGCTGGTATCAGTGGTCAATACACAAGATCAGATAATGATTACAACCAACCGAATGACCATGCCGCTTCTTCAAGGCGTGTGCAATATAGATATGGCACAGTCGAACAGTGGGATAATCCCCTCCGTACTACCCCGGGGCGCAACGAATTTTACCACTTGTCTGACGCATGCTCTTCTCAAAATCTAATGTTCCGCTCAGTGAACTCTGCTCAAGATTTCAATGCCCTCATTAAACAAGAAGTAATGGATGATCTGGTGAGTAAATCGGATCGTTTCGGTCATCGCTATGATGGAAGAAATCACGGTCAATATGCCAGTTCAATTAAAAAATACACGTCAACTGCTAAAAGACCGTTAAATCGAGCGGAACAAAGCCAGCTGATGCAGTTTGCTGCAAAATTTCACAGCAACGCGGAGCTGGAATTGGCGAAGCCTGACGACAACACTGCATTCATTTACTTCAGCGGGTGTTTTTACCCCTCATAAACCCATGGATGAGCGTGTCAAGCTTACTCAAGCGGCCTTATTGTCAACACTACTTGATGCAATAATATTTAACTGCAACCAAAAACCTGAAGCCAGGGATATTGATGCCCTGGGAATCGCCAACCTGCTGTGGGCCATGGCGAAACTGGTGGACAACGGGCAGGAACAGACACCAGAATTCAACGAGACCGTGGCCGCGCTGTTGCCCCACGTGAACGCACAGAAAGCTAACTTTACACCACAGGCAATCACCAACCTGCTGTGGGCCATGGCCAACTGGTGGACAACGGGCAGGAGCGCACAGCAGAGCTCAAAGAGGCTGTGGTCGTGTTGTTGCCCCTCGTGAACTCACAGAAAGCAAACTTTACACCACAGGGTATCGCCAACCTGCTGTGGGCCATGGCGAAACTGGTGGACAACGGGCAAAAGCAAACACCAGGGCTCAACGAGGCCGTGGCCGCGCTATTGCCCCACGTGAACGCACAGAAAGCTAACTTTACACCACAGGCAATCACCAACCTGCTGTGGGCCATGGCGAAACTGGTGGACAACGGGCAGGAGCGCACAGCAGAGCTCAAAGAGGCTGTGGCCGCGCTGTTGCCCCACGTGAACGCACAGAAAACTAATTTTAAACCACAGGAAATCGCCAACCTGCTGTGGGCCATGGCGAAACTGGTGGACAACGGGCAGGAGTGGTCACCAGGGCTCAACGATGCCGTGGCCGCCCTTTTGCCCCACGTGAACGCAAACAAAGACCAATTTATTCCTCAGCATATCGCCAACCTGCTGTGGGCCATGGCGAAACTGGTGGACAACGGACAGGAGCGGACGCCAGGGCTCAAAGAGGCCGTGGCCTCGCTGTTGCCCCACGTGAACGCAAACAAAGACCAATTTATACCTCAGCATATCGCCAACCTGCTGTGGGCCATGGCTAAACTGGGCGAACTCATTGAGCTGGACGTGGTAACATCCACGTTCAAATCGCTTGTCTACCGAATCAGTGACAACCCTCAGCTCTCTCAGCAAGGGGTATTGATGTCTCTCTGGGGAGTAATGGTATGCTGTGCCAGGTTGTCTTTAGTCTCCAATACCAATAAAAATAATTGGCTTGAAAAGCACATGGATGACCTGTTTACTCGCTTTGAAAATATATCCCCGGATAATGAAGAGGATCAATCCATCATTGCCATGGCCGCAAGTTGTCTTGGGAGACCGTGTCCGGTCGTCCCCCATTACCAAACAACCATTTCAAAACTTCAATCCGACTTCCTCGATCAACTCCAATCATGCATTCCATCTTTGAAGATTGAAGAAGAAAAGAGTCTGAACTCATTACCTCCGGTTGACCTGGTATTGCCAGATCACAACATGGTGATTGAAATTCAGGGTCCCTCTCATTACGTGGGTGGTGATTTCAAAACCAGGAATGGTTCGACTCTGCTGAAAATCGCACTGTTGCAAAAAGCAGGATTTGAGGTCATTGAAATTCCGGTTAACATGCTCTCGAATCAGGATTTAATAAAACCATACATTAATCAAATAAAGACCAAGATAGGCTTCCCGCCACAGGAGCATGGCTCTGTATCACTTAAAAGAAGGCGGGCAGATGAGGCATACGTTACTGCTGATAAAGGCAGGCAACCCTCAGATCACGGTTACTTAACTGCAGAAGAACATTCAGAGGAGCAAACCGGTAAACCCGCAAAAAGGAAGAAAACAAACAGCCAGTAATTGCCTTCCTCCTATCATGAGTCAAGATCCGTTTTCACATGCCGGAAAGGAATGTCAGTGTTGAACACCTTTTGCCCGGATGATTTGAAAATAACGGATTGATGACATCAGGAGTAGATGTGTTTCCCCAACCGTTTACGCTTATAGACATTTCATCAAAATGAACTTTTGAACAAAACAGCAGTCTGCTTTTTATATTTTCATGAATTAATGAAATATAATTATGGATAGAAGCTCTGCTGGTATCAGTGGTCAATACACAAGATCAAATAATGATTACAACCAACCAAATGACCATGCCGCTTCTTCAAGGCGTGGGCGATATAGGCATACCACAGTCAGACAATGGGATAATACCCTCCGCACAGCCCCGGGGCGTAATGAATTTTACCACTCTTCTGCCGCATGCCCTTCTCAAAATCTAATGTTCCGATCAGTGAACCCTGCTCAAGACTTCAATGCCCTCATTAAACAAGAAGTAATGGATGATCTGGTGAGTAAATCGTATCGTTTCGGACATCGCTATGATGGGAGAAATCACGGTCAATATGCCAGTTCAATTAAAAAATACACGTCAACTGCTAAAAGACCGTTAAATCGAGCGGAACAAAGCGAGCTGATCAGTTTGCTGCAAAATTTCACAGCAACGCGGAGCTGGAATTGGCGAAGCCTGACGACAACAATGCATTCATTGACTTCAGCAGGTGTTTTTACCCCTCATAAACCCATGGATGAGCGTGTCAGGCTTACTCAAGCTGCCTTATTGTCAACGCTACTGGATGCAATAATATTTAAATGCAACCAAACACCTGGAGACAGGGATATTGATGCCCGGGGAATCGCCAACCTGCTGTGGGCCATGGCAAAACTGCCGAACAATGGGCAGGAGCAGAGACTGGAGCTCAACGAGGCTGTGGCCGCGCTGTTGCCTCACATAAACTCACAGAAAGCTAACTTTAAACCACAGGGTATTGTCAACCTGTTGTGGGCCATGGCGAAACTGGTGGACAACGGGCAGAAGCAGACACCTGAGCTCAAAGAGGCCGTGGCCGCGCTGCTGCCCCGGGTGAACGCACAGAAAGACCAATTCAATCCTCAGCATATCGCCAACCTGCTGTGGGCCATGGCGAAACTGGTAGGCAGCGGGCAGGAGCGGACACCAGAGTTCAACAAGGCTATGGCCGCCCTGCTACCCCACGTGAACGCACAGAAAGCTAACTTTAACCCACAGGAAATCACCAACCTGCTGTGGGCCCTGGTAAAACTCGTGGACAACGGACAGGCGTGGACACCAGAGTTCAAAGAGGCGGTGGCTGCGCTGTTGCCCCACGTGAACGCACAGAAAGACCAGTTTTTTCCTCAGCATATCGCCAACCTGCTGTGGGCCATGGCGAAACTGGCGGACAAAGTGCATGAACAGACACCAGGGCTCAAAGAGGCTGTGGCCGCACTGTTGCCCCACGTGAACGCTCAGAAAGACCATTTTAAAGCACAGGGTGTCACCAACCTGCTATGGGCCATGGCGAAACTGGTGGACAACGGGCAGGAGCAGACACCGGGTCTCAAAGAGGCTGTGACCGCACTGTTGCCCCACGTGAACACTCAGAAAGACCAATTTAATGCCCAGGGTGTCGCCAACCTGCTCTGGGCCATGGCGAAACTGATGGACAACGGGCAGCAGCGGACACCAGAGCTCAGCGAGGCCGTGGCCGAACTGTTGCCTCGCGTGAACGCACAGAAAGCTGACTTAACACCACAGGAGATCGCCAACCTGCTGTGGGCCATGGCGAAACTGGTGGACCATGGGCAGGAGCAGACACCAGAGTTCAATGTGGCCGTGACGGCGCTGTTGCCTCACGTGAAGGCACAAAAAAACCAATGTAATGCCCAGGATATCGCCAACCTGCTGTGGGCCATGGCGAAACTGGGCGAACTCATTGAGCTGGACGTGTTAACCTCCACGTTCAAAACGCTTGTCGACCAAATCAGTGGCAACCCTCAGTTCTCTCAGCAAGCGATATTGATGTCCCTTTGGGGAGTAATGGTATGCTGTGCCAGGTTATCTCTGGTTCCAAATACCAGTAAAGGTAACGTGCTGGAAAAGCACATGCATGACCTGTTTATTCGTCTGGAAAACACATCCCCGGACAATGAAGAGGATCAACACACCATCGCGATGGCCGCAAGTTGGCTTGGGAGACCATGTCCGTTCGTCACCCATTACCATGCGATCGTTTCAAAACGTCAATCCGACTTTCGCAATCAACTCCAGTCATGCATTCCATCTTTGAGGATTGAAGAAGAAAAGAGTCTGAATTCATTATCTCCAGTTGACCTGCTACTGCCAGATCACAACATGGTAATTGAAATTCAGGGACCCTCTCATTATGTGGGTGGTGATTTCAACACAAGGAAGGGTTCGACTCTGCTTAAAATCGCACTGTTGCAAAAAGCAGGATTTGAGGTCATTGAAATCCCGATTAACATGCTTTGGAACCGGAATTCAATGAAACGATGTATTGATCAAATAAAGGCCAGGGTAGACATCTCGTCACAACGCCATGGCTCTGTATCACTTAAAAGAAGGTGGGCAGATGAGGCATACGTTACTGCTGATAAAGGCAGGCAACCCTCAGATCAAGGTTACTTAACAGCAGAAGAACATTCAGAGGAGCAAACCGGTAAACCCGAAAAAAGGAAGAAAACAAATAGCCAGTAATTGCCTTCCTCCCATCATGACTCAAGAACCTCTTTCACATTCCGGTAAAGAATGCCAGCGTTGAACACTTGTTGCCCATACACCTCGCCCCGGAGGATTTGAAAATAATGGATTGGTGGCATCAGGAGTAGATGTATTTCCCCAGCTGTTTACGTTTATAAACGTTTCAGCAAAATGAACTTCTGAACAAAACAGCAGTCTGCTTTTTATATTTTCATGAATTAATGAAATATAATTATGGATAGAAGTTCTGCTGGTACCAGTAGTAAATACGCAAAATCAGATAATGATTACAACCAACCGAATGACCATGCCCCTTCTTTAAGGCGTGGGCGATATAGGCATGCCCCAGTCAGACAATGGGGTCATTCCCCCCGCACAGCCCCAAGGCGTAATGAATTTTACCAATCTTCTACCGCATACTCTTCTCAATATCTACTACGCCGTTCAGTAAATCCTGCTCAAGATTTTAATGCGCTCACCCAACAGGAAATAATGGCTGGCCTGGTGAGTAAATCGCACCGTTTCGGTCATCGCTATGATGGGAGAGATCACGGCCTATATGCCAGTTCAATTAAAAAATACACGTCAACTGCTAAAAGACCGTTAAATCGAGCGGAACAAAGCCAGCTGATGCGTTTGCTGCAAAATTTCACAGCAACGCGGAGCTGGAATTGGCGAAGCCTGACGACAACACTGCATTCATTTACTTCAGCGGGTGTTTTTACCCCGCATAAGCCCATGGATGAGCGTGTTCAGCTCACTCAAGCTACCTTATTGTCCACTCTGCTTGATGCAATAATATTCAAGTGCAACCAAAAACCTGAAGCCAAGGATATTGATGCCCAGGGTATCGCCAACCTGCTGTGGGCCACGGCGAAACTGGTGGACATCGGGCAGGAGCCGACACCAGAGCTCAAAGAGGCTGTGGCCGCGCTGTTGCCCCACGTGAACACACAGAAAGCTCACTTTAAACCACAGGAAATCGCCAACCTGCTGTGGGCCATCGCGAAACTGATGGACAGCGGGCAGGAGCCGACACCAGAACTCAACAAAGCCGTTGCCACGCTGTTGCTCCTCGTGAACACACAGAAAGCTAACTTTAAACCACAGGGTATCGCCAACCTGCTCTGGGCCATGGCAAAACTGGTGGACAACGGCCAGGCTCGGTCACCTGGGCTCAACGAGGCCGTGGCCGCGCTATTGCCCCACGTGAACGCACAAACAGACCAATTTATTCCTCAGCATATCGCCAACCTGCTCTGGGCCATGGCGAAACTGGTGGATAACGGGCAGGAGCAAACACCAGAAATCAAAGAGGCCGTGGCCACGCTGTTGCCCCACGTGAACGTACAGAAAGACCAATTTAATGCCCAGGATATCGCCAACCTGCTGTGGGCCATGGCGAAACTGGTAGACAACGGGCAGGAACGGACACCAGAACTCAAAGAGGCTATGGTCGCCCTGCTACCCCGCGTGAACATACAGAAAGCCCACTTTAAACCACAGGAAATCGCCAACCTGCTGTGGGCCGTAGCAAAACTGGTGGACAACGGTCAGGAGCGGACACCAGAGCTCAACGAGGCCGTGGCCGCGCTGTTGCTCCACGTGAACATACAGAAAGCTCACTTTAACCCACAGCAAATCGCCAACCTGCTGTGGGCCGTAGCAAAACTGGTGGACAACGGTCAGGAGTGGACGCCAGAGCTCAACGAGGCCGTGGCCGCGCTGTTGCCCCACGTGAACATACAGAAAGCTCACTTTAAACCACAGGAAATCGCCAACCTGCTGTGGGCCATGGCGAAACTGGTGGGCAACGGGCAGGAGCAGACACCAGGGCTCAAAGAAGCCGTAGCCGAGCTGTTGCCCTTCGTGAGCGCACTGAAAGGCCGGTTTAATGCCCAGAGTATCGCCAACCTGCTGTGGGCCATGGCGAAACTGGTGGACAACGGACAGAAGCAGACACCAGGTCTCAACGAGGCCGTGACCGCACTGTTGTCCCACGTGAACGCACAGAAAGCTAACTTTAAACCACAGGAAATCGCCAACCTTCTGTGGGCCATGGCGAAACTGGGTGAGTTCGTTGAGCTGAACGTGGTTACATCCACGTTCGAGTCGCTGGTCTACCGAATCAGTGAAAACCATCAGCTCTCTCAGAAAGCCATATTGATGTCTCTCTGGGGAGTAATGGTCTGCTGTGCCAGGCTGTGTCTGGTCGCCAATGCCAATAAAAATCACGTGCTTGAAAAGCCCATGGATGACCTGTTTACCCGACTGGAAAATACATTCCTGCACAATGAAGAGGATCAACGCACCATTGCCCAGGCCGCAAGTTGGCTTGGCAGAGCGTGTCCGGTCGTCCCCCATTACCATGCAATCGTTTCAAAACGTCAATCCGACTTCCGCAATCAACTCCAATCCCACATTCCATCTTTGAGGATTGAAGAAGAAAAGAGTCTGAATTCATTACCTCCGGTTGACCTGCTACTGCCAGATCACAACATGGTGATTGAAGTTCAGGGACCGTCTCATTACGTGGGTGGTGATTTCAAGACCAGGAATGGTTCGACCCTGCTTAAAATAGCACTGTTGCAAAAAGCAGGATTTGAGGTCATTGAAATTCCGGTTAACAGGCTCTTGAGTCAGGATTTAATGAAGCCATACATTGATCAAATAAAGACCAGGATAGGCTTACCGCCTCCGGGGCATGGCCCTGTATCACTTAAAAGAAGGTGGGCAGATGAGGCATACGTTACTGCTGATAAAGGCAGGCAACCCTCAGATCACGGTTACCTGACTGCCGAAGAACATTCAGAGAAGCAAACCGGTAAACCCGCAAAAAGGAAGAAAACAAACAGCCAGTAATTACCTTCCCCCCATCATGACGAAAGAACCTTTTTCACATTCCGGGAAGGAATGCCAGTGTTAAACACCTGTTGCCCTGGATGATTTGAAAATAACGGGTTGATGGCATCAGGAGTAGATGTGTTTCCCCAACCGTTTACGTTTATAGACGTTGCAGCAAAATGAACTTTTGAACAAAACAGCAGTCTGCTTTTTATATTTTCATGAATTAATGAAATATAATTATGGATAGAAGTTCTGCTGGTACCAGTAGTAAATACGCAAAATCAGATAATGATTACAACCAACCGAATGACCATGCCGCTTCTTCAAGGCGTGGGCAATATAGACATACCAGAGTCAAACAGTGGGATAATCCCTCTCGCGCTTTCCCAGGGCATAACGAATTTTACCAATCTTCTGACGCACGCCCTTCTCAAAATCTAATGTTCCGCTCAGTGAACTCTGCTCAAGATTTCAATGCCCTCATTAAACAAGAAGTAATGGATGGTCTGGTGAGTAAATCGGATCGTTTCGGCCATCGCTATGATGGAAGAAATCACGGTCAATATGCCAGTTCAATTAAAAAATACACGTCAGCTGCTAAAAGACCGTTAAATCGAGCGGAACAAAGCCAGCTGATGCGTTTGCTGCAAAATTTCACAGCAACCCGGAGCTGGAATTGGCGAAGCCTGACGACAACACTGCATTCCTTTACTTCAGCGGGTGTTTTTACCCTCCATAACCCCATAGATGAGCGTGTTGAGCGTACTCAAGCTGCCTTATTGTCAACGCTACTTGATGCAATAATATTTCACTGCAACCAAAAACCTGAAGCGAGGAATATTGATCCCCAAGGCATAGCCAATCTGCTGTGGGCCATGGCGAAACTGGGTGAGCTCGTTGAGTTGAACGTGGTTACATCCACGTTCGAGTCGCTGGTGTACCGAATCAGTGAAAACCCTCAACTCTCTCAGAAAGCCATATTGATGTCTCTCTGGGGAGTAATGGTCTGCTGTGCCAGGCTGTCTCTGGTCTCCAATGCCAATAAAAATCACGTGCTTGAAAAGCCCATGGATGACCTTTTTACCCGTCTGAAAAATACATTCCTGCACAATGAAGAGGATCAACGCACCATTGCCCTGGCCGCAAGTTGGCTTGGCAGAGCGTGTCCGGTCGTCCCCCATTACCAGATAATGATTTCAAAACCTCAATCCGACTTCCGTGAACAACTCCAATCCCACATTCCATCTTTGAAGATTGAAGAAGAAAAGAGTCTGAATTCATTACCTCCGGTTGACCTGCTACTGCCAGATCACAACATGGTGATTGAAGTTCAGGGTCCCTCTCATTACGTGGGTGGTGATTTCAAAACCAGGAATGGTTCGACTCTGCTGAAAATCGCACTGCTGAGAAAATCAGGATTTGGGGTCATTGAAATCCCGATTAACATGCTTTGGAACCGGGATTCAATGAAACGATGTATTGATCAAATAAAGGCCAGGGTAGACATCTCGTCACAACGTCATGGCTCTGTATCACTTAAAAGAAGGTGGGCAGATCAGGCATACGTTACTGCTGATAGAGGCAGGCAACCCTCAGATCACGGTTACCTGACTGCCGAAGAACATTCAGATGAGCAAACCGGTAAACCGGCAAAGAGGAAGAAAACAAACAACCAGTAATTGCCTTCCTCCTATCATGACTCTAGATCCGTTTTCACACGCCGGAAAGAAATGCCAGTGTTGAACACCTGTTGCCCCGGATGATTTGAAAATAACGGGTTGATGGCATCAGGAGTAGATGTGTTTCCCCAACCGTTTACGTTTATAGACGTTGTAGCAAAATGAACTTTTGAACAAAACCGCAGTCTGCTTTTTATATTTTCATTAATTAATGAAATATAATTATGGATAGAACCTCTGCTGGTATCAGTGGTCAATACACAAGATCAAATAATGATTACAACCAACCAAATGACCATGCCGCTTCTTCAAGGCGCGGACGATACAGACATAACACAGTCAGACAATGGGATCCTCCCCCCCGCACAGCCCCAAGGCGTAATGAATTTTACCAATCTTCTACCGCATACTCTTCTCAATATCTACTACGCCGTTCAGTAAATCCTGCTCAAGATTTTAATGCGCTCACCCAACAGGAAATAATGGCTGGCCTGGTGAGTAAATCGCACCGTTTCGGTCATCGCTATGATGGGAGAGATCACGGCCTATATGCCAGTTCAATTAAAAAATACACGTCAACTGCTAAAAGACCGTTAAATCGAGCGGAACAAAGCCAGCTGATGCGTGTGCTGCAAAATTTCACAGCAACGCGGAGCTGGAATTGGCGAAGCCTGACGACAACACTGCACTCATTCACTTCAGCAGGTGTTTTTGCCCTTCCTAAACCCATGGATGAGCGAGTTAAAATTACTCAGGCTAACTTATTGTCAACGCTATTTGATGCAATAATATTCAAGTGCAACCAAAAACCTGAAGCCAGGGATATTGATGCCCAGGGAATCGCCAACCTGCTGTGGGCCATGGCGAAACTGGTAGACAGCGGGCAGGAGCGAAAACCAGGGCTCAACGAGGCTGTGGCCGCACTGTTGCCCCACATGAACGCACAAAAAGACCAATTTATTCCTCAGCATATTGCCAACCTGCTGTGGGCCATGGCGAAACTGGTGGACAACGGGCAGGAGCGGACACCAGGGCTCAATGAGGCCGTGGCCAGCCTATTGCCCAACGTGAATGCACAGAAAGCTCACTTTAAACCACAGGAAATCACCAACCTGCTGTGGGCTATGGCGAAACTGGTGAAGAACGGGCAGGAGCAGACACCAGAGTTCAACGAGGCCGTGGCATCGCTGTTGTCCCTCGTGAACGCTCAGAAAGACCAATTTATTCCTCAGCATATCGCCAACCTGCTGTGGGCCATGGCGAAACTGGTGGACAACGGCCAGAAGCAGACACCAGTGCTTAAAGGGGCTGTGGCCGTGCTGTTGCCCCTCGTGAACGCACAGAAAGACCAATTTATTCCTCAGCATATCGCCAACCTGCTGTGGGCCATGGCGAAACTGGTGGACAACGGGCTGGAGCAGACACCAGAACTCAAAGAAGCCGTGGTCGCGCTGTTGCCCCTCGTGAACGCACAGAAAGACCAATTTATTCCTCAGCATATCGCCAACCTGCTGTGGGCCATGGCGAAACTGGTGGACAACGGGCTGGAGCGGACACCACAGCTCAAAGAGGCCCTGGCCGCGCTTTTGTCCCAAGTGAAGCCACAGAAAGCCAACTTTACACCACAGGCTATCGCCAACCTGCTGTGGACCATGGCGAAACTGGTGGACAACGGGCAGGAGTGGACAGCAGGGCTCAACGATGCAGTGGCCGCACTGTTGCCCCACGTGAACGCTCAGAAAGACCATTTTAAAGCACAGGGTGTCACCAACCTGCTATGGGCCATGGCGAAACTGGTGGACAACGGGCAGGAGCAGACACCGGGTCTCAAAGAGGCTGTGACCGCACTGTTGCCCCACGTGAACACTCAGAAAGACCAATTTAATGCCCAGGAAATCGCCAACCTGCTGTGGGCCATGGCGAAACTGGTGGACAACGGGCTGGAGCAGACACCAGGGCTCAACGAGGTCGTGGCCGCGCTGTTGCCCCACGTGATCGCACTAGAAGACCAATTTAATGCCCAGGAAATCGCCAACCTGCTGTGGGTCATGGCGAAACTGGTGGACAACGGGCAGGAGCAGACACCAGGGCTCAACGAGGTCGTGGCCGCGCTGTTGCCCCACGTGATCGCACAAGAAGACCAATTTAATGCCCAGGGAATCGCCAACCTGCTGTGGGCCATGGCGAAACTGGTGGACAACGGGCAGGAGTGGACAGCAGGGCTCAACGATGCAGTAGCCGCACTGTTGCCCCACGTGAATGCACAGAAAGACCAATTTAGTCCTCAGCATATCGCCAACCTGCTGTGGGCCATGGCGAAGCTGGTGGACAGCGGGCTGGAGAAAACACCAGAGTTCAAAGATGCTCTGGCCGCACTGTTGCCCCACGTGAACGTACAGAAAGACCAATTTATTCCCCAGCATATCGCCAACCTGCTGTGGGCCATGGCGAAACTGGTGAAGAATGGGCAGGAGCAGACACCAGAGTTCAACGAGGCCGTGGCATCGCTGTTGTCCCTCGTGAACGCACAGAAAGCTAATGTAAAACCACAGGAAATCGCCAACCTGCTGTGGGCCACGGCGAATCTGGGTGAGCTCATTGAGCTGAACGTGTTTACATCCACGTTCAACTCTCTTGTCTACAGAATCAGTGAAAACACTCAGTTCTCTCAGCAAGAGATACTGATGTCTCTCTGGGGAGTAATGGTATGCTGTGCCAGGTTGGCTCTGGACTCCAATGCCCATAAAAATAACGTGCTTGAAAAGCACATGGATGACCTGTTGACTCGCCTGGAAAATACATCGCCAGATAATGAAGAGGATCAATCCATCATGATCATGGCCGCAAGTTGGCTTGGCAGAGCCTGTCCGGTCGTTCGCGATTACCAGACAAACATTTCAAAAACCCAGGTCGACTTCCGCGATCAACTCCAATCATCTATTCCATCTTTGAAGATTGAAGAAGAAAAGAGTCTGAACTCATTACCTCCGGTTGACCTGCTACTGCCAGATCACAACATGGTGATTGAAATTCAGGGACCGTTTCATTACGTGGGTGGTGATTTCAACACCAGGAATGGTTCGACTCTGCTGAAAATCGCACTGTTGCAAAAAGCAGGATTTGAGGTCATTGAAATTCCGGTTAACAGGCTTTGCAATCAGGATTTAATGAAACCATACATTGATCAAATAAAGACCAGGATAGGCATCCCACCACAGGAGCATGGCTCTGTATCACTTAAAAGAAGGCTGGCAGATGAGCCATACGTTACTGCTGATAAAGGCAGGCAACCCTCAGATCATGGTTACTTAACCGCCGAAGAACATTCAGAAGTGCAAACCGGCAAACCAGAAAAGAGGAAAAAAACAACCAGCCAGTAAGTAGTTAACCAACATTCCAGCAAAATGAACTTCTGAAAAGAACCACAGTCTGCATTTTATATTTCCATGAATTAATGAAATATAATTATGGATAGAAGCTATGCTGGTATCAGTGGTCCATACACAAGATCAGGCAATGATTACCACCAACCGGATGACCAAGCCACTTCTTCACGGCGTGGACGATATAGGTATGCCACAGTCAGGCAATGGGATAAACCCTCCCGCACTGCCCCGGCGCGAAATGAATTTTACCATTCTTCTTTCACACGCTCTTATCAACATCTACAGTACCGTTCAGTAAACCCTGCTCAAGATTTCAATACCCTCACCAGACAGGAAATAATGGATGGCCTGCTGAGTAAATCTTATCGTTTCGGTGATCGCTATGATGGGAGAAATCACGGTCAATATGCCAGTTCAATTAAAAAATACACGTCAACTGCTAAAAGATCGTTAAATCGAGCTGAACAAAGCCAGCTGATGCGTTTGCTGCAAAATTTCACAGCAACGCGGAGCTGGAATTGGCGAAGCCTGACGACAACACTGCACTCATTTACTTCAGCGGGTGTTTTTACCCCTCATAATCCCTTGGATGAGCGTGTCAGACTTACTCAGGCTGCCTTACTGTCAACACTACTTGATGCAATCATATTCAAGTGCAACCAAAAACCTGAAGCCAGCTATGTTGGTGCCCAGGAAATCGCCAACCTGCTGTGGGCTATGGCGAAACTGGTAGACAGCGGGCAGGAGCGAACACCAGGGCTCAACGCGGCTGTGGCCGCACTGTTGCCCCACATGAAAGCACAGCAAGACCCATTTATTCCTCAGCATATTGCCAACCTGCTGTGGGCCATGGCGAAACTGGTGGACAATGGGCAGGAGCGAACACCAGAGCTCAATGAGGCCGTGGCCGGGCTATTGCCCCTCGTGAACGCACAGAAAACTCACTTTAAACCACAGGAAATCGCCAGCCTGCTGTGGGCCATGGCGAAACTGGTGGACAACGGGCAGGAACAGACACCAGCGTTCAACGAGGCCGTGGCCGCGTTGTTGTCCCGGGTAAACGTACATAAAGACCGATTTAATGCACAGGGTATTACTAACCTGCTGTGGGCCATGGCGAAATTGGTGGACAACGGCCAGCAGCGGATACCAGGGCTCAGCGAGGCCGTGGCCGCGCTGCTGCCCTGCGTGAATGCACAAAGAGACCAATTTATTCCTCAGCATTTCGCCAACCTGCTGTGGGCCATGGCGAAACTGGTGGACAACGGGCAGGAGCGGACACCAGAGATCAGAGAGACCGTGGCCACGCTGTTGCCCCACGTGAACGCACAGAAAGACCAATTTAATGCTCAGGGTATCGCCATCCTGCTTTGGGCCATGGCGAAACTGGTGGATAGCGGGCAGAAGCGGACACCAGCGCTCAACGAGGCCGTGGCCGCACTGTTGCCCCACGTGAACGCACAGAAAGACCAATTTATTCCTCAGCATATCGCCAACCTGCTGTGGGCCATGGCAAAACTGGTGGACAACGGCCAGGAGCGGACACCAGAGCTCAACGAGGCTGTGGCCGCGCTGTTTCCCCACGTGAACGCACAGAAAGACCAATTTATTCCTCAGCATATCGCCAACCTGCTGTGGGCCATGGCGAAACTGGTGGACAACGGGCAGGAGCAGACACCAGGGCTCAAACAGGCCGTGGCCGCAATGTTGCACCACGTGAGTACACAGAAAGCTAACTTTAAACCACAGGAAATCACCAACCTGCTGTGGGCCATGGCGAAACTGGTGAACAACGGGCAGGAGCGGACACTGCTGCTCAAAGAAGCCGTGGCCGTGCTGTTGCCACAAGTGAACCCAGAGAAAGCCTATTTTAAACCACAGGAAATCGCCAGCCTGCTGTGGGCCATGGCGAAACTGCTGGACAACGGGGAGGATAGGATACCAGAGCTTAAAGAGGCCGTGGCCGCGCTGTTGCCACACGTGAACGCACAGAAAGATAACTTTAAACCACAGGGTATCGCCAACCTGCTGTGGGCCATGGCGAAACTGGTGGATAGCGGGCAAGAGCGGACACCAGAGTTTAACGAGGCCGTGGCCGCGCTGTTGCGCCACGTGAACACACAGAAAGCTAACTTTAAACCACAGGAAATCGCCAATCTGCTGTGGGCCACGGCGAAACTGGGTGAGTTCGTTGAGCTGAAGGTGGTGACCTCTATGTTCGAATCGCTTGTTTACCGAATCAGTGAAAACCCTCAGCTCTCACATCAAGACATATTGATGTCTCTCTGGGGAGTAATGGTTTGCTGTGCCAGATTGTCTCTAAACTCCAATAACAATAACTGGCTTGAAAAGCACATGGATGACCTGTTTACTCGCCTGAAAAATACATTCCCAGACAATCCAGACAATAATGAAGAGGAACAATACGTTATTGCCATGGCCGCAAGTTGGCTTGGGAGATCATGCCCGCTCGTCCCCCATTACCAGACAATCATGTCAAAACCTCAATCCGACTTCCGCGATCAACTCCAATCATGCTTTCCCTCTTTGCAGATTGAAGAAGAAAAAAGTCTGAACTCACTGCCTCCGGTTGACCTGCTACTGCCAGATCACAACCTGGTGATTGAAGTTCAGGGTCCCTCTCATTACGTGGGTGGTGATTTCACCACCAGGAATGGTTCGACTCTGCTGAAAATCGCACTGTTGCAAAAAGCAGGATTTGAGGTCATTGAAATTCCGGTTAACAGGCTCTTGAGTCAGGATTTAATGAAGCCATACATTGATCAAATAAAGACCAGGATAAGCTTACCGCCACCGGGGCATGGCTCTGTATCACTTAAAAGAAGGTGGGCAGAGGAAGCATACGTTACGGCTGATAAAGGCGGGCAAACCTCAGATCACGGTTACTTGACTGCCGAAGAACATTCAGAGGAGCAAACCGGCAAACCAGCAAAGAGGAAGAAAACAACCAGCCAGTAATTGCCTTCCTCCTATCATGACTCAAGATCCGTTTTCACATGCCGGGAAGGAATGTCAGTGTTGAACACCTGTTGCCCCGGATGATTGGAAAATAACGGGTTGATGGCATCAGGAGTAAATGTGCTTCCCCAACCGTTTACGTTTATAGACATTTCAGCGAAATGAACTTTTGAACAAAACAGCAGTCTGTTTTTTATATTTTCATGAATTAAAGAAATATAAAAATGGATAGAAACTCTGCTGGTATCAGCGGTCAATACACAAGATCAAATAATGATTACAACCGACCGGATGACCATGCCGCTTCTTCAAGGCGTGTGCAATATAGATATGGCACAGTCGAACAGTGGGATAATCCCCTCCGTACTACCCCGGGGCGCAACGAATTGTACCACTCTTCTGACGCATGCTCTTCTCAAAATCTAATGTTCCGCTCAGTGAACTCTGCTCAAGATTTCAATACCCTGACCAGACAGGAAATAATGGATGGTCTGGTGAGTAAATCTTATCGTTTCGGTGATCGCTATGATGGGAGACATCACGGTCAATATGCCAGTTCAATTAAAAAATACACGTCAGCGTCTAAAAGACCATTAAATCGAGCCGAACAAAGTCAGCTGATACGTTTACTGCAAAATTTTTCCGTAACACGGAGCTGGAATTGGCGAAGCCTGACGACAACACTTCATTCATTGACTTCAGCGGGTGTTTTTACCCCTCATAACCCCATGGATGAGCGTGTAAAGCTTACTCAAGCTAACTTATTGTCAACGCTACTTGATGCAATAATATTTAACTGCAACCAAAAACCTGAAGCCAGGGATATTGATGCCCGGGGAATAGCTAACCTGCTGTGGGCCATGGCAAAACTGGTGGACAACGGGCAGGAGCGGACACCAGTGTTCAACGAGGCCGTCGCTACGCTGTTACCCCACGTAAATGGACAGAAAGCTAACTTTAAACCACAGGGAATCACCAACCTGCTGTGGGCCATGGCGAAACTGGTTGACAACGGGAAAAAACGGACTCCAGAGCTCAACGAGGCCGTGGCTGCGCTGTTGCCCCACGTGCACGAACAGAAAGACCAACTTAATGCCCAGGGAATCACCAACCTGTTATGGGCCATGGCGAAACTGGTGGACAACGGGCAGAAGCGAACACCAGGGCTCAACGGGGCCGTGGCCGTGCTGTTGCCCCTCGTGAACGCACAGAAAAACCAATTTATTCCTCAGCATATCGCCAACCTGCTGTGGGCCATGGCGAAACTGGTGGGCAACGGCCAGGAGCGTACACCAGAGCTCAACCTGGCTGTGGCCGCGTTGTTGCCCCTCGTGCACGAACAGAAAGACCAACTTAATGCCCAGGGAATCACCAACCTGTTATGGGCCATGGCGAAACTGGTGGACAACGGGCAGGAGCGAACACCAGGGCTCAACGGGGCCGTGGCCGTGCTGTTGCCCCTCGTGAACGCACAGAAAAACCAATTTACTCCTCAGCATATCGCCAACCTGCTGTGGGCCATGGCGAAACTGCTGGACAACGGACAGGAGCCGACATCAGGGCTCGAAGAGGCCTTGGCCGTGCTATTGCCCCACGTGAACGCACAGAAAGACCAATTTGATGCCCAGGGTATCGCCAACCTGCTTTGGGCCATAGCGAAACTGGTGGACAACAGGCAGCATCGGACACCAGGGCTCAAAGAGGCCGTGGCCGCGCTGTTGCCCCTCGTGAACGTGCAGAAAGACTCATTTATTCCTCAGCATATTAGCAACCTGCTGTGGGCCATGGCGAAACTGGTCGGCAGCGGGCAGGAGCGGACACCGGAGTTCAACGGGGCTGTGGTCGCTCTGCTAGCCCACGTGAACGCACAGAAAGCTAATTTTAACCCACAGGAAATCGCCAACCTGCTGTGGGCCATGGCAAAACTGGTGGACAACGGGCAGGAGCCGACACCAGAGCTCAAAGAAGCCGTGGCTGCGCTGTTGCCCCATGTGAACGCACAGAAGGACCAATTTGATGCCCAGGGTATCGCCAACCTGCTGTGGGCCATGGCGAAACTGGTGGACAACGGGCACGAGCAGACACCAGAACTCAACGAGACCGTGGCCGCACTGTTGCCCCATGTGAACGCACAGAAAGACCAATTTAATCCTCAACATATTGCCAACCTGCTGTGGGCCATGGCGAAACTGGTGAACAACGGGCAGGAGAGGACACCACTCACAGAGGCCGTGGCCACGCTGTTGCCCCATGTAAACGCACAGAAAGCCAACTTTAAACCACAGGAAACCGCCAACCTGCTGTGGGCCATGGCGAAACTGGTGGACAACGGACAGAAGTGGTCACCAGGGCTCAACGATGCCGTGGCCGCGCTGTTGCCCCACGTGAACGCACAGAAAGCTAACTTTAAACCACAGGGTATTGCCAACCTGCTGTGGGCCATGGCGAAACTGTTGGACCACGGGCAGGAGCAGACACCAGAGCTCAAAGAGGCCCTGGCCACGCTGTTGCCCCTCGTGAACGCACAGAAAGGCCAATTTAATGCCCAGGCTATTGCCAACCTGCTGTGGGCCATGGCGAAACTGGGTGAGCTCGTTGAGTTGAACGTGGTTACATCCACGTTCGAGTCGCTGGTCTACCGAATCAGTGAAAACCCTCAGCTCTCTCAGAAAGCCATATTGATGTCTCTCTGGGGAATAATGGTCTGCTGTGCCAGGCTGTCTCTGGTCTCCACTGCCAATAAAAATCACATGCTTGAAAAGCACATGGATGACCTGTTTAACCGTCTGGAAAATACATTCCTGCACAATGAAGAGGGTCAACGCACCATTGCCCAGGCCGCCAGTTGGCTTGGCAGAGCGTGTCCGGTCGTCCCCCATTACCACACAAATATTTCAAACACCCAGGTCGACTTCCGTGATCAACTCAAATCTTCTATTCCATCTTTGAGGATTGAAGAAGAAAAGAGTCTGAACTCACTGCCTCCGGTTGACCTGCTACTGCCAGATCACAACATGGTGATTGAAGTTCAGGGACCGTTTCATTACGTGGGTGGTGATTTCAACACCAGGAATGGTTCGACTCTGCTGAAAATCGCACTGTTGCAAAAAGCAGGATTTGAGGTCATTGAAATTCCGGTTACCATGCTTTGGAATCAGGATTTAATGAAACCATACATTGATCAAATAAAGACCAGGACAGGCATCCCGCCACAGGAGCATGGCTCTGTATCACTTAAAAGAAGGTGGGCAGATGAAGCATACGTTACGGCTGATAAAGGCGGGCAACCCTCAGATCACGGTTACTTGACTGCCGAAGAACATTCAGAGGAGCAAACCGGCAAACCAGCAAAGAGGAAGAAAACAAACAACCAGTAATTGCCTTCCTAGGAGGCTGACCGAGAATAGCGCCCGTAGCGAGGATGGCAGAAAATTGAGGATAAAAAGTCGGAAATTTTTAGTGAATAGTGGTTCTATTTGCTAAAAATTTCCGACTTTTTAGACCAATTTGCTGCCACCGCAGTAGGGCAGTCTATTCTCGTTCAGCCTCCTAGTATCATGACGCAAGAACCTTTTTCCCATACCGGGAAGGAATGCCAGTGTTGAACACCTGTTGCCCATACATCTCGCCCCGGATGATTTGCAAATAACGGATTGATGGCATCAGGAGTAGATGTGTTTCCTCAACCGTTTACGTCTAAGTAGCTGGCCATATGGAATCACATATTTCTGGCTACTTGGGCAGGTGCTATGCGAGGCACAACGGAGGGAGCATAGCCGTAGCTATGTGACCGGAGTTGTAACGAAGCACGACTGCATGGATGCAGGAGCTAGAGAAACGCAGGAGCAGTTGCCGGGAGTGCCTGAACAAGGAGTCAGAAATATGTGATTTCATATGGTTAGCTATTTATAGACATTTCAGCAAAATGAACTTTTGAACAAAACAGCAGTCTGCTTTTTATATTTTCATGAATTAATGAAATGTAATTATGGATAGAAGTTCTGCTGGTGCCAGTGGTCAATATGCAAGATCAGATAATGATTACAACCAACCGAATGACCATGCCGCTTCTTCAAGGCGTGTGCAATATAGACATGGCACAGTCAGACAGTGGGATAATACCCCACGCACTACCCCGGGGCGTAATAAATTTTACCGTTCTTCTGACGCATGCCCTTCTCAACATCTACAGCGCCGTTCAGTAAACCTTGCTAAAGATTTTAATACGCTCATCAAGCAGGAAATAATGGATGATCTGGTAAGTAAATCTTATCGTTTCGGTCATTGCTATGATGGGAGGCATCACGGTCGATATGCCAGTTCAATTAAAAAATACACGTCAGCTGCTAAAAGACCGTTAAATCGAGCGGAACAAAGCCAGCTGATGCGTTTGCTGCCAAATTTCACAGCAACGCGGAGCTGGAATTGGCGAAGCCTGACGACAACACTGCACTCGTTTACTTCAGCAGGTGTTTTTACCCCTCATAACCCCATGGATGAGCATGTAAAGCTTACTCAAGCTAACTTATTGTCAACGCTACTGGATGCAATAATATTTAACTGCAACCAAAAACCTCAAGCCAGGTATATTGATGCCCGGGGAATCGCCAACCTGCTGTGGGCTATGGCGAAACTGGTGGACAGCGGGCAGAAGCGAACACAAGAGTTCAGCGAGGCTATGGCTGTACTTTTGTCCCATGTGAACACACAGAAAGACCTATTCAATGCTCAGGGTATCGCCAACCTGCTCTGGGCCATGGCAAAACTGGTGGACAACAGGCAGAAGCGGACACCAGGGCTCAATGAGGCCGTGGCCAGGCTATTGCCAGACGTGAACGCACAAAAAGCTAACTTTAAACCACAGGAAATTGCCAACTTGCTGTGGGCCATGGCGAAACTGGTGGACAACGGGCAGGAGCAAACACCAGAACTCAAAGAGACCATGGCCGCGCTGTTGCCCCTCGTAAACGCACAGAAAGACCAATTTAAAGCCCAGGGCATTGCCAACCTGCTGTGGGCCATGGCGAAACTGGTGGATAACGGACAGGAGTGGACGCCAGGGCTCAAAGAGGCCGTGGCCGCACTGTTGCCCCACGTGAAAGCACAGAAAGACCAATTTAATGCCCAGGGCATTACCAACCTGCTTTGGGCCCTGGCGAAGCTGGTGGATAACAGGCATGAGTTGACACCAGGGCTCAAAGAGGCTGTGGCCGCACTATTGCCCCACGTGAACGCAAGAAAAAACCAATTTACTCCTCAGCATATCGCCAATCTGCTGTGGGCCATGGCAAAACTGCTGGAGAACGGGCAGGAACAGACACCAGAACTCAACGAGGCCGTGGCCGCGCTGCTGCCCCACGTGAACGCACAGAAAGCTAACTTTACCCCACAGGAAATCACCAACCTGCTGTGGGCCATGGCGAAACTGGTGGACAACGGGCAGGAGCAAACACCGGAGCTCAACGGTGCCGAGGCCGCACTGTTGCCCCACGTGAGCGCACAGAAAGCAAACTTTACACCACAGGGTATCACCAACCTGCTGTGGGCCATGGCGAAACTGGTGGACAACAGGCAAAAGCGAACACCGGAGTTCAACGAGGCGGTGGCTGCGCTGTTGCCCCACGTGAGCGCACAGAAAGCAAACTTTACACCACAGGGTATCGCCAACCTGCTATGGGCTATGGCGAAACTGGTAGACAACGGGCAGGAGCAAACACCAGGGCTCAAAGAGACTGTGGCCGCGCTTTTATCCCACGTGAACGTACAGAAAGACCAATTTATTCCTCAGCATATTGCCAACCTGCTCTGGGCCATGGCGAAACTGGTGGACAACGGGCAGGAACAGACGCCAGAACTCAATGAGGCCGTGGCCAGGTTATTGGCCGATGTGAACGCACAT
Organism: Endozoicomonas sp. ALB091; assembly: GCF_049310265.1. NCBI lineage: Bacteria > Pseudomonadati > Pseudomonadota > Gammaproteobacteria > Oceanospirillales > Endozoicomonadaceae > Endozoicomonas > Endozoicomonas sp. ALB091. The sequence goes on along the minus strand of NZ_JBLYNQ010000013.1, from coordinate 152,168 downwards.
AAAGCTAACTTTAAACCACAGGAAATCGCCAACCTGCTCTGGGCCATGGCGAAACTGGTTGATAAGAGGCTGGAGCGAACACCACAGCTCAAAGAGGCCGTGGCCACGCTGTTGCCCTTCGTGAACGCACAGAAAGCTAACTTTAAACCACAGGAAATCGCCATCCTGCTATGGGCCACGGCGAAACTGGTGGACAACGGGCAGGAACGGACACCGCAGCTCAAAAAGGCCGTGGCCGTGCTGTTGCCACAAGTGAAGAACCCAGAGAAAGCTAACTTTAAACCAAAGGAAATCGCCAACCTGCTGTGGGCCATGGCGAAACTGGTGGACAACGGACAAGAGCAGACACCAGGGCTCAACAAGGCCGTGGCCGCGCTGTTGCCCCACGTGAACGCACAGAAGGACCAATTTGATGCCCAGGGTATCGCCAACCTGCTGTGGGCCATGGCGAAACTGGTGGATAGCGGGCAAGAGCGGACACCAGAGTTTAACAAGGCCGTGTCTGCGCTGCTGCAACACGTGAACGTACAGAAAGACCTGTTTAATGCCCAGCATATCGCCAACCTGCTGTGGGCCATGGCGAAACTGGTGGGCAACGGGCATGAGTGGACTCCAGAACTCGAAGAGGCCGTGGCCGCGCTACTGCTCCTCGTGAACACACAGAAAGGCCAGTTTAGTGCACAGGGTATTGCCAACCTTCTGTGGGCCACGGCGAAACTGGGTGAGTTCGTTGAGCTGAACCTGGTGACCTCTATGTTCGAATCGCTTGTTTACCAAATCAGTGAAAACCCTCAGCTCTCACAGCAAGACATATTGATGTCTCTCTGGGGAGTGATGGTTTGCTGTGCCAGATTGTCTTTGGACTCCAATAACAATAACTGGCTTGAAAAGCACATGGATGACCTGTTTACTCGTCTGGAAAATACATCCTCAGACAATGAAGAGGATCAACGCATCATTGCCATGGCCGCAAGTTGGCTTGGGAGAGCGTGTCCATTCGTCCCCCATTACCCGACAAACATTTCAAAAACCCAGGGCGACTTTCGCGATCAACTCCAATCATGCTTTCCCTCTTTGCAGATTGAAGAAGAAAAGAGTCTGAACTCATTGCCTCCGGTTGACCTGCTACTGCCAGATCACAACATGGTGATTGAAGTTCAGGGGCCCTTTCATTACGTGGGTGGTGATTTCAAAACCAGGAATGGTTCAACTCTGCTGAAAATCGCACTGTTGCAAAAAGCAGGATTTGAGGTCATTGAAATTCCGGTTAACAAGCTTTTGAATCAGAATTTAATGAAACCATACATTGATCAAATAGGAACCGTTTTCACATTCAAGTAAAGTTCTACCAGCGTTGAAGACCTGTTGCCCCTGAATTTCGCCCCGGATGCTTTGAAGATAACGGATGGGTGACATCAGGAGCAGATGAGTTCCTCCCACTGATTACATTTATCAACATTCCAGCAAAATGAACTTCTGAACAGAAAAGCAGTCTGCTTTTTATATCCTCATGAATTAATGAAATATAGTTATGGATAGAAACTCTGCTGGTATCAGTGGTCAATACACAAGATCAAATAATGATTACAACCGACCGGATGACCATGCCGCCTCCTCAAGGCGTGGGCGATATAGACATGCCACAGTCAGACAATGGGATAACCCCTCCCGCACTGCCCCGGGGCGTAATGAATTTTACCATTCTTCTTTCACACGCTCTTCTCAACATCTACAGTACCGTTCAGTAAACCCTGCTCAAGATTTTAATGCGCTCATCAAACAGGAAATAATGGATGATCTGGTGAGTAAATCTTATCGTTTCGGTGATCGCTATGATGGGAGACATCACGGTCAATATGCCAATTCAATTAAAAAATACACGTCAGCGTCTAAAAGACCATTAAATCGAGCCGAACAAAGCCAGCTGATACGTTTGCTGGAAAATTTTACAGTAACACGGAGTTGGAGTTGTCGAAGCCTGGCCACAACACTTCATTCATTGACTTCAGCGGGTGTTTTTACCCCTCATAAACCCATGGATGAGCGTGTCAGGCTCACTCAAACTGCCTTATTGTCAATGCTACTTGATGCAATAATATTCAACTGCAACCAAAAATCTGAAGACAGTGATCCTGATGCCCGGGTAATCGCCAACCTGCTGTGGGCCATGGCGAAACTGGTGGACGTCGGGCCGGAGCGAAAACCAGGGCTCAACGAGGCTGTGGCCGCACTGTTTCCCCACATGAACGCACAAAAAGACCAATTTATTCCTCAGCATATTGCCAACCTACTGTGGGCCATGGCGAAACTGGTGAACAACGGGCAGGAACAGACACCAGAGTTCAATGAGGCCGTGGCCGCGCTTTTGTCCCGCGTGAAAGCACAGAAAGACCAATTTATTCCTCAGGGTATCGCCAACCTGCTGTGGGCCATGGCGAAACTGGTGGACAACGGGCTGGAGCAGACACCAGAGCTCAACGAGGCCGTGGCCGCGCTGTTGCCACAGGTGAACGTACAGAGAGACCAATTTATTCCTCAACATATCGCCAACCTGCTGTGGGCCATGGCAAAACTGGTGGACAGCGGGCAGGAACAGACACCAGAGTTCAAAGAGGCCGTGGCCGCGCTGTTGCTTCGCGTGAACGCACAGAAAAACCAATTTAATGCCCAGGAAATCGCCAACCTGCTGTGGGCCATGGCGAAACTGGTGGACAACGGGCAGAAGCGGACACCAGGGTTCAACGAGGCCGTGGCCGCGCTGTTGCCACACGTGAACGCACACAAAGACCAATTTAATGCCCAGGATATCGCCAACCTGCTCTGGGCCATGGCAAAACTGGTGGACAACGGACAAGAGCAGATATCAGGGCTCAAAGAGACCGTGGCCGCTCTGTTGCCCCACGTGAACACACAGAAAGCTAATTTTAAACTACAGGAAATCCCCAACCTGCTGTGGGCCATGGCGAAACTGGTTGACAACAGGCAGGAGCGAACACCAGGGCTCAATAAGGCCGTGGCCGCGCTGTTGCCCCACGCGAAGGCACAGAAAGACCAATTTAATACCCAGGGTATCGCCAACCTGCTGTGGGCCATGGCGAAACTGGTGGACAACGGGCAGGAGCGGACAACAGAGTTCAAAGAGACCTTGGCCGCGCTGTTGCCCCACGTGAACGCACAGAAAGACCAATTTATTCCTCAGCATATCGCCAACCTGCTGTGGGCCATGGCGAAACTGGTGGACAACGGACAAGAGCAGATATCAGGGCTCACAGAGGCCGTGGCCGGGCTGTTGCCCCACGTGAACGCACAGAAAGCTAACTTTAAACCACAGGAAATTGCCAACCTCCTATGGGCCATGGCGAAACTGGTGGACAGCGGACAGGGGCTGACACCAGGACTCAAAGTGGCCGTCGCCGCACTGTTGCCCCACGTGAATGCACAGAAAGCTGACTTTAATCCACAGGAAATCGCCAACCTGCTGTGGGCCATGGCAAAACTGGGTGAGTTCGTTGAGCTGAATGTGGTTACCTCTACGTTCAAATCGCTTGTCTACCGAATCAGTGAAAACCCTCAGCTCTCTCAGCAAGTGATTTTGATGTCTCTCTGGGGAGTAATGGTTTGCTGTGCCAGGTTGTCTCTGGTCTCCAATGCCAATAAAAATAACGTGCTTGAAAAGCACATGGATGACCTGTTTACTCGCCTGGAAAATACCTCCCCAAACAATGAAGAAGAACAATCCATCATTGCCATGGCCGCAAGTTGGCTTGGAAGAGCGAGTCCAGTCGTCCCCCATTACCAGACAACCATTTCAAAACCTCAATCCGACTTCCGCGATCAACTCCAATCACGCATTCCATCGTTGAAGATTGAAGAAGAAAAGAATCTGAACTCACTACCGCCGGTTGACCTGCTTCTGCCAGATCATAACATGGTGATTGAAGTTCAGGGACCGTCTCATTATGTGGGTGGTGATTTCAAAACCAGGAATGGTTCGACTCTGCTGAAAATCGCACTGCTGCAAAAAGCAGGATTTGAGGTCATTGAAATCCCGGCTAACCAGATTTGGAACAAAGATTTAATGAAACTATGTATTGATCAAATAAAGATCAGGGCTGGCATCCCGCCACAGGATCATGACTCTGTATCACTTAAAAGAGGCAGGGCAGATGCTGCATACTTCAGTGCTGATAAAGAAAGGCAACCCTCAGATCACGGTTACTTAACCGCCGAAGAACATTTAGAAGAGCAAACCGGTCAACCAGGAAAGAGGAAGAGAACAAACAGCCAGTAATCGACTCCCTTCCATCATGAATCAAGAACCGTTCCTGCAAAATGAACTTCTGAACAGAACAGCAGTCTACTTTTTATATTATCATGAATTAATGAAATATAGTTATGGATAGAAACTCTGCTGGTATCAGTGGTCAATACACAAGATCAGATAATGATTACAACCAACCGGGTAACCAAGCCGCTTCTTCAAGGCGTGGACGATATAGATATGCCACAGTCAAACAATGGGATAACCCCTCCCGCACTGCCCCGGTGCGTCATGAATTTTACCATTCTTCTTTCACACGCTCTTCTCAACATCTACAGTACCGTTCAGTAAACCCAGCTCAAGATTTTAATGCTCTCACCAGACAGGAAATAATGGATGACCTGGTGAGTAAATCTTATCGTTTCGGTGATCGCTACGATGGGAGACATCACGGTCAATATGCCAGTTCAATTAAAAAATACACGTCAACTGCTAAAAGACCGTTAAATCGAGCTGAACAAAGCCAGCTGATGCGTTTGCTGCAAAATTTCACAGCAACACGGAGCTGGAATTGGCTAAGCCTGACGACAACACTTCATTCATTGACTTCAGCAGGTGTTTTTACCCCTCATAACCCCATGGATGAGCGTGTAAAGCTTACTCAAGCTAACTTATTGTCAACGCTACTTGATGCGATAATATTTAACTGCAACCAAAAACCTCAAGCCAGGGACATTGATGCACGGGGAATCGCCAACCTGCTATGGGCCATGGCTAAACTGGCGGACAACGGGCAGAAGCGGAGGCCAGAGCTCAACGAGACCGTGGCCGCACTGTTGCCCCACATGAACACAAAGAAAGACCAATTTAATGCCCGGGAAATCGCTAACCTGCTATGGGCCATGGCGAAACTGGTGGACAACGGGCAGGAGCTGACGCCAGAGCTCAACGAGGCCGTGGCCGCGCTGTTGCTCCTCATGAACACAAAGAAAGACCAATTTAATGCCCAGGAAATCGCCAACCTGCTGTGGGCCATGGCGAAACTGGTGGACAGCGGGCAGGAGCGGACAGCAGAGCTCAAACAGGCTGTGGCCGTGTTGTTGCCCCACGTAAACGTACAGAAAGACCAATTTAATCCTCAGGGTATCGCCAACCTGCTGTGGGCCATGGCGAAACTGGTGGACAACGGGCAGGAGCGGACAGCAGAGCTCAAAGAGGCTGTGGCCGTGTTGTTGCCCCACGTAAACGTACAGAAAGACCAATTTATTCCTCAGGGTATCGCCAACCTGCTGTGGGCCATGGCGAAAATGGTAGACAACGGGCAGGAGCACACACCAGGGCTCAAAGAGGCCGTGGCCGCACTGTTGCCCCACGTGAACGCACAGAAAGACCACTTTAATCCACAGGAAATCGCCAACCTGCTATGGGCCATGGCGAAACTGATGGACATTGGGCTGGAGCGGACACCAGGTCTCAACAAGGCAGTGGCGGTGCTGTTGCCCCAAGTGAACGCACAGAAAGCTAACTATAAACCACAGGAAATCTCCAACCTGCTGTGGGCCATGGCGAAGCTGGTGGACAGTGGGCTGGAGCGGACACCAGGTCTCAACAAGGCAGTGGCCGTGCTGTTGCCCCAAGTGAACGCACAGAAAGCTAACTATAAACCACAGGAAATCTCCAACCTGCTGTGGGCCATGGCGAAACTGGTGGACTATGGGCTGAAGCAAACATCAGGGCTCAAAGAGGCCGTGGCCGCGCTGTTGCCCCATGTGAACGCACAGAAAGACCAATTTACTCCCCAGGGAATCGCCAACCTGCTGTGGGCCATGGCGAAACTGGTGGACAACGGGCAAGAGCAGACATCAGGGCTCAAAGAGGCCGTGGCCGCTCTGTTGCCCCACGTGAACGCACAGAAAGACCAATTTATTCCTCAGCATATCGCCAACCTGCTGTGGGCCATGGCGAAACTGGTGGACAACGGGCAAGAGCAGACATCAGGGCTCAAAGAGGCCGTGGCCAGGCTGTTGCTCCACGTGAACGCACAGAAAGCTAACTTTAAACCACAGGAAATCACCAACCTGCTGTGGGCCATGGCGAAACTGGTGGACAGCGGACAGGAGCAGACACCAGGGCTCAACGAGACCGTCGCCGCGCTGTTGCCCCACGTGAACGCACAGAAAGCTAACTTTAATCCACAGGAAATCGCCAATCTGCTTTGGGCCATGGCGAAACTGTTGGACAGCGGGCAGGAGCAGACACCAGTACTCAACGAGACCGCGGCCGCACTTTTGCCCCACATGAACGCACAGAAAGACCAATTTATTCCTCAGCATATCGCCAACCTGCTGTGGGCCATGGCAAAACTGGGTGAGTTCGTTGAGCTGAATGTGGTTACCTCTACGTTCAAATCGCTTGTCTACCGAATCAGTGAAAACCCTCAGCTCTCTCAGCAAGTGATTTTGATGTCTCTCTGGGGAGTAATGGTTTGCTGTGCCAGGTTGTCTCTGGTCTCCAATGCCAATAAAAATAACGTGCTTGAAAAGCACATGGATGACCTGTTTACTCGCCTGGAAAATACCTCCCCAAACAATGAAGAAGAACAATCCATCATTGCCATGGCCGCAAGTTGGCTTGGAAGAGCGAGTCCAGTCGTCCCCCATTACCAGACAACCATTTCAAAACCTCAATCCGACTTCCGCGATCAACTCCAATCACGCATTCCATCGTTGAAGATTGAAGAAGAAAAGAATCTGAACTCACTACCGCCGGTTGACCTGCTTCTGCCAGATCATAACATGGTGATTGAAGTTCAGGGACCGTCTCATTATGTGGGTGGTGATTTCAAAACCAGGAATGGTTCTACTCTGCTTAAAATCGCATTGCTGCAAAAATCAGGATTTGAGGTCATTGAAATCCCGATTAACATGCTTTGGAACCGGGATTCAATGAAACGATGTATTGATCAAATAAAGGCCAGGGTAGGCATCCCACCACAACGTCATGGCTCTCTATCACTTAAAAGAAGGTGGGCAGATGAGGCATACGTTACACCTGATAAAGGCAGGCAACCCTCAGATCCCGGTTACTTAACTGCCGAAGAACATTCAGGGGAGCAACCCGGTAAACCCACAAAGAGGAAGAAAACAAACAGCCAGTAATTGCCTTCCTCACATCATGACTCAAGAACCTCTTTCACATTCCGGGAAGGAATGCCAGCGTTGAACACCTGTTGCCCATACATCTCGCCCCGGATGATTTGCAAATAACGGACTAATGGCATCAGGAGTAGAGGTGTTTTCCCAACCGTTTATGTTTATAGATACTTCAGCAAAATGAACTTCTGAGCAGAACCGCAGTCTGCTTTTTATATTTTCATGAATTAATGAAATATAATTATGGATAGAAGCTCTGCTGGTATCAGTGGTCAATACGCAAGATCAGGTAATGATTACAACCGACCGAATGAACACGCCGCTTCTTCACGGCGTGGGCGATACAGACATGCCACAGTCAGACAGTGGGGTCATCCCCCCCGCACAGCCCCGGTACGTAATGAATTTTACTATTCTTCCGCCACATGCTCTTCTCAAAATCTACAGCGCCGTTCAGTAAACCGCGCTCAGGATTTTAATAACCTCATCAAACAGGAAATAATGGATGGTCTGGTGAATCAATCTGCTCGGATCGGTCATCGCTATGATGGGAGACATCACGGTCAATATGCCAGTTCAATTAAAAAATACACGTCAGCTGCTAAAAGACCGTTAAATCGAGCGGAACAAAGCCAGCTGATATGTTTCCTGAAAAATTTTAACGCAACGCAAAGCTGGAATTGGCGAAGTCTGACGACAACACTTCACTCATTCACTTCGGCAGGTGTTTTTACCCCTCATAAACCCATGGATGAGCGTGTTAAGCTTACACAAGCTGCCTTATTGTCAAGGCTACTTGATGCAATAATATTTAACTGCAACCAAAAACCTGAAGCCAGGGATATTGATGCCCGGGGAATCGCCAACCTGCTGTGGGCCATGGCAAAACTGGCGAACAACGGGCAGGCGCAGAGACCAGAGCTCAACGAGGCTGTGGCCGCGCTGTTGCCTCACGTGAACGCACAGAAAGCTCACTTTAAACCACAGGAAATCGCCAACCTGCTGTGGGCCATGGCGAAACTGGTGGACAACGGGCAGGAGCGGACACCAGAGCTCAACGAGGCTGTGGCCGCGCTGTTGCCCCACGTGAACGCACAGAAAGCTCACTTTAAACCACAGGAAATCGCCAACCTGCTGTGGGCCATTGCGAAACTGGTGGCCAACGGCCAGGAGCTGACACCAGAACTCAACGAGGCCGTGGCCGCGCTGTTGCCCAACGTGAACGCACAGAAAGCTCACTTTAAACCACAGGAAATCGCCAACCTGCTGTGGGCCATGGCGAAACTGGTGGGCAACGGGCAGGATCAGACACCAGGGCTCAAAGAGGCCGTGGCCGCGCTGTTGCCCCACGTGAACGCACAGAAAGCTCACTTTAAACCACAGGAAATCGCCAACCTGCTGTGGGCCATGGCGAAACTGGTGGGCAGCGGGCTGGAGCGGGCACAAGGGCTTAAAGAGGCCGTGGCCGCACTGCTGCCCCGGGTGAACGCACAGAAAGACCACTTTAATCTCCATCATATCGCCAACCTGCTTTGGGCCATGGCGAAACTGGTAGGCAGCGGGCAAGAGCGGACACCAGAGTTCAACGAGGCTATAGTCGCTCTGCTACCCCACGTGAACGCACAGAAAGCTAATTTTAACCCACAGGAAATCACCAACCTGCTGTGGGCCATGGCAAAACTCGTCGACAACGGACAGACCTGGACACCAGAGTTCAAAGAGGCGGTGACTGCGCTGTTGCCCCACGTGAACGCACAGAAAGACCCATTTATTGCTCAGCATATCGCCAACCTGCTGTGGGCAATGGCGAAACTGGCGGACAAAGTGCACAAACAGACACCAGGACTCAAAGAGGCCGTGGCCGCACTGTTGCCTCGCGTGAACGCACAGAAAGCTAACTTAAGACCACAGGAGATCGCCAACCTGCTGTGGGCCATGGCGAAACTGGTGGACCACGGGCAGGAGCAGACACCAGAGTTCAATGAGGCCTTGACGGCGCTGTTGCCTCTCGTGAAGGCACAGAAAAACCAATGTAATGCCCAGGATATCGCCAACCTGCTGTGGGCCATGGCGAGTCTGGGCGAACTCATTGAGCTGAACATGGTCACCTCCACGTTCAAATCGCTTGTCGACCGAATCAGTGGCAACCCTCAGTTTTCTCAGCAAGCGATATTGATGTCGCTTTGGGGAGTAATGGTATGCTGTGCCAGGTTATCTCTGGTTCCCAATACCAGTAAAGGTAACGTGCTGGAAAAGCACATGGATGACCTGTTTATTCGCCTGGAAAATACATCCCCGGTCAATGAAGAGGATCAATACACCATTGCGATGGCCGCAAGTTGGCTTGGGAGGCCGTGTCCGTTCGTCCCCCATTACCATGCAATCGTTTCAAAACGTCAATCCGACTTCCGCAATCAACTCCAATCATGCATTCCATCTTTGAGGATTGAAGAAGAAAAGAGTCTGAATTCATTACCTCCGGTTGACCTGCTACTGCCAGATCACAATATGGTGATTGAAGTTCAGGGGCCCTTTCATTACGTGGGTGGTGATTTCAATACCAGGAATGGTTCGACACTGCTTAAAATCGCACTGTTGCAAAAAGCAGGATTTGAGGTCATTGAAATTCCGGTTAACAGGTTCTTGAATCAGGATTTAATGAAACCATACATTGATCAAATAAAAACCAGGATAGGCTGCCAGCCACAGGGACATGGCTCTGTATCACTTAAATGAACGTGGGCAGATGAGGCATAAGTTACTGCTATTAAAGCCAGGCAACCCTCAGATCACGGTTACTTGACTGTGAAAGAACATTCAGAGGAGCAAACCGGTAAACCGACAAAGAGGAAGAAAACCAACATCCAGTTAGCCATTTCAGCAAAATGAACTTTTGAACAAAACAGCAGTCTGCTTTTTATATTTTCATGAATTAAAGAAATATAAATGGATAGAAACTCTGCTGGTATCAGTGGCCAATACACAAGATCAAATAATGATTACAACCGACCGGATGACCATGCCGCTTCTTCAAGGCGTGTGCAATATAGACATGGCACCGTCGAACAGTGGGATAATCCCCTCCGTACTACCCCGCAGCGTAACGAATTTTACCACTCTTCTGACGCATGCTCTTCTCAAAATCTAATGTTCCGCTCAGTGAACTCTGCTCAAGATTTCAATGCCCTCATTAAACAAGAAGTAATGTATGATCTGGTGAGTAAATCGGGTCGTTTCGGTCATCGCTATGATGGGAGAAATCACGGTCGATATGCCAGTTCAATTAAAAAATACACATCAGCTGCTAAAAGACCGTTAAATCGAGCGGAACAAAGCCAGCTGATGCGTTTGCTGAAAAATTTCACAGCAACACGGAGCTGGAATTGGCGAAGCCTGACGACAACACTGCACTCATTTACTTCAGCGGGTGTTTTTACCCCCCATAACCCAATTGATAAGCGTGTTAAGCATACTCAAGTTGCCTTATTGTCAACGCTACTTGATGCAATAATATTCAAGTGCAACCAAAAAGCTGAAACCAGCTATATTGGTGCCCAGGGTGTCGCCAACCTACTGTGGGCCATGGCAAAACTGGTGGACAACGGGCCGGAGCGAAAACCAGGGCTCCACGAGGCTGTGGCCGCACTGTTGCCCCACATGCACGCACAGCAAGACCCATTTATTCCTCAGCATATTGCCAACCTGCTTTGGGCCATGGCGAAACTGGTGGACAACGGGCAGGAGCGGACACTGGGACTCAAAGAAGCCTTGTCCGCGCTGTTGACCCACGTGAACGCACAGAAAGCTAACTTTAAACCACAGGAAATAGCCAACCTGCTGTGGGCCATGGCGAAACTGGTGAACAACGGGCAGGAGCAGACACCAGAGCTCAACGAGGCTGTGGCATCGTTGTTACCCCTGGTGAACGCACAGAAAGACCAATTTATTCCACAGCATATCGCCAACCTGCTGTGGGCCATGGCGAAACTGGTGGACAACGGACAGGAGCTGACGCCATGGCTCAAAGGGGCCGTGGCCGTGCTGCTGCCCCTCGTGAACGCACAGAAAGCGAACTTTAAACCACAGGAAATCGCCAACCTGCTGTGGGCCATGGCGAAACTGGTGAACAACGGGCAGGAGCAGACGCCAGAGTTCAACGAGGCCGTGGCCGCGCTGTTGTCCCATGTGAACGCACATAAAGACCAATTTAATGCCCAGGAAATCGCCAACCTGCTATGGGCCATGGCGAAACTGGTGGATAACAGGCATGAGTTGACACCAGGGCTCAAAGAGTCTGTGGCCGCACTGTTGCCACACGTGAACGCAAAAAAAAACCAATTTATTCCTCAGTATGTCGCCAATCTGCTGTGGGCCATGGCAAAACTGGTGGACAACGGGCAGGAACAGACATCAGAACTCAACGAGGCCGTGGCCGCGCTGTTGCCACACGTGAAAGCACAGAAAGACCAATTTAATGCCCAGGGCATTACCAACCTGCTGTGGGCCATGGCGAAACTGGTGGATAACAGGCATGAGTTGACACCAGAACTCAACGAGGCCGTGGCCGCGCTGTTGCCCCACGTGAACGCAAAAAAAAACCAATTTATTCCTCAGCATATCGCCAACCTGCTGTGGGCCATGGCAAAACTGGTGGACAACGGGCAGGAACAGACACCAGAACTCAACGAGGCCGTGGCCGCGCTGTTGCCCCACGTGAACGCACAGAAAGCTAACTTTAACCCACAGGAAATCGTCAACCTGCTGTGGGCCATGGTGAAACTGGTGGACAACGGGCAGGAGCAAACACCAGAACTCATCGAGGCCGTGGCCGCGCTGTTGCCCCACGTGAACGCAAAAAAAAACCAATTTATTCCTCAGCATATCGCCAACCTGCTGTGGGCCATGGCGAAACTGGTGGGCAACGGGCAGAAGCGGACACCGGGGCTCAATGAGGCCGTGGCCATCCTATTGCCCGACGTGAACGCACAGAAAGCTCACTTTAAACCACAGGAAATCGCCAAACTGCTATGGGCCACGGCGAAACTGGTGGACAGCGGGCAGGAGCGGACACCGCTGCTCAAAGAGGCCGTGGCCGTGCTGTTGCCACAAGTGAACCCAGAGAAAGCTAACTTTAAACCACAGGAAATCGCCAACCTGCTGTGGGCCATGGCGAAACTGCTGGACAACGGGCAGAATAGGACACCAAAGCTTAAAGAGGCCGTGTCCGCGCTGTTGCCACATGTGAACGCACAGAAAGATAACTTTAAACCACAGGGTATCGCCAACCTGCTGTGGGCCATGGCGAAACTGGTGGACAACGGGCAGGAGCGGACACCAGAGTTTAACGAGGCCGTGGCCGCGCTGTTGCGCCACGTGAACACACAGAAAGCTAACTTTAAACCACAGGAAATCGCCAACCTGCTGTGGGCCATGGCGAAACTGGTGGATAGCGAGCAAGAGCAGACACCAGAGTTTAACGAGGCCGTGGCCGAGCTGTTGCGCCACGTGAACACACAGAAAGCTAACTTTAAACCACAGGAAATCGCCAATCTGCTGTGGGCCACTGCGAAACTGGGTGAGTTCGTTGAGCTGAACGTGGTTACCTCTATGTTTGAATCGCTTGTTTACCGAATCAGTGAAAACCCTCAGCTCTCTCAGCAAGGGGTATTGATGTCTCTCTGGGGAGTAATGGTATGCTGTGCCAGGTTGTCTTTAGTCTCCAATACCAATAAAAATAATTGGCTTGAAAAGCACATGGATGACCTGTTTACTCGCTTTGAAAATATATCCCCGGATAATAAAGAGGATCAATCCATCATTGCCATGGCCGCAAGTTGTCTTGGGAGACCGTGTCCGGTCGTCCCCCATTACCAAACAACCATTTCAAAACTTCAATCCGACTTCCGCGATCAACTCCAATCAGGCATTCCATCTTTGAAGATTGAAGAAGAAAAGAGTCTGAACTCATTACCTCCGGTTGACCTGCTACTGCCAGATCACAACATGGTGATTGAAGTTCAGGGGCCCTCTCATTTCGTGGGTGGTGATTTCAAAACCAGGAATGGTTCGACTCTGCTGAAAATCGCACTGTTGCAAAAAGCAGGATTTGAGGTCATTGAAATTCCGGTTAACAGGGTTTGCAATCAGGATTTAATGAAACCATACATTGATCAAGTAAAGACCAGGATAGGCATCCCGCCACAGGAGCATGGTTCTGTGTCACTTAAAAAAGAGTGGGCAGATGAGGCATACGTTCCTGCTGATAAAGGCAGGCAACCCTCAGATCACGGTTACTTAACCGCCGAAGAACATTCAGAAGAGCAAACCGGCAAACCAGGAAATAGGAAGAAAACAAACAGCCAGTAACCCCCTCCCTTCGACCCAGGAGACGTTTTCACATTCAAGTAAAGTTCTACCAGCGTTGAAGACCTGTTGCCCCTGAATTTCGCCCCGGATGATTTGAAGATAACGGATGGTTGGCATCAGGAGCAGATGCGTTTCTCCAACAGCTTACATTTATCAACATTCCAACAAAATGAACTTCTGAACAGAACAGCAGTCTGCTTCTTATATTCTCATGAATTAATGAAATATAGTTATGGATAGAAGCTCTGCTGGTATCAGTGGTCAATACGCAAGATCAGGCAATGATGACAACCAACCGGATGACCAGGCGTCTTCTTCACGGCGTGGACGATATAGATATGCCACAGTCAGACAATGGGATACCCCCTCCCGCACTGCCCCGGGGCGTCATGAATTTTACCATTCTTCCTCCACACGCTCTTCTCAACATCTACAGTACCGTTCAGTAAACCCTGCTCAAAATTTTAATGCTCTCACCAGACAGAAGATAATGGATGGCCTGGTGAAGAAATCTTATCGTTTTGGTGATCGCTATGATGGGAGACTTCACGGTCAATATGCCAGTTCAATTAAAAAATACACGTCAGCTGCTAAAAGACCGTTGAATCGAGCAGAACAAAGCCAGCTGATGCGTTTGCTGGAAAATTTTACCGCAACACGGAGCTGGAATTGGCGAAGCCTGACGACAACATTTCATTCATTGACTTCAGCGGGTGTTTTTACCCCCCATAACCCCATAGATGAGCGTGTTAAGCGCACTCAAGCTGCCTTAATGACAACGCTACTTGATGCAATAATATTCAAGTGCAACCAAAAACCTGAAGCCAGGGATATTGATGCCCAGGGAATCGCCAACCTGCTGTGGGCCATGGCGAAACTGGCAGACAGCGGGCCGGAGCGAACACTGGGGCTCAACGAGGCTGTGGCCGCACTGTTGCCCCACATGAACGCACAGAAAGACCAATTTATTCCTCAGCATATTGCCAACCTGCTATGGGCCATGGCGAAACTGGTGGACAACGGGCAGGAGCGGACACCGGGGTTCAATGAGGCCGTGGCCAGCCTATTGACCAACGTGAACGCACAGAAAGCTCACTTTATACCACAGGAAATCGCCAACCTGCTGTGGGCCATGGCAAAACTGGTGAACAACGGGCAGGAGCAGACACCAGTGTTCAAGGAGGCCGTGACCACGCTGTTGCCGCATGTGAAAGCACAGAAAGCTAATTTTAAACCACAGGAAATTACCAACCTGCTGTGGGCCATGGCGAAACTGGTGGATAACAGGCATGAGTTGACACCAGGGCTCAAAGAGGCTTTGGCCGCACTGTTGCCCCACGTGAACGCAAAAAAAAACCAATTTATTCCTCAGCATATCGCCAACCTGCTGTGGGCCATGGCAAAACTGGTGGACAACGGGCAAGAACAGACATCAGAGCTCGACGGGGCCGTGGCCGCGCTGTTGCCCCGCGTGAACGCACAGAAAGCTCACTTTAAACCACAGGAAATCGCCAACCTGCTGTGGGCCATGGCGAAACTGGTGGACAACGGGCAGGAACAGACACCAGAACTCAACGAGGCCATGGCCACACTGTTGCGACACGTGAACGCACAGAAAGCTCACTTTAAACCACAGGAAATCGCTAACCTGCTGTGGGCCATGGCAAAACTGGTGGACAACGGGCAGGGACGGACGCCAGAGTTCAATGAGGCCGTGGCCGCGCTGTTGCCCTACGCGAACACACAGAAAGCTCACTTTAAACCACAGGAAATCGCTAACCTGCTGTGGGCCATGGCAAAACTGGTGGACAACGGGCAGGAACGAACGCCAGAGTTCAATGAGGCCGTGGCCGCGCTGTTGCCCTACACGAACACACAGAAAGCTAACTTTACACCACAGGAAATCGCTAACCTGCTGTGGGCCATGGCGAAACTGGTGGACAACGGGCAGGAGTGGACACCGGGTCTCAAAGAGGCCATGGCCACACTGTTACCTCAAGTGAGCGCACAAAAAAACCAATTTATTCCTCAGCATATTGCCAGCCTGCTGTGGGCCATAGCGAAACTGATGGACAATGGGCAGGAGCGGACACCAGAACTCAACGAAGCCGTGGCCACGCTGTTACCCCACGTAAGTGCACAGAAAGATCAATTTAATCCTCAGCATATCGCCAGCCTGCTGTGGGCCATGGCGAAACTGGGCGAACTCATTGAGCTGGACTTGGTAACCACCACGTTCAAATCGCTTGTCGAGGGAATCAATGGCAACCCTCAGTTCTCTCAGCAAGCGATATTGATGTCCCTTTGGGGAGTAATGGTATGCTGTGCCAGGCTGTCTCTGGTCGCCAATGCCAATAAAAAACACGTGTTTGAAAAGCCCATGGATGACCTGTTTACTCGTCTGGAAAAAACATTCCTGCACAATGAAGAGGATCAACGCACCATTGCCCAGGCGGCAAGTTGGCTTGGCAGAGCGTGTCCGGTCGTCCCCCATTACCAGACTATCAGGTCAAAACGTCAATCCGAGGTTCGCGATCAACTCCAATCATGCTTTCCCTCTTTGCAGATTGAAGAAGAAAAGAGTCTGAATTCACTGCCTCCGGTTGACCTGCTACTGCCAGATCACAACATGGTGATTGAAGTTCAGGGGCCCTCTCATTTCGTGGGTGGTGATTTCAAAACCAGGAATGGTTCGACTCTGCTGAAAATCGCACTGTTGCAAAAAGCAGGATTTGAGGTCATTGAAATTCCGGTTAACAGGCTTTTGAATCAGGATTTAATGAAACCATACATTGATCAAATCAAGACCAGGATAGGCTTCCCGCCACTGGGTCATGGCTCTGTATCACTTAAAAGAAGGTGGCCAGATTCGGCATACGTTACTGCTGATAACGGCAGGCAACCCTCAGATCATGGTTACTTGACTGCCGAAGAACATTCAGGGGAGCAAACAGGCAAACCAGGTAGAAAGAAAAAATACAGCCAGTAAGCTCTTCCCTACCGTCATGACTCAAGCACCATTTTCACATTCAAGTAAAGTTCTACCAGCGTTGAAGACCTGTTGCCCCTGAATTTCACCCGGATGATTTGAAGATAACGAATGGTTGGCATCAAGAGCAGATGCGTTTCTCCAACGGCTTACATTTATCAACATTCCAACAAAATGAACTTCTGAACAGAACAGCAGTCTGCTTTTTATATTCTCATGAATTAATGAAATATAGTTATGGATAGAAGCTCTGCTGGTATCAGTGGTCAATACGCAAGATCAGGCAATGATGACAACCAACCGGATGACCAGGCCGCTTCTTCACGGCGTGGACGATATGGATATGCCACAGTCAGACAATGGGATCCCCCCTCCCGCACTGCCCCGGTGCGTCATGAGTTTTACCATTCTTCTTTCAAACGCTCTTCTCAACATCTAAAGTACCGTTCAGTAAACCCTGCTCAGGATTTTAATGCTCTCACCAGACATAAAATAATGGATCGCCTGGTGAATAAATCTTATCGTTTTGGTGATCGCTATAGTGGGAGACATCACGGTCAATATGCCAGCTTAATTAAAAAATACACGTTAGCTGCTAAAAGACCGTTGAATCGAGCGGAACAAAGCCAGCTGATGCGTTTGCTGGAAAATTTTACCGCAACACGGAGCTGGAATTGGCGAAGCCTGACGACAACATTTCATTCATTGACTTCAGCGGGTGTTTTTACCCCTCATAACCCCATGGATGGGCGTGTTAAGCGTACTCAAGCTGCCTTAATGACAACGCTACTTGATGCAATAATATTCAAGTGCAACCAAAAACCTGAAGCCAGTGATATTGATGCCCAGGGAATCGCCAACCTGCTGTGGGCCATGGCGAAACTGGCAGACAGAGGGCTGGAGCGAACACCAGGGCTCAACGAGGCTGTGGCCGCACTGTTGCCCCACATGAACGCACAGAAAGACCAATTTATTCCACAGCATATTGCCAACCTGCTGTGGGCCATGGCGAAACTGGTGGACAACGGGCAGGAACAGACGCCAGAACTCAATGAGGCCGTGGCCAGGTTAATGGCCGATGTGGACGCACATAAAGCTAACTTTAATCCACAGGAAATCGCCAACCTGCTGTGGGCCATGGCGAAACTGGTGAACAATGGACAGAAGCGAATACCAGAGTTCAACGAGGCCATGGCATCCTTGTTGCCCCTCGTGAACGCACAGAAAGACCAATTTATTCCTCAACATATCGCCAACCTGCTGTGGGCCATGGCGAAACTGGTGGACAACGGGCCAAAGCAGACACCAGGGTTCAAAGAGGCCGTAGCCACGCTGTTGCCCCTCGTGAACGCACAGAAAGACCAATTTAATGCCCAGGGCATTGCCAACCTGCTGTGGGCCATGGCAAAACTGGTGGACAACGGGTACGAACAGACACCAGATCTCAACAAGGCCGTGGCCGCGCTGTTGCCCCACGTGAAAGCACAGAAAGACCAATTTAATAGCCAGGGCATTGCCAACCTGCTGTGGGCCATGGCGAAACTGGAGGACAACGGGTACGAACAGACACCAGATCTCAACAAGGCCGTGGCCGCGCTGTTGCCCCACGTGAACGCAAAAAAAAACCAATTTATTCCTCAGCATATCGCCAACCTGCTGTGGGCCTTGGCAAAACTGGTGGACCACGGGCAGGAGCGCACACCAGGGCTCAACAAGGCCGTGGCCACGTTGCTGCCCCACGTGAACGCACAGAAAGCTAACTTTAAACGACAGGAAATCGCCAACCTGCTGTGGGCTATGGCGAAACTGGTGGACAACAGGCAAAAGCGAACACCAGAGCTCAACGAGGCGGTGGCCGCTCTATTGCCTCACGTGAACGCACAGAAAGGTAACTTTAAACCACAGGATATCGCCAACCTGCTGTGGGCCATGGCAAAACTGGTGGACAAGGGGCAGGAGCGAACACCAGTGCTCAAAGAGGCTGTGGCCACACTGTTGCCCGACGTGAACGCAAAAAAACACCAATTTATTCCTCAGCATATCGCCTACCTGCTGTGGGCCATGGCAAAACTGGTGAGCAAGGGGCAAGAGCGAACACCAGGGCTCAACAAGGCCGTGGCCGCGCTGTTGCCCTACGTAAACGCACATAAAGACCAATTTACTCCTCCGCATATCGCCAACCTGCTGTGGGCGATAGCGAAATTGCTGGACAACGGGCAGGATAGGACTCCAGAGCTTACAGAGGCCGTGGCCGCACTGTTGCCACAAGTGAACGCACAGAAAGATAACTTTAAACCACAGGGTATCGCCAACCTGCTGTGTGCCATGGCGAAACTGGTGAATAGCGGGCAGGAGCGGACATCAGACTTTAACGAAGCCGTGGCTGCGCTGTTGCCTCACCTGAACGCGGGGAAGCACCAATTTAATGCCCAGGAAATCGCCATCCTGCTGTGGGCCATGGCGAAGCTGGTGGACAACGGGCAGGAGCGAACACCAGAGTTTAACGAGGCCATAGCCGCGCTGTTGCCACAGGTCAACAAAGAGAAAGCTAACTTTAAACCACAGGAAATCGCCAACCTGCTGTGGGCCATGGCGAAACTGGTGGACAGCGGGGAGTGGACATCGACGCTCAACGAGGCCGTGGCCGCACTATTGCGCCACGTGAACACACAAAAAGCTAACTTTAAGCCAAAGGAAATCGCCAATCTGCTGTGGGCCCCGGCGAAACTGGGTGAGTTCGTTGAGCTGAACGTGGTGACCTCTACGTTTGCATCGCTTGTTTACCGAATCAGTGAAAACCCTCAGCTCTCACAGCAAGACCTATTGATTTCTCTCTGGGGAGTGATGGTTTGCTGTGCCAGATTGTCTCTGAACTCTAAAAACAATAACTGGCTTGAAAAGCACATGGATGACCTGTTTACCCGTCTGGAAAATACATTCCTGCACAATGAAGAGGATCAACGCATCATTACCATGGCCGCCAGTTGGCTTGGGAGAGCGTGCCCGGTCGTCCCCCATTACCCGACTACCAGGTCAAAACGTCAATCCGAGGTTCGCCATCTACTCCAATCATGCATTCCATCTTTGCGGATTGAAGAAGAAAAGAGTCTGAATTCATTACCTCCGGTTGACCTGCTACTGCCAGATCACAACCTGGTGATTGAAGTTCAGGGGCCCTCTCATTACGTGGGTGGTGATTTCAACACCAGGAAGGGTTCGACTCTGCTGAAAATCGCACTGTTGCAAAAAGCAGGATTTGAGGTCATTGAAATTCCGGTTTACAGGCTTGGCAATCAGGATTTAATGAAACCATACATTGATCAAATAAAGACCAGGACAGGGATCCCGCTACAGGGGCATGGCTCTGTATCACTTAAAAGAAGGTGGGCAGATGCGGCATACGTTACTGCTGATAAAGGCAGGCAACTCACAGATCACGGTGACTTAACTGCCGAAAAACAGTTAGAAGAACAAACCGGCAAACCAGCCAAGAGAAAGAGAAAAAACAACCAGTAATTCCCTCCCTTCGCCCCAGGAACCGTTTTCATATTCCAGGAAAGTTCTACCAGAGTTGAAGACCTGTTGCCCCTGAATTTCGCCCTGATGATTTGAAGATAACGGATGGTTGGCATCAGGAGCAGATGCTTTCTCCAACTGCTTACATTTATCAACATTCCAACAAAATGAACTTCTGAACAGAACAGCAGTCTGCTTTTTATATTCTCATGAATTAATGAAATATAGTTATGGATAGAAGCTCTGCTGGTATCAGTGGTCAATACGCAAGATCAGGCAATGATGACAACCAACCGGATGACCAGGCCACTTCTTCACGGCGTGGACGATATAGATATGCCACAATCAGACAATGGCATACCCCCTCCCGCACTGCCCCGGGGCGTAATGAATTTTACCATTCTTCTTTCACACGCTCTTCACAACATCTACAGTACCGTTCAGTAAACCCTGCTCAAGATTTCAATACCCTCACCAGACAGGAAATAATGGCTGGCCTGCTGAGTAAATCTTACTGTTTCGGTGATCACTATGATGGGAAAGATCACGGCCTATATGCCAATTCAATTAAAAAATACACGTCAGCTGCTAAAAGACCATTAAATCAAGCCGAGCAAAGCCAGCTGATACGTTTACTGCAAAGTTTTTCCGTAACACGGAGCTGGAATTGGCGAAGCCTGACGACAACACTGCATTCATTTACTTCAGCGGGTGTTTTTACCCCCCATAACCCCATAGATGAGCGTGTTAAGCGCACTCAAGCTGCCTTACTGTCAACGCTACTTGATGCAATCATATTCAAGTGCAACCAAAAACCTCCAGCCAGGGATATTGATGCCCAGGGTGTCTCCAACCTGCTGTGGGCCATGGCAAAACTGGTAGACAGCGGGCAGGAGCGAACACCAGGGCTCAAAGAGGCTGTGGCCGCACTGTTGCCCCACATGAACGCACAAAAAGACCAATTTATTCCTCAGCATATTGCCAACCTGATGTGGGCCATGGCGAAACTGGTGGACAACGGGCAGGAGCGAACACCAGAGTTTAACGAGGCCGTGGCCAGCCTATTGCCCAACGTGAACGCACAGAAAGCTCACTTTAAACCACAGGAAATCACCAACCTGCTGTGGGCCATGGCGAAACTGGTAGACAACGGGCAGGAACGGACCCCAGAACTCAAAGAGACCGTGGCAGCGCTGTTGCCTCACGTAAACATACAAAAAGCTCACTTTAAACCACAGGAAATCGCCAACCTGCTGTGGGCCATGGCGAAACTGGTGGACAATGGGCGTAAGCAGACACCAGGGCTCAAAGGGACTGTGGCCGTGCTGTTGCCCCTCGTGAACGCAAAGAAAAACCAATTTAATGCCCAGGACATTACCAACCTGCTATGGAGCATGGCAAAACTTGTGGACAACGGGCTGGAGCAAACACCAGATCTCAACGAGGCCGTGGCCGCGCTGTTGCTCCTCGTGAACGCGCAGAAAGACCAATTCAATAGCCAAGGCATTACCAACCTGCTGTGGGCCATGGCGAAACTGGTGGATAACAGGCATGAATTGACACCAGGGCTCAACATGGCCGTGGCCGCGTTGCTGCCCCACGTGAACGCACAGAAAGCTAACTTTAAACCACAGGAAATCGCCAACCTGCTGTGGGCTATGGCGAAACTGGTGGACAACAGGCAAAAGCGAACACCAGAGCTCAACGAGGCGGTGGCTGCGCTGTTGTCCCACGTGAGCGCACAAAAAGCAAACTTTACACCACAGGGTATCGCCAACCTGCTGTGGGCCATGGCAAAACTGGTGGACAAGGGGCAGGAGCAAACACCAGGGCTCAAAGAGGCTATGGCCACACTGTTGCCCCACGTGAACGCAAAAAAAAACCAATTTATTCCTCAGCATATCACCAACCTGCTGTGGGCAATGGCAAAACTGGTGGACAACGAACAGGAACAAACACCAGAACTCAACGAGGCCGTGGCCGCGCTGTTGCCCCACGTGAACGCAAAAAAAAACCAATTTATTCCTCAGCACATCGCCAACCTGCTGTGGGCCATGGCGAAACTGGTGGACAACGGGCAGGAGAAAACACCAGAACTCAACGAGGCCGTGGCCGCACTGTTGCCCCAAGTGAGCGCACAGAAAGCTAACTTTACACCACAGGGTATCACCAACCTGCTGTGGGCCATGGCCAAACTGCTGGACAACGGGCAGAAGCGGACACCGGGGCTCAATGAGGCCGTGGCCAGCCTATTGCCCGACGTGAACGCACAGAAAGCTAACTTTAAACCACAGGAAATCGCCAACCTGCTATGGACCACGGCGAAACTGGTGGACAACGTGCAGGAGCAGACATCAGGGCTCAACGAGGCTGTGGTCGCGCTGTTGCCCCAGGTGAACGTACAGAAAGACCAATTTATTCCTCAGCATATTGCCAACCTGCTGTGGGCCATGGCGAAACTGGTGGACAGCGGGCAGGAGTGGACACCAGGGCTCAACGAGGCTGTGGCAGCGCTGCTGCCCCACGTGAACGCACAAATAGACCAATTTAATGCCCAGGGTATTGCCAACCTGCTGTGGGCCATGGCGAAACTGGGTGACTTTGTTGAGCTGAACGTGGTTACATCTGCGGTTGAATCCCTTGTCTACCGAATCAGTAAAAAACCTCAGCTCCCTAAGCAAGAGATATCGCTCTCTCTCTGGGGAGTAATGGTATGTTGTGCCAGGCAATCTCTACTCTCCAATGCCAATAAAAATAACGTGCTTGAAACACACATGAATGACCTGTTTACTCGCCTGGAAAATACATTCCCAGACAATGAAGAGGAACAATCCGTTATTGCCATGGCCGCAAGTTGGCTTGGGAGATCATGCCCGTTCGTCCCCCATTACCAGACAATCATGTCAAAACCTCAAGTCGAATTCCGCAATCAACTCCAATCATGCATTCCCTCTTTGCAGATTGAAGAAGAAAAGAGTCTGAACTCACTGCCTCCGGTTGACCTGCTACTGCCAGATCACAACATGGTGATTGAAGTTCAGGGACCGTCTCATTATGTGGGTGGTGATTTCAACACCAGGAAGGGTTCGACGCTGCTGAAAATCGCGCTGTTGCAAAAAGCAGGATTTGAGGTCATTGAAATCCCAGCTAACATGCTTGTCAATCAGGATTTAATGAAACCATACATTGATCAAATAAAGACCAGGATAGGCTTCCCGCCACAGGGGCATGGCTCTGTATCACTTAAAAGAAGGTGGGCAGATGAGGCATACGTTACTGCTGATAAAGGCAGGCAACCCTCAGATCATGGTTACTTAACCGCCGAAGAACATTCAAAAGAGCAAACCGGCAGACCAGGAAAGAGGAAGAAAACAACCAGCCAGTAATCCTCTCCCTTCGACCCAGGAACCGTTTTCACATTCCAGGAAAGTTCTACCAACGTTGAAGACCTGTTGTCCCTGAATTTCGCCCCAAATGAACTTCTGAACAGAACAGCAGTCTGCTTTTTATATTCTCATGAATTAATGAAATATAGTTATGGATAGAAGCTATGCTGGTATCAGTGGTCAATTCGCAAGATCAGGCAATGATTACAACCAACCGGATGGCCAGGCCACTTCTTCACGGCGTGGACGATATAGATATGCCACAGTAAGACAATGGGATAACCCCTCCCGTAATGCCCCGGGACGTAATGAATTTTACCATTCTTCTTTCACACGCTCTTCTCAACATCTACAGTACCGTTCAGTAAACCCTGTTCAAGATTTCAATAGCCTCACCAGACAGGAAATAATGGATGGCCTGCTGAGTAACTCTTATCGTTTCGGTGATCGTTATGATGGGAGAAATCACGGGCAATATGCCAGCTCAATAAAAAAATACACGTTAGCTGCTAAAAGACCGTTAAATCGAGCGGAACAAAACCAGCTGATGCCTTTGCTGCAAAATTTCACAGCAACGCGGAAATGGAATTGGCGAAGCCTGACAACAACACTGCACTCATTTACTTCAGCGGGTGTTTTTACCCCCCATACCCCCATAGATGAGCGTGTTAAGCATACTCAAGTTGCCTTATTGTCAACGCTAGTTGATGCAATAATATTCAAGTGCAACCAAAAAATTGAAACCAGCTATATTGGTGCCCAGGGTGTCGCCAACCTGCTGTGGGCCATGGCGAAACTGGTAGACAGCGGGCAGGAGCAAAAACCAGGGCTCAACGAGGCTGTGGCCGCACTGTTGCCCCACATGAACGCTCAGAAAGACCAATTTAATGCTCAGGGCATTAGCAACCTGCTGTGGGCCATGGCGAAACTGGTGGACAAGGGCCAGGAGCGGACACCGGGGCTCAATGAGGCCGTGGCCAGCCTGTTGCCCAACGTGAACGCACAGAAAGCTAACTTTAAACCACAGGAAATTGCCAACCTGCTGTGGGCCATGGCGAAACTGGTGGACAACGGGCAGGAATGGACAACAGGGCTCAAAGGGGCCGTGACCGCACTGTTACCCTACGTGAACGCACAGAAAGCTAACTTTAAACCACAGGAAATCACCAACCTGCTGTGGGCCATGGCGAAACTGGTGGACAACGGGCTGGAGCGGACACCAGAGCTCAAAGAGGCCGTGGCCGTGCTGTTACCCCACGTAAACGCACAGAAAGCTAACTTTAAACCACAGGAAATCGCCAACCTGCTGTGGGCCATGGCGAAACTGACGGACAACGGGGAGTGGACACCGGAGCTTAAAGAGGCAGTGGCCACGCTGTTACCCTTCGTGAACGCACAGAAATGCCAATTTAATGCCCAGGCTATAGCCAACCTGCTGTGGGCCATGGCGAAACTGGTGAACAACGGGGAGTGGACACCGGAGTTTAAAGAGGCAGTGGCCACGCTGTTACCCTTCGTGAACGCACAGAAATGCCAATTTAATGCCCAGGGTATAGCCAACCTGATGTGGGCCATGGCGAAACTGGTAGACAACGGGCAGGACCGGACACCAGAGTTCAAAAAGCCTGTGGCCGCGCTGTTGCCCCACGTGAACGCACAGAAAGCTAACTTTAATCCACAGGAAGTCGCCAACCTGCTGTGGGCCATGGCGAAACTGGTGGACAGTGGGCAGGAGTGGTCACCAGCGCTCAAAGGGGCTGTGGCCGCTCTGTTGCCCCGCGTGAGCGCACATAGATACCAATTTAATGCCCAGGGCATCGCCAACCTGCTGTGGACCATGGCGAAACTGATGGACATCGAACAGGAGCAGACACCAGGGCTCAAAGAGGCCGTGGCCGCGCTGTTGCCCCACGTGAACGCACAGAAAAACCAATTTATTCCGCAGCATATCGTCAACCTGCTGTGGGCCATGGCGAAACTGGCGGACAACGGGCAGGAGCAGACACCAGAGTTCAAAGAGGCCGTGGCTGCGCTGTTGCCCCACGTGAACGCACAGAAAGACCAATTTAATCCTCAGCATATCGCCAACCTGCTGTGGGCCATGGCGAAACTGGCGGACAATGGGCAGAAGCAGACACCAGAGTTCAAAGAGGCCGTGGCTGCGCTGTTGCCCCACGTGAACGCACAGAAAGACCAATTTAATGCCCAGGGTATAACCAACCTGCTGTGGGCCATGGCGAAACTGGTTGTCAACGGGCAGGAGCGGACACCAGGGCTCCAAGAGACCTTGGCCGCGCTGTTGCCCCACGTGAACACACAGAAAGAACAATTTAATCCTCAGCATATCGCCAACCTGCTGTGGGCCATGGCGAAACTGGTGGACAACGTGCAGGAGCAGACATCAGGGCTCAACGAGGCTGTGGTTGCGCTGTTGCCCCAGGTGAACGTACAGAAAGACCAATTTATTCCTCAGCATATTGCCAACCTGCTGTGGGCCATGGCGAAACTGGTGGACAGCGGGCAGGCGTGGACACCAGGGCTCAACGAGGCTGTGGCAGCGCTGCTGCCCCACGTGAACACACAAATAGACCAATTTAATGCCCAGGGTATTGCCAACCTGCTGTGGGCCATGGCGAAACTGGTGGACAGCGGGCAGACGTGGACACCAGGGCTCAACGAGGCTGTGGCAGCGCTGCTGCCCCACATGAACGCACAAATAGACCAATTCAATGCCCAGGGTATTGCCAACCTGCTGTGGGCCATGGCGAAACTGGGTGACTTTGTTGAGCTGAACGTGGTTACATCTGCGGTTGAATCCCTTGTCTACCGAATCAGTAAAAAACCTCAGCTCTCAAAGCAAGAGATATCGATGTCTCTCTGGGGAGTAATGGTATGTTGTGCCAGGCAATCTCTACTCTCCAATGCCAATAAAAATAACGTGCTTGAAACACACATGAATGACCTGTTTACTCGCCTGAAAAATACATTCCCAGACAATGAAGAGGAACAATCCGTTATTGCCATGGCCGCAAGTTGGCTTGGGAGATCATGCCCGTTCGTCCCCCATTACCAGACAATCATGTCAAAACCTCAAGCCGAATTCCGCAATCAGCTCCAATCATGCATTCCCTCTTTGCAGATTGAAGAAGAAAAGAGTCATAACTCACTGCCTCCGGTTGACCTGCTACTGCCAGATCACAACATGGTGATTGAAGTTCAGGGGCCCTCTCATTACGTGGGTGGTGATTTCAAAACCAGGAATGGTTCGACTCTGCTGAAAATCGCACTGCTGAGAAAATCAGGATTTGAGGTCATTGAAATCCCTGCTAACATGCTTTGGAACCAAGGTTCAATTAAACGATGTATTGATCAAATAAAGACCAGGATAGGCATCCCGCCACAGGGGCATGGCTCTGTATCACTTAAAAGAAGGTGGGCAGATACGGCATACATTACTGCTGATGACAGGCAATCCTCAGATCACGGTTACTTAACCGCCGAAGAACATTCAGAAGAGCAAACCGACAAACCTGCAAAGAGGAAGAAAACAAACAGCCAGTAATCCCCTCCCTTCGACCCAGGAACCGTTTCACATTCCAGGAAAGTTCTACCAGCGTTGAAGACCTGTTCCCCCTGAATTTCGCCCCGGATGTTTGGAAGATAACGGATTGGTGGCAACAGGAGCAGATGCGTTTCTCCAACTGCTTACATTTATCAATATTCCAACAAAATGAACTTCTGAACAGAACAGCAGTCTGCTTTTAATTTCATAAATTAATGAAATATAGTTATGGATAGAAGCTCTGCTGGTATCAGTGGTCAATACGCAAGATCAGGCAATGATGACAACCTACCGGATGACCAGGCGTCTTCTTCAAGGCATGGACGATATGGATATGCCACAGTCAGACAATGGGATAACCCCTCCCGCACTGCCTCGGTGCGTCATGAATTTTACCATTCTTCTGTCACGCGCTCTTCTCAACATCTACAGTACCGTTCAGTAAACCCTGCTCAGGATTTTAATGCTCTCACCAGACAGGAAATAATGGATGACCTTATGAGTAAATCTTACCGTTTCGGTGATCGCTATGATGGGAGACTTGACGGTAATTATGCCAGTTCAATTAAAAAATACACGTCAGCTGCTAAAAGACCGTTGAATCGAACGGAACAAAGCCAGCTGATGCATTTGCTGCAAAATTTCACAGCAACGCCAAGCTGGAATTGGCGAAGCCTGACGACAACACTTCATTCCTTGACTTCAGCGGGTGCTTTTACCCTCCATAACCCCATAGATGAGCGTGTTAAGCTTACTCAAGCTGCCTTACTGTCAACGCTATTTGATGCCATCATATTCAAGTGCAACCAAAAACCTCCAGCCAGGGATATTGATGCCCAGGGTGTCGCCAACCTGCTGTGGGCCATGGCGAAACTGGTGGATAAAAGGCATGAGTTGACACCAGGGCTCAAGAAGGCTGTAGCCGCACTGTTGCCCCACGTGAACGCAAAAAAAAAACCAATTTATTCCTCAGCATATCGCCAACCTGCTGTGGGCCATGGCGAAACTGGTAGACAACGGGCAGGAACGGACCCCAGAACTCAAAGAGAGCGTGGCCGCGCTGTTACCCCACGTGAGCGCACAGAAAGCTAACTTTACACCACAGAGTATCGCCAACCTGCTGTGGGCCATGGCGAAACTGGTGGACAACGGGCAGAAGCGGACACCGGGGCTCAATGAGGCGGTGGCTGCGCTGTTGCCCCACGTGAACGGACAGAAAGCTACCTTTAAACCACAGGAAATCGCCAACCTGCTATGGGCCACGGCGAAACTGGTGGACAACGGGCAGGAGCAGACACCGCAGCTCAAAGATGCCGTGGCCGTGCTGTTGCCACAAGTGAACCCGGAGAAAGCTAACTTTAAACCACAGGAAATCGCCAATCTGCTGTGGGCCACGGCGAAACTGGGTGAGATCGTTGAGCTGAACGTGGTTACCTCTATGTTTGAATCGCTTGTTTACCGAATCATTGAAAACCCTCAGCTCTCACAGCAAGACATATTGATGTCTCTCTGGGGAGTAATGGTTTGCTGTGCCAGATTGTCTCTGGACTCCAATAACAATAACTGGCTTGAAAAGCACATCGATGACCTGTTTATTCGCCTGGAAAATACATCCCCGAACAATGAAGAGGGTCAACACACCATTGCGAAGGCCGCAAGTTGGCTTGGGAGACCGTGTCCGTTCGTCCCCCATTACCATGCAAACGTTTCAAACCGTCAATCCCACTTCCGCAATCAACTGCAATCATGCATTCCATCTTTACGGATTGAAGAAGAAAAGAGTCTGAATTCATTACCACCGGTTGACCTGCTACTGCCAGATCACAACCTGGTGATTGAAGTTCAGGGACCGTCTCATTACGTGGGTGGTGATTTCAACACCAGGAAGGGTTCGACTCTGCTGAAAATCGCACTGTTGCAAAAAGCAGGATTTGAGGTCATTGAAATTCCGGTTAACAGGCTTTGGAATCAGGATTTAACGAAACCATACATTGATCAAATAAAGACCAGGATAGGCATCCCGCCACAGGGGCATGGCTCTGTATCACTTAAAAGAAGGTGGGCAGACGATTCATACGTTACTGCTGATAAAGGCAGGCAACCCTCAAATCATGGTTACCTAGCCGCCGAAGAACAGTTACAAGAACAAACCGGCAAACCAGCCAGGAGGAAGAGAAAAAACAGCCAGTAATTCCCTCCCTGCATTTATCAACATTCCAACAAAATGAACTTCTGAACAGAGCAGCAGTCTGCTTCTTATATTCTCATGAATTAATGAAATATAGTTATGGATAGAAGTTCTGCTGGTATCAGATGTCAATACCCAAGATCAGGCAATGATGACAACCAACCGGGTGACCAGGCCGCTTCTTCACGGCGTGGACGATATGGACATGCCACAGTCAGACAATGGGATCCCCCTTCCCGCACTGCCCCGAGGCGTCATGAGTTTTACCATTCTTCTTTCACACGCTCTTCACAACATCTACAGTACCGTTCAGTAAACTCTGCTCAAGATTTCAACACCCTCACCAGACAGGAAATAATGGCTGACCTGCTGACTAAATCTTATCGTTTTGGTGATCGCTATGATGGGAGACTTCACGGTCAATATGCCAGTTCAATTAAAAAATACACGTCAGCGTCTAAAAGACCATTAAATCGAGCCGAACAAAGCCAGCTGATACGTTTACTGCAAAATTTTTCCGTAACCCGGAGCTGGAATTGGCGAAGCCTGACGACAACACTTCAATCATTGACTTCAGCGGGTGTATTTACCCCTCATAACCCCATGGAGGAGCGTGTTAAGCGTACTCAAGCGGCCTTACTGTCAACGCTACTTGATGCAATAATATTCAAGTGCAACCAAAAACCTCAAGCCAGGGATATTGATGCTCAGGGAATCGCCAACCTGCTGTGGGCCATGGCAAAACTGGTAGACAGCGGGCAGGAGCGAACACCAAGGTTCAACGAGGCCGTGGCTACGCTGTTACCCCACGTAAATGGACAGAAAGCTAACTTTAAACCACAGGGAATCGCCAACCTGCTGTGGGCCATGGCGAAACTGGTGGACAAGGGCCAGGAGCGGACACCGGGGCTCAATGAGGCCCTGGCCAGGCTATTGCCCGACGTGAACGCACAGAAAGATAACTTTAAACCACAGGAAATTGCCAACCTGCTGTGGGCCATGGCGAAACTGGTGGACAAGGGCCAGGAGCGGACACCGGGGCTCAATGAGGCCCTGGCCAGGCTATTGCCCGACGTGAACGCACAGAAAGATAACTTTAAACCACAGGAAATTGCCAACCTGCTGTGGGCCATGGCGAAACTGGTGGACAACGGGCACGAGCAGACACCAGGGCTCAACGGGGCCGTGGCCGTGCTCTTGCCCCTCGTGAACGCACAGAAAAACCAATTTATTCCTCAGCATATCGCCAACCTGCTGTGGGCCATGGCGAAACTGGTGGACAAAGGGCAGGAGCAGACACCAGAACTCAAAGAGGCCGTGACAGCACTGTTGCTCCCCGTGAACGCACAGAAAACCAACTTTAAACCACAGGAAATTGCCAACCTGTTGTGGGCCATGGCGAAACTGGTGGACAACGGGCACGAGCAGACACCAGGGCTCAACGGGGCCGTGGCCGTGCTGTTGCCCCTCGTGCATGAACAGAAAGACCAACTTAATGCCCAGGGAATCACCAACCTGCTATGGGCCATGGCGAAACTGGTGGACAACGGGCAGGAGCAAACACCAGAACTCAACGAGACCGTGGCCGCGCTGTTGCCCCTCATGAATGCAAAGAAAGACCAATTTATTCCTCAGGCTATCGTCAACCTACTGTGGGCCATGGCGAAAATGGTGGACAACGGGCAGGAGCACATACCAGGGCTCAAAGAGGCCGTGGCCGCGCTGTTGCCCCACGTGAACGCACAGAAAGACCAGCTTAATACCCAGGGTATCGCCAACCTGCTATGGGCCATGGCAAACCTGGTGGACAACGGGCAGGAGCAGACACCAGAACTCAACAAGGCGGTGACCGCGCTGTTGCCCCTCGTGAACGCACAAAAAGACCCATTTATTCCTCAGCATATCGCCAACCTGCTGTGGGCCATGGCGAAACTGGCGGACAACGGGCAGGAGCGAACACCTGAACTCAACGAGGCCGTGGCCGCGCTGTTGCCCCACGTAAACGCACAGAAAGACCAATTTATTCCTCAGCATATCGCCAACCTGCTGTGGGCCATGGCGAAACTGGTGGACAATGGGCAGGAGCAAACACCAGGGTTCAGACAGACCGTGGCCGCACTGTTGCTCCTCGTGAACGCACAGAAAACCAACTTTAAACCTCAGGAAATTGCCAACCTGCTGTGGGCCATAGCGAAACTGGTGGACAACGGGCGGGAGCAGACACCAGAACTCAAAGAGGCCGTGGCCGCACTGTTGCTCCTCGTAAACGCACAGAAAACCAACTTTAAACCTCAGGGTATCACCAACCTGCTGTGGGCCATGGCGAAAATGGTGGACAACAGCGAGGAGAGGACAACAGAGTTCAATGAGGCCGTGGCCGCACTGTTACCCCACGTGAACGCACAAAAAGCTAACTTTACACCACAGGGTATTGCCAACCTGCTGTGGTCCATGGGGAAACTGGTGGACAACGGGCAGGAGCGGACAACGGAGTTCAATGAGGCCGTGGTCGGGCTGCTGCCCCACGTGAACCCACAGAAAGCTAACTTTAAACCACAGGAAATCGTCAATCTGCTCTGGGCCATGGCAAAACTGGTGGACAGCGGGAAGGAGCAGACACCAGAACTCAATGAGGCCGTGGCCGCGCTGTTGCCACACGTGAACGCACAAAAAGACCAATTTAATGACCAGGGCATCGCCAACCTGCTGTGGGCTATGGCGAAACTGGGTGAACTCGTTGACCTGAACGTGGTTACATCCACGTTCGAATCGCTTGTCTACCGAATCAGTGACAACCCTCAGCTCTCTCAGCAAGACATATTTATGTCTCTCTGGGGGTTAATGGTATGTTGTGCCAGATTGGCTCTGGTCTCTGATGCCAACAAAAATAACTGGCTTGAAAAGCACATGGATGACCTGTTTACCCGTCTGGAAAATACATTCCTGCACAATGAAGAGGATCAACGCATCATTGCCATGGCCGCCAGTTGGCTTGGGAGAGCGTGCCCGTTCGTCCCTCATTACCAGACTATCAGGTCAAAACCTCAATCCGACTTCCGTGATCAACTCCAATCATGCTTTCCCTCTTTGCAGATTGAAGAAGAAAAGAGTCTGAATTCACTGCCTCCGGTTGACCTGCTCCTGCCAGATCACAACATGGTGATTGAAGTTCAGGGGCCCTCTCATTACGTGGGTGGTGATTTCAACACCAGGAATGGTTCGACTCTGCTGAAAATCGCACTGTTGCAAAAAGCAGGATTTGAGGTCATTGAAATTCCGGTTAACAGGCTTTGGAATCAGGATTTAATGAAACCATACATTGATCAAATAAAGACCAGGACAGGCATACCGCCACAAGGGCATGGCTCTGTATCACTTAAAAGAAGGTGGGCAGATGCGCCATACGTTACTGCTGATAAAGGCAGGCAACCCTCAGATCACGGTCACTTAACCGCCGAAGAACATTTACAAGAACAAACCCGCAAACCAGCCAAGAGGAAGAAAAAAACAGCCAGTAATCCCCTCCCTTCGATCCAGAAACTGTTTTCACATTCCTGCAAAATGAACTTCTGAACAGAACCGCAGTCTGCTTTTTATATTCTCATGAATTAATGAAATATAGTTATGAATAGATGCTCTGCTGGTATCAGTGATCAATACGCAAGATCAGGTAATGATGACAACCAGCCGGATAACCATACCGCTTCTGCAAGGGGTGGACGATATAGACAGTGTACAGTCAGACATCGGAATAATCCTTCCCATCCTGCCCCGGGGCACAATGAATTTTACTATTCACCTGACGCATGCCCTCCTCAAAATCTACTGCACCGTTCAGTAAACCTTGCTCAAGATTTTAATGCCCTCATAAAAGAAGAAATAATCATTGGCTGGGTGAATAAATCGGATCGTTTCGGTGATCGCTATGATGGGAGAGATCACGGCCTATATGCCAGTTCAATTAAAAAATACACGTCAGCTGCTAAAAGACCATTAAATCGAGACGAACAAAGCCAGCTGATACCTTTACTGCAAAATTTTTCCGTAACACGAAGCTGGAATTGGCGAAGCCTAACGACAACACTGCATTCATTGACTTCAGCGGGTGTATTTACCCCTCATAAGCCCATGGAGGAGCGGGTTAAGCGTACTCAAGCGGCCTTACTGTCAACGCTACTTGATGCCATCATATTCAAGTGCAACCAAAAACCTCCAGCCAGGGATATTGATGCCCAGGGTGTCGTCAACCTGCTGTGGGTCATGGCAAAACTGGTAGACAGCGAGCAGGAGCAAAAATCAGGACTCAACAAAGCTGTGGCCGCACTGTTGCCCCTTGTGAACACCCACAAAGACCAATTTAATGCCCAGGGCATCAGCAACCTGCTGTGGGCCATGGCGAAACTGGTGGACAACGGGCAGCAGTTGGTACCAGAGCTTAACCAGGCCGTGGCTGCGCTACTGCCCCGCGTGAACGCACAGAAAAACCAATTTAATGCCCAGGGCATTGCCAACCTGCTGTGGGCCATGGCGAAACTGGTGGATAACAGACATGAGTTGACACCAGGGCTCAACGAGGCTGTGGCCAAACTGTTGCCCCACCTGAACGCAAAAAAAAACCAATTTATTCCTCAGCATATCGCCAACCTGCTGTGGGCCGTGGCAAAACTGGTGGACAACGGGCTGGAACAGACAGCAGAACTTAACAAGGCCGTGGCCGCGCTGTTGCCCCTCGTGAACGCAAAAAAAAACCAATTTATTCCTCAGCATATCGCCAACCTGCTGTGGACCATGGCAAAACTGGTGGACAACGGGCAGGAGCAAACCCCAGAACTCAACAAGGCCGTGGCCGCGCTGTTGCCCCTCGTGAACGCACAGAAAGCTAACTTTAAACCTCAGGAAATCACCAACCTGCTATGGGCCATGGCGAAACGGGTGGACAACGGGCAGGAGTGGACACCAGGGCTCAAAGAGACTGTGGCCGCGCTGTTGCCCCAAGTGAGCGCACGAAACAACCAATTTATTCCTCAGCATATTGCCAACCTGCTGTGGGCCATGGCGAAACTGGTGGACAACGGGCAGGAGCAGACACCAGAGCTCAAAGCCGCCCTGGCCGTGCTGTTTACCGGCGTGAATGCACAGAAAAATCAATTTAACCCTCAGCATATTGCCAACCTGCTGTGGGCTATGGCGAAACTGGTGGACAATGGGCTGGAGCAAACACCAGAGCTGCACGAGGCCGTGGCCGCGCTGCTGCAACATGTGAATGTACAGAAAAACCTATTTAATGCCCAGGATATCGCCAACCTGCTGTGGGCCATGGCGAAACTGGCGGACAACGGGGCGTTGATATCAGGGCTCAACGAGGCCGTGGCCGCGCTGTTGCGACACGTCAACACAGAGCAAGCTAACTTTAAACCACAGGAAATCGCCAACCTTGTGTGGGCCATGGCGAAACTGGTGGATAACGGGGAGTGGACATCAGAGCTCAGCGAGGCCGTGACCGTGCTATTGCGCCATGTGAACACCCAGAAAGCGAACTTTAAACCACGGGAAATCACCAACCTGCTGTGGGCCACGGCGAAACTGGGTGAGTTCGTTGAGCTGAACGTGGCTACCTCTGTGTTTGAATCGCTTGTTTACCGAATCAGTGAAAATCTTCAGCTCTCACAGCAAGACATATTGATGTCGCTCTGGGGAGTAATGGTCTGCTGTGCCAGATTGTCTCTGGACTCCAATAACAATAACTGGCTTGAACCGCACATCGATGAGCTGTTTACTCGTCTGGAAAACACCTCCCCGGACAATAAAGAAGATCAATCCATCATTGCCATGGCCGCAAGCTGGCTTCGCAGGACGTGTCCGTTCGTCCCCCATTACCCGACAACCATTTCAAAACCTCAGGCCGACTTCCGCGCTCAACTCCAATCATCCATTCCCTCTTTGCGGATTGAAGAAGAAAAGTGTTTGAACTCATTACCTCCGGTTGACCTGCTACTGCCAGATCACAACATGGTGATTGAAGTGCAGGGACCATATCATTACGTGGGTGGTGATTTCACAACCAGGAATGGTTCGACTCTGCTGAAAATCGCACTGTTGCAAAAAGCAGGATTTGAGGTGATTGAAATTTCGGTTAACAGGCTTTTGAATCAGGATTTAATGAAACCATACATTGATCAAATAAAGGCCAGGATAGGCATCCCGCCACAGGGGCATGGCTCTGTATCACTTAAAAGAAGGTGGGCAGATGCGGCATACATTATTGCTGATAAAGGCAGGCAACCCACAGATCACGGTTACTTAAACGCAGAAGAGCATTTAGAAGAGCAAACCGACAAACCTGCAAAGAGGAAGAAAACAAACAGCCAGTAATCCCCTCCCTTCGACCTGTCTCTTAGTCACAACTTCTATACTTGACTTATCCTTTCTGAGATAGGTCAAGACTATGTTTACACCACTACCTCTTCAGCAATGGGCTGAACATACTTTCAAGTGCTCAGACTTAGGTGACAAGCGTCGTACAAAAAGACTAACTCATGTAGCCGCTGAGCTGGCTGCCCACACGGGCTCATCTTTAGCCTCCTCTTGTGAAAGCAACCTTGCAGTGGTTGAAGGTGCCTATCGATTTATTGGAAATGAAGCTGTAGAACCGGATGCTAAGTAGTTGGCCAAATGGAATCGTATATTTCTGGCTAAGTGGGCAGTTGCTATGCAAGGCGCAACGTAGGGAGCATAGCCGTAGCTATGTGACCGGAGTTGCAACGCCGCAGAGTGACTGACAACTTAGTCAGAAATATATGATTTCATTTGGTTAACTACTTATTGCAGAGCCGGATTTCAGGCGACCGCGCTCGCTGTACACGATGCACAACTCTTGTTAGCCATTGAAGACAGTACCACTCTCAGCTACAAACATTCCATCAGGTCAGACTGGGCGATATAGTGAACCAAAAAATAGCAATGCCAGAGGCATTTGGGCTCACTCAGTGTTGCTTCTGGATGCTGATACTGAGCGAACAATGGGGCTGATTGATCAGCAACGCTGGATTAGAGACGACGGGGAGCGCGGCAAGCGGAACACTCGCAAGCAGCGACCTTACGAAGAAAAAAGAAAGTTTTAAGTGGCAGCAGTCCTCTGAAAGCATTGAGCACAGGCTGGGTGCCCAAATGACCAAGGTAGTTAGTGTCTGCGATCGTGAAGCCGATGTTTATGAATATATCAGTACAAGACCACTCACAGTCAAAGGTTTGTTGTCAGAGCAACACAAAACCGAATTTTAATTGGTGATAACCAACTTCTTTTTGATGCTTTGGCTGAAGAACCAACCTTGGGTGACTCTAAACGAACAGGCGTTTCCGGATGGTTAGTTGTTTGGGATGGCTGGGCGAAACTGCAAGACCGTCTCCACACTTACCGGATGACAAAGGGTGTAGAGATCTGACTAAGAGACAGCCCTTCGACCAGGAACCGTTTTCACAATCCAACAAAATGAACTTCTGCACAGAACCGCAGTCTGCTTTTAATATTTCCATGAATTAATGAAATATAATTATGCATAGAACATCTGCTGGTATCAGTGGAAAATACGCAAGACCAGGTAGTGATGACAACCATCCGGATAACCATACCGCTTCTGCAAGGCGTGGACGATATAGACAGTTTACAGTCAGACATCGGGATAATCCCCCCCGCCCTGCACTGGGGCACAATGAATTTTACCATTCTCCTGGTGCATGCCCTCCTCAAAATCTACAGCGCCGTTCGGTAAACCTTGCTCAAGATTTTAATGCGCTCATCAAACAGGAAATAATGGATGGCCTGGTGAGTAAATCTTATCGTTTCGGTGATCACTATGATGGGAGAAATCACGGGCAATATGCCAGCTCAATAAAAAAATACACGTTCGCTACTAAAAGACCGTTAAATCGAGCGGAACAAATCCAACTGATGCATTTGCTGCAAAATTTCACAGCAACGTGGAAATGGAATTGGCGAAGCCTGACGACAACACTGCACTCATTTACTTCAGCGGGTGTTTTTACCCCTCATAACCCCATAGATGAGCGTGTTAAGCATACTCAAGTTGCCTTATTGTCAACACTGCTTGATGCAATAATATTCAAGTGCAACCAAAAAGCTGAAGCCAGCTATATTGGTGCCCAGGGTGTCGCCAACCTGCTGTGGGCCATGGCGAAACTGGTAGACAGCGGGCAGGAACGAAAACCAGGGCTCAACGAGGCTGTGGCCGCACTGTTGCCCCACATGAACGCACAGAAGGACCAATTTATTCCTCAACATATTGCCAACCTGCTGTGGGCCATGGCGAAACTGGTGGACAACGGGCAGGAACAGACGCCAGAACTCAATGAGGCCGTGGCCAGCTTATTGGCCGATGTGAACGCACAGAAAGGTAACTTTAAACCACAGGAAATCGCCAACCTGCTCTGGGCCATGGCGAAACTGGTGGACAACGGGCAGGAGCAAACACCGATGCTCAGCAGAGCCGAGGCCGTTCTGTTGCCCCATGTGAGCGCACAGAAGGCTAACTTTAAACCACAGGGTATCGCCAACCTGCTGTGGGCCATGGCGAAACTGGTGGACAACAGGCAAAAGCGAACACCAGAGCGCAACGATGCGGTGGCTGCGCTGTTGCCCCACGTGAGCGCACAGACAGCAAACTTTAAACCACAGGGTATCGCCAACCTGCTGTGGGCCATGGCGAAACTGGTGGACAACGGGCAAGAGCAGACACCGGGGCTCAACAAGGCCGTGGTCGCGCTGTTGCCCCACGTAAATACACATAAAGACCAATTTAATGCCCGGGGAATCGCCAACCTGCTGTGGGCCATGGCGAAACTGGTTGATAAGGGGCTGGAGCGGACACCACAGCTCAAAGAGGCCGTTGCCACGCTGTTGCCCTTCGTGAATGCACAGAAAGCTCACTTTAAAGCACAGGAAATCGCCAACCTGCTTTGGGCCACGGCGAAACTGGTTGATAAGGGGCTTGAGCGAACACCACAGTTCAAACAGGCCGTGGCCACGCTGTTGCCCTTCGTGAACGCACAGAAAGCTAACTTTAAACCACAGGAAATCGCCAACCTGCTATGGGCCATGGCAAAACTGGTGGACAACGGGCTGGAGTGGACACCACAACTCAAAGAGGCCGTGGCCGTGCTGTTAGTGAACCCAGAGAAAGCTAACTTAAAACCACAGGAAATCGCCAACATGCTGTGGGCCATGGCGAAACTACTGGACAACGGGCAGGAGCAGACACCAGGGCTCAAAGAGGCCGTGGCCGCGCTGTTGCCCCTCGTGAACGCACAGAAAGACCAATTTATTCCTCTGCATATCGCCAACCTGCTGTGGGCCATGGCGAAACTGGTGGATAGCGGGCAAGAGCGGACACCAGAGTTTAACGAGGCCGTGGCTGCGCTGTTGCAACACGTGAACGTACAGAAAGACCTATTTAATGCCCAGAATATCGCCAACCTGCTGTGGGCCATGGCGAAGCTGGTGGACAACCGGGTGGACAACGGGAAGTGGATACCAGAACTCAACAAGGCCTTGGCCGCGCTGTTGCCTCACGTGAATGCACAGAAAGATCAGTTCATTCCTCAGCATATCGCCAACCTTGTGTGGGCCATAGCGAAACTGGTGGACAACGGGGAGTGGACATCAGAGTTCAACGAGGCCGTGGCCGCGCTGTTGCGCCACGTGAACGCACACAAAGCTAACTTTAAACCAAAGGAAATCGCCAATCTGCTGTGGGCCACGGCGAAACTGGGTGAGTCCGTTGAGCTGAACATGGTTACCTCTATGTTTGAATCGCTTGTTTACCGAATCAGTGAAAACCCTCAGCTCTCACAGCAAGAAATATTGATTTCTCTCTGGGGAGTGATGGTTTGCTGTGCCAGATTGTCTCTGGATTCCAATAACAATAACTGGTTTGAAAAGCACATGGATGACCTGTTTACACGTGTGGTAAATACATCCTCAGACAATGAAGAGGATCAACGCATCATTGCCATGGCCGCCAGTTGGCTTGGGAGAGCGTGCCCGGTCATCCCCCATTACCAGACTACTATGTCAAAACGTCAATCCGAGGTTCGCGATCAACTCCAATCAGGCTTTCCCTCTTTGCAGATTGAAGAAGAAAAGAGTCTGAACTCACTGCCTCCGGTTGACCTGCTACTGCCGGATCACAACATTGTGATTGAAGTTCAGGGGCCCTCTCATTACGTGGGTGGTGATTTCAAAACCAGGAATGGTTCGACTCTGCTGAAAATCGCACTGTTGCAAAAAGCAGGATTTGAGGTCATTGAAATTCCGGTTAACAGTGTTTGGAATCAGGATTTAATGAAACCATACATTGATCAAATAAAGACCAGGACAGGCATCCCGCCACAGGGGCATGGCTCTGTATCACTCAAAAGAAGGTGGGCAGATGCGGCACGCATTACTGCTGATAAAGGCAGGCAACCCTCAAATCATGGTTACTTAACCGCCGAAGAACAAACCGGCAAACCAGCCAAGAGGAAGAAAAAAAAGCCAGTAATCCCTTCCCTTCGACCCTGGAACCGTTTTCACATTCCAGGAAAGTTCTACCAGCGTTGAAGACCTGTTACCCCTGAATTTCGTCCCGGATGCGTTGAAGATAACGGATGGTTGGCATCAGGAGCAGATGAGTTTCTCCCACTGCTTACATTGATCAACATTCCAGCAAAATGAACTTCTGAACAGAACCGCAGTCTGCTTTTTATATTCTCATGAATTAATGAAATACAGTTATGGATAGAAGCTCTGCTGGTATCAGTAGTCAATACGCAAGATCAGGCAATGATGACAACCAACCGAATGGCCAGGCGTCTTCTTCACGGCGTGGACGATATAGATATGCCACAGTCAGGCAATGGGATAACCCCTCCCGCACTGTCCCCGGGCGTAATGAATTTTACCATTCTTCTTTCACACGCTCTTCTCAACATCTACAGAACCGCTCAGTAAACCCTGCTCAGGATTTTAATGCGCTCATCAAACAGGAAATAATGGATGACCTGGTGAGTAAATCTTATCGTTTCGGTCATCGCTATGATGGGAGAGATCACGGTCTGTATGCCAGTTCAATTAAAAAATACACGTCAGCTGCTAAAAGACCGTTAAATCGAGCGGAACAAAGCCAGCTGCTGCGCTTGCTGCAAAATTTTACCGCAACACGGAGTTGGAATTGGCGAAGCCTGACGACAACACTTCATTCATTGACTTCAGCGGGTGTTTTTACCCCTCATAACCCCATGGATGAGCGTGTAAAGCTTACTCAAGCTAACTTATTGTCAACGCTACTGGATGCAATAATATTTATCTGCAACCAAAAACCTGAAGCCAGGGACATTGATGCCCAGGGAGTCGCCAACCTGCTATGGGCCATGGCTAAACTGGCGGACAACGGGCAGAAGCGAACACAAGAGCTCAACGAGGCCGTGGCCGCGCTGTTGTTCCACGTGAACACACAGCAAGACCTATTTAATTCTCAGGGTATCGCCAACCTGCTGTGGGCCATGGCAAAACTGGTGGACAAGGGGCAGGAGCGAACACAAGAGCTCAACGAGGCCGTGGCCAGACTATTACCCGACGTGAACGCACAAAAAGCTAACTTTAAACCACAGGAAATTGCCAACCTGCTGTGGGCCATGGCGAAACTGGTGGACAACGGGCAGGAGCAGACACCAGGGCTTAAAGGGGCCGTGGCCGTGCTGTTGCCCTTCGTGAACGCACAGAAAGACCAATTTATTCCTCAGCATATCGCCAACCTGCTGTGGGCCATGGCGAAACTGGTGGACAACGGGCAGGAGCGGACACCAGAACTGAACGAGTCCGTGGCCGCGCTGTTGACCCGCGTAAACGCACAGAAAGACCAATTTAATGCCCAAGGTGTCACCAACCTGCTGTGGGCCATGGCGAAACTGGTGGACAACGGGCATGAGCGGACACCAGAACTGAACGAGGCCCTGGCCGCGCTGATGCACCACGTGAACGGGCAGAAAGTTCTCTTCAAACCACGGGAAATCGCCAACCTGCTGTGGGCCATGGCAAAACTGGTGGACAGCGGGCAGGAACAGACACCAGAACTCAACGAGGCTGTGGCCGGGCTGTTGCCCCACGTGAGCGCACTGAAAGCTAACTTCAGACCACAGGGTATCGCCAACCTGCTGTGGGCCATGGCGAAACTGGTGGACAACGGGCAGGAGCAGACACCAGGGCTTAAAGGCACCGTGGCCGTGCTGTTGCCCTTCGTGAACGCACAGAAAGACCAATTTATTCCTAAGCATATCGCCAACCTGCTGTGGGCCATGGCGAAACTGGTAGACAACGGGCAGGAGCGGACACCAGAACTGAACGAGTCCGTGGCCGCGCTGTTGACCCGCGTAAACGCACAGAAAGACCAATTTAATGCCCAGGGTGTCACCAACCTGCTGTGGGCCATGGCAAAACTGGTGGACAAGGGGCATGAGCGGACACCAGAACTGAACGAGGCCCTGGCCGCGCTGGTGCACCACGTGAACGGGCAGAAAGTCCACTTCAA
This sequence comes from Endozoicomonas sp. ALB091, assembly GCF_049310265.1. NCBI lineage: Bacteria > Pseudomonadati > Pseudomonadota > Gammaproteobacteria > Oceanospirillales > Endozoicomonadaceae > Endozoicomonas > Endozoicomonas sp. ALB091. The sequence goes on along the minus strand of NZ_JBLYNQ010000013.1, from coordinate 110,167 downwards.
ACCACGGGAAATCGCCAACCTGCTGTGGGCCATGTCAAAACTGGTAGACAACGGGCAGGAACGGACACCGGGGCTTAAAGGGGCCGTGGCCGTGCTGTTGCCCTTCGTAAACGCACAGAAAGACCAATTTATTCCTCAGCATATCACCAACCTGCTGTGGGCCATGGCGAAACTGGTGGACAACGGGCAAAAGCGAACACCAGAGTTCAACGAGGCGTTGGCTGCGCTGTTGCCCCAAGTGAGCGCACAGAAAGCAAACTTTACACCACAGGGTATCGCCAACCTGCTGTGGGCCATGTCAAAACTGGTGGACAACGGGCAGGAGTGGACACCGGGGCTCAAAGAGGCTGTGGCCACACTGTTGCCCCAGGTGAACGCAAAGAAAAACCAATTTATTCCTCAGCATATCGCCAACCTGCTGTGGGCCATGGCAAAACTGGTGGACAACGGGCAGGAGCAGACACCAGGGCTCAAAGAGGCTGTGGCCTCACTGTTGCCCCAGGTGAACGCACAGACAGCTAACTTCAAACCACAGGAAATCGCCAGCCTGCTATGGGCTACGGCGAAACTGGTGGACAACGGGCTGGAGCAGACATCAGGGCTCAACAAGGCCACGGCCGCGCTGTTGCCCTTCGTGAACGCACAGAAAGATAACTTTACACCACAGGCTATCGCCAACCTGCTGTGGGCCATGGCGAAACTGGTGGACAACGGGCAGGAGCGGACACCGGGGCTCAAAGAGGCCGTGGCCGCGCTGCTGCCACTCGTGAACACAGCGAAAGCTAACTTCAAACCACAGGAAATCGCTAACCTGCTGTGGGCCATGGCGAAACTACTGGACAACGGGCAGGATACACCAAAGCTTAAAGAGACCGTGGCCGCGCTGTTGCCACTCGTGAATGCACAGAAAGATAACTTTACACCACAGGCTATCGCCAACCTGCTGTGGGCCATGGCGAAACTGGTGGACAACGGGCAGGAGCGGACACCAGAACTGAACGAGTCCGTCGCCGCGCTGTTGCCCCACGTGAACGCATTTAAAGACCAATTTATTCCTCAGCATATCGCCAACCTGCTGTGGGCCATGGCGAAACTGGTGGACAACGGGCAGGAGCAGACACCAGGGCTTAAAGGGGCCGTGGCCGTGCTGTTGCCCTTCGTGAACGCACAGAAAGACCAATTTATTCCTCAGCATATCGCCAACCTGCTGTGGGCCATGGCGAAACTGGTGGACAACGGGCAGGAGCGAACACCAGAGTTTAACGAGGCCATGACCGCGCTGTTGCCACGCGTCAACACGGAGAAAGCTAACTTTAAACCACAGGAAATCGCCAACCTGCTGTGGGCCATAGCGAAACTGGTGGGTAACGGGGAGTGGACATCAGAGCTCAACGAGGCCGTGGCCGCGCTATTGCGCCACGTGAACACACAGAAAGCTAACTTTAAACCAAAGGAAATCGCCAATCTGCTGTGGGCCACCGCGAAACTGGGTGAGTTCGTTGAGCTGAACCTGGTGACCTCTATGTTCGAATCGTTTGTTTACCGAATCAGTGAACACCCTCAGCTCTTACAGCAAGACCTATTGATGTCTCTCTGGGGAGTCATGGTTTGCTGTGCCAGATTGTCTCTGGACTCCAATAACAATAACTGGCTTGAAAAGCACATGGATGAGCTGTTTACTCGTCTGGAAAATACATCCTCAGACAATGAAGACGATCAACGCATCATTGCCATGGCCGCCAGTTGGCTTGGGAGAGCGTGTCCAGTCGTCCCCCATTACCCGACAAACATTTCAAAAATCCAGGCCGACTTTCGCGATCAACTCCAATCATGCTTTCCCTCTTTGCAGATTGAAGAAGAAAAGAGTCTGAACTCATTGCCTCCGGTTGACCTGCTCCTGCCAGATCACAACATGGTGATTGAAGTTCAGGGGCCCTCTCATTACGTGGGTGGTGATTTCAACACCAGGAATGGTTCGACGCTGCTGAAAATCGCACTGTTGCAAAAAGCAGGATTTGAGGTCATTGAAATTCCGGTTAACATGCTCTTGAGTCAGGATTTAATGAAACCATACATTGATCAAATAAAGACCAGGCTAGGCTTCCCGCCACAAGGGCATGGCTCTGTATCACTTAAAAGAAGGTGGGCAGATGATTCATACGTTACTGCTGATGACAGGCAACCCTCAGATCACGTCTACTTAACTGCCCAAGAACATTTAAAAGAACAAACCGGCAAACCAGCAAAGAGGAAGAGAAAAAACAGCCAGCAATCCCCTCCCTTCGCCCCAGGAACCGTTTTCACATTCAAGTAAAGTTCTACCAGCGTTGAAGACCTGTTGCCCCTGAATTTCGCCCCGGATGTTTTGAAGATAACGGATGGGTGGCATCAGGAGCAGATGAGTTCCTCCCACTGCTTACATTTATCAACATTCCAGCAAAATGAACTTCTGAACAGAACAGCAGTCTGCTTTTTATATTCTCATGAATTAATGAAATATAGTTATGGATAGAAACTCTGCTGGTATCAGTGGTCAATACACAAGATCAGATAATGATTACAACCAACCGGGTAACCAAGCCGCTTCTTCAAGGCGTGGACGGTATAGATATGCCACAGTCAGACAATGGGATAACCCCTCCCGCACTGCCCCGGGGCGTAATGAATTTTACCATTCTCCTTTCACACCCTCTTCTCAACATCTACAGTACCGTTCAGTAAACCCTGCTCAAGATTTTAATGCTCTCACCAAACAGGAAATAATGGATGATCTGGTGAGTAAATCTTATCGTTTCGGTGATCGCTATGATGGGAGACTTCACGGTCAATATGCCAGTTCAATTAAAAAATACACGTCAACTGCTAAAAGACCGTTAAATCGAGCTGAACAAAGCCAGCTGATGCGTTTGCTGCAAAATTTCACAGCAACACGGAGCTGGAATTGGCTAAGCCTGACGACAACACTTCATTCATTGACTTCAGCAGGTGTTTTTACCCCTCATAACCCCATGGATGAGCGTGTAAAGCTTACTCAAGCTAACTTATTGTCAACGCTACTTGATGCGATAATATTTAACTGCAACCAAAAACCTCAAGCCAGGGACATTGATGCACGGGGAATCGCCAACCTGCTATGGGCCATGGCTAAACTGGCGGACAACAGGCAGAAGCGGAGGCCAGAGCTCAACGAGGCCGTGGCCGCGCTGCTGCCCCACGTTAACACACAGAAAGCTAACTTTAACCCACAGGGTATCGCCAACCTGCTGTGGGCCATGGCGAAACTGGTGGACAACGGCCAGGAGCAGACACCAGAACTCAAACAGGCCGTGGCCGCGCTGCTGCCCCACGTTAACACACAGAAAGCTAACTTTAACCCACAGGGTATCGCCAACCTGCTGTGGGCCATGGCAAAACTGGTGGACAACGGGCAGGAGCAAATACCAGCACTCAAAGAGGCCTTGGCCGCGCTGTTGAACCAATTGAACGCACAAAAAGCTAACTTCAGACCACAGGGTATCGCCAACCTGCTGTGGGCCATGGCGAAACTGGTGGACAACGGGCAGGAGCGGACAACAGAGTTCAATGAGGCCGTGGTCGCGCTGTTGCCCCACGTGAACGTACAGAAAGATAACTTTAAACCACAGGAAATCGCCAACCTGCTGTGGGCCATGGCGAAACTGGTGGACAACGGGCAGGAGCAAACACCAGGGCTCAAAGAGGCTCTGGTTGCGTTGTTGCCCCACGTGAACGTACAGAAAGCTAACTTTAAACCACAGGAAATCGCCAACCTGCTGTGGGCCATGGCGAAACTGGTAGACAACGGCCAGGAGCAAACACCAGAACTCAACGAGGCCGAGGCCGTGCTGTTGCCCTACGTGAACGCACAGAAAGCTAACTTTAAACCACAAGGTATCGCCAATCTGCTGTGGGCCATGGCGAAACTGATGGACAACAGGCAGGAGCAGACTCCAGAGCTCAAAGAGGCCGTGACCACGCTGTTGCCCCACGTAAATGCACAGATAGCTAACTTTAAAGCACAGGAAATCGCCAACCTGCTGTGGGCCATGGCAAAACTGGTGGACAACGGGCAGGAGCAGACACCAGAACTCAAAGAGGCCGTAGCCGGGCTGTTGCCCCACGTGAACGCACAGAAAAACCTATTTATTCCTCAGCATATCGCCAACCTGCTATGGGCCATGGCGAAACTGGTTGACAAAGGGCTGGTGCAGACACCAGGGCTCAACGAGGCCGTGGTCGTGCTGTTGCCCCACGTGAACGCACAGAAAGCTAACTTTACACCACAGGAAATCGCCAACCTGCTGTGGGCCATGGCGAAACTGGTGGACAAAGGGGAGGAGCGGACACCAGAACTTAAAGCGGCCGTAGCCGTGTTGTTGCCCCACGTGAAGGCGCAGAAAGACCAATTCAATGCCCAGGATATTACCAACCTGCTGTGGGCCATGGCGAAACTGATGGACAGCGAGCTTGAGCGGTCACCAGGGCTCAACGAGGTCGTGGCCGCGCTGTTGCCCTACCTGGATGCTAAGAAAGATCAACTTATCCCTCAGCATATCGCCAACCTGCTGTGGGCCATGGCGAAACTGGTGGATAACAGGCATGAATTGACACCAGGGTTCAAACAGACCGTTGCCGCACTGTTGCTCCTCGTGAACGCACAAAAAACCAACTTTAAACCACAGGAAATCGCCAGCCTGCTGTGGGCCATGGCGAAACTGGTGGGCAACGGGCAGGAGCAGACACCAGAACTCAAAGAGGCCGTGGCCGCACTGTTGCTCCTCGTGAACGCACAGAAAACCAACTTTAAACCTCAGGAAATTGCCAACCTGCTGTGGGCCATAGCGAAACTGGTGGACAACGGGCAGGAGCAGACACCAGAACTAAAAGAGGCCGTGGCCGCACTGTTGCTCCTCGTAAACGCACAGAAAACCAACTTTAAACCTCAGGGTATCACCAACCTGCTGTGGGCCATGGCGAAAATGGTGGACAACGGCGATGAGAGGACAACAGAGTTCAATGAGGCCGTGGCCGCACTGTTACCCCACGTGAACGCACAAAAAGCTAACTTTACACCACAGGGTATTGCCAACCTGCTGTGGGCCATGGCGAAACTGGTGGACAACGGGCAGGAGCGGACAACGGAGTTCAATGAGGCCCTGGTCGGGCTGCTGCCCCACGTGAACCCACAGAAAGCTAACTTTAAACCACAGGAAATCGTCAATCTGCTCTGGGCCATGGCAAAACTGGTGGACAGCGGGAAGGAGCAGACACCAGAACTCAATGAGGCCGTGGCCGCGCTGTTGCCACACGTGAACGCACAAACAGACCAATTTAATGCCCAAGGCATCGCCAACCTGCTGTGGGCTATGGCGAAACTGGGTGAACTCGTTGACCTGAACGTGGTTACATCCACGCTCGAATCGCTTGTCTACCGAATCAGTGACAACCCTCAGCTCTCTCAGCAAGACATATCGATGTCTCTCTGGGGAGTCATGGTATGCTGTGCCAGATTGTCTCTGTTCTCCAATACCAATAACATTAACGTGCTTGAAAAGAACATGGATGACCTGTTTACTCGCCTGGAAAATACATTCCCGAACAATGAAGATGATCAATCCATCCTTGCCCTGGCCGCCATTTGGCTTGGCAGAACGTGTCCAGTCGTCCCCCATTACCAGACAAATATTTCAAAAACCCAGGTCGACTTTCGCGATCAACTCCAATCATGCTTTCCCTCTTTGCGGATTGAAGAAGAAAAGAGTCTGAATTCATTACCTCCGGTTGACCTGCTCCTGCCAGATCACAACATAGTGATTGAAGTTCAGGGACCGTCTCATTACGTGGGTGGTGATTTCAACACCAGGAATGGTTCGACTCTACTGAAAATCGCACTGTTACAAAAAGCAGGTTTTGAGGTCATTGAAATTCCGGTTAACAGGCTTTGCCATCAGGATTTAATGAAACCATACATTGATCAAATAAAAATCAGGACAGGGATCCCGCCACAGGGGCATGGCTCTGTACCACTTAAAAGAAGTTGGGCAGATGCGGTATACATTACTGCTGATAAAGGCAGGCAACCCTCAAATCATGGTTACTCAACCGCCGAAGAACATCATGAAGAACAAAACGGTAAACCAGCCAAGAGGAAGAAAACAAACAGCCAGTAATCCTCTCCCTTCGACCCAGGAACCGTTTCCACATTACTGCAAAATGAACTTCTGAACAGAACCGCAGTCTGCTTTTTATATTTCCATGAATTAATGAAATATAGTTATGGATAGATGCTCTGCTGGTATCAGTGGTCAATACGCAAGATCAGGCAATGATGACAAAAAAACGGATGACCAAACCGCTTCTTCAAGGCGTGGACGATATAAATATACCACAGTCAGACAATGGGATACCCCCTCCCGCACTGCCCCGGGGCGTAATGAATTTTACCATTCTTCTTTCACACGCTCTTCTCAACATCTACAGTACCGTTCAGTAAACCCTGCTCAAGATTTCAATAGCCTCACCAAACAGGAAATAATGGATGGCCTGCTGAGTAAATCTTATCGTTTCGGTGATCGCTATGATGGGAGACATCACGGTCAATATGCCAGCTTAATTAAAAAATACACGTCAGCTGCTAAACGACCGTTAAATCGAGCGGAACAAAGCCAGCTGATGCGTTTGCTGCAAAATTTCACAGCAACGCGGACCTGGAATTGGCGAAGCCTGACGACGACACTCCACTCATTTACTTCAGCAGGTGTTTTTACTACCCATAGCCCCATAGATGAGCGTGTTAAGCATACTCAAGTTGCCTTATTGTCAACACTGCTTGATGCAATAATATTCAAGTGCAACCAAAAACATGAAGCCAGCTATGTTGGTGCCCAGGAAATCGCCAACATGCTGTGGGCTATGGCGAAACTGGTAGACAGCGGGCAGGAGCGAACACCAGGGCTCAACACGGCTGTGGCCGCACTATTGCCCCACGTGAACGCACAGAAAGACCAATTTATTCCTCAGCATATTGCCAACCTGCTATGGGCCATGGCGAAACTGGTGGACAACGGGCAGGAGCGAACACCAGGGCTCAATGAGGCCGTGGCCAGGCTATTGCCTCACGTTAAAGCACAGAAAGACCAATTTAACACCCAGGGCATTACCAACCTGCTGTGGGCCATGGCGAAACTGGTGGATAACAGGCATGAATTGACTCCAGGACTCAAAGAGGCTGTGGCCGCACTGTTGCCCCACGTGAACGCAAAAAAGAACCAATTTATTCCTCAGCATATCGCCAACCTGCTGTGGGCCATGGCAAAACTGGTGGACAACGGGCAGGAACAGACACCAGAACTCAAAGAGGCCGTAGCCACGCTGTTGCCCCACGTGAACGCACAGAAAGCTCACTTTAAACCACAGGAAATCGCCAACCTGCTGTGGGCCATGGCGAAACTGGTGGACAACGGGCAGGAGCAAACACCGGTGCTCAACGGGGCCGAGGCCGCACTGTTGCCCCACGTGAGCGCACAGAAAGCTAACTTTACAGCACAGGGTATCGCCACCCTGCTGTGGGCCATGGCGAAACTGGTGGACAACGGGCAAAAGCGAACAACAGAGTTCAACGAGGCAGTGGCTGCGCTGTTGCCCCACGTGAGCACACAGAAAGCAAACTTTAAACCACAGGGTATCGCCAACCTGCTGTGGGCCATGGCGAAACTGGTGGACAACGGGCAAAAGCGAACACCAGAGTTCCACGAGGCGGTGGCTGCGCTGTTGCCCCACGTGAACGCAAAAAAAAACCAATTTAATCCTCAGCATATCGCCAACCTACTGTGGGCCATGGCGAAACTGGTGGACAACGAGCAAGAGCAGACACCAGGGCTCAACAAAGCCGTGGCCGCGCTGTTACCCCACGTAAACGCACAGAAAGAACAATTTAATGCCTTGGAAATCGCCAACCTGTTATGGGCCATGGCGAAACTGGTGGATAACAGGCATGAGTTGACACCAGGGCTCAAAGAGGCTGTGGCTGCGCTGTTGCCCCACGTGAGCGCACAGAAAGCAAACTTTACACCACAGGGTATCACCAACCTGCTGTGGGCCATGGCAAAACTGGTAGACAACGGGCAGGAGCAAACACCAGGGCTCAAAGAGACTGTGACCGCGCTTTTATCCCAAGTGAACGCACATAAAGACCAATTTATTCCTCAGCATATCGCCAACCTGCTGTGGGCCATAACGAAACTGGTGGACAACGGGCACGAGCAGACACCAGGGCTCAACAAGGCCGTGGCCGCGCTGTTGCCCCACGTAAACGCACATAAAGACCAATTTAATGCCCAGGGAATCACAAACCTGCTATGGGCCATGGCGAAACTGGTTTATAAGGGTCTGGAGCGGACACCACAGCTCAAAGAGGCCTTGGCCACGCTGTTGCCCCACGTGAACGCACAGAAAGGTAACTTTACACTACAGGAAATCGCCAACCTGCTTTGGGCCATGGCGAAACTGGTTGATAAGGGGCTGGAGCGAACACCACAGCTCAAAAAGGCCGTAACCAGGCTGTTGGCCTTCGTGAACGTACAGAAAGATAGCTTTAAACCACAAGAAATCGCCAGCCTGCTGTGGGCCATGGCGAAACTGGTGGATAGCGGGCAAGAGCGGACACCAGAGTTTAACAAGGCCGTTGCCACGCTATTGCGCAACGTGAACACACAGAAAGCTAACTTTAAACCACAGGAAATCGCCAATCTGCTGTGGGCCACTGCGAAACTGGCGGATAGCGGGCAGGAGCGGACACCAGAGTTTAACGAGGCCGTGGCTGTGCTGTTGCCTCACGTGAACGCAGCGAAAGCTAACTTTAAACCACAGGGAATCGCCAACCTGCTGTGGGCCATGGCGAAACTGGGTGAACTCCTTGAACTGAACGTGGTTATCTCTACGTTCGAAGCGCTTGTCTACCGAATCAGTGAAAATCCTCAGCTCTCTCAGCAAGACATATTTATGTCTCTCTGGGGGTTAATGGTATGCTGTGCCAGATTGTCTCTGGTCTCTGATGCCAACAAAAATAACTGGCTTGAAAGGCACATGGATGACCTGTTTACCCGTCTGGAAAATACATTCCTGCACAATGAAGAGGATCAACGCATCATTGCCATGGCCGCCAGTTGGCTTGGGAGAGCATGCCCGTTCGTCCCCCATTACCAGACTATCAGGTCAAGACCTCAATCCGACTTCCGCGATCAACTCCAATCATGCTTTCCCTCTTTGCAGATTGAAGAAGAAAAGAGTCTGAACTCACTGCCTCCGGTTGACCTGCTCCTGCCAGATCACAACCTGGTGATTGAAGTTCAGGGACCGTTTCATTACGTGGGTGGTGATTTCAAAACCAGGAAGGGTTCGACTCTGCTGAAAATCGCACTGTTGCAAAAAGCAGGATTTGAGGTCATTGAAATTCCGGTTAACAGGTTATGGAATGAGGATTTAATGAAACCATACATTGATCAAATAAAGACCAGGATAGGCATCTCGCCACAGGAGCATGGTTCTGTATCACTTGAAAGTGAGTGGACATATGAGGCATACGTTACTGCTGATAAAGGCGGGCAACCCTCAGATCACGGTTACTTAACCACCGAAGAACATTCAGAAGAGCAAACCGGCAAACCAGGATACAGGAAGAAAACAAAAAGCCAGTAATCCCTGCCCTTCGACCCAGGAACCGTTTTCACATTCCAGCAAAATGAACTTCTGAACAGAACAGCAGTCTGCTTTTTATATTCTCATGAATTAATGAAATATAGTTATGGATAGAAGCTCTGCTGGTATCAGTGGTCAATACGCAAGATCAGGCAATGATGACAACCAACCGGATAACCAGGCCGCTTCTTCACGGCGTGGACGATATAGATATGCCACAGTCAGACAATGGGATAACCCATCCCGCACGGTCCCGGGGCGTAATGAAATTTACCATTCTTCTGCTACACACTCTTCTCAATATCTACTGTGCCATTCAATAAGCAATGCCCAAGATTTTAATGCTCTCATCAAACAGGAAATAATGGATAGCCTGGTGAGTAAAGCTTATCGTTTCGGTCATCGCTATGATGGGAGAGATCACGGTCTATATGCCAGTTCAATTAAAAAATACACGTCAGCGTCTAAAAGACCATTAAATCGAGCGGAACAAAGCCAGCTGATGCGATTGCTGCAAAATTTCACAGCAACGCGAAGCTGGAATTGGCTAAGCCTGACGACAACACTGCACTCATTCACTTCAGCAGGTGTTTTTACCCTCCATAAACCTATGGATCAGCGTATTAAGCGTACACAAGCTGTCCTGTTGTCGACACTGCTGGATGCAATAGTATTCAAGTGCAACCAAAAAGCTGAAGCCAGCTATATTGGTGCCCAGGGTGTCGCCAATCTGCTGTGGGCCATGGCGAAACTGGTAGACAGCGGGCAGGAGCGAAAACCAGTGCTCAACGAGGCTGTGGCCGCACTGTTGCCCCACGTGAACACACAGAAGGACCAATTTATTCCTCAACATATTGCCAACCTGCTGTGGGCCATGGCGAAACTGGTGGACAACGGGCAGGAGCGGACACCAGGGCTCAATGAGGCCGTGGCCAGGCTATTGCCCTACGTGAACGCACAGAAAGGTCACTTTAAACCACAGGAAATCGCCAACCTGATGTGGGCCATGGCGAAACTGGTGGACAACGGGCAGGAGCGGACACCAGGGCTCAATGAGGCCGTGGCCAGGCTATTGCCCTACGTGAACGCACAGAAAGGTCACTTTAAACCACAGGAAATCGCCAACCTGATGTGGGCCATGGCGAAACTGGTGGACAACGGGCAGGAGCAGACACCAGAGTTCAACGAGGCCGTGGTCGCGCTGTTGCCCCACGTGAACGCACAGAAAGAACAATTTAATGCCCAGGGTGTCACCAACCTGCTGTGGGCCATGGCAAAACTGGTGGATAACGGGCAGGAGCAGACGCCAGAGCTCAACGAGGGTGTGGTTGCGCTGTTGCCCTGCGTGAACGCACAGAAAGCTCACTTTAAACCACAGGAAATCGCCAACCTGCTGTGGGCCATGGCGAAACTGGTGGACAATGGGCAGGAGCGAACACCAGAGTTCAACGAGGCCGTGCCCGCGCTGTTGTCTCGGGTAAACGCACATAAAGACCGATTTGATGCACAGGGTATTACCAACCTGCTGTGGGCCATGGCGAAATTGGTGGACAACGGCCAGCAGCGGACACCAGGGCTCAACGAGGCCGTGGCCGCGCTGCTGCCCTGCGTGAATGCACAGAAAGACCAATTTATTCCTCAGCATTTCGCCAACCTGCTGTGGGCCATGGCGAAACTGGTGGACAACGGGCAGGAGCGGACATCAGAGATCAAAGAGGCCGTGGCCGCGTTGTTGCCCCACGTGAACGAACAGAAAGACCAATTTAATGCCCAGGGTATCACCATCCTGCTTTGGGCCATGGCGAAACTGGTTGACAGCGGGCAGAAGCGGACACCAGCGCTCAAAGAGGCCGTGGCCGCACTGTTGCCCCACGTGAATACACAGAAAGCTAACTTTAAACCACAGGAAATCGCCAACCTGCTATGGGCCACGGCGAAACTGGTGGACAACGGGCAGGAGCGGACACTGCAGCTTAAAGAGGCCGTGGCCGTGCTGTTGCCACAAGTGAACCCAGAGAAAGCTAACTTTAAACCACAGGAAATCGCCAGCCTGCTGTGGGCCATGGCGAAACTACTGGACAACGGGCAGGATAGGACACCAGAGCTTAAAGAGGCCCTGGCCACGCTGTTGCCACACGTGAACGCACAGAAAGATAACTTTACACCACAGGCTATCGCCAACCTGCTGTGGGCCATGGCGAAACTGGTGGATAGCGGGCAGGAGCGGACACCAGAGTTTAACGAGGCCGTGGCCGCGCTGTTGCGCCACGTGAACACACAGAAAGCTAACTTTAAACCACAGGAAATCGCCAATCTGCTGTGGGCCACGGCGAAACTGGGTGAGTTCGTTGAGCTGAACATGGTTACCTCTATGTTCGAATCGCTTGTTTACCGAATCAGTGAAACCCCTCAGCTCTCACAGCAAAACATATTGATGTCTCTCTGGGGAGTAATGGTTTGCTGTGCCAGGTTGTCTCTAGACTCCAATAACAATAACTGGCTTGAAAAACACATGGATGACCTGTTTACTCGTCTGGAAAACACCTCCCCAGACAATGAAGAAGATCAATCCATCACTGCTATGGCCGCAAGCTGGCTTGGGAGAGCGTGCCCGGTCGTCCCCCATTACCAGACTACCATGTCAAAACGTCAATCCGACTTTCGCGATCAACTCCAATCAAGCTTTCCCTCTTTGCAGATTGAAGAAGAAAAGAGTCTGAACTCATTGCCTCCGGTTGACCTGCTACTGCCAGATCACAACATGGTGATTGAAGTTCAGGGTCCCTCTCATTACGTGGGTGGTGATTTCAAAACCAGGAATGGTTCGACGCTGCTGAAAATCGCACTGTTGCAAAAAGCAGGATTTGAGGTCATTGAAATCCCAATTAACATGCTTTGGAACCGGAATTCAATGAAACGATGTATTGATCAAATAAAGGCCAGGGTAGACATCTCGTCACAACGTCATGGCTCTGTATCAGTTAAAAGAAGGTGGGCAGATGAGGCATACGTTACTGCTGATAAAGGCAGGCAACCCTCAGATCATGGTTACTTAACCGCCGAAGAACATTCAAAAGAGCAAACCGGCAGACCAGGAAAGAGGAAGAAAACAACCAGCCAGTAATCCTCTCCCTTCGACCCAGGAACCGTTTTCACATTCCAGGAAAGTTCTACCAACGTTGAAGGCCTGTTGTCACTGAATTTCGCCCCAAATGAACTTCTGAACAGAACAGCAGTCTGCTTTTTATATTCTCATGAATTAATGAAATATAGTTATGGATAGAAGCTCTGCTGGTATCAGTGGTCAATACGCAAGATCAGATAATTATTATAACCGACCGGGTGGCCATGCCGCTTCTTCAAGACGTGGACGATATAGATATGCCACAGTCAGACAATGGGATACCCCCTCCCGCACTGCCCCAGGGCGTAATGAATTTTACCATTCTTCTTTCACACGCTCTTCTCAACATCTACAGTACCGTTCAGTAAACCCTGCTCAAGATTTCAATACCCTCACCAGACAGGAAATAATGGCTGGCCTGCTGAGTAAATCTTATCGTTTCGGTGATCGCTATGATGGGAGAGATCACGGTCAATATGCCAGTTCAATTAAAAAATACACGTCAGCTGTTAAAAGACCGTTAAATCGAGCGGAACAAAGCCAGCTGCTGCGCTTGCTGCAAAATTTCACAGCAACACGGAGCTGGAATTGGCGAAGCCTGACGACAACACTTCATTCATTGACTTCAGCGGGTGTTTTTACCCCTCATAACCCCATGGATGAACGCGTAAAGCTTACTCAAGCTAACTTATTGTCAACGCTATTGGATGCAATAATATTTATCCTCAACCAAAAACCTCAAGCCAGGGGCATTGATGCCCAGGGAATCGCCAACCTGCTATGGGCCATGGCGAAACTGGCGGACAACGGGCAGAAGCGAACACAAGAGCTCAACGAGGCCGTGGCCGCGCTGTTGTTCCACGTGAACACACAGAAAGACCTGTTTAATTCTCAGGGTATCGCCAACCTGCTGTGGGCCATGGCAAAACTGGTGGACAGCGGGCAGGATCGGACACCAGGGCTCAATGAGGCCGTGGCCAGACTATTGCCCGACGTGAACGCACAAAAAGCGAACTTTAACCCACAGGAAATCGTCAACCTGCTGTGGGCCATGGCGAAACTGGTGGACAACGGGCAGGAGCAGACACCAGGGCTCAACGAGGCCGTGGCCGCGCTGTTGCCCCACGTGAACGCACAGAAAGCTAACTTTAAACCCCAGGAAATCGCCAACCTGCTGTGGGCCATGGCAAAACTGGTCGACAGCGGGCAGCAGACACCAGAACTCAAAGAGGCCGTGGCCGCGCTGTTGCCCCACGTGAACGCACAGAAAGCTCACTTTAAACCACAGGAAATCGCCAACCTGCTGTGGGCCATGGCGAAACTGGTGGACAACGGGCAGGAGCAAACACCAGTGCTCAAAGAGGCCGTGGCCGCACTGTTGCCCCACGTGAACGCACAGAAAGCTAACTTTACACCACAGGGTATCGCCAACCTGCTGTGGGCCATGGCGAAACTGGTGGACAACGGGCAAAAGCGAACAACAGAGTTCAACGAGGCAGTGGCTGCGCTGTTGCCCCACGTGAGCACACAGAAAGCAAACTTTAAACCACAGGGTATCGCCAACCTGCTGTGGGCCATGGCGAAACTGGTGGACAACGGGCAAAAGCGAACACCAGAGTTCAACGAGGCCGTGGCCGCACTGTTGCCCCACTTGAGCGCACAGAAAGACCAATTTATTCCTCAGCATATCGCCAACCTGCTGTGGGCCATGGCGAAACTGGTGGACAACGGGCAAGAGCAGACACCAGGGCTCAACAAGGCCGTAGCCGCGCTGTTGCCCCACGTAAACGCACATAAAGACCAATTTAATGCCCCGGGAATCGCCAGCCTGCTGTGGGCCATGGCGAAACTGGTGGACAACAGGCAAAAGCGAACACCGGAGCTCAACGAGGCGGTGGCTGCGCTGTTGCCCCACGTGAGCGCACAGAAAGCAAACTTTACACCTCAGGGTATCGCCAACCTGCTGTGGGCCATGGCAAAACTGGTAGACAAGGGGCAAGAGCGAACACAAGGGCTAAAAGAGACCGTGGCCGCGCTTTTATCCCACGTGAACGCACAGAAAGACCAATTTATTCCTCAGCATATCGCCAACCTGATGTGGGCCATGGCGAAACTGGTGGACAACGGGCAGGTGCTGACGCCAGAGCTCAAAGCGGCAGTGACGGCGCTGTTGCCCTATGTTAATGCAAATAAAGACCAATTTATTCCTCAGCATATCACCAACCTGCTGTGGGCCATGGCGAAACTGGTGGACAAGGGGCAGGCGCGAACACCAGGGCTTAAAGGTGCCGTGGCCGTGCTGTTGCCCTTCGTGAACGCAAAGAAAGACCAATTTATTCCTCAGCATATCGCCAACCTGCTGTGGGCCATCGCGAAACTGGTAGACAACGGGCAGGAGCGAACACCAGAGTTTAACGAGGCCATGGCCGCGCTGTTGCCACGCGTCAACACGGAGAAAGCTAACTTTAAACCACAGGAAATCGCCAATCTGCTGTGGGCCACAGCGAAACTGGGTGAGTTCGTTGAGCTGAACCTGGTGACCTCTATGTTCGAATCGCTTGTTTACCGAATCAGTGAACACCCTCAGCTCTTACAGCAAGACCTATTGATGTCTCTCTGGGGAGTCATGGTTTGCTGTGCCAGATTGTCTCTGGACTCCAATAACAATAACTGGCTTGAAAAGCACATGGATGACCTGTTTACTCGTCTGGAAAATACATCCTCAGACAATGAAGAGGATCAACGCATCATTGCCATGGCCGCAAGTTGGCTTGGGAGAGCGTGTCCAGTCGTCCCCCATTACCCGACAAACATTTCAAAAACCCAGGGCGACTTTCGCGATCAACTCCAATCATGCTTTCCCTCTTTGCAGATTGAAGAAGAAAAGAGTCTGAACTCATTGCCTCCGGTTGACCTGCTGCTGCCAGATCACAACATGGTGATTGAAGTTCAGGGGCCCTCTCATTACGTGGGTGGTGATTTCAACACCAGGAATGGTTCGACGCTGCTGAAAATCGCACTGTTGCAAAAAGCAGGATTTGAGGTCATTGAAATTCCGGTTAACAGGCTCTTGACTCAGGATTCAATGAAACCATACATTGATCAAATAAAGTCCAGGACAGGCATCCCGCCACAGGGGCATGGCTCTGTATCACTTAAAAGAACGTGGGCAGATGCGGCATACGTTACTGCTGATAAAGGCAGGCAACCCTCAGATCACGGTTACCTGACCGCCGAAAAACAGTTAGAAGAACAAACCGGCAAACCAGCCAGGAGGAAGAGAAAAAACAGCCAGTACCCCCCCCCCTCCCTTCCACCCAGGAACCGTTTTCACATTCAAGTAAAGTTCTACCAGCTGAAGACCTGTTGCCCCTGAATTTCGCCCCGGATGATTTGAAGATAATGGATGGTTGGCATCAGGAGCAGATGAGTTTCTCCCACTGCTTACATTGATCAACATTCCAGCAAAATGAACTTCTGAACAGAACAGCAGTCTGCTTTTTATATTCTCATGAATTAATGAAATATAGTTATGGATAGAAACTCTGCTGGTATCGGTGGTCAATACACAAGATCAGATAATTATTATAACCGACCGGGTGGCCATGCCGCTTCTTCACGGCGTGGACGATATATATATGCCACAGTCAAACAATGGGATAACCCCTCCCGCACTGCCCCGGTGCGTAATGAATTTTACCATTCTTCTTTCACACGCTCTTCTCAACATCTACAGTACCGTTCAGTAAACCCTGCTCAAGATTTTAATGCTCTCACCAGACAGGAAATAATGGATGACCTGGTGAGTAAATCTTATCGTTTCGGTGATCGCTATGATGGGAGACATCACGGTCAATATGCCAATTCAATTAAAAAATACACGTCAGCGTCTAAAAGACCATTAAATCGAGCCGAACAAAGCCAGCTGATACGTTCACTGCAAAATTTTTCCGTAACACGGAGCTGGAATTGGCGAAGCCTGACGACAACACTTCATTCATTGACTTCAGCGGGTGTATTTACCCCTCATAACCCCATGGAGGAGCGTGTTAAGCATACTCAAGCTGCGTTACTGTCAACGCTACTTGATGCAATAATATTCAAGTGCAACCAAAAACCTCAATCCAGGGATATTGATGCCCAGGGTGTCGCCAACCTGCTGTGGGCCATGGCAAAACTGGTAGACAGCGGGCAGGAGCGAACACCAGGGTTCAACGAGGCTGTGGCCGCACTGTTGCCCCTCGTGAACGAACAGAAAGACCAATTTAATGCCCAGGGTGTCGCCAACCTTCTATGGGCCATGGCGAAACTGGTGGACAAGGGCCAGGAGCGGACACCGGGGCTCAATGAGGCCCTGGCCAGGCTATTGCCCGACGTGAACGCACAGAAAGATAACTTTAAACCACAGGAAATTGCCAACCTGCTGTGGGCCATGGCGAAACTGGTGGACAACGGGCACGAGCAGACACCAGGGCTCAACGGGGCCGTAGCCGTGCTGTTGCCCCTCGTGAACGCACAGAAAGCTCACTTTAAACCACAGGAAATCGCCAACCTGCTGTGGGCCATGGCGAAACTGGTGAACAACGGGCAGGAGCAGACACCAGAGTTCAACGAGGCCGTGGCCGCACTGTTGCTCCTCGTGAACGCACAGAAAACCAACTTTAAACCACAGGAAATTGCCAACCTGCTGTGGGCCATGGCGAAACTGGTGGATAACAGGCATGAGTTGACACCAGGGCTCAAAGAGGCTGTGGCCGCATTGTTGCCCCACGTGAACCCCAAAAAAAACCAATTTATTCCTCAGCATATCGCCAACCTGCTGTGGGCCATGGCAAAACTGGTGGACAACGGACAGGAACAGACACCAGAACTCAACGAGGCCGTGGCTACGCTGTTACCCCACGTAAATGAACAGAAAGCTAACTTTAAACCACAGGGTATTGTCAACCTGCTGTGGGCCATGGCGAAACTGGTGGGCAGTGGGCTAGAGCGGGCACCAGAGCTCAAAGAGGCCGTGGCTGCGCTGTTGCCCCATGTGAACGCACAGAAGGACCAATTTGATGCCCAGGGTATCGCCAACCTGCTGTGGGCCATGGCGAAACTGGTGGATAACAGGTATAAGTTGACACCAGGGCTCAAAGAGGCTTTGGCCGCACTTTTGCCCCACGTGAACCCCAAAAAAACCAATTTATTCCTCAGCATATCGCCAACCTGCTGTGGGCCATGGCAAAACTGGTGGACAACGGACAGGAACAGACACCAGAACTCAACGAGGCCGTGGCTACGCTGTTACCCCACGTAAATGAACAGAAAGCTAACTTTAAACCACAGGGTATTGTCAACCTGCTGTGGGCCATGGCGAAACTGGTGGGCAGTGGGCTAGAGCGGGCACCAGAGCTCAAAGAGGCCGTGGCTGCGCTGTTGCCCCATGTGAACGCACAGAAGGACCAATTTGATGCCCAGGGTATCGCCAACCTGCTGTGGGCCATAGCGAAACTGTTGGACAACGGGCAGAAGTGGTCACCAGGGCTCAATGATGCCGTGGCCGCGCTGTTGCCCCACGTGAACGCAAACAAAGACCAATTTATTCCTCAGCATATCGCCAACCTGCTGTGGGCCATGGCGAAACTGGTGGACAACGAGCAAAAGCGAACACCAGAGTTCAACGAGGCGTTGGCTGCGCTGTTGCCCCACGTGAGCGCACAGAAAGCAAACTTTAAACCACAGGGTATCGCCAACCTGCTGTGGGCCATAGCGAAACTTGTAGACAACGGGCAAGAGCTAACAACAGAGCCCAAAAAGGCCGTGGCCGCCCTGTTGCCCCACGTAAACACACATAAAGACCAATTTAATGCCCTGGGAATCGCTAACCTTCTGTGGGCCATGGCGAAACTGCTGGACAACGGGGAGGATAGGACACCACAGCTTAAAGAGGCCGTGGCTGCGCTTTTGCCACACGTGAACGCACAGAAAGGTAACTTTAAACCACAGGGTATCGCCAACCTGCTGTGGGCAATGGCGAAACTGATGGATAGCGGGCAGGATCGAACAACAGGGCTTCACGAGGCCGTGACTGCTCTGTTGCCTCACGTGAACGCAAAGAAAGACCAATTTAAAGCCCAGGGAATCGCCAACCTGCTGTGGGCCATGGCGAAACTGGGTGAACTCCTTGAGCTGAACGTGGTTATCTCTACGTTCGAATCGCTTGTCGACCGCATCAGTGAAAATCCTCAGCTCTCTCAGCAAACGATATTGATGTCCCTTTGGGGAGTAATGGTATGCTGTGCCAGGTTGTCACCAGACGCCAATAACAATCACTGGCTTGAAAAGCACATGGATGACTTGTTTACTCGCGTGAAAAATACATCTCCGGATAACTTAGAGGATCAATCCGTTATTGCCATGGCAGCAAGTTGGCTTGGTAGAGCCTGTCCTGTCGTCCCCCATTACCAGACAACTGTTTCAAAACCTCAAGCCGACTTCCGCAATCAACTCCAATCATGCATTCCCTCTTTGCAGATTGAAGAAGAAAAGAGTCTGAACTCATTACCTCCGGTTGACCTGCTACTGCCAGATCACAACATGGTGATTGAAGTTCAGGGTCCCTCTCATTATGTGGGTGGTGATTTTAAAACCAGGAATGGTTCGACTCTGCTGAAAATCGCACTGCTGCAAAAAGCAGGATTTGAGGTCATTGAAATCCCGGCTAACCAGCTTTTGAACAACGATTTAATGAAACCATATATTGATCAAATAAAGATCAGGACAGGCATCCCGCCACAGGGGCATGGCTCTGTATCACTTAAAAGAAGGTGGGCAGATGCGGCATGCGTTACTGCTAATGACAGGCAACCCTCAGATCACGGTGACTTAACCGCCGAAGAACATTCAGGAGAACAAACCAACCCGGCAAAGAGGAAGAAAACAAACAGCCAGTAATCGTCTTCCTCCCATCATGACTCAAGTAAACTTTTCAGCAAAATGAACTTTTGAACAGAACCACTGTCTGCTTTTTAAATTTTCATGAATTAATGAAATATAGTTATGGACAGAAGCTCTGCTGGTATCAGTGGTCAATACGCAAGATCAGGTAATGGTTACAACCAACCGGGTAGCCATGCGGCGTCTTCAAGGCGTGGGCGATATAGGAATGCCACCGCCAGACAATCGAATAATCCCCCCCACACTGCCCCGGGGCGTAATGTTAACCATTCTTCTGGCACACGCTCTTCTCAATCTCTACAGAGCCGTACAGTAAACCCTGCTCCAGATTTTAATGCCCTCATCAAACAGGAAAAAATGGATGATCTGGTGAGAAAATCGGATCGTTTCGGTCATCGCTATAATGGGAAAAATCACGGTCAATTTGCCAGTTCGATTAAAAAATACACGTCAGCGTCTAAAAGACCGTTAAATCGAGCGGAACAAAGCCAGCTGATGCATTTGCTGCAAAATTTCACCGCAACGCGGAGCTGGAATTGGTTAAGCCTGACGACAACACTTCACTCATTTACTTCAGCGGGTGTTTTCACCCCTCATAAACCAATGGATGAGCGTGTTAAGCTTACTCAAGCTCACTTATTGTCAGCACTACTTGATGCAATCATATTCAAGTGCAACCAAAAAACTCAAGACGAGGATGTTGCTGCCCAGGGGGTCGCCAACCTGCTGTGGGCCATGGCGAAACTGGTAGACAACGGGCAGAAGCTGATACCGGGGCTCAAAAAGGCCGTGGCCGCGCTGTTGCCACACGTGGATGCACAGAAAGACCAATTTATACCTCAGAATACCGCCAACCTGCTGTGGGCCATGGCGAAACTGGTGGAGAACGGGCAGGAGCTGACACCAAAGTTCAAAAAGGCCGTGGCATCGCTGTTGTCCCTCGTGAACGCACAGAAAGCTGACTTTAGCCCACAGGAAATCGCTAACCTGCTGTGGGCCATGGCGAAACTGGTGGATAACAGGTATAAGTTGACACCAGGGCTCAAAGAGGCTTTGGCCGCACTTTTGCCATTCGTGAAGGCAAAGATAGATAAATTTAATGCCCAGGATATCGCCAACCCGCTGTGGGCCATGGCAAAACTGGTAGACAATGGCCAGAAGCGGACACCAGAGCTCAAAGAGGCCGTGGCCGCGCTGTTGCAACACGTGGATGCACAGAAAGACCAATTTATACCTCAGCATACCGCCAACCTGCTGTGGGCCATGGCAAAACTGGTAGACAAC
Organism: Endozoicomonas sp. ALB091; assembly: GCF_049310265.1. Classification (NCBI taxonomy): domain Bacteria; kingdom Pseudomonadati; phylum Pseudomonadota; class Gammaproteobacteria; order Oceanospirillales; family Endozoicomonadaceae; genus Endozoicomonas; species Endozoicomonas sp. ALB091. Next base: position 89,103 of record NZ_JBLYNQ010000013.1, on the reverse strand, counting down.
GGGCAGAAGCTGACACCGGGGCTCAAAGAGGCCGCGGCCGCGCTGTTGCCCTTTGTGAAGATGCCAAAAAAACCATTTAATGCCCAGGGTATCGCCAACCTGCTGTGGGCCATGGCGAAACTGGTAGACAACAGGCAGAAGCTGACACCGGGGCTCAAAGAGGCCGCGGCCGCGCTGTTGCCCTTTGTGAAGATGCCAAAAAAACCATTTAATGCCCAGGGTATCGCCAACCTGCTGTGGGCTATGGCAAAACTGGTAGACAACGGGCAGGAGCGGACACCAGAGCTCAAGGAGGCCGTGGCCGCGCTGTTGCCCCTCGTGAGCGCACAGAAAGACCAATTTAATGCCCAGGGAATCGCCAACCTCCTATGGGCCATGGCGAAACTGGTGGACAACGGGCAGGAGCGGACACCCGATTTCAACTCGGCTGTGACCGCGCTTTTGTCCCAAGTGGACATAAAGAAAGCTAACTTTAAACATCAGGAAATCGCCAACCTGCTGTGGGCGATGGCGAAACTGGTGGCTAACGGGCAGGAGCGGACACCAGAGTTCAACAAGGCCCTGGGGGCGCTGTTGCCCCACGTGAACACACAGAAAGACCAATTTATTTCTCAGCATATCGCCAACCTGCTGTGGGCCATGGCGAAACTGGTGGCTAACGGGCAGGAGCGAACACCAGAGTTTAACCAGGCCATGGCCGCGCTGTTGCCATGCATCAACACGGAGAACGCTAACTTTAACCCACAGGAAATCACTAACGTGCTGTGGGCCATGGCGAAGTTGGCAGACAACGGGCTGGAGCAGACACCAGGGCTCGAAGGAGCTCTGGCCGCGTTGTTGCCCCGTGTGAACGCTCAGAAGGAGCAATTTATTCCTCAAAATATCGCCAACCTGCTGTGGGCCCTGGCAAAACTGATGGACAAAGGGGAGTCGACACCTGAGCCCAACGCGGTCATTGCCGGGCTGCTGCACCAGGTGAACGCACAGAAAGCCAATTTTAAACCACAGGGTATCGCCAACCTGCTGTGTACCATGGCGAAACTGGTGGACAACGGGCAGGAGCGATCACCAGAGTTTAAGGAGGCCATGGCCGCGCTGTTGCCATGCATCAACACGGAGAAAGCTAACTTTAAACCACAGGAAATCGCTAACGTGCTGTGGGCCATGGCGAAACTGGCGGACAACGGGCTGGAGCAGACACCAGGTCTCAAAGAAGCTGTGGCCGCGTTGTTGCCCCATGTGAACGCTCAGAAGGGGCAATTTATTCCTCAGCATATCGCCAACCTGCTGTGGGCCATGGCGAAGCTGGTGGACAAAGGGCTGGAGCAAACTCCAGAGCTCAAAGAAGCTGTGGCCGCACTGTTGCTCGACGTGAATGCACAGAAAGACCAATTTAATGCCCAGGGTACCGCCAACCTGCTGTGGGCCATGGCGAAACTGGTGGACAACGGGCATGAACAGACGCCGGAGCTCAAAAAGGCCGTGGCTACACTGTTACCCCACGTGAAAACACAGATAGACCAATTTATTCCTCAGCATATCGCCAACGTGCTGTGGGCCATTGCGAAACTGGTGGACAACGGGCTGGAGCAGACACCAGGGCTCAAAGAAGCTGTGGCCGCGTTGCTATCCGATGTTAACGATAAGAAGAAGCAATTTATTTCTCAGCATATCGCCAACCTGTTGTGGGCCATGGCGATGCTGGGTGAACTCGTTGAGCTGAACCTGACTACCTCTACGTTCGAATCGCTTGTCTATCGAATCAGTAAAAACCTTCAGTTTTCTAATAAGGAAGAGATATCGATGTCTCTCTGGGGAGTCATGGTATGCTGTGCCAGGTTGGCTCTAGACTCCAAAACCAATAAAAATAACGTGTTTGAAAAGCACATGGATGACCTGTTGACGCGCCTGGAAGAGACCCTACCAGATAATGAAGAGGATCAATCCATCATGATCATGGCCGCAAGTTGGCTTGGCAGAACCTGTCCGGTCGTCCCCCATTACCAGACAAACATTTCAAAAACCCAAGCCGACTTCCGCGATCAACTCCAATCATCTATCCCATCTCTGAAAATTGAAGAAGAAAAGAGTCTGAACTCATTGCCTCCGGTTGACCTGCTACTGCCAGATTACAATATCGTGATTGAAGTTCAGGGACCGTCTCATTACGTGGGTGGTGATTTCAACACCAGGAATGGTTCGACTCTGCTGAAAATCGCACTGTTGCAAAAAGCAGGATTTGAGGTCATTGAAATTCCGGTTAACAGCCTTGACAATCAGGATTTAATGAAACCATACATTGATCAAATAAAAACCAGGACAGGGATCCCGCCACAGGGGGATGGCTCTGTATCAATTAAAAGAAGGTGGGCAGATGAGGCATGCATTACTGCTGATGACAGGCAACCCTCAGATCACGGTTACTTAACCGCCGAAGAACAGTCAAAAGAACAAACCGGCAAACCAGCCAAGAGGAAGAAAAAAAAGCGAGGAACCCCCTCCTCTCGACCCAGGAACCGTTTTCACATTCCAGCAAAATGAACTTCTGAACAAAACCACAGTCTGCTTTTTATATTTCCATGAATTAATGAAATATAATTATGGACAGAAGCTCTGTCGGCATCAGTGGTCAATACGCAAGATCAGATAATGGTTACAGCCAACCGGGTGACCATACCGCTTCTTCAAGGCGTGGGCGATATAGACATACCACCGTCAGACAATGGAATAATCCCCCCCGCACTGCCCCGGGGCGTAATGAATTTGACCATTCTTCTTTCACACGCTCTTCACAGCATCTACAGTACCGTTCAGTAAACCCTGCTCAAGATTTCAATACCCTCACCAGGCAGGCAATAATGGATGGCCTGCTGAGTAAATCGAATCGTTTCGGTGATCGCTATGATGGGAGAGATCACGGACAATATGCCAGTTCAATTAAAAATTACACGTTAGTTTCTAAAAGACCTTTAAATCGAGCTGAACAAAGCCAGCTGATGCGTTTTCTGCAAAATTTCACAGTAACACGGAGCTGGAATTGGCGAAGCCTGACGACAACACTTCATTCATTTACTTCAGCGGGTGTTTTTACCCCTGATAACACCATGGATCAGCGTGTTAAGCGGACACAAGCTGCCTTATTGTCAACGCTGCTGGCTGCAATAATATTCAAGTGCAACCGCAAAGCTGCAGCATGGGATATTGATGCCCGGGGAATCGCCAACCTGCTGTGGGCCATAGCGAAACTGGTGGACAACGGCCAGAAGCACACACCAGAGTTCCGGGAGGCCGTGGCCGCGCTGTTGCCACACGTGGATGCACAGAAAGACCAATTTATACCTCAGCATACCGCCAACCTGCTGTGGGCCTTAGCGAAACTGGTGGAGAACGGCCAGGAGCAGACACCAGAACTCAAAGAGGCCATGGCTGCCCTGTTACCCTGCGTGAACGCACAGAAAGCTGACTTTAAACCACAGGAAATCACTAACCTGCTGTGGGCCATGGCGAAACTGGTGGACAACGGGCAGAAGCAGACACCGGAACTCAAAAAGGCTGTGACTGCGCTGTTGCCCCGCGTAAAGGCAAAGAAAGATCAATTTAATGCCCAGGATATCGCCAACCAGCTGTGGGCCATTGCGAAACTGTTGGTCAACGGGCACGAATGGACACCCGAACTCAACGATGCCGTGACCGCATTGTTGCCCCGCGTGAACAAACAGAAAGCCCAATGTACTCCTCAACATCTCGTCAACCTGCTGTGGGCCATGGCGAGACTGGTGATCAACGGGCAGGAACAGAAACCTGAGCTAAACGAAGCCGTAGCCACACTGTTGCCCCATATAAACGCACAGAAAGACCAATTTAATGCCCAGCATATCGCCAACCTGATTTGGGCCATGGCAAAACTGGTGAGCAATGGGCAGGAGCAGACACCAGAACTCAAAGAGGCCGTAGCCGCGCTATTGCACAAAGTGAAAGAACAGAAAGCAAATTTTAAACCACAGGGTATCGCCAACCTGCTGTGGGCTGTGGCGAAACTGGTGGACAACGGCCAGGATCAGACACCGGGGCTCAACAAGGACGTGGCCGCGCTGTTGCCCTGTGTGAAGGCACAAAAAGAACAATTTAATGCCCAGGGTGTCGCCAACCTGCTGTGGGCCATGGTGAAACTGATGGACAACGGTCAGGAGCGGACACCCGATTTCAATGCGGCTGTGACCGCGCTTTTGTCCCAGGTGGACATAAAGAAAGCTAACTTTAAACGTCAGGAAATCGCCAACCTGATTTGGAGCATGGCAAAACTGGTGGACAACGGGCACAAGTGGACACCCGAGTTCAACGAGGCCGTGACCGCGCTGTTGCCCCATGTGAGCGCACAGAAATACCGATTTATTCCCCAGCATATTGCCAACCAGCTGTGGGCCATGGCGAAACTGGTGGACAACGGGCTGAAGCGGACACCACAGCTCAAAGAGGCCGTGGCCGCGCTACTGGCACACGTGAACGCAGATAAAGCCAACTTTAAACCACAAGAAATCGCCAACGTGCTGTGGGCCATGGCGAAACTGGCGGACAACGGGCTGGAGCAGACATCGGGGCTCAAAGAAGCTGCGGCCGCGTTGTTACCCCATGTGAACACTCATAAAGAGCAATTCATTCCTCAGCATATCGCCAACCTGCTGTGGGCCATGGCAAAACTGATGGACAAAGGGGAGTCGACACCAGAGCCCAACGCGGTCATGGCCGGGCTGCTGCACCAGGTGAACGCACAGAAAGCCAATTTTAAACCTCAGGGCATCGCCAACCTGCTGTGGGCCATGGCGAAACTGGTGGACAACATGAAGGACCGGATACCAGAACTCAACGAAGCTCTGGTTGCACTGTTGCCCCACGTGAACGAGCAGAAAGTTAACTTTAAACCACAGGAAATCGCCAACGTGCTGTGGGCCATGGCCAAACTGGTAGACAATGGGTATGAGCCGACAACAGAGTTCATCAAGGCTATAACCGCGCTGTTGCCCTGTGTGAACGCACAGAAAGGCCAATTGATTCCTCAGCATATTGTCAACCTGCTGTGGGCCATGGCGAAACTGGTGGACAACGGGCTGAAGTGGATACCGGGGCTCAAAGAGGCCGTGGCCGCGCTGCTGCCCCACGTTAGCCCACAGAAAGCTAACTTTGAACCACAGGGTACCGCCAACCTGTTGTGGGCAATGGCGAAACTGGTGGACAACGGGCAGGAACAGACGCCGGAGCTCAACGAGGCCGTGGCGGCACTGTTGCCCCACGTGAACACACAGAAAGACCAATTTATTCCTCAGCATATCGCCAACCTGCTGTGGGCCATGGCGAAACTGATGGACAAAGGACAGGAGCAGACGCCAGAGTTCAATGATACCGTGGGCGCGCTGTTACCCCTCGTGAACGCACTGAAAGATCAATTTACTTCTCAGCATATCGCCAACCTGTTGTGGGCCATGGCGAAGCTGGGTGAACTCGTTGAGCTGAACGTGGTGATATCGACGTTCAAATCGCTCGTCTACCGAATCAGTGGCAACCCCCAGGTCTCCAGGCAAGCGATATTGATGTCTCTCTGGGGAGTAATGGTATGCTGTGCCAGGCTGTCCCTGGTCTCCAATGGCAATAAAAATAATGAGTTTGAAAAGCCTATGGATGAACTGTTTACCCGGCTGAAAACAGACTTCCCGGACAATGAAGAAGATCAATCCATCATTGCCATGGCCGCAAGTTGGCTTGGGGTACCTTGTCCGTTCTTCCCCCGTTACCAGACCGTCATTTCAAAACCTCAAACCTTCTTCCGTGAGCAACTCCAATTATGCCTTCCCACTTTGCAGATTGAAGAAGAAAAGAGTCTGAACTTTTTACCTCCGGTTGACCTGCTGCTGCCAGATCACAACATTGTGATTGAGGTTCAGGGCCCCTTTCATTACGTGGATGGTGATTGCAAAGCCAGGAATGGGTCGACTCTGCTGAAAATCGCACTGTTGCAAAAAGCAGGATTTGAGGTCATTGAAATCCCGGTTAACCAGCTTGGTAACCAGGATTCAATGACATTATGTATTGATCAAATAAAAACCAGGGTAAACCTCTCAGCAAAATGAACTTCTGAACCGCACAGCAGTCTTCTTTTTATATTTTCATGAATTAATGAAATATAATTATGAATAGAAGCTCTGCCGGAATCAGCGGTCAATGCGCACGATCAGGTAATGCTTACAACCAACCGAATGACCATGCCGCTTCTTCAAGGCGTGGGCGATACAGGCATGCCACAGTCAGACAATGGGATCCTCCTTCCCGCACAGCCACGGGGCGTAATGAATTTTACCATTCTTCTGCCCCACGCCCTGCTCAATATCTACTGCGCCGTTCAGTAAATCATGCTCAAGATTTTAATGCGCTCACCCAACAGGAAATAATGGATGGCCTGGTGAGTAAATCGTATCGTTTCGGTCATCGCTATGATGGGAGAGATCACGGCCTATATGCCAGTTCAATTAAAAAATACACGTCAGCGTCTAAAAGACCATTAAATCGAGCTGAACAAAGCCAGCTGATGCGTTTGCTGCAAAATTTCACTGCAACGCGGAGCTGGAATTGGCTAAGCCTGACGACAACACTGCACTCATTTACTTCAGCAGGTGTTTTTACCCCCCATAAACCTATGGATCAGCGTGTTAAGCGTACACAAGCTGGCCTGTTGTCGACACTGCTGGATGCAATAATTTTCAAATGCAACCGAAAAGCTAAAGCATGGGATATTGATGCCCGGGGAATCGCCAACCTGCTGTGGGCCATGGCGAAACTGGTGGACAACGGCCAGCTGCGCACACCAGAGTTCAAAGAGGCCGTGGCCGCGCTGTTGCCTCACATGAATGAGCAGAAAGACCAATTTATTCCTCAGCATATCGCCAACCTGCTGTGGGCCATGGCGAAACTGACGGACAACGGCCAGGTGCAGACACCAGAACTCAATGAGGCCATGGCTGCCCTGTTGACCCGCGTGAACGCACAGCAAGCTGATTTTAAACCACGGGAAATCGCCAACCTGCTATGGGCCATGGCGAAACTGTTGGACAACGGGCAGGAGCAGACACCAGAGTTCAACGAGGCCGTAGCCGCGCTGTTGCTCCACGTGAACGCACAGAAAGACCAATTGAATGCCCAGGATATCACCAATCTGTTGTGGGCCATGGCGAAACTGGTGGACAACGGGCAAAAGCAGACAACAAAGCTGAAAGAGACTGTGGCTGCACTGTTGCCCTACGTGACAACACAGAAAGCTCACTTTATACCACAGGAAATCACCAGCCTCCTGTGGGCTATGGCGAAACTGGTGGACAACGGGCAGGAGCAGACACCAGCGCTCAACGAGGCCGTGGCCGCCCTGTTGCCCTGCGTGAAAACACAGAAAGCTGACTTTAAATCACGGGAAATCGCCAACCTGCTTTGGGCTATGGCAAAACTGATGGACAACGGGCAGGAGCAAACTCCGGGGCTCAACGAGGCCGTGGCCGGGTTGTTGCCCTGCGTAAACACAGAGAAAGACCAATTTATTTCTCAGCATATCGCCAACCTGCTGTGGGCCATGGCGAAACTGGTGGACAACGGGCAGGAGCAGACACCAGCGCTCAAAGAGGCCGTGGCCGCGCTGTTGCCTCGCGTGAACGTACAGGAAGGCCAATGCATTCCTCAGGCTATCCCCAATCTGCTCTGGGCTATGGCGAAACTGGTGGACAACGGGCAGGAGTGGATACCGGGGCTCAAAGAGTCCGTGGCCGCGCTGATGCCGCAAGTGAGCGCTCAGAAAGCTAACTTTGAACCACAGGGAATCACCAAACTGCTGTGGGCCATGGCGAAACTGGTGGACAACGGCCAGGAGCAGACACCAGAACTCAACGAGGCTGTGGCCGCCCTGTTGCCTCACGTGAACGCACAGAAAGGCCAATTTCATGCCCAGGGTATCACCAACCTGCTGTGGGCCATGGCAAAACTGGTGGACAATGGGCAGAAACAGACGCCAGGACTCAACGAGGCCGTGGATGCGCTGTTGCCCCACGTGAACGCACAGAAAGACCAATTTACGCCTCAGCATATCGCCAACGTGCTGTGGGCCATGGCAAAACTGGTGGACAACGGGCAGAAACAGACACCAGGACTCAACGAGGCCGTGTACGCGCTGTTGCCCCATGTGAAGGCACAGAAAGCGAACTTTAAACCACAGGGTATCACCAACCTGCTGTGGGCCATGGCAAAACTGGTGGACAACGGGCAGGAGCGAACACCAGAGTTCAACGAGGCCATGGCCGCGCTGTTGCCCCACGTGAACGCACATAAAGAACAGTTTCATGCCCGGGCTATCGCCAACCTGCTGTGGGCCATGGCAAAACTGATGGACAGTGGGCAGGAGCGGACTCCAGAGTTCAACGAGGCCGTGGCCGCGCTGTTGCTAAACGTGAAGTCACAGAAAGCTGACTTTCAAACACAGGAAATCGCCAACCTGTTGTGGGCCTTGGCGAAACTGGTGGATAACGGAATGGAGCGAACAACAGGGCTTAACGAGGCCGTGGCTCTGCTGTTACCACGTGTAAACGAAAAGAAAGCCAACTTTACACCACAGGGTATCGCCAACCTGCTGTGGGCCATGGCGAAACTGGTGGACAACGGGCAGGAGCGGACACCTGAGCTCAACAAGGCCATGGCCTCGTTGTTGCCCCACGTGAGCGCACAGAAAGCCAACTTTACACAACAGGGTATTGCCAATCTGCTGTGGGCCATGGCGAAACTGCTGGACAACGGCCAGGAGCGGACTCCAGAGTTCAACGAGACCGTCGTCGTGCTGTTGCCCCACGTGAATGCCAAAAAAGACCAATTTATTGCTCAGAATATTGTTAACCTGCTGTGGGCTATGACAAAACTGGTGGACAACGGACAAGAGCGAACACCAGGGCTCAACGAGGCCGTAGTAACGCTGTTGCCCCAGGTGGACGTACAAAAAGACCAATTTAATGCCTGGGGGATCGCCAACCTGCTGTGGGCCATGGCGAAACTGGGTGAACTCGTTGAGCTGAGCGTGGTTAGCTCCACGTTTGAATCGCTTGTCTACAGAATCAGTGACAACCCTCAGCTCTCTCAGAAAGACATAAAGATGTCTCTCTGGGGAGTCCTGGTATTGTGTGCCAGGTTGTTTCTAGACTCTAATACCAATAAAAATAACGTGTTTGAGAAGCACATGGATGACCTGTTTACTCGCCTGGAAAATACCTATCCAGACAATGAAGAGGATCAATCCGTTATTGCCATGGCCGCAAGCTGGCTTGGCAGGGCGTGTCCGTTCGTCCCCCATTACCAGACAAACATGTCAAAATCTCAGGCCGACTTTCGCGCTCAACTCCAATCATGCATTCCCTCTTTGCAGATTGAAGAAGAACAGAGTCTGAGCTCATTACCCCCGGTTGACCTACTACTGCCAGCCCACAACATGGTGATTGAAGTTCAGGGACCGTCTCATTACGTGAATGGTGATTTCAACACCAGGAATGGTTCGACTCTGCTGAAAATCGCACTGCTGCAGAAATCAGGATTTGAGGTCATTGAAATCCCGGTTAACCAGCTCAGGAGCCAGGATTCAATGAAACGATGCATTGATCAAATAAAGACCAGGGTAGACATCCCGCCACAGGGTCATGGCTCTGTATCACTTAAAAGCGGGTCGGCAGATGAGAAATACGGCACTGCTTATATATAAACATTTCAGCAAAATGAACTTCCGAACAAAACAGCAGTCTACTTTTTTATATTTTCATGAATTAATGAAATATAATTATGGATAGAAGCTCTGCAGGTATCAGTGGTAAATACGAAAGATCACATAATAATTATAACCGACCGAATGACCAGGGCGCTTCTTCAAGGCGTGGCCGATATAGACATGCCACAGTCAGACAGTGGGATGATACCCCACGCACTAACCCGGGGCGTAATAAATTTTACCGTTCTTCTGACGCATGCCCTTCTCAACATCTACAGTGCCGTTCAGTAAACCCTGCTCAAGATTTTAATGCGCTCATCAAACAGGAAATAATCGATGATCTGGTGAATAAGTCGCATCGTTTCGGTCATCGCTATGATGGGAGAGCTCACGGCCTATATGCCAGTTTAATTAAAAAATACACGTCAGCGTCTAAAAGACCTTTAAATCGAGCGGAACAAAGCCAGCTGATGCGTTTGCTGCAAAATTTCACAGCAACGCGGACCTGGAATTGCCGAAGCCTGACGACAACACTTCATTCATTTACTTCAGCGGGTGTTTTTATCCCCCATAACCCCATAGATGAGCGTGTTAAGCGTACTCAAGCTGCCTTATTGTCAACGCTACTTGATGCAATAATATTTAACTGCAACCAAAAACCTGAAGCCAGGGATATTGATGCCCGGGGAATTGCCAACCAGCTGTGGGCCATGGCGAAACTGGTGGACAACGGGCAGGAGCTGATACCAGAGCTCAAAGAGGCCGTAGCCGCGCTGCTGCCCCACGTGAACGTACAGAAAGCTAACTTTATACCACAGGGCATCGCCAATCTGTTGTGGGCCATGGCGAAACTGGTGGACAACGGGCAGCAGCTGACAACAGAGTTCAACGAGGCGGTAGCCGCGCTGTTGCCCCATGTGAACGCACAGAAAGCTAATTTTAAACCACAGGAAATTGCCAACCTGCTGTGGGCCATGGCAAAACTGGTGGGCAACGGGCAGGAGCGGACACCAGCACTCAACGAAGCCGTGGCCGCGCTGTTGCCCCACGTGAAGGTACAGAAAGACCAATTTATTCCTCAGCATATCGCCAACCTGCTGTGGGCCATGGCGAAACTGGTGGACAACGGGCAGAAGCGGACACCAGGGCTCAAACAGGCCGTGGCCGCGCTGTTGTCCCATGTGAATATACAGAAAAAACAATTTATTCCTCAGCATATCGCCAACCTGCTGTGGGCCATGGCGAAACTGGTGGACAACGGGCAGGAGCAGACACCAGAGCTCAACGAGGCCGTGGCAGCGCTGTTGCCCCTCGTGAACGCACAGAAAAAACAATTTATTCCTCAGCATATCGCCAACCTGCTATGGGCCATGGCGAAACTGGTGGACAACGGGCAGGAGCGGACACCAGGGCTCAACGAGGCTGTGGCCGCGCTGTTGCCCCACGTGAAAGTACAAAAAGACCAATTTATTCCTCAGCATCTTGCCAACCTGATGTGGGCCATGGCGAAACTGGTGGACAACGGGCTGGAGCGAACACCAGGGCTCAACGAAGCTGTGGCCGCGCTGTTACCCCACGTAACCACACCAATAGCGAACTTTAAACCACAGCATATCGCTAACCTGCTGTGGGCCATGGCGAAACTGGTGGACAACGGGAAGGAGCGGACACCAGGGCTCAACGAGGCCGTGGCCGCGCTGTTGCCCCACGTCAAAGTACAAAAAGACCAATTTATTCCTCAGCATATTGCCAACCTGCTGTGGGCCATGGCAAAACTGGTGGACAACGGGCAGAAGCGAAGACCAAGGCTCAAGGAAGCTGTGGCCGCGCTGTTACCCCACGTAAACACACAAATAGCGAACTTTAAACCACAGGAAATCGCCAACCTGCTGTGGGCCATGGCGAAACTGGTGAACAATGGGGAGTGGACACCAGGGCTCAACGAGGCCGTGGCTGCACTGTTGCCCCACGTGATCGCACAGAAAGACCAATTTATTCCTCAGCATATCGCCAATCTGCTGTGGGCCATGGCAAAACTGGTGGACAACGGGCAGGAGCAGACACCAGTGAGCATAGAGGCCGTGGCCGTCCTGCTGCCCCACGTAAACGCACAGAAAGCTAAATTTAAACCACAGGAAATCGCCAACCTGCTGTGGGCCATGGCGAAACTGGTGGACAACGGGCAGGAGCAGACACCAGGGCTCAACGAGGCCGTGGCCGCGCTGTTGCACCACGTGATCGCACAGAAAGACCAATTTAATCCTCAGGGTATCGCCAACCTGCTGTGGGCCATGGCGAAACTGGTAGGAAGCGGGCAGAAGCGAACACCACAGCTCAACGAGGCTGTGGCGGCGCTGCTGCCCAGCGTGAACGTACAGAAAGGCCAATTTAGTGCTCAGGGTATCACCAACCTGCTCTGGGTCATGGCGAAACTGCTGGACAACGGGCAGGAAAAGTCAGCAGAGCTCAAAGAAGCCTTGGCCGTGCTGTTGCCCCACGTGAACTCACAGAAAGACCAATTTAATCCTCAGGGTATCGCCAACCTGCTGTGGGCCATGGCGAAGCTGGGTGAACTCGTTGAGCTGAGCGTGGTTACCTCTACGTTCGAATCGCTTGTCTACCGAATCAGTGACAACGCTCAATTCTCTCAGCAAGCGATATTGATGTCTCTCTGGGCAGTAATGGTATGCTGTGCCAGGTTATCTCTTGTCTCCAACGCCAATAAAAATAACGTGCTTGAAAAGCACATAGATGACCTGTTTACTCGCCTGAAAAATACATCACCAGCCAGTGAAGAGGATCAATCCATCATTGCCATGGCCGCAAGCTGGCTTGGCAGAGCGTGTCCGATCATCCCCCATTACCAGACTAACATGTCAAAAACTCAAACCGACTTTCGCGATCAACTTCAATCATGCATTCCCTCTTTAAAGATTGCCGCAGAAAGGAGTCTGAACTCATTACCTCCGGTTGATCTGCTACTGCCAGATCACAATATTATTATTGAAGTTCAGGGGCCCTCTCATTACCTGTGTGGTGATTTCAAAACCAGGAATGGTTCGACTCTGCTGAAAATCGCACTGCTGCAAAAATCAGGATTTGAGGTCATTGAAATCCCGACTAAATCGCTTTCGAACCCGGATTCAATAAAACGATATATTGATCAAATAAAGACCAGAGTGGACATCCCGCCGCAGGGCCATGGCTCTGTATCACATAAAATCGGGTGGGCAGATGAGGCAAACGCTACCGCCGATAAAGGGGGTCAATCCTCAGATCACTGTTACTTAACCGCCGAAGAGCATTCAGAAAAGCAAACAGGCAAACCAAAAAAAGGAAGAGAAAAAAAAGCAATAAGCAGTTGGCCAAAATGATTTGAAAATAACGGATTGGTGGCATAAGAAGTAGATGTGTATCCCCAACGAGCTGGTTTTATAAATATTTCAGTGAAATGAACTTCTGAACATAACAGCAGTCTACTTTTTACATTCTCATGAAATAATGAAATATAATTATGAATAGAAGCTCTGCCGGTATCAGTGGAAAATCCACAAGATCAGATAATGGTTACAACCAACCGAATGACTATGCCGCTTCTTCAAGGTGTGGGCGATATGGACATGCCACAGTCAAACAATGGGATGATCCCCCCCGCATAGCCCAGTGGTGCAGTGAATTTTTAGCCGCTTTATCTTCTCAATTTCTGGTGCGCCGTTCAGTAAACCCTGCTCGAGATTTTAAGACGCTCATCAACCCAGTAAGAATGGATGACCTGGTGAGTAAAACGAGTCGTTTCGGTCATCGCTATGATGGGAGAGATCACGGTCAATATGCCAGTTCAATTAAAAATTACACGTCAGCGACTAAAAGACCGTTAAATCGAACTGAACAAAGCCGACTGATGCCTTTGCTGCAAAATTTTACAGTCAGACGGAGCTGGAACTGGCGAAGCCTGACGACAACATGTCACTCATTGACTTCAGCGGGCGTTTTTACCCCTCATAAGCCCGTGGATCAGAGTGTCAAGCTCACTCAAGCTGCTTTATTGTCCACGCTATTGGATGCAATAACGTTCAAGTGCAACCAAAAACCTCAAGTCGAGGATATCAATGCCCGGGGAATCGTCAACCTGCTGTGGGCCATGGCAAAACTGGTGGACAACGGGCAGAACCAGACATCAGAGCTCAAACAGGCTGTGGCCGCGCTATTGCCCTTCGTGAACGCACAGAAAGATAATTTTACACCACAGGGTATCGCCACCTTGCTGTTGGCCATGGCGAAACTGGGTCAGCTTATTGAGCTACATGTGGTTACCTCCACGTCCGAATCGCTTGTCTGCCGAATCAGTGACAACCCTCAGCTCTCTCAGAAAGACATATTGATGTCTCTCTGGGGAGTCATGGTATTGTGTGCCAGGTTGTTTCTAGACTCTAATGCCAATAAAAATAACGTCCTTGAAAAGCACATGGTTGATCTGTTTACTCGCCTGGAAAATACATATCCAGACAATGAAGAGGATCAATCCATTATTGCCATGGCCGCAAGCTGGCTTGGCAGAGCGTGTCCGGTCGTCCCCCATTACCAGACAAACGTTTCAAAACTTCAGGCCGACGACTTCCGTGCTCAACTCCAATCATGCATTCCTTCTTTGAAGATTGAAGAAGAAAAGAGTCTGAACTCATTACCCCCGGTTGACCTGCTACTGCCAGAGCACAACATGGTGATTGAAATTCAGGGAACGTCTCATTACGTGAGTGGTGATTTCAACACCAGGAAAGGTTCGACTCTGCTGAAAATCGCACTGCTGCAAAAAGCAGGATTTGAGGTCATTGAAATCCCGATTAACCTGCTCATGAGCGAGGATTCAATGAAATTATGTATTGATCAAATAAAGACCCGGGTAGACACCCCGCCACAGGGTTATGGCTCTGTATTACTGAAAAGCGGGTCGACAGATGAGCAATACGGCACTGCTTAAGTAGTTGGCCAAATGGAATCGTATATTTCTGGCTAAGTGGACGGTTACTATGCAAGGCAGAACGCAGGGAGCATAGCCGTTGCTATGTGACTGGCGTTGTAACGCCGCACGATTGCATGGATGCAGGAGATAGAGCTACGCAGGAGCAGTTGCCGGGAGTGACCGTCCACTTAGTCAGAAAATATGATTTCATTTGGTTAACTACTTATATAAACATTTCAGCAAAATGAACTTCTGAACGGCACAGCAGTCTGCTTTTTATATTTTCATGAATTAATGAAATATAATTATGGATACAAGCTCTGCCGGTATCAGTGGTCAATACGCAAGATCAGTTAATGATTGTAATCGACCGGGTGGCCATGCCGCTTCCTCGAGACGTGGACGATACCGACATGCCACGGTCAGGCAGTTGGATGATACCCCACGCACTAATCCCGGGCGCAATACATTTTACCGTTCTCCTGACGCATGCCCTTCTCAAAATCTACAGCGCCGTTCAGTAGACCTTACTCAAGATTTTAATGCGCTCATCAAACAGGAAATAATGGATGATCTGGTGAATCAATCGCATCGTTTCGGTCATCGCTATGATGGGAGAAATCACAGCTGGTATGCCAGTTCAATTAAAAAATACACATCAGCTGCTAAAAGACCGTTAAATCGAGCGGAACAAAGCCAGCTGACAGGTTTGCTACAAAATTTTACCATAACACGGCGTTGGGACTGGCGAAGCCTCACGACCACACTTCATTCATTGACTTCAGCGGGTGTTTTTACCCCTCATAAACCCATGGATGAGCGTGTTAAGTGTACTCAAGCTGCCTTATTATCAACGCTACTTGATGCAATCATATTCAAGTGCAGCCAAAAACCTCAAGCCAGGGACATCGATGCCCGGGGAATCGCCAACCAGCTGTGGGCAATGGCGAAACTGGTGGTCAACGGGCAGCATTGGACACCAGGGCTCAAAGAGGCAGTGGCCGCGCTGTTGCCCCATGTGAACGCACAGAAAGACCAATTTATTCCTCAGCATATCGCCAACCTGCTGTGGGCCTTGGCGAAACTGGTGGTCAACGGGCAGGAGCGGACCCCGGAACTCAACGAGGCCGTGGCCGCATTGTTGCTCCAGGTAAACGCACAGAAAGATCAATTTAATGCCCAGGGTATCGCCAACCTGCTGTGGGCCATGGCGAAACTGGTGGACAGTGGGCAGGAGCGGATACCAGAGTTCAAAGAGGTCTTAGCCACCCTGTTGTCCCACGTAAACGCACAGAAAGACCAATTTAATACTCAGGATATCGCCAACCTGCTGTGGGCCATGGCGAAACTGGTGGACAACGGACAGGAGCAGACAACAGGCGTCAAAGCGGCTGTAGCCACGTTGTTGCCCTGCGTAAACGCACAGAAAGACCAATTTATTCCTCAGCATATCGCCAATCTGCTGTGGGCCATGGCGAAACTGGTGGACAACGGGCAAGAGCGGACACCAGAGTTCAACGAGACTGTGGCCGCGCTGTTGCCCCACGTGAACGTACAGAAAAACCAATTTAAGGCTCAGGGTATCGTCAACCTGCTGTGGGCCATGACGAAACTGGTGGACAGCGGGCAGGAGTTGACACCAGGGCTCAAAGAGGCCGTGGCCGCGCTGTTGCCCCACGTGAACGCAAAGAAAGATCAATTTAATGCCCAGGGTAACGCCAACCTTCTGTGGGCCATGGCAAAACTGGTGGACAACGGGCTGGAGCGAACACCAGAGTTCACAGAGACCATGACCGCACTGTTGCCCCATGTGAACGCACACAAAGACCAATTTATTCCTCAGCATACTGCCAACCTGCTGTGGGCCATGGCGAAACTGGTAGACAACGGTCAGGGGTGGACATCAGGGCTCAAAGAGGCTGTGGCCACGCTGATGCCCAACGTGAACGCACAGAAAGACCAATTTAGTGCCCAGGATATCGCCAACCTGCTGTGGGCCATGGCGAAACTGGTGGTCAGCAGGCAGGAGCAGATACCAGGGCTCAACGAGGCCGTGGCCGCGTTGTTGTACCATGTGAACACACAGAAAGACCAATTTAATACCCAGGCCATTGCCAACCTGCTGTGGGCCATGGCGAAACTGCTGGACAACGGACTGGAGCAAACACCAGAGTTCAACGAGGCCGTGGTTGCGCTGTTGCCCCACGTGAACACACAGAAAGACCAATTTAATGCCCAGGCCATTGCCAACCTGCTGTGGGCCATGGCGAAACTCGTGGACAACGGACTGGAGCAAACACCAGAGTTCAACGAGGCCGTGGTCGCGCTGTTGCCCCACGTGAACACACAGAAAGACCAATTTATCCCTCAGCATATCGTCAACCTGCTGTGGGCCATGGCAAAACTGGTGGACAACGGGCAGGAGCAGACACCAGGTCTCAAAGAGGCCGTGGCCGCGCTGTTGCCCCACGTGAACGCACAGAAAGACCAATTTAATGCCCAAGGTAACGCCAACCTTCTGTGGGCCATGGCAAAACTGGTGGACAACGGGCAGGAGCAGACACCAGGTCTCAAAGAGGCCGTGGCCGCGCTGTTGCCCCACGTGAAAGCAAAGAAAGACCAATTCAATGCCCGGGATATCGCCAACCTGCTGTGGGCCATAGCGAAACTGGTGGACAACGGGCAGGATCAGACATCAGAGCTCAACGAGGCCGTGGCCGCGCTGTTGTCCTACGTCAACGTACAGAAAGCTAGCTTTAAACCACAGGGTATCACCAATCTGCTGTGGGCCATGGCAAAACTGGTGGACAACGGGCAGGAGCGAACACCGGGGCTCAACGAAGCTGTGACCGCGCTGTTACCCCACGTAAACACACAAATAGCGAACTTTAAACCACAGGAAATCGCCAACCTGCTGTGGGCCATGGCGAAACTGGGTGAGCTCGTTGAGCTGAACGTGGTTAAATCCACGACTGAACTTCTTGTCTACCAAATCAGTAAATGCCCTCAGTTATCTCAGCAAGATATATCGATGTCTCTCTGGGGAGTATTGGTATGCTGTGCCAGGCTCTCTCCAGATGCCAATGCCAATAAAAGCAGCTTGCTTGAAAAGCACATGGATGGCCTGTTTACTCGCCTGGAAAATGCAGCCTCAAACAATGGAGATGAACAATCCATCATTGCCATGGCCGCAAGCTGGCTTGGCAGAGTGTGTCCGATCGTCCCCCATTACCAGACAACCATTTCAAAAACTCAAACCGACTTCCGCGATCAACTTCAATCATGTATTCCCTCTTTACAGATTGAAGCAGAAAGGAGTCTGAACTCATTACCTCCGGTTGATCTGCTACTGCCAGACCACAATATTATTATTGAAATTCAGGGACCCTCTCATTACGTGTGTGGTGATTTCAAAACCAGGACTGGTTCGACTCTGCTGAAAATCGCACTGCTGCAAAAAGCAGGATTTGAGGTCATTGAAATCCCCACTAACACCTTTTGGAACCCGGATTCAATAAAACGATGTATTGATCAAATAAAGACCAGGGTGGACATCCCGCCTCAGGGCCATGGCTCTGTATCATATAAAATCGGGTGGGCAGATGAGGCAAACGTTACCGTCGATAAAGGGTGTCAATCCTCAGATTACTGTTACTTAACCGCCGAAGAACATTTAGAAAAGCAAACGGGCAAACCAACAAAAAGAAAAAGGAAGAGAAAAAAAAAGCCAATAACCTCTTCCCTTTCATCATGACTCAAGAACTGTGTTCATATTCCAGGGATGGAGCGCCAGCGTTGAATACCTGTTGCCCAAAATGATTTGAAAATAACGGATTGGTTTTACAGGCATTACAGTAAAATGAACTTCTGAACAGAACAGCAGTCTGCTTTTTATACTTTCATGAATTAATGAAATATAATTATGGACAGAAGCTCTGCAGGTATCAGTGGTAAATACGCAAGATCAGATAATGCTTACAACCAACCGAATGACCATGCCGCTTCTTCAAGGTGTGGGCGATACAGGTATGCCACAGTCAGACAGTGGGATCCTCCCCCCCGGACAGCCCCGGGGCGTAATGAATTTTACCAATCTTCTGCCCCATGCCCTTCTCAATATTTACCGCGCCGTTCCGTAAATCCTGCTCAAGATTTTAATGCGTTCACCCAACAGGAAATAATGGATGGCCTGGTGAGTAAATCGTATCGTTTCGGTCATCGCTATGATGGGAGAGATCACTGCCTATATGCCAATTCAATTAAAAAATACACGTCAGCTGCTAAAAGACCGTTAAATCGGGTTGAACAAAGCCAGCTGATGCGTTTGCTGCAAAATTTTACAGTAACACGGAGTTGGAATTGGCGAAGCCTGACGACAACAATGCACTCATTTACTTCAGCGGGTGTTTTTACCCCTCATAAACCGATGGATCAGCGTGTTAAGCGTACACAAGCTGCCGTATTGTCGACGCTACTGGATGCAATAATATTCAAGTGCAACCGAAAAGCTAAAGCATGGGATATTGATGCCCGGGGAATCGCCAACCTGCTTTGGGCCATGGCGAAACTGGTGGACAACGGGCAGGAGCAGACACCAGAGTTCCAAGAGGCCGTGGCCGCGCTGATGCCCCATCTAAACGCAAATAAAGACCAATTTATCCCCCAGCAAATTGCCAATCTGCTGTGGGCCATGGCGAAACTGGTGAACAACGGGCAGGAGCGGACACCAGAGATCAACGAGACCGTGGCCGCGCTGTTGCCCCATGTGAACGAACAGAAAGACCAATTAATTCCTCAGCATATCACCATCCTGCTGTGGGCCATGGCCAAACTGGTGGACAACGGGCAAGAGCGGACACCCGGTCTCAACGAGACGGTGGCCACGCTGTTGCACCTCGTGAACGCACAGAAAGACCAATTTAATGCCCAGGGGATCGCCAACCTGCTGTGGGCCATGGCAAAACTGGTGGACAACGAGCAGGAGTGGATAACAGGGTTCAAAGGGACCGTGGCCGTGCTGTTGCCCCATGTGAACGCACAGAAAGACCAATTTATTCCTCAGGCTATCGCCAACCTGCTGTGGGCCATGGCGAAACTGGTGGACAACGGGCAGGAGCAGACAACAGAGTTCGAAGAGGCCATGGCCGCGCTGTTGCCCCAGGTGAATACACAGAAAGCTAACTTTAAACCACAGGAAATCACCAACCTGCTATGGGCCATGGCGAAACTGGTGGACAGCGGGCAGGAGCAGACAACAGAGCTCAAAGAGGCCGTAGCCGCGCTGTTGCCCCACGTGAACGCACAGAAAGATCAATTTAATGCCCAGGATATCGCCAACCAGCTGTGGGCCATGGCGAAACTGGCGAACGAAGGGCAGGAGCAGACACCAGAGCTCAAAGAGGCCGTGGCCGCGCTGTTTCCCCATGTGAACGCACAGAAAGGCCAGTTTATTCCTCAGCATATCGCCAACCTGCTGTGGGCCATGGCGAAACTGGTGGATAATGGGCAAGAGCAGACACCAAGGCTCAAAGAGGCCGTGGCCGCGCTGTTGCTCCTCGTGAACATACAGAAAAACCAATTTAAGGCCCAGGGAACCGCCAACCTGCTGTGGGCCATGGCGAAACTGGTGGACAACGGCCTGGAGCGGACACCAGGGCTCAACGAAGCCTTGGCCGCGCTGTTGCCCCACGTGAAAGCACTGAAAGACCAATTTATTCCTCAGCATATCGCCAACCTGCTGTGGGCTATGGCGAAACTGGCGGACAAAGGGCAAAAGCAGACACCAAGGTTCACAGAGGCCGTCGCCGCCCTGCTAACCTGCGTGAACGCACAGAAAGCTAACTTTAAACCACAGGAAATCGCCAACCTGCTGTGGGCCATGGCGAAACTCGTGGACAACGGGCAGGAGCTGACACCGCTGCTCAAAGAGGCCGTGGCCGCGCTGTTGCCACTCGTCAACACAGCGAAAGCTAACTTTAACCCACAGGAAATCGCCAACCTGCTGTGGGCCATGGCGAAACTCGTGGACAACGGGCAGGAGCTGACACCAGGTCTCAAAGAGGCTGTGGCCGCGCTGTTGTCTCTCGTGAACGCACAGAAAGACCAATTTATGCCTCAGCATATCGCCAACCTGCTGTGGGCCATGGTAAAACTGATGGACAACGGTCAGGAGCGGACACCAGAGCTCAAAGAGGCCGTGGCCGTGCTATTGCCCCTCGTGAACGCACAGAAAGCAAACTTTAAACCAAAGGAAATCGCCAACCTGCTATGGGCCATGGCGAAACTGGGCGAGCTTGTAGAGCTGAATGTGGTTACCTCCACGTCCGAATCGCTTATCTACAAAATCATTGACCACCCTCAGCTCTCTCAGAAAGGCATATTGATGTCTCTCTGGGGAGTCATGGTATTGTGTGCCAGGTTGGCTCTAGACTCTAATGCCAATAAAAATAACTTGCTTGAAAAGCACATGGATGACCTGTTTACTCGCCTGGAAAATACATCCCCGGATAATGAAGAGGATCAACACATCATTTCCATGGCCACCAGTTGGCTTGGGAGAACGTGTCCGGTCATCCCCCATTACCAGACAAACAATTCAAAAACTCAAACCGACTTCCGCGATCAACTCCAGTCATGCCTTCCATCTTTGAATATTGAAGAAGAAAAGAGTCTGAACTCATTACCTCCGGTTGATCTGCTACTGCCAGACCACAATATGGTGATTGAAATTCAGGGACCGTCTCATTACGTGAGTGGTGATTTCAACACCAGGAATGGTTCGACTCTGCTGAAAATCGCACTGCTGCAAAAAGCAGGATTTGAGGTCATTGAAATCCCGGTTAACCAGCTCAGGAGCCGGGATTCAATAAAACTATACATTGATCAAATAAAGACCAGGATAAACATCCCGCCACAGGATCATGGCTCTGTATCACTTAAAAGCGGGTCGGCAGATGAGAAATACGGCACTGCTTATATATAAACATTTCAGCAAAATGAACTTCTGAACTGTACAGCAGTCTGCTTTTTATATTTTCATGAATTAATGAAATATAATTATGGATAGAAGTTCTGCTGGTATCAGTAGTAAATACGCAAAATCAGATAATGATTACAACCAACCGAATGACCATGCCGCTTCTTCAAGGCGTGTGCAATATAGACATGGTACAGTCGAACAGTGGGATAATCCCCTCCGTACTACCCCGGGGCGTAACGATTTTTACCACTCTTCTGACGCTTGCTCTTCTCAAAATCTAATGTTCCGCTCAGTGAACTCTGCTCAAGATTTCAATGCCCTCATTAAACAAGAAGTAATGGATGATCTGGTGAGTAAATCATATCGTTTCGGTCATCGCTATGATGGGAGAAATCACGGTCGATATGCCAGTTCAATTAAAAAATACACGTCAGCTGCTAAAAGACCGTTAAATCGCGCGGAACAAAGCCAGCTGATGCGCTTGCTGCAAAATTTCACAGCAACGCGGAGCTGGAATTGGCGAAGCTTGACGACAACACTGCATTCCTTTACTTCAGCGGGTGTTTTTACCCTCCATAACCCCATAGATGAGCGTGTTGAGCGTACTCAAGCTGCCTTATTGTCAACGCTACTTGATGCAATAATATTTAACTGCAACCAAAAACCTGAAGCGAGGAATATTGATCCCCAAGGCATAGCCAATCTGCTGTGGGCCATGGCGAAACTGGTAGACAACGGGCAGGAGTGGACATCAGGGCTCAAAGAGGCCGTGGCCGCGCTGTTGCCCCACGTGAACGCACAGAAAGACCAATTTATTCCTCAGCATATCGCCAACCTGCTGTGGGCCATGGCGAAACTGGTGAACAACGGGCAGGAGCGGACACCAGAGTTCAAAGAGGCCATGGCCGCGCTGTTGCCCCACGTGAACGCACAGAAAGACAAATTTAATCCTCAGCATATCGCCAACCTGCTGTGGGCCATGGCGAAACTGGTGGACAACGGGCAGGAGCGGACACCAGAGTTCAAAGAGGCCATGGCCGCGCTGTTGCCCCACGTGAACATACAAATAGCGAACTTTAACCCACAGGAAATCGTCAATCTGCTGTGGGCCATGGCAAAACTGGTGGATAACGGGCAAGAGCAGACACCAAGGCTCAAAGAGGCCGTGGCCGCGCTGTTGCCCCTCGTGAACATACAGAAAAACCAATTTAATGCCCAGGGAATCGCCAACCTGCTGTGGGCCATGGCGAAACTGGTGGACAACGGGCAGGAGCGGACACCGGGGCTCAACGAGGCCGTGGCCGCGCTGTTGCCCCACGTGAAAGCACTGAAAGACCAATTTATTCCTCAGCATATCGCCAACCTGCTGTGGGCGATGGCGAAACTGGCGGAGAAAGGGCAAAAGCAGACACCAAGGTTCAAAGAGTCCGTGGCCGCCCTGCTACCCTGCGTGAACGCACAGAAAGCTAACTTTAAACCACAGGAAATCGCCAACCTGCTGTGGGCAATGGCGAAACTGGTGGACGACGGGCAGGAGCAGACACCAGAGATCAAAGAGACCGTGGCCGCGCTGTTGCCCCACGTGAACGCACAGAAAGCCAACTTTAAACCACAGGGTATTGCCAACCTGCTGTGGGCCATGGCGAAACTGGTGGACGACGGGCAGGAGCAGACACCAGAGATCAAAGAGACCGTGGCCGCGCTGTTGCCCCACGTGAACGCACAGAAAGCCAACTTTAAACCACAGGGTATTGCCAACCTGCTGTGGGCCATGGCGAAACTGGTGGACGACGGGCAGGGGCAGACACCAGAGATCAAAGAGACCGTGGCCGCGCTGTCGCCCCACGTGAACGTACAGAAAGCTAACTTTAATCCACAGCAAATCGCTAATTTGCTCTGGGCCATGGCAAAACTGGGTGAGCTCGTTGAGCTGAACGTGGTTAAATCGACGTTCGAATCTCTTGTCTACCGAATCAGTGAAAAACCTCAGCTCTCTCAGCAAGCGATATTGATGTCTCTCTGGGGAGTCATGGTATGCTGTGCCAGGTTGTCTCTAGACTCTAATACCAATAAAAATAACTGGCTTGAAAAGCACATGGATGACCTGTTTACTCGCCTGGAAAATACATCCCCAGATAATGAAGAAGATCAACGCATCATTTCCCTGTCCGCCAGTTGGCTTGAGAGAACGTGTCCGATCGTCCCCCATTACCAGACTAACCTGTCAAAACCTCAAGCCGACTTTCGCACTCAACTCCAATCATGCATTCCCTCTTTGCAGATTGAAGAAGAAAAGAGTCTGAACTCATTACCTCCGGTTGACCTGCTACTGCCAGACCACAACATGGTGATTGAAATTCAGGGACGGTCTCATTACGTGAATGGTGATTTCAACACCAGGAATGGTTCGACTCTGCTGAAAATCGCACTGCTGCAAAAAGCAGGATTTGAGGTCATTGAAATCCCGGTTAACCAGCTCAGGAGCCGGGATTCAATAAAACTATATATTGATCAAATAAAGACCAGGGTGGACATCCCGCCACAGGGTCATGGCTCCGTATCACTTAAAAGCGGGTCTGCAGATGAGAAATACGGCACTGCTTATATATAATCATTTCAGCAAAATGAACTTCTGAACCGCACAGCAGTCTGCTTTTTATATTTTCATGAAGTAATGAAATATAATTATGGACGGAAGCTCTGCCGGTATCAGTGGTCAATACGCAAGATCCGATAATAATCATAACCGAGCGGGTGGCCGTGCTGCTGCTTCGAGGCGTGGACGATACCGACAGGCCACGGTCAGGCAGTGGGATGATACCCCACGAACAAACCCGGGGCGTACTACATTTTACCGTTCTTCTGACGCACGCCCTTCTCAACATCTACAGCGCCGTTCAGTTAACCCTGCTCAAGATTTTAAGGCGCTCATCAAACCAGAAATAATGGCTGATCTGGTGAGTAAATCTTATCGTTTCGGTGATCGCTATGATGGGAGACATCACGGTCTGTATGCTGATTCAATTAAAAGATACACATCAGCTGCTAAAAGACCGTTAAATCAAGCTGAACAAAGCCAGCTGATACGTTTGCTGCAAAATTTTACCATAACACGGCGTTGGGACTGGCGAAGCCTTACAACAACACTCCATTCATTGACTTCAGCGGGGTTTTTTACCCCTCATAACCCCATGGATGAGCGTGTCAAGCTAACTCAAGCTTACTTATTGTCAACACAACTTGATGCCATCATATTCAAGTGCAACCAAAAACCTCAAGCCAGGGACATTGATGCCTGGGGAATCTCCAACCAGCTGTGGGCAATGGCAAAACTGGTAGACAACGGGCAGAAGTGGACGCCAGGGTTCAAAGCGACAGTGGCCGCGCTGTTGCCCCACGTGAACGCACAGAAAGTCCAATTTATTCCTCAGCAGATCGCCAACATGCTGTGGGCCATGGCGAAACTGGTAGTCAACGGGCAGAAGCTGACACCAGAGCTCAACGAGACCTTGGCCATACTTTTGTCCCACTTGAACGCACAGAAAGCTAACTTTAAGCCACAGGAAAATGCCAACCTGCTGTCGGCCATGGCAAAACTGGTGGACAACGGGCTGGAGCATACACCAGGGCTCAAAGAGGCCTTAGTCGTGCTGTTGCCAAACGTGAATGCACAGAAAGACCAATTTGATGCCCAGCATATCGCCAACATGCTATGGGCCATGGCGAAACTGGTGGACAACAGGCTGGAGCAGATACCAGGCCTCAAAGAGGCTGTGGCCGTGCTGTTGACCCTTGTGAACACACAAAAAGCTAACTTTAAGCCACAGGAAACTGCCAACCTGCTGTGGGCCATGGCGAAACTGGTGGACAACGGGCTGGAGCAGACACCAGGGCTCAAAGAGGCCTTAGCCGTGTTGTTACCCCACATGAACGCACAGAAAGTCCAATTTAATGCCCAGGATATCGCCAACCTGCTGTGGGCCATGGCGAAACTGGTGGACAACGGGCTGGAGCAGATACCAGGGCTCAAAGAGGCCTCAGGCGCATTGTTGCCCCACGTGAATACACAGAACGCTAACTTTATACCACAAGGTATCGTCAACCTGCTGTGGGCCATGGCGAAACTGGTGGACAACGGGCAGGAGCAGACACCAGGGCTCAAAGCGGCCATAGCCATGCTACTGCCCCACGTGAAAGCACTGCAAGCTAACTTTAACCCCCAGGAAATCGCCAACCTGCTGTGGGCCATGGCAAAACTGGTGGACAACGGGCAGGCGCAGACACCAGAGCTCAAAGCGGCCGTAGCCACGCTGCTGTCCCATGTGAAGGCACTGAAAGCTAACTTTAAACCCCAGGAAATCGCCAACCTGCTGTGGGCCATGGCGAAACTGGTAGACAACGGGCAGGCGCAGACACCAGAACTCAAAGAGGCTGTGGCCGCATTGCTGCCCCACGTGAACGCACAAAAAGACCAATTTATTCCTCAGGGTATCGCCAACCTGCTGTGGGCCATGGCAAAACTGGTGGACAACGGGCAGGAGCAGACACCAGGTCTCAAAGAGGTCGTGGCCGCGCTGTTGCCCCACGAGAACGCAAAGAAAGTCCAACTCAATGCCCGGGATATCGCCAGCCTGCTGTGGGCCATGGCGAAACTGGGTGAGCTCGTTGAGCTGAACGTGGTTAAATCCACGTCTGAACTTCTTCTCTACCAAATCAGTCAATGCCCTCAGTTATCTCAGCAAGATATATCGATGTCTCTCTGGGGAGTATTGGTATGCTGTGCCAGGCTCTGTCCAGATGCCAATGCCAATACCAATAAAAACAGCTTGCTTGAAAAGCACATGGACGCCCTGTTTACTCGCTTCGAAAATGCATCCCCAAACGATGTAGAGGAACAATCCCTCATTGCCATGGCCGCAAGCTGGCTTGACAGGGCGTGTCCCATCGTCCCCCATTACCAGACCAGCATTTCAAAACATCAAACCGACTTCCACGATCAACTTCAATCATCTATTCCCTCTTTAAAAATTGAAGCAGAAAGGAGTCTGAACTCATTACCTCCGGTTGATCTGCTACTGCCTGACCACAATATTATTATTGAAATTCAGGGACCCTTTCATTACGTGTGTGGTGATTTCAAAACCAGGAATGGTTCGACTCTGCTGAAAATCGCACTGCTGCAAAAAGCAGGATTTGAGGTCATTGAAATCCCCACTAACACCTTTTTGAACCCGGATTCAATAAAACGATGTATTGATGAAATAAAGACCAGGCTGGACATCCCGCCACAGGCCCATGGTTCTGTATCCTATAAAATCGGGTGGGTATATGAGGCAAACGTTACCATCGATAACGGGTGTCAATCCTCACATCACTGTTACTTAACCGGCGAAGAGCATTCAGAGAAGCAAACAGGCAAACCCAAAAAAAGAACAAGGAAGAGGAAAAAAAAGCCAAGGTCCTTCAATCAAATATTTTGAACTTTTTTCTGGAAAGAAAGTCGGATATTAGAGGAAATGTTTTAGTTTGATCTATCGCCGTAATAACTAACTAAGTATGTAGCCCTCATTTTCAGGAATTAACAATCATGCAACCACCCCCGATTGCGCCGTCCGAACACTTGTTAGACTATTTAGATTTTGATTTGCTGGCAGGTTCGGCCTGTTGTGCAGTTTTTGGTGAAATTTTCGGTAGCATCGTTAGCCCTATAACACCTGAACCTGTTGGTTTTATGACATTTTGCGGTGCCAATCTCCTGGCTGGCACCCTGAATCGTCGCAGCATTGCCTGGCATCAATACACTAATGTACTACTGCTCAAAAACAAACAGCAGTTAAACAATGCACTAGTGGAAAGGTTTGAACAATTATCGAACAGGCTGAGACAGAATACTTTGAAACTTACCGAAAACCAGAAAAAAATTGAGAATCTTGAAAAGAATATTAAGGAATTGAACAAAAAGCCAATGGACAAGCTGGATCAATTATACAGGGAACAAAAAGAGATTAATGAGAGCTGCAAAACAAATCGCGAGGAAATTGCTGCCCTCCGGGAACTATTAAACAAAGCAACGTTGGTAACTGATCAGCCTGCACCATTGAACCAACTACCCACAGACACTGCACAACAAAAAAACAAGTAGTTGCCCTGGATAGCTCCAATAAAGTTACTCATACAGCAGTTGGCAATCCTTGCTGGGTGATAATACCAGCAAGACAATCAGGTGTTTGATGTAGTTTTCATCCTGTCCTCTGGGACAATAGAACAGCTAATAAACGCACCGGGCCGAGGCATTCTTGATTGATGTCAATACAAAGCGAGGGTTGTCACCCATCTGGTTCACTTCAGCCTTATATATGACACGTGTATCCAGCCCTTTCCAGCTCTTTGCCTGATACTGAGCCTCGCCATACAGACGCACCCGGTAAGGTATCGGTAATTTATTTAATCGGGCGTAAGCTGTACGTGTTTGCAAACAGTGGCGAGCTTCTGCCATGCTTTCGTCCCGAAGGTGTTTTACCCGGCCGAAGAATGGCTGTGATCAACTTCCCGCTCAAACCTTCAAAAATCATCAGTGGCAAGTAGCAGGTATTGCCGTATTTGGTATTAAACAGACTGTACTGTTGAGCACCGTGGGTCAGGCTGGCCGTGTGATCCAGATCAATGACTGCCAGCTTGGGCGGTTTTTTATAGCTGCTGAGAAAATGCTCTGCAAAGGCGTAGGCCAGGTCGTATATATCCCTGCGGGACAAGCCCTTCCCGAGTCGTGTAAATGTGGGGGCTGATGCCAGATGGGTCTCGGCATTCAGAGGACTGCGACCGACAGCCAGCTTGAACATGGGGTCCTTACGCAAATGGTTGCTGTCATTTGGCATCCTGATAACCGCAGGCCATTTGCAGCACTCTTTGCGTCAGAAGATCCTGCATGGAATGGTCAATATATGATTGGTGTCGTTTGTCCTGGATTGCCTTGACGAGCCGGGGAATTATGAAATCTAGAACCGTGTTCATATTCCGGTGATAAACATTTCAGCAAAATGAACTTCTGAACCGCACAGCAGTCTGCTTTTTATATTTCCATGAATTAATGAAATATAATTATGGACGGAAGCTCTGCCGGTATCAGTGGTCAATACGTAAGATCCGATAATAATCATAACCGAGCGAGTGGCCGTGCTGCTGCTTCGAGGTGTGGACGATACAGACAGGCCACGGTCAGGCAGTGGGATAATAACCCACGCACTAACCCGGGTCGCAATGAATTTTACCATTCTTCTGACACACGCTCTTCTCAATATCTACAGCGCCGTACAGTAAACCCTGCTCAAGATTTTAAGGCGCTCATCAAACAGGAAGTAATGGATGACCTGGTAAGTAAATTGCATCATTTCGGTCATCGCTATGATGGGAGAAATCACGGCCAGTATGCCAATTCAATTAAACAATACACATCCGCTGCAAAAAGACCGTTAAATCGAGCGGAACAAAGCCAGCTGATACGTTTGCTGCAAAATTTTACCATATCACGGCGCTGGGACTGGCGAAGCCTTACGACAACACTCCACTCATTGACTTCAGCGGGTGTTTTTACCCCTCATAAACCCATGGATCAGCGTGTTAAGCGTACTCAGGCTGCCTTACTGTCAACACTACTTGATGCAATCATATTCAAGTGCAACCAAAAACCTCACGCCAGGTATATTGATGCCCAGGGTGTCGCCAACCTGCTGTGGGCCATGGCAAAACTGGTGGACAACGGGCAGGAGCAAACATCAGAACTCAAAGAGACCGTGACCGCCCTGTTGCACCGAGTGAACGCACAGAAAGCCCAATTTAATGCCCAGCATATTGCCAACTTGTTGTGGGCCATGGCGAAACTAATGGCCAACGGGCAGGAGTGGACACCAGAGCTTAAAGAGGCCGTGTCCGCACTGTTGTCCCACGTAAACGCACAGCAAGCTAACTTTAAACCACAGGAAATCGCCAACCTGCTGTGGGCCGTGGCGAAACTGGTGGACAACGGGCAGGAGCAAACACCAGAACTCAAAGAGGCCGTGGCCGCGCTGTTGCCCCACGTGAACGCACAAAAAGACCAATTTATTCCTCAGGGTATCGCCAACCTGCTGTGGGCCATGGCGAAACTGGTGGACAACGGCCATGAGCAGACACCAGAGCTCAAAGGGGCTATTGCCGCGTTATTGCCCAACGTGAACACTCAGAAAGCTAACTTTAACCCACAGGAAATCGTCAACCTGCTGTGGGCCGTGGCGAAACTGATGGACAACGGGCAGAAGAGGACACCAGGTCTCAAAGAGGTAGTGGCCAGGTTATTGCCCCACGTGAACGCACAGAAAGACCAATTTAATACTCAGGGCATAACCGGCCTGCTGTGGGCCATGGCAAAACTGGTGGACAACGGGCTGGAGCTGACACCAGGGCTCAACGAGGCCGTGGCCGTGCTGTTGCCCCATGTGAACGCACAGAAAACTAACTTTAAGCCAAAGGAAATCGCTAACCTGCTGTGGGCCATGGCAAAACTGATGGACAACGGGCTGGAGCAGACACCAGAGCTCAACGCGGCCTTAGTCGTGCTGTTGCCCCGCGTAAACACACAGAAAGCTAACTTTAAACCACAGGGAATCGCGAACCTGCTGTGGGCCATGGCGAAACTGGTGGACAACGGCCAGAAGCAGACATCAGGGCTCAACGAGGCCTTAGGCGCATTGTTGCCCCACGTGAATGCACAGAAAGCTAACTTTAAACCACAAGGTATCGCCAACCTGCTGTGGGCCATGGCGAAACTGGTGGACAACGGGCAGGAACTGACACTTGGGCTAAAAGAGGCCGTGGCCGCGTTGTTGCCCTACGTGAATGCACAGAAAGACCAATTTATTCCTCAGCATATCGCCAACCTGCTGTGGGCCATGGCGAAACTGGTGGACAACGGGCAGGCGCTGACACCAGGGCTCAAAGCAACCGTAGCCGCGCTGTTGCCCCACTTGAAAGCACTGAAAAACCAATTTATTCCTCAGCATATCGCCAACCTGCTGTGGGCCATGGCGAAACTGGTGGACAACGGGCAGGCGCTGACACCAGAGCTCAAAGCGGCCGTGGCCACGCTGTTGCCCCACTTGAAAGCACTGAAAGCCAACTTTAACCCCCAGGAAATCACCAACCTGCTGTGGGCCATGGCGAAACTGGTGGACAACGGGCAGGCGCAGACACCAGAACTCAAAGAAGCCGTAGCCGCGCTGTTGCTCCACATGAACGCACAGAAAGACCAATTTAATGCCCGGGATATCACCCACCGGCTGTGGGCCATGGCGAAACTGGTGAACAACGGGCAGGAGCAAACACCAGGGCTCAACGATGCCTTGACCGCACTTTTGTCCCAAGTGAACACAAGCAAAGACCAGTTTATTCCTCAGTATATCTCCAACCTGCTGTGGGCCATGGCGAAACTGGGTGAACTCGTTGAGCTGAATGTGGTTAAATCCACGACTGAACATCTTGTCTACCAAATCAGTCAATACCCTCAGTTATCTCAGCAAGATATATCGATGTCTCTCTGGGGAGTGATGGTATGCTGTGCCAGGTTGTCTCTGGAATCCAATGCCAATAAAAATAATTTGCTTGAAAAGCACATGGATGAACTGTTTACTCGTCTGGAAAATACATCTCCGTATAATGTAGAGGATCAATCCGTTATTGCCATAGCCGCCAGTTGGCTTGGCAGAGCGTGTCCGATCGTCCCCCATTACCAGACTAACCTGTCAAAACCTCAAGCCGACTTCCGCAATCGACTCCAATCATGCATTCCCTCTTTGCAGATTGAAGAAGAAAAAAGTCTGAACTCATTACCTCCGGTTGACATGCTACTGCCAGACCACAACATGGTGATTGAAGTTCAGGGACCGTCTCATTACGTGAGTGGTGATTTCAACACCAGGAATGGTTCGACTCTGCTGAAAATCGCACTGCTGCAAAAATCAGGATTTGAAGTCATTGAAATCCCGGTTAACCAGCTCAGGAGCCAGAATTCAATGAAACTATGTATTGATGAAATAAAGACCCGGATAGACATCCCGCCACAGGGTCATGGCTCTGTATCACTTAAAAGCGGGTCGGCAGATGAGAAATACGGCACTGCTTATATATGAACATTTCAGCAAAATGAACTTCTGAACTGCACAGCAGTCTGCTTTTTATATTTCCATGAATTAATGAAATATAATTATGGACAGAAGCTCTGCCGATATCAGTGGTCAATTCGCAAGATCAGATAATGATTATAACCGACCGGGTGGCCATGCCGCTTCTTCAAGGCGTGGACGATACAGACATGCCACGGTCAGGCAGTGGGATGATACCCCACGCACTAACCCGGGGCGTAATACATTTTACCGTTCTTCTGACGCATGCCCTTCTCAACATCTACAGCGCCGTTCAGTACACCCTGCTCAAGATTTTAAGGCACTCATCAAACCAGAAATAATGGATGACCTGGTGAGTCAATCGGATCATTTCGGTCATCGCTATGATGGGAGAAATCACGGCCTGTATGCCAATTCAATTAAAAAATACACATCAGCTGCTAAAAGACCGTTAAATCGAGCGGAACAAAGCCAGCTGATGCATTTGCTGCCAAATTTCACAGTCACGCGGAGCTGGAATTGGCGAAGCCTGACGACCACACTTCATTCATTGACTTCAGCGGGTGTTTTTACCCCTCATAAACCTATGGATGGGCGTGTTAAGCGTACTCAGGCTGCCTTATTGTCAACACTACTTGATGCAATCATATTCAAGTGCAACCAAAAACCTCAGGCCAGGGATGTTGATGCCCAGGGTGTCGTCAACCTGCTGTGGGCCACGGCAAAACTGGTGGACAAAGGGCAGGAGCAAACACCAGAACTCAAAGGGGCTGTGGCCGCGCTGTTGCCCCACGTGAACGCACAGAAAGCCCAATTTAATGCCCAGCATATTACCAATTTGCTGTGGGCCATGGCGAAACTGATGGCCAACGGGCAGGAGTGGACACCAGAGCTTAAAGAGAACGTTTCCACACTTTTGTCCCACGTATACGCACAGAAAGCTAACTTTAAACCACAGGAAATAGCCAACCTGTTGTGGGCCATGGCGAAGCTGGTGGACAACGGGCTGGAGCAGGCACCAGAGCTCAAAAAGGCCGTGGCCACGTTGTTGCCCCAGGTGAACGCACAGAAAGCTTACTTTAAACCACAGGAAATCACCAGCCTGCTGTGGGCCATGGCAAAACTGGTGGACAACGGGCAGGAGCTGACACCAGGGCTCAAAGAGGCCGTGGCCGTATTGTGGCCCCACGTGAACGCACAGAAAGCTAACTTTAAGCCACAGGAAACTGCCAACCTGCTGTGGGCCATGGCAAAACTGGTGGACAACGGGTTGGAGCAGGCACCAGGGCTCAAAGCGGCCTTAGCCGTGCTGTTGCCCCACGTGAACGCACAGAAAGTCCAATTTAATGCCCAGAATATCGCCAACCTGCTATGGGCCATGGCAAAACTGGTGGACAACAGGCTTGAGATACCAGGGCTCAAAGATTCCGTGGCCGTGCTGTTGCCCCCTGTGAACGCACAGAAAGCTAACTTTAAGCCACAGGAAACTGCCAACCTGCTGTGGGCCATGGCAAAACTGGTGGACAACGGGCTGGAGCAGGCACCAGGGCTCAAAGCGGCCTTAGCCGTGCTGTTGCCCCACGTGAACGCACAGAAAGTCCAATTTAATGCCCAGAATATCGTCAACCTGCTGTGGGCCATGGCGAAACTGGTGGACAACGGGCTGGAGCAGATACCAGGGCTCAAAGAGGCCTTAGGTGCATTGTTGCCCCACGTGAATGCACAGAAAGCTAACTTTAAACCGCAAGGTATCGCCAACCTACTGTGGGCCATGGCGAAACTGATGGACAACAGGCAGGAGCAGACACCAGGGCTCAAAGCGGCCGTAGCCACACTGCTGCCCCACGTGAAAGCACTGAAAGCTAACTTTAAACCCCAGGAAATCACCAACTTGCTGTGGGCCATGGCGAAACTGGTGGACAACGGGCAGGCGCAGACACCAGAACTCAAACAAGCCGTGGCCGCGCTGTTGCCCCACGTGAACGCACAGAATGACCAATTTAATGCCAAGGATGTCGCCATCCAGCTGTGGGCCATGGCGAAACTGGTGATCAACGGGCAGGAGCTGACGCCAGAGCTCAACGAGGCTTTGACCGTACTTTTATCCCAAGTGAACGCAAAGAAAAACCAGTTTATTCCTCAGCATATCTCCCACCTGCTGTGGGCCATGGCGAAACTGGGTGAGCTCGTTGAGCTGAATGTGGTTAAATCCACGTCTGAACTTCTTGTCTACCAAATCAGTAAATGTCCTCAGTTATCTCAGCAAGAAATATCGATGTCTCTCTGGGGAGCATTGGTATGCTGTGCCAGGCTGTCTCCAGACTCCAATGCCAATAAAAACAGCTTGCTTGAAAAGCACATGGATGACCTGTTTACTCGCCTGGAAAATGCATTCCCAAATAATGAAGAGGATCAATCCATCATTGCCATGGCCGCAAGCTGGCTTGGCAGAGCGTGTCCGATCGTCCCCCATTACCAGACTAACATGTCAAAACCTCAAACCGCCTTCCGCGATCAACTTCAATCATGCATTCCCTCTTTAAAGATTGCCGCAGAAAGGAGTCTGAACTCATTACCTCCGGTTGATCTGCTACTGCCAGATCACAATATTATTATTGAAGTTCAGGGCCCCTCTCATTACCTGTGTGGTGATTTCAACACCAGGACTGGTTCGACTCTGCTGAAAATCGCACTGTTACAAAAAGCAGGATTTGAGGTCATTGAAATCCCGATTAACCAGCTCAGGAGCCAGGATTCAATAAAACGATGTATTGATCAAATAAAGACCAGAGTGGACATCCCGCCGCAGGGCCATGGATCTGTATCACATAAAATCGGGTGGGCAGATGAGGCAAACGCTACCGCCGATAAAGGGGATCAATCCTCAGATCACTGTTACCTGGCCGCCGAAGAACATTTAGAAAAGCAAACAGGCAAACCAAAAAAAAGAAAAAGGAAGAGAAAAAAAAGGCAATAAGTAGTTGGCTAAAATGATTTGAAAATAACGGATTGGTGGCATCAGAAGTAGATGTGTATCCCCAACGGCTTGGTTTTATAGGCATTTCAGTAAAATGAACTTCTGAACAGAGCAGCAGTCTGCTTTTTATACTTTCATGAATTAATGAAATATAATTAGTGTCTGTCAGAAAACCCATGAATAATCCGACTCAATAGGCACTGACAAAATTTTTTTGAAAACAAAACAGGCCGCTCATGCCTGTCGCCCCCCTTTTTTGATCAAAATTTAATCATTTTCCCGTTTTTCGGGTGCCCGTAATCTTCACCCAACGATGATCGTTTGTTTTCTGGTACGCTTCTCCGTTCAGGCTGCTTTTTTGACAGCCTGACTGGATTGCTTTTGCAGTATAGAGCCCAAGCGGTGCAGATTGGTTCCTAAAACCGCCAGGCCAACATACCGACGATAACCGTCAATCCCTGAGTCCGGACACCTGTCCAGCCCGTGCTGCTCAAGTGCATTAATGTCGGACTCTACCGCGGAATGCTTCTTCATTGCCCTGACAAACTCAGGGTGTCGTTCACGCTTCCGGTCTTGTTCAGACCACCGCCCCTTTTTGGGTAAGACGGCTCGGTCAAGAAATGTTTCCAGCTTTTCAAGGTTCTCTTTTGACCAGAATCCCCGGTCATAACTGACCTGCGATACTTCAGGAAACCGCTGTTTTGCGCCTTTAGCAATGGCTACAGTCACCTGGTCATCAGTCTGTTTTTCCATGACCAAATGGTGAAGGGTGAAACCAAACTGATCTTGCAGTACACACACCCTGAGACCAAGTTCTACAGGAACGCCTGCTTTTCCTTTACTGATCCATTCCGTATGGCGTTCAAATAACGAAAAAACCTTCTCACTGTGCGGAATGGTTTCATGGTTCAGTACACGACGGATAATCAGTTGACACTGGTAGTCTGCATCTTTTATCCAGCGCTCCAGCTCTTCCAGTCGTAAGTCTCCGGGTATCCGTGCTTTCAAGAGATTCAAGGTTATTTCAGCCTTGCGGATAAGCTTCTGGCTGTAGGCTACATACTCAGCATGGACGGTTTCGATATCATGCTGTCGTGCTTCACGAAGCGACTCATTGGACGACGTTGACCGTTTCAGGTTACGGGCTTTGTGAAAACGCTTTTTGTGCTGATCCTGCAAGTACTTGCTCTGTCGCCACAGGCTTTCCTGCTGCTCTGACGACAGGCAGGCTGCCCACTCGATCATCTTGCGAACGGCATCCCGGAGCAGGTTAATATCCGTTGGAAAGTGGGCATTGGTTTTTACGACAAACGAGTCAGCGCGGGCGCATATCCGGTCTTCTTTTTTTTTACCAGCTGGTGACCGGAATTGACCACAATCTGGTTGATCCCGTCCAGTATTTCCGGGGTGAACAGGGCGATATTATCCTGCAAAGTCTGGATGTGATAAGAGTGGGTACAGTACGGTCCGTGTCCGAGCATTTGCCGCAACGTACCGTGTTCATTGGCCAGCTCCTGAAGGCGGTCGTAGTCGCAGTTGATGGTCAGACGCAGGGTGCCAAAAATCAGTATTTTCCAGAGATCCATACCAGGGCGGCCATTGTCACGGCTGGCGGGTATCATTCGCTCAAGGGCTTGGAAAACCTGCGCTCTCAGCTCTGGGGTGACCCAGATATGCTGAAAAGCCCGCAAGAGGCGGGGTATGTCGTCCCTGGATTTGGGGTTGAAGGTGATGGCAGAGATATCGACCTCGCCTAACTGCATTTGTGGCTTGATGGTTTGGCGCATGAGTGAGAAAACAGCCTGTCAGTGGAAAACTTCAATGATTAAGTTAGGCCACAGACTCCTGTTTTCAAGGACTGATGGTTTTTCGGACAAGCACTATTTATGGACAGAAGCTCTGCCGGTATCAGTGGTCAATACGCAAGATCAGATAATGATTATAACCGACCGGGTGGCCATGCTCCTTCTTCAAGGCGTGGACGATACAGACATGCCAAGGTCAGGCAGTTGGATGATACCCAACGCACTAACCCGGGGCGTAATACATTTTACCGTTCTTCTGACGCATGCCCTTCTCAACATCTACAGCGCCGTTCAGTAAACCCTGCTCAAGATTTTAAGGCGCTCATCAAACAGGAAATGATGGATGATCTGGTGAATAAATCGGATCGTTTCGGTCATCGCTATGATGGGAGAAATCATGGCCTGTATGCCAATTCAATTAAAAAATACGCATCAGCTGCTAAAAGACCGTTAAATCGAGCTGAACAAGGCCAGCTGATACGTTTGCTGCAAAATTTTACCGTAACACGGCGTTGGAACTGGCGAAGCCTGACGACCACGCTTCATTCATTGACTTCAGCGGGTGTTTTTACCCCTCATAACCCCATGGATCAGCGTGTTAAGCGTACTCAGGCTGCCTTACTGTCAACACTACTTGATGCAATCATATTCAAGTGCAACCAAAAACCTCACGCCAGGTATATTGATGCCCAGGGTGTCGCCAACCTGCTGTGGGCCATGGCAAAACTGGTGGACAACGGGCAGGAGCAAACATCAGAACTCAAAGAGACCGTGACCGCCCTGTTGCACCGAGTGAACGCACAGAAAGCCCAATTTAATGCCCAGCATATTGCCAACTTGTTGTGGGCCATGGCGAAACTAATGGCCAACGGGCAGGAGTGGACACCAGAGCTTAAAGAGGCCGTGTCCGCACTGTTGTCCCACGTAAACGCACAGCAAGCTAACTTTAAACCACAGGAAATCGCCAACCTGCTGTGGGCCGTGGCGAAACTGGTGGACAACGGGCAGGAGCAGACACCAGAACTCAAAGAGGCCGTGGCCGCGCTGTTGCCCCACGTGAACGTACAGAAAAACCAATTTAAGGCCCAGGGTATCGTCAACCTGCTGTGGGCCATGGCGAAACTGGTGGACAGCGGGCAGGAGTGGACACCAGGGCTCAAAGAGGCCGTGGCCGCGCTGTTGCCCCACGTGAACGCAAAGAAAGACCAATTTAATGCCCAGGGTAACGCCAACATTCTGTGGGCCATGGCGAAACTGGTAGACAACGGGCAGGAGTGGACACCAGGGCTCAAAGAGGCTGTGGCCGCGCTGTTGCCCCACGTTAACGCACAGAAAGACCAATTTAGTGCCCAGGATATCGCCAACCTGCTGTGGGCCATGGCGAAACTGGTGGACAACGGGCAAGAGTGGAAACCAGTGCTCAACGAGGCCGTGGCCGCGCTGTTGCCCCATGTGATCGCACAGAAAGACCAATTTAATGCCCAGGGCATTGTCAACCTGCTGTGGGCCATGGCGAAACTGGTGGACAACGGCCAGGAGCAAACACCAGAGTTCAACGAGGCCGTGGTCGCGCTGTTGCCCCACGTGAACACACAGAAAGACCAATTTAATGCCCAGGGCATTGTCAACCTGCTGTGGGCCATGGCGAAACTGGTGGACAACGGCCAGGAGCAAACACCAGAGTTCAACGAGGCCGTGGTCGCGCTGT
Source organism: Endozoicomonas sp. ALB091 (assembly GCF_049310265.1). Lineage (NCBI taxonomy): Bacteria > Pseudomonadati > Pseudomonadota > Gammaproteobacteria > Oceanospirillales > Endozoicomonadaceae > Endozoicomonas > Endozoicomonas sp. ALB091. The sequence continues at coordinate 50,748 of NZ_JBLYNQ010000013.1, read as the reverse complement.
TGCCCCACGTGAACACACAGAAAGACCAATTTATGCCTCAGCATATCGCCAACCTGCTGTGGGTCATGGCGAAACTGGTGGACAACGGGCTGGAGCAGATGCCAGTGCTCAACGAGGCCGTGGCCGCGCTGTTGCCCCACGTGGACACTCAGAAAGACCAATTTATTCCTCAGCATATCGTCAACCTGCTGTGGGCCATGGCAAAACTGGTGGACAACGGGCAGGAGCAGACACCAGGTCTCAAAGAGGCAGTGGCCGCGCTGTTGCCCCACGTGAACGCAAAGAAAGACCAATTCAATGCCCGGGATATCGCCAACCTGCTGTGGGCCATGGCGAAACTGGTGGACAACGGGCAGGAGCAGACACCAGGTCTCAAAGAGGCCGTGGCCGCGCTGTTGCCCCACGTGAACGCAAAGAAAGACCAATTCAATGCCCGGGATATCGCCAACCTGCTGTGGGCCATGGCGAAACTGGTGGACAACAGGCAGGATCAGACATCAGAGCTCAACGAGGCCGTGACCGCGCTGTTGTCCTACGTCAACATACAGAAAGCTAACTTTAAACCACAGGGTATCACCAATCTGCTGTGGGCCATGGCGAAACTGGTGGACAACGGGCAGGAGCGAACACCGGGGCTCAACGAAGCTGTGGCCGCGCTGTTACCCCACGTAAACACACAAATAGCGAACTTTAAACCACAGGAAATCGCCAACCTGCTGTGGGCCATGGCGAAACTGGTGATCAACGGGCAGGAGCAGACACCAGAGCTCAACGAAGCCGTGACCGCACTTTTGTCCCAAGTGAACGCAAAGAAAGACCAGTTTATTCCTCAGCATATCGCCAACCTGCTGTGGGCCATGGCGAAACTGGGTGAGCTCGTTGAGCTGAACGTGGTTAAATCCACGACTGAACTTCTTGTCTACCAAATCAGTAAATGCCCTCAGTTATCTCAGCAAGATATATCGATGTCTCTCTGGGGAGTATTGGTATGCTGTGTCAGGCTGTCCCAAGATGCCAATGCCAATAAAAACAGCTTGCTTGAAAAGCACATGGATGGCCTGTTTACTCGCCTGGAAAATGCAGCCTCAAACAATGGAGATGAACAATCCATCATTGCCATGGCCGCAAGCTGGCTTGGCAGAGCGTGTCCGATCGTCCCCCACTACCAGACAACCATTTCAAAAACTCAAACCGACTTCCGCGATCAACTTCAATCATGTATTCCCTCTTTAAAGATTGAAGCAGAAAGGAGTCTGAACTCATTACCTCCGGTTGATCTGCTACTGCCAGACCACAATATTATTATTGAAATTCAGGGACCCTCTCATTACGTATGTGGTGATTTCAAAACCAGGACTGGTTCGACTCTGCTGAAAATCGCACTGCTGCAAAAAGCAGGATTTGAGGTCATTGAAGTCCCGGTTAACACGCTTTGGAACCCGGATTCAATAAAACGATGTATTGATCAAATAAAGACCAGGGTGGACATCCCGCCACAAGGCCATGGCTCTGTATCACATAAAATCGGGTGGGCAGATGAGGCAAACGTTACCGCCGATAAAGAATGGCAATCCTCAGATCACTGTTACCTGACCGCCGAAGAACATTTAGAGAAGCAAACAGGCAAACCAAAAAAAAGAAAGAAAAAAAAGCCAATAACCTCTTCCCTTTCCTCATGACTCAAGAACTGTATTCATATTCCAGGGAAGGAGCGCCAGCGTTGAATACCTGTTGCCCAAAATGATTTGAAAATAACGGATTGGTGGCATCAGAAGTAGATGTGTATCCCCCAACGGCCTGGTTTTATAGACATTTCAGTAAAATGAACTTCTGAACAGAACAGCAGTCTACTTTTTATATTTTCATGAAGTAATGAAATATAGTTATGGATAGAAGCTCTGCTGGTATCAGTGGTCAATACGCAAGACCAGGCAAGAATTACAACAAACCGGATAACCATGCCACTTCTTCAATGCGTGGACGATATAGACAAGCCACAGTCAAACAATGGGATACTCCCCCCCACTCTGCCACGGGGCGCAATGGATTTTACCATTCTTCTGCCCCATGCTCTTCTCAATATGTACTGCTCCGTTCAGTAAACCCTGCTAAAGATTTTAATGCGCTCATCAAACCAGAAATAATGGATGGCCTGGTGAGTAAATCGGATCATTTCGGTCATCACTATGATGGAAGAGATCACGGCCTATATGCCAGTTCAATTAAAAAATACACGTCAGCGTCTAAAAGACCGTTAAATCGAGCTGAACAAAGCCAGCTGATACATTTGCTGCAAAATTTCACAGTCACACGGAGCTGGAATTGGCGAAGCCTGACGACAACATTTCATTCATTGACTTCAGCGGGTGTTTTTACCCCTCATAAGCCCGTGGATGAGCGTGTTAAGCTCACTCAAGCTACTTTATTGTCCACGCTATTTGATGCAATAACGTTCAAGTGCAACCAAAAACCTGAAGCCAGGGATATCGATGCCCGGGGAATCGTCAACCTGCTGTGGGCCATGGCAAAACTGGTGGACAACGGGCAGGAACGGACACCAGAGTTCAAAAAGGCCTTGGCCGCCCTTTTGCCCCACGCAAACACACAGAAAGAGCAATTTGTTCCTCAGCATATCGCTAACCTGCTGTGGGCCATGGTGAAACTGGTGAACAATGGGCAGGAACAGACACCTGGTCTGAAAGAAGCCGTGCTTGCACTGTTGCCCCACGTGAAAACACAGAAAGACCAATTTATTCCTCAGCATATCGCTAACCTGCTGTGGGCCATGGCGAAACTGTTGGACGACGGGCAGGAGTGGATACCAGGGCTCAAAGAAGCTCTGGTTGCGTTGTTGCCCCACGTGAGCGTACAAAAAGTTGGCTTTAATCCACAGGAAATCGCTAACCTTCTGTGGGCCATGGCTAAATTCGTGGTCAACGGGCAGGAGCAGCCCCCAGGGCTCAACGAAGCCGTGGCCGAGCTGCTGCCCCACGTCAACGCGCAGCAAGACCAATTTAATGCCCAGGATATCGCCAACCTGCTGTGGGCCATGGCGAAACTGGTGATCAACGGACAGGAGCGGACACCAGAGCTCAAAGAAACCCTGGCCACGCTAATCCCCCTGGTAAACACACATAAAGACCGGTTCAATCCCCAGGGTATCGCCAACCTGCTGTGGGCCATGGCGAAACTGGTGGACAACGGGCTGGAGCGAACACCAGAACTTAACAAAGCCGTGGCCGGGCTGCTGCACCACGTAAACGCACAGGCTAACAAACCACAGGAAATCTCCAACCTGCTCTGGGCCATAGCGAAACTGGTGGACAACGGGCTGGAGCGGACACCAGAGTTCAAAGAGGCCCTGGCCACGCTGTTGCCCCAAGTGGTCGCACAAAAAGCTAACAGTAAACCACAGGAAATAACCAACCTGCTGTGGGCCTTGGCGAAACTGGTGGACAACGGACTGAAGTGGACACCAGAGCTCAAAAAAGCGGTAGCCAGGCTGTTGCCTCACGTGAACGCACAGAAGGCTAACTTTACACCACAGGGTATTGCCAACCTGCTGTGGGCCATGGCGAAACTGGTGGACAACGGGCTGGAGCAAACACCAGAGCTCAAAGAAGTCGTGGCCAGGCTGTTACCCCACGTGATCGCACAGACAGCTAACTTTAACCCACAGGGTATTACCAACCTGCTGTGGGCCATGGCGAAACTGGTGGACAGCGGGCAGGAACGGACCCCGGAACTCAACGAGACCATGGCCGCGCTGTTGCCACACGTGAACGTAAAGAAAGACCAATTTAATGCCCAGGAAATCGCCAACCTGCTGTGGGCCATGGCGAAACTGGTGGACAACGGGCTGGAGTGGACAGCAAGGCTCAACCAGGCCGTGGCCGCACTGTTGCCCTGCGTGAACGCACAGAAAGACCAATTTATTCCTCAGCATATCGCCAACCTGCTGTGGGCCATGGCGAAACTGGTGGACAACGGGCTGGAGCAGACAGCAGAGCTCAAAGCGGCCATGACCGCGCTGTTACCCCACGTAAATGCACAGAGAGACCAATTGGTTCCTCAGCATATCGCCAACCTGCTGTGGGCCATGGCGAAACTGATAGACGGCAGGCAAGAGTGGCTCCCGGGGCTCAACGGGGCAGTCGCCGCTCTGCTGCCCTGCGTAAACGCACAGAAAGACCAATTCAGTGCCCAGGGCATCACCAACCTGCTGTGGGCCATGACCAAACTGGTGGACAACGGGCTGGAGCAGACACCAGAGCTCAAAGCGGCCCTGGCCGCGCTGTTTGCCCACATGAATGCACAGAAAGAACAATTTAATGCCCAGGGTATCGCCAACCTGCTGTGGGCCATGGCAAAACTGGGTGAGTTCGTTGAGCTGGGTGTGGTGACCTCTACCTTTGAATCTTTTGTCTACCGAATCAGTGGCAACCCTCAGCTCTCTGAGCAAGAGATATGGATGTCTCTCTGGGGAGTCATGGTGTGCTGTGCCAGGCTGTTTCTAGACTCCCATGCTAAAAATAACGTGCTTGAAAAGCACATGGATGACCTGTTTACTCGCCTGAAAAATACCTCCCCGAATAATGAAGAGAATCAATGCACCATTGCCATGGCCGCCAGTTGGCTTGGAAGAGCGTGTCCGGTCACCCCCCATTACCAGGCAATCATTTCAAAACCTCAAAGCGTCGTCCGAGATCAACTCCAATCATGCATTCCATCATTAAAGATTGAAGAAGAAAAGAGTCTGAAATCATTACCGCCAGTCGACCTGCTACTGCCAGATCACAACATTGTGATTGAAGTTCAGGGACCATTTCATTACGTGAGTGGTGATTTCAAAACCAGGAATGGGTCGACTCTGCTGAAAATCGCACTGTTGCAAAAAGCAGGATTTGAAGTCTTTGAAATCCCGACTAACACGCTTTGGAAACCGGGTTCAATAAAACGATGTATTGATCAAATAAAGACCAGGGTGGACTTCCCGCCACAGGATCATGCCTTTGCATCTCATAACACCGGGTGGCAATCCTCTGATCACCGTTACTTAACCGCCGAAGCACATTTAGAAAAGCAAAAAGGCAAACCCAAAAAAAGAAAAAGGAAGAAAAAAAAGCCAATAACCGCTTAAATTTATAAACATTTAAGCAAAATGAACTTCTGAACTGCACAGCAGTCTGCTTCTTATATTTTCATGAATTAATGAAATATAATTATGGACAGAAGCTCTACTGGTATCAGTGGTCAATACGCAAGATTGGATAATGATTATAACCAGCCGAATGATCATGCCGATTCTTCAAAGCGTGGTCGATATGGACATTGTTCAGTCAGACAGTGGCATAATCCCCCCCGCACAAACCCGGGGCGTAATGAATTTTATCGTTCTTCTGACGTATGCCCTTCTCAACATCTACAGTGCCGTTCAGTAAACCCTGCTCAAGATTTTAATGCACTCATCAAACCAGAAATAATGGATGATCTGGTGAATAAATCCTATCATTTCGGCCACCGTTATGATGGAAGAAATCACGGGCAATATGCCATTTCAATTAAAAAATACACGCTAGATGCTGAAAGACCGTTAAACAGGACTGAACAAAGCCAGCTGATACATTTGCTGCAAAATTTTACCGCAACACCGAGTTGGAATTGGCGAAGCCTGACGTCAACACTTCATTCATTGACTTCAGCGGGCGTTTTTACCCCTCATAACCCCATGGATCAGAGTGTTAAGCTTACTCAAGCTGCCTTATTATCAACGTTACTTGATGCAATAATATTCAATTGCAACCAAAAACCTCAAGCCATGGATATTGAAGCCCGGGCAATTGCCAACCTGCTGTGGGCCATGGCGAAACTGGTGGACAACGGGCTGCAGCGGACACCAGAACTCAAAGAGGCCGTGGCCGCGCTGTTACCCCAGGTGAGCGCACATAAAGACCAGTTTATTCCTCTGAATATCACCAACCTGCTGTGGGTCATGGCGAAACTGGTGGACAACTGGCGGGAGCGGACGCCAGCGCTCAACGAGGCCATAGCCGCGCTGTTGCCCCGCGTGAACGCACAGAAAGACCAATTTAATGCCCAGAGTATCACCAACCTGCTGTGGGCCATGGCGAAACTGGTGGACAACGGGAAGGAGCGGACACCAGCGCTCAACGAGGCCGTGGCCGCGCTGTTGCCCCTCGTGAACGAACAGCAGGCTCACTTTACACCACAGGGTATCGCCAACCTGCTGTGGGCCATGGCAAAACTGGTGGACAACGGACAGGAGTGGACACCAGCGCTCAACGAGGCCGTGGCCGCGCTGTTGCCCCTCGTGAACGAACAGCAGGCTCACTTTAAACCACAGGGTATCGCCAACCTGCTGTGGGCCATGGCAAAACTGGTGGACAACGGACAGGAGTGGACACCAGCACTCAACGAGGCCGTGGCCGCGCTGTTGCCCCTCGTGAACGCACAGAAAGCAAACTTTAAACCACAGGGCATCGCCATCCTGCTGTGGGTCATGGCGAAACTGGTGGACAACGGGCTGGAGCAGACACCAAATCTCAAAGAAGCCGTGGACGCCCTGTTGTCCCAGGTGAACGCACAGAAAACAAACTTTAAACCACAGGGCATCGCCAACCAGCTCTGGGCCATGGCGAAACTGCTGGACAACGGGCAGGAGCAGACACCAAATCTCAAAGAAGCCGTGGACGCCCTGTTGCCCCAGGTGAACGCACAGAAAGCTAACTTTAAACCACAAGGTATCGCCAACCTGCTGTGGGCCATGGCGAAACTGGTGGACCACGGGCTGGAGCAGACATCAGGACTCAAAAAGGCCGTGGCCGCGCTGTTGCCCTTCGTGAGCACACAGAAATCCCAATTTAATCCCCAGGATACCGTCAACCTGCTGTGGGCCATGGCAAAACTGGTGGACAACCAACAAGAGCAGACACCAGAACTCAACGAAGCCGTGGCCGCGCTGTTACCCCACGTGAGTGCTCAGAAACACCAGTTTATTCCACAGGAAATCGCAAACCTGCTGTGGGCCATGGCGAAACTGGGTGACAACGGGCAAGAACAGGTGCCAGAGCTCAACCGGGCCGTGACCGTGCTGTTGCCCCACGTGAACGCACAGAAAGCTAATTTTAAACCACAGGAAATCGCTAACCTGCTGTGGGCCATGGCGAAACTGGGTGAGCTCGTTGAGCTGAACGCAGTTACCTCTACGTTCGAATCGCTGGTCTACAAAATCAGTGAAAACCCGCAGCTCTCTCAGCAAGGGATATTGATATCTCTCTGGGGAGTCATGGTATGCTGTGCCAGGCTGTTTATGGTCTCCAATGCCAATAAAAATAACGTGCTTGAAAAGCACATAGTTGACCTGTTTACTCGTCTGGAAAAGACATCCCCGGACAATGGAGAGGAACAAACCGTCATTGCCATGGCCGCAAGTTGGCTTGGGAGAGCGTCCCCAGTCGTCCCCCATTACGAGACTTTCATATCAAAACATCAATCCAACTTTCGCCATCAGCTCCAATCATGCATTCCATCTTTGCAGATTGAAGAAGAAAAGAGCCTGAACTCATTACCGCCGGTTGACCTGATACTGCCAGATCACAACATGGTGATTGAAATTCAGGGAAAGTTTCATTACGTGAGTGGTGATTTCAAAACCAGGAATGGGTCGACTCTGCTGAAAATCGCACTGTTGCGAAAAGCAGGATTTGAGGTCATTGAAATCCCGGTTAACCAGCTTTGGAACCCAGATTTAATTATTGATCAAATAAAGACCAGGGTGGCCATCCCACCACAGGGCCATGGCAGTGCATCAGTTAAAATCGAGTGCGTAGATGAGACAAACGTTACCGCCGACAAAGAGTGTCAATCCTCAGATCCACGTTATTTAGCCGCCGGGGAACATTTAGAAAAGCAAACAGACAAACCAAAAAATAGAAAAAAGAAAAGAAAAAAAACTCATAAACATTTCAGCAAAATGAACTTCTGAACAGAACCGCAGTCTGCTTTTTATATTGTCATGAATTAATGAAATATAATTATGCATAGAACCTCTGCTGATATCAGTGGTCAATACGCAAGATCAGGTAGTAATGACAACCAACCGGATAACCATGCCGCTTCCGGAAGGCGTGGACGATATAGAGAGTGTACAGTCAGACAGCGGGATCATCCCCCCCGCCAGAGGCGTAATGTATTTTACCATTCTCCTGGCGCACGCCCTCCTCAAAATCTACTGAGCCGTTCAGTAAACCTTGCTCAGGATTTTAATTCCCTCATCAAAAAAGAAACAATCAATACTCTGGTGAATAAATCGAATCGTTTCGGTCCTGAATATGATGGGAGATATCACGGTCATTATGCCAGTTCAATTAAAAAATACACGTTAGCTGCTAAAAGACCGTTAAATCGAATAGAACAAAGCCAGCTGATGCGTTTGCTGCAAAATTTTACTGTAACGCGGAGCTGGAATTGGCGAAGTCTGACGACAACATTTCATTCATTTACTTCAGCGGGTGTTTTTAGCTCTCATAGATCCCTCGATGAGCGTGTTAAGCGTACTCAAACTGCCTTATTGTCAACGTTAATTGATGCCATCATATTTAACGGCAACCAAAAACCGGAAGCCAGTGATATTGGTGCCCAGGAAATCACTAACCTGCTGTGGGCCATGGCAAAGCAGGTGGACAACGGGCACGAGCGGACACCAGGGCTCAAAGAGGCCGTGGCTGCGCTGTTGCCCCACGTGAAGGCACAGAAAGCTGACTTTAAACCACAGGAAATCGCCAACCTGCTGTGGGCCATGGCGAAACTGGTGAGCAACGGGCAGGAGCAGACACCAGCGTTCAACGAGGCCGTGGCATCGCTGTTGCCTTTCGTGTACGTACAGAAAGACCAATTTATTCCTCAGCATATCGCCAACCTGCTGTGGGCCATGGCGAAGCTGGTGAGCAACGGGCAGGAGCAGACACCAGCGTTCAACGAGGCCGTGGCATCGCTGTTGCCTTTCGTGTACGTACAGAAAGACCAATTTATTCCTCAGCATATCGCCAACCTGCTGTGGGCCATGGCGAAGCTGGTGGACAATGGGCAGCAGCAGACACCAGAGCTCAAAGGGGCCGTGGCCGTGCTGTTACCCCTTGCGAGTGCACAGAAAGACCAATTTATACCTCAGCATATCGCCAACCTGCTGTGGGCCATGGCGAAGCTGGTGGACAACGGGCAAGAGCGGACATCAGTTTTCAAGGGAGCCATAGCCGAGCTGTTGCCCCTCGTGAACGCACAGAAAGGCCAATTTAATGCCCAGGGCATTACCAGCCTGCTGTGGGCTATGGCGAAACTGGTAGACAGCGGGCAGGAGCGAACACCGGAGCTCAACGAGGCCGTGGCTGCGCTATTGCCCCTCGTGAACGCACAGAAAGGCCAATTTAATGCCCAAAGTATCGCCAACCTGCTATGGGCCATGGCGAAACTGCTGGACAACGGGCTGGATAGGATATCAGAGCTAAAAAAGGCCGTGGCCGCGCTGTTACCATACGTAAACACACAGAAAGCTCAATTTAAACTACAGGAAATCGCTAACTTGCTGTGGGTCATGGCAAAACTGGTGGACAACGGGCAGAAACAGACGCCAGAGTTCAATGAGGCCGTGGCCGCGCTATTGCCTCATGTGAACGCGCAGAAAAGCCAATTTAATGCGCAGGATATCGCCAACTTGCTGTGGGCCATGGCGAAACTGGTGGACAACGGGCAGGAGTGGACACCAGAACTCAAAGCGTCCGTCGCCGCGCTGTTGTCCCAAGTGAACGCACAGAAAGACCAATTTACTGCCCAGGGTATTGCCAACCTGCTGTGGGCCACGGCGAAACTGGTGGACAACGGGCAGGAGCAGACACCAAGTCTCAAAGGGGCCGTGGCCGCGCTGTTGCCCTACGTGAACCCACCGAAAGACCGATGTACGCCTCAGGATATCGCCAACTTGCTGTGGGCCATGGCGAAACTGGTGGACAACGGGCAGGAGTGGACACCAGAACTCAACGAAGCCGTGGCCACGCTATTACCCCACGTGAGTGCACAGAAAGATCAATTTATTCCACAGGAAATCGCTAACCTACTGTGGGCTATGGCGAAACTGGTTGACAATGGGCATGAGCAGACACCTGAGCTCAACAAGGCCGTGACCGTGCTGTTGCCCCGGGTGAACGCACAGACAGCTAACTTTAACCCACAGGAAATCGCTAGCCTGCTGTGGGCCATGGCGAAACTGGGTGAGCTCGTTGAGCTGAACGTAGCTACATCCACGTTCGAATCGCTTGTCTACAAAATCAGTGAAACCCCCCAGCTCTCTCAGCAAACAATATTGTTGTCTCTCTGGGGAGTAATGGTGTGCTGTGCCAGGTTGTCTATGGTCTCCACTGCCAATAAAAATAATGTGCTTGAAAAACACATGGATGACCTGTTTACTCGCCTGGGAAATACATTCCCCGACAATGATGATGATCAATCCATCATTGCCCTGGCCGCAAGTTGGCTTGGGAGAGCGTCCCCAGTCGTCCCCCATTACCAGACTACCGTATCAAAACGTCAATCCGACTTTCGCGATCAGCTCCAATCATGCGTTCCCTCTTTGCAGATTGAAGAAGAAAAGAGTCTGAACTCATTACCCCCGGTTGACCTGCTGCTGCCAGATCACAACATGGTGATTGAAGTTCAGGGCCCCTCTCATTATGTGGGTGGTGATTTCAACACCAGAAATGGTTCGACTCTGCTGAAAATCGCACTGTTGCAAAAAGCAGGATTTGAGGTCATTGAAATTCCGGTTAACAGGCTTTTGAATCAAGATTTAATGAAACCATATATTGATCAAATAAAGACCAGGGCAGGCATCCTGCCACAGGAGCATGGCTCTGTATCACTTAAAAGAAGGTGGGCAGATCAGGAATACATTACTGCTGATAAAGGCAGGCAACCCTCAGATCATGGTTACTTGACTGGCAAAGAACCTTCAGAAGAGCAAATCGGCAAACCAGCAAAGAGGAAGAGAAAAAACAGCCAGTAATTTCTGCCCTTCGATCATGACTCAAGAACCATTTGCACATTCCCGGGAAAGAATGCCAGCGTTGAATATCTGTTACCCATGCGTCCTGCCCCGGATGATTTGAAAATAACGGAGACACCAGGAGCCTGTCCGAGAATAGACTGCCCTACTGCGGTGGCAGCAAAATGAACTTCTGAACAGAGCAGCAGTCTGCTTTTTATATTCTCATGAATTAATGAAATATAATTATGCATAGAACCTCTGCTGGCATCAGTGGTAGATACGTAAGATCAGATAATAATTACAATCAACCGGAAAACCATGTCGCTTATTCAGAGCGTGGACAGTATAGACATGCCAACGTCAGAAAGAGAGATAATATCCCCCGCACTACTCCGGAGCGTAATGAATTTTACCACGCTTCTGCCCCATACTTTGCCCAAAACCTGCCGTGCCGTTCAATAAACCCTGCTCAAGATTTCCATGCCCTCATCAAACAGGAAGTAATGGATGAACTGGTGAGTAAATCGGATCATTTCGGTTATCGTTATGATGGGAAAAATCACAGTCAATATGCCAATTCAATCAAGAGATACACATTAGCTTCGCAAAGCCCCTTAACCCGAGCGGAACAAAGCCAGCTGATGATTTTTTTGCAAGATTATACCGCCACACGGCGTTGGAGTTGGCGAAGCCTGACAACAACACTTCATTCATTTACTTCAGCGGGTGTTTTTACCCCTCATAAACCCGTGGATGTTCGTGTCAGGCACACTCAGGGCACCTTATTGTCAACGCTGTTTGATGCAATAGTATTCAAGTGCAACCGAAAAGCTGCAGCGTGGGATATTGATGCCCAGGGAATCACCAACCTGCTGTGGGCCATGGCCAAACTGGTCGACAGTGGGCAGGAGCGAACACCAGGCCTCATCAAGGCTATGGCCGCGTTGTTGCCCCATGTGAACGCACAAAAAGATCAATTTAATGCTCAGGGGATCACCAACCTGCTGTGGGCCATGGCGAAACTGGTGGTCAACGGGCAGAAGCGGACTCCGGGGATCAATGAAGCCGTGGCTGCGCTGTTGCCACATGTGAACCTACAGAAAGCGAACTTTAAACCATGGGGAATCGCCAGCCTGCTGTGGGCCATAACCAAACTGGTTGAACACGGACAGGAGCGAACACCAGAACTCAACAAAGCCCTGGCTGCGTTGTTGCCCCAGGTAAACGCACAGAAAACTGACTTTAAACCACGGGAAATTGCCAACCTGCTGTGGGCCATGGCGAAACTGTTGGACAACGGGCTGGAGCAGACACCAGAGCTTAAAGCAGCTGTGGCCGCACTGTTGCCCTGTGTGAACGCACAGAGAGGCCTATTTAATGCGCAGGATATCACCAACCTTGTCTGGGCCATGGCGAAACTGCTGGACCACGGGCTGGAGCAGACAACAGATCTCAGCGAGGCCGTAACCGTGCTATTGCTGAACGCACTAAAAACCAACTTTAAACCACAGGGTATCGTCAACCTGCTGTGGGCCATGGCAAAACTGGTGGACACCGGGCTAAAGCAGACCACCGATCTCAGCGAGACCATCGCCGTGCTATTGCCCCACGTGAACGCACAGAAGGACCAATTTAATTCTCAGGGTATCGCCAACCTGCTGTGGGCCATGGCAAAACTGGTGGACAACAGGCTGGATCAGACAGCAGAACTCAAAGAGGCCGTGGCCGCGTTGCTGCTTCGCGTGAACGCACAGAAAGAACCATTTATTCCTCAGCAAATCGCCAGCCTGCTATGGGCCATCGCGAAACTGGTGGAAAACAGGCAGGAGTGGACACCAGAACTCAACGAGGCTGTGGCCACGCTGTTGCCCCATGTGAACGGACAAAAAGACCAGTTTATGGCCCAGTATATCACCAACCTGATGTGGGCCATGGCAAAACTGGTGGACAACGGGCTGGAGCAGACAGCAGAACTCAAAGAGGGCGTGGCCGCGCTATTGCCCAACGTGAAGGCACAGAAAGCTGATTTTGAACCACAGGGTCTCGCCAACCTGCTGTGGGCCACGGCAAAACTGGTGGACCACGGGCAGGAAAGGACGCCAGAGCTCAACGGCGCTCTGGCCGCGCTGTTGCCTCACGTGATGGCACAAAAAGCTCAATTTAAACCAAAGGAAATCGCCAACCTGCTGTGGGCCATGGCGAAACTGGTGGACAACAAACAGGAGCGAACAACAGCACTCGAAAGGACCGTGGCCGCGCTGTTACCTTATGTGAACGCTCAGAAAAGCCAATTTAATGCACAGGATATTGCCAACCTGCTGTGGTCCATGGCAAAACTGGTGGACAACGGACAGGACCGGACACCAGAGCTCACCCAGGCCGTGGCGGCACTGTTGATTCACGTGAACCCACAGGAAAAACAATTTATTCCCAAGCATATCGCCAGCCTGCTGTGGGCCATGGCGAAACTGGTGGACAACGGGCTGGAGCAAACATCACGGCTCTACGAGGCTGTGGCCGTGCTGTTGCCCATGGTAAACGCACAGAAAGACCAATTAACTCCCCAGCATATCACCAACCTGCTGTGGGCCATCGCGAAACTGGTGGACAACGGGCTGGAGCGAACACCGGAGTTTAACCAGGCTGTGGCCGTCCTGTTGCCTCATGTGAAGGCGCAGAAAGACCAATTTAATGCTCAGGGTATTACCAACCTGCTCTGGGCCATGGCGAAACTGGTGGACACCAGACAGGACCAGACACCAGAGTTCAACGAGGTCGTGGCTGCGCTGTTGCCCCACGTGAACGCACTGAAGGACCAATTTAATCCTCAGGGTATCGCCAACCTGCTGTGGGCCGTGGCCAAACTGGGTGAACTCATTGAGCTGAAAGAGTTTACCACCACGTGCGAATCGCTTGTCTACCAAATCCGTGAAACTCCCCGGCTCTCTCAGCAAACCCTATTGATGTCTCTCTGGGGCGTCATGGTATGCTGCGCCAGGTTGTCTCTCGCCACTGCCAATAAAAATGATGTGCTTGAAAAACTCATGGATGACCTGTTTACTCGCCTGGGAAATACATCCCCCGACAATGAAGAGGATCAATCCATCATGGCCATGGCCGCAAGTTGGCTTGGCAGGACGTGTCCGGTCATCCCCCATTACCAGACAACCATTTCAATACCGCAATCCAATTTCCGTGATCAACTCCAATCATGCATTCCCTCTTTAAAGATTGAAGAAGAAAAGTGTCTGAACTTGTTGCCTCCGGTTGACCTGCTACTGCCAGATCACAACATGGTGATTGAAATTCAGGGACCATCTCATTACGCAAGTGCTGATTTCAAAACCAGGAATGGTTCGACTCTGCTGAAAATCGCTCTGCTGAAAAAATCAGGATTTGAAGTCATTGAAATCCCGGCCAACATGCTTCGGAATCAGGATTCAATGAAATTATATATTGACCGGATAAAGGCCAGGGCAGGCATCGGGCCACAGGGTCATTCTGTATCATGATTTGGCAATAACGAATGGGTGGCATCAGGAGTAGATGAGTATCCCCAACCGTGTGGTTTTATCGATATTTCAGCAAAATGAACTTCTGAACAGAACAGCAGTCTGCTTTTTATATTTTCATGAATTAATGAAATATAACTATGCATAGAAGCTCTGCTGGTATCGGTGGTCAATACGCAGGATCCGGTAATAATTACCACCAACCGGATGACCGTGCCGCTTATTCAAGGCGTGGACAATTTAGACATGCCACCGTCAGAAAGAGGGATAACATCCCCCGCACGACTCCGGGACGTAATGAATTTTACCACTCTTCTGCCCCATATTTTGCCCAAAACCTGCCGTGCCGTTCAGTAAACCCTGCTCAAGATTTCAATGCCCTCGTCAAACAGGAAGTAATGGATGATCTGATGAGTAAATCGGATCATTTCGGTTATCGTTATGATGGGAAAAATCACAGTCAATATGCCAATTCAATTAAAAGATACACGTTAGCTTCCCATAGCCCCTTGACCCGAGCGGAACAAAGCCAGCTGATGATTTTTTTGCAAGATTATACCGCCACACGGCGCTGGAGTTGGCGAAGCCTGACAACAACACTTCATTCATTTACTTCAGCGGGTGTTTTTACCCCTCATAAACCCGTGGATGTTCGTGTCAGGCACACGCAGGGTGCGTTATTGTCAACGCTGCTTGATGCAATAGTATTCAAGTGCAACCAAAAACCTCAAGCCCGGGACATTGATGCCCGGGGAATCGCCAATCAGCTGTGGGCCATGGCCAAACTGGTAGACAGCGGGCAGGAGCGAACACCAGTGTTCAACGAGGCTATGGCCGCGCTGTTGCCCCATGTGAACGCACAAAAAGATCAATTTAATGCTCAGGGGATCTCCAACCTGCTGTGGGCCATGGCGAAACTGGCGGTCAACGGGCAGGAGCGGACACCAGGGCTCAACGAGGCCGTGGCTTCGCTGTTGCCCCAAGTGAACGCACAGAAAGCTCACCTTAAACCACAGGAAATCGCCAACCTGCTGTGGGCCATAACCAAACTGGTTGAACACGGGCAGGAGCGAACACCAGAGCTCGACCAGGCCGTGGCCGCGTTGTTGCCCCAGGTATACGCACAGACAACTGACTTTAAACCAAGGGAAATTGCCAACCTGCTGTGGGCC
This sequence comes from Endozoicomonas sp. ALB091, assembly GCF_049310265.1. Classification (NCBI taxonomy): domain Bacteria; kingdom Pseudomonadati; phylum Pseudomonadota; class Gammaproteobacteria; order Oceanospirillales; family Endozoicomonadaceae; genus Endozoicomonas; species Endozoicomonas sp. ALB091. The sequence goes on along the minus strand of NZ_JBLYNQ010000013.1, from coordinate 35,008 downwards.
ATGGCGAAACTGGTGGACAACGGGCTGGAGCAGACACCAGAGCTTAAAGAAGCTGTAGCCGCGCTGTTGCCCTGCGTGAACGCACAGAAAGGCCTATTTAATGCGCAGGATATCGCCAACCTTCTTTGGGCCATGGCAAAACTGGTGGACCACAGGCAGGAGCAAACACCAGGGCTCAAAGAGGCTCTGGTTGCATTGTTGCCCCACGTGAACGTACAGAAAGCTCAACTTAACCCCCAGGGAATCGCCAACCTGCTATGGGCCATGGCGAAACTGGTGGATAACGGACTGGAACAGACAACAGATCTCAGCGAGGCCGTAGCCGTGCTATTGCCCCACGTGAACGCACAGAAAGCTAACTTTAAACCACAGGGTATCGCCAACCTGCTATGGGCCATGGCAAAACTGGTGGACAACGGGCTGGATCAGACAGCAGAACTCAAAGAGGCCGTGGTCGCGTTGCTGCTTGGCGTGAATGCACAGAAAGAACAATTTATTCCTCAGCAAATCGCCAGCCTGCTGTGGGCGATCGCGAAACTGGTGGACAACAGGCAGGAATGGACACCAGAGTTCAACGAGGCTGTGGCCGCGCTGTTGCCTCATGTGAACGGACAAAAAGACCAGTTTATTGCCCAGCATATCACCAACATGATGTGGGCCATGGCGAAACTGGTGGACAACGGGCTGGAGCAGACAGCAGAACTCGAAGAGGCCGTGGCGGCTCTATTGCCCAACGTGAAAGCACAGAAAGCTGATTTCAAACCACAGGGTATCGCCAACCTGCTGTGGGCCATCGCGAAACTGGTGGACAACGGGCAGGACAGGACACCAGAGCTCAACGGGGCTCTGGCCGTGTTGTTGCCTCAAGTGATGGCACAAAAAGCTGAATTTAAACCAAATGAAATCACCAACCTGTTGTGGGCCATGGCGAAACTGGTGGACAACGGGCTGGAGCGAACACCAGAGTTTAACGAGGCTGTGGCCGTGCTGTTGCCTCATGTGACCGCGCAGAAAGGCCAATTTAATGCTCAGGGTATCACCAACCTGCTCTGGGCCATGGCGAAACTGGTGGACAACGGACAGGACCGGACACCAGAGCTCAACGAGGCAGTGGTTGCGCTGTTGCCCTGCGTGAACGCACAGAAAGCTCATTTTAAACCACAGGAAATCACCAGCCTGCTATGGGCCATGGCAAAACTGGTGCACAACGGACAGGACCGGACACCAGGGCTCAAAGAGGCCGTGGCCACGCTGTTGCCCCAAGTCAACGTTCAGAAAGCTAACTTTAACCCACAGGGTATCGCCAACCTGCTGTGGGCCATGGCAAAACTGGTGGACAACGGGCAGGAACGAACGCCAGAGTTCAATGATGTAGTGGCCGCCCTGTTGCCCCATGTAAACGCACAAAAAGCTCATTTTAACCCCCAGGAAATCGCCAACCTGCTCTGGTCCATGGCAAAACTGGTGGATAGCAAGCAGGGCCAGACACCAGAGTTCAACGAGACCGTAGCTGCGCTGTTGCCTTACGTGAACGCGCAGAAGGATCAATTTAATCTTCAGGGTATCGCCAACCTGCTGTGGGCCATGGCGAAACTGGGTGAACTCATTGAGCTGAACGAGTTTACCGCCACGTGCGAATCGCTTGTCTACCAAATCCGTGACCCCCCCCGGCTCTCTCAGCAAGTCATATTGATGTCTCTCTGGGGCGTCATGGTATGCTGTGCCAGGTTGTCTCTGGTCGCAACTGCCAACAAAAACCATTTGCTTGAAAAACACATGGATGACCTGTTTACTCGCCTGGGAAATACATCCCCCGACAATGAAGATGATCACTCCATCATTGCCATGGCCGCAAATTGGCTTGGCAGACCGTGTCCGATCATCCCCCATTACCAGACAACTATTTCAAAACCTCAATCCAATTTCCGTGATCAACTCCAATCATGCATTCCCTCTTTAAAGATTGAAGAAGAAAAATGTCTGAACTCATTGCCTCCGGTAGACCTGCTATTGCCAGATCACAACATGGTTATTGAAATTCAGGGACCATCTCATTACGCAAGTGCTGATTTCAAAACCAGGAAGGGTTCGACTCTGCTGAAAATCGCACTGCTGAAAAAATCAGGATTTGAAGTCATTGAAATCCCGGCAAACATACTTTGGAATCAGGATTTAATGAAATCATATATTGATCAAATAAAAATCAGGACAGGCATCCTGCCACAGGATTGTTCTGTATCACTTAACAGAGATGAAGCATACGTTACTACCGATCAAAGACCGCAAGATCACGATTACTTAACCGCCAAAGAACCTTCAGAAGAGCAAACAGGTAAACCAAAAAGGAGAAAAAGGACGAGAAAAAAACCAGTAACCTCCTCCCTTCCATCATGACTCAAGAACCGTTTTCACATTCAAGGCAGTGCCAGCGTTGCACACCTGTTGCCCATGCAGCTCGCCCCGGATGATTTGAAAATAACGAATTGGTGGCATCAGGAGTAGATGAGTATCCCCAACCGTGTGGTTTTATCGACATTTCAGCAAAATGAACTTCTGAACAGAGCAGCAGTCTGCTTTTTATATTTTCATTAATTAATGAAATATAACTATGCATAAAAGCTCTGCTGGTATCGGTGGTCAATACGCAGGATCAGGTAATGATTACAACCTACCGGATGACCATGCTGCTTATTCAAAGCGTGGACAATATAAACATGCCACCGTCAGAAAGAGGGATAATATCCCCTGCACTACTCCGGGACGTAATGAATTTTACCACTCTTCTGCCCCATACTTGTCCCAAAACCTGCCGTGCCGTTCAGTAAACCCTGTTCAAGATTTCAATGCCCTCATCAAACAGGAAGTCATGGATGATCTGATGAGTAAATCTGATCATTTCGGTTATCGTTATGATGGGAAAAATCACAGTCAATATGCCAATTCAATTAAGAGATACACGTTAGCTTCGCAAAGCCCCTTAACCCGAGCGGAACAAAGCCAACTGATGATTTTTTTGCAAAATTATACCGCCACACGGCGTTGGAGCTGGCGAAGCCTGACAACAACACTTTACTCATTTACTTCAGCGGGTGTTTTTACCCCTCATAAACCCGTGGATGAGCGTGTCAGGCACACTCAGGTTGCCTTATTGTCAACGCTACTTGATGCAATAATATTCAAGTGCAACCAAAAACCTCAAGCCCGGGACATTGATGCCTGGGGAATCGCCAACCAGCTGTGGGCCATGGCGAAGCTGGTAGACAACGGGCAGGAGCAGACACCAGGGCTCAAAGAGGCCGTGGCCGCGCTGTTGCCCCACGTGAAAGCACAGGTGGACCAATTTATTCCTCAGGGCATTGCCAACCTGCTGTGGGCCATGGCGAAACTGGTTGAACACGGGCTGGAGCAGACACCAGAGTTCAAAGAGACCGTGGCCGCGCTGTTGCCCCACGTGAACGCACAGAAGGACCAGTTTAAAGCTCAGGGAATCGTCAACCTTCTGTGGGCCATGGCGAAACTGGTAGACAGCGGACAGGAGCGAACACCAGAGCTCAACGAGGCTATGGCCGCGCTGCTGCCTCATGTGAACGCACAAAAAGATCAATTTAATGCTCAGGGGATCGCCAACCTGCTGTGGGCCATGGCGAAACTGGCGGTCAACGGGCGGGAGCGGACTCCAGGGCTCAATGAGGCCGTGGCTGCGCTGTTGCCACATGTGAACATGCAGAAAGCGAACTTTAAACCACAGGGAATAGCCAACCTGCTGTGGGCCATAACAAAACTGGTTGAACACGGGCTGGAGCGAACACCAGCGCTCAAAGAGGCTCTGGTTACATTGTTGCCCCAGGTGAACGCACAGAAAGCCAAACTTAACCCGCAGGAAATCGCCAACCTGCTGTGGGCCATGGCAAAACTGGTGGACAACGGGCTGGAGCAGACAACAGATCTCAGGGAGGCCGTAGCAGCGCTATTGCCCCACGTGAACGCACAGAAAACTAACTTTAAACCACAGGGTATCGCCAACCTGCTTTGGGCCATGGCGAAACTGGTGGACAACGGGCTGGAGCTGACAGCAAGGCTCAACGGAGTCGTGACCGCATTGCTGCCCCGCGTGAACGCAAAGAAAGAACAATTTATTCCTCAACATATTGCCAATCTGCTGTGGGCCATCGCGAAACTGGTGGACAACGGGCAGGAGCAGACACAAGAACTCAACGAGGCCGTGGCCGCGCTGTTGCCACACATGAACGCACAGAAAGCTAACTTTAACCCACAGGAAATCGTCAACCTGCTGTGGGCCATGGCAAAACTGCTGGACAACGGGCAAGAACGGACGCCAGAGTTCAATGATGTAGTGGCCGCCCTGTTGCCCCATGTAAACGCACAAAAAGCTCATTTTACCCCTCAGGAAATCGCCAACCTGCTGTGGGCCATGGCGAAACTGGTAGACAGCAAAAAGGACCAGACACCAGAGTTCAATGAGGCTGTGGCTGCGCTGTTGCCCCACGTGAACGCACTGAAGGACCAATTTAATCCTCAGGGTATCGCCAACCTGCTGTGGGCCATGGCAAAACTGGGTGAACTCATTGAGCTAAACGAGTGTACCGCCACGTGCGAATCGCTTGTCTTCCGAATCCGTGAAACTCCCCGGCTCTCTCAGCAAGCCATATTGATGTCTCTCTGGGGAGTCATGGTATGCTGTGCCAGGTTATCTCTGCTCGCCACTGCCAATAAAAATAATGCGCTTGAAAAACACATGGATGACCTGTTTACGCGCCTGGGAAATACATCCCCCGACAGTGAAGATGATCAATCCATCATTGCCATGGCCGCAAGTTGGCTTGGCAGAACGTGTCCGATCATCCCCCATTACCATACAAGCATTTCAAAACCTCAATCCAATTTCCGTGATCAACTCCAATCATGCATTCCCTCTTTAAAGATTGAAGAAGAAAAGTGTCTGAACTCATTGCCTCCGGTTGACCTGCTACTGCCCGATCACAACATGGTGATTGAAATTCAGGGACCATCTCATTACACAAGTGCTGATTTCAAAACCAGGAAGGGTTCGACGCTGCTGAAAATCGCACTGCTGAAAAAATCAGGATTTGAAGTCATTGAAATCCCGGCCAACATGCTTCGGAATCAGGGTTCAATGAAATTCTATATTGACCAGATAAAGACCAGGGCAGGCATCCCGCCACAGGGTCATTCTGTACCACTTAACAGAGATGAGGCATACGTTACTACCGATAAAAGACAGCAAGATCACGGTTACTTAACCGCCAAAGAACCTTCAGAAGAGCAAACAGGTAAACCAAAAAGGAGAAAAAGGACGAGAAAAAAACCAGTAATCTCCTCCCTTCCATCATGACTCAAGAACCGTTTTCACATTCAAGGGAGTGCCAGCGTTGAACACCTGTTGCCCATGCAGCTCGCCCCGGATGATTTGGAAATAACGAATTGGTGGCATCAGGAGTAGATGAGTATCCCCAACCGTGCGGTTTTATCGATATTTCAGCAAAATGAACTTCTGAACAGAACAGCAGTCTGTCTTTTATATTTTCATGAATTAATGAAATATAACTATGCATAGAAGCTCTGCTGGTATCGGTGGTCAATACGCAGGATCAGGTAATGATTACAACCAACCGGATGACCATGCCGCTTATTCAAAGCGTGGACAATTTAAACATGCCACCGTCAGAAAGCGGGATAATATCCCCCGCACTACTCCGGAGCGTAATGAATTTTACCACTCTTCTGCCCCATATTTTGCCCAAAACCTGCCGTGCCGTTCAGTAAACCCTGCTCAAGATTTCAATGCCCTCGTCAAACAGGAAGTAATGGATGAACTGATGAGTAAATCTGATCATTTCGGTTATCGTTATGATGGGAAAAATCACAGTCAATATGCCAATTCAATCAAGAGATACACGTTAGCTTCTCAAAGCCCCTTAACCCGAGCGGAACAAAGCCAGCTGATGGTTTTTTTACAAAATTATACAGCCACACGGCGTTGGAGTTGGCGAAGCCTGACAACAACACTTCACTCATTTACTTCAGCGGGTGTTTTTACCCCTCATAAACCCGTGGATGAGCGTGTCAGGCATACTCAGGTTGCCTTATTGTCAACACTGCTTGATGCAATAATATTCAAGTGCAACCGAAAAGCTGCATCATGGGATATTGATGCCCAGGGAATCGCCAACCTGCTGTGGGCCATGGCGAAACTGGTGGAAAACGGGCTGGAGCAGACACCAGAGCTCAAAGAGGCCGTGGCCGCCCTGTTGCCCCACGTGAACGCACAGAGAAATCAATTTAAAGCCCAGGGTATCGCCAACCTGCTGTGGGCCATGGCGAAACTGGTGGTCAACTGGCAGGAGCGGACACCGGGGCTCAACGAGGCCGTGGCCTTGCTGTTGCCACATGTGAACATACAGAAAGCTAACTTTAAACCACAGGGAGTCACCAACCTGCTGTGGGCCATAACAAAACTGGTTGAATACGGGCAGGAGCGAACACCAGAGCTCAACAAGGCCGTGGCCGCGTTGTTGCCCCAGGTAAACGCACAGAAAACTGACTTTAAACCAAGGGAAATTGCCAACCTGCTGTGGACCATGGCGAAACTGATGGACAACAGGCAGGAGCGAACACCACAGCTCAAAGAAACCGTGGCCGTGCTGTTGCCCCATGTGAACGCGCAGAAAGGCCAATTTAATGCCCAGGATATCACCAACCTGCTCTGGGCCATGGCAAAACTGTTGGACAACGGGCAGGAACAAACACCAGAGTTCAAAGAGGCTCTGGTTACATTGTTGCCCCAGGTGAACGTTCAGAAAGCCAAACTTAACCCGCAGGAAATCGCCAACCTGCTATGGGCCATGACGAAACTGATGGACAACGGGCTGGAGCAGACAACAGATCTCAGTAAGACCGTAGCCGTGTTATTGCCCCACGTGAACGCACAGAAAGCTAACTTTAAACCACAGGATATCGCCAACCTGCTGTGGACCATGGCAAAACTGGTGGACAACGGGCTGGAGCAGACAACAAGGCTCGACGGAGTCCTGACCGCGTTGCTGCCCCGCGTGAACGAACAGAAAGAACAATTTATTCATCAGCAAATCGCCACCCTGCTGTGGGCCATAGCAAAACTGGTGGACAACAGGCATGAGCGGACACCAGAGCTCAACGAGGCTGTGGCCGCGCTGTTGCCCCGGATAAAAGCACAGAAAGACCAGTTTTTTGCTCAGCATATCACCAACATGATGTGGGCCATGGCGAAACTGGTGGACAACGGGCTGGAGCAGACAGCAGAACTCGAAGAGGCCGTGGCGGCTCTATTGCCCAACGTGAAAGCACAGAAAGCTGATTTCAAACCACAGGGTATCGCCAACCTGCTGTGGGCCATGGCAAAACTGGTGGACAATGGGCAGGACAGGACACCAGAGTTCAACGGGGCTCTGGCCGCGCTATTGCCCCTCGTGATTGCACAGGAATCTGAATTTAAACCAAAAGAAATCACCAACCTGCTGGGGGCCATGGCGAAACTGGTGGACAACAAACAGGAGAGAGCAACAGGACTCGAAAAGACCGTGGCCGCGCTGTTGCCTCATGTGAACGCACAGAAAAGCCAATTTAATGCGCGGGATATCGCCAATCTGCTGTGGGCCTTGGCAAAACTGGTGGACAACGGACAGGACCGGACACCACAGCTCAACGAGGCCGTGGCTGCACTGTTGATTCTCGTGAACCCACAGAAAAAACAATTTATTCCTCAGCATATCGCCAATCTGCTGTGGGCCATGGCGAAACTGGTGGACAACGGGCTGGAGCGAACACCTGAGTTTAACGAGGCTGTGGCCGTGCTGTTGCCCCTGGTAAACGCACAGAAAGACCAATTTATTCCCCAGCATATCACCAACCTGCTGTGGGCCATGGCGAAACTGGTGGACAACGGGCTGGAGCGAACACCAGAGTTTAACGAGGCTGTGGCCGTGCTGTTGCCTCATGTGACCGCGCAGAAAGGCCAATTTAATGCTCAGGGTATCACCAACCTGCTCTGGGCCATGGCAAAACTGGTGGACAGCAAACAGGACCAGACACCAGAGTTCAACCAGCCCGTGGCTGCGCTGTTGCCTCACGTGAACGCACTGAAGGACCAATTTAATCCTCAGGGTATCGCCAACCTGCTGTGGGCCATGGCAAAACTGGGTGAACTCGTTGAACTGAACGTGTTTACCTCCACGTTCGAATCGCTTGTCTACCGAATTCGTGAACCCCCCCTGCTCTCTCAAAAAGGCATATTGATGTCTCTCTGGGGAGTCATGGTATACTGTGCCAGGTTGTCTCTGCTCGCCACTGCCAATAAAAATAATGTGCTTGAAAAACACATAGATGACCTGTTTACTCGCCTGGGAAATATACCTCCCGACAATGAAGATGATCAATCCATCATTGCCCTGGCCGCAAGTTGGCTTGGCAGAACGTGTCCGATCATCCCCCATTACCAGACAACCATTTCAATACCTCAATCCAATTTCCTTGATCAACTCAAATCATGCATTCCCTCTTTAAAGATTGAAGAAGAAAAGAGTCTGAACTCCTTGCCTCCGGTTGACCTGCTACTGCCAGATCACAACATTGTTATTGAAATTCAGGGACCATCTCATTACACAAGTGCTGATTTCAAAACCAGGAATGGTTCGACTCTGCTGAAAATCGCACTGCTGAAAAAATCAGGATTTGAAGTCATTGAAATCCCGGCCAACATGCTTTGGAATCAGGATTCAATGAAATTATATATTGATCAAATAAAGGCCAGGGCAGGCATCCCGCCACAGGGTCATTCTGTATCACTTAACAGAGATGAGGCATACGTTACTACCGATAAAAGACGACAAGATCACGGTTACTTAACCGTCAAAGAACATTCAGAAAAGCAAACAGGTACATCAAAAAGGAGAAAAAGGACAAGAAAAAAGCCAGTAATCTCCTCCCTTCCATCATGATTCAAGAACCGTATGCACATTCAAGGGAGTGCCAGCGTTGAACACCTGTTGCCCATGCATCTCGCCCCGGATGATTTGAAAATAATGGATTGGTGGCATCAGGGGTAGATGAGTATCCCCAACCGTGTGGTGTTATCGACATTTCAGCAAAATGAACTTCTGAACAGAACAGCAGTCTGTTTTTTATATTTTCATGAATTAATGAAAAATAACTATGCATAGAAGCTCTGCTGGTATCGGTGGTCAATACGCAGGATCCGGTAATAATTACCACCAACCGGACGACCATGCCGCTGATTCAAGGCGTGGGCGATACAGACATGCCACAGTCAAACAATGGGATAATCCCCCCCGCACTAACCCGGGGCGTGATAAATTTTACCGATCTTCTGCCGTACGCTCCTCACAACATATACAGTGCCGTTCGGTAAACCCTGCTCAAGATTTTAATCCCCTCATCAAACAGGAAATAATGGATGGCCTGGTGAGTAAATCTGATCGGCTCGGTCATCGCTATGATGGGAGGCATCACGGCCAATATGCCAGTTCCATTAAAAAATACACGTCAGCTGCTAAAAGACCGTTAAATCGAGCGGAACAAAGCCAGCTGATACGTGTGATGCAAAATTTTACAGCAACGCGGAGCTGGAATTGGCTAAGTCTGACAACAACACTTCATTCATTTACCTCAGCGGGTGTTTTTACCCTTCATAAACCCATGGATCAGCTGGTTCAGCTTACTCAAGCGGCCTTATTGTCAACGCTACTTGATGCATTAATATTCAAGTGCAACCAAAAACCTGAAGCCAGGGATATTGATGCCCAGGGCATCGCCAATCTGCTGTGGGCCATGGCGAAACTGGTGGAAACCGGGCAGGAGCAGACACCAGAGTTCAAAGAGGCCATGGCCGCGCTATTGCCCCATGTGAACACCAATAAAGACCAGTTTATTCCTCAGCATATCGCCAACCTGCTGTGGGCCATGGCGAAACTGGTGAACTACGGGCAGGAGCAGACACCAGCACTCAATGGGGCCATGGCCGCCTTGTTGCCCCGCGTGAATGCACTGAAAGACCGATTTAAGACCCAGGGTATCGCCAACTTGCTGTGGGCCATGGCAAAACTGGTGGACAATGGACAGGAGCAGACACCAGAACTCAACGAGGCCGTGGCCGCTCTATTGCCCCATACGAACGCACAGAAAGCTAACTTTAACTCCCAGGAAATCGCCAACCTGCTGTGGGCCATGGCGAAACTGATGGACAACGGCCAGGAGCAAACACCAGAGTTCAACAAGGCCTTAGCCGCGCTGTTACCTTTCGTGAACGCACAGAAAGCTAACTTTAAACCACAGGAAATCGCCAACCTGCTGTGGGCCATGGCGAAACTGATGGAGCATGGCCAGCAGCAAACACCAGAACTCAACGAAGCCGTGGCCGCGCTGTTGCCCCACGTGAACGTCCAGAAAGCTAACTTTAAACCACAGGAAATCGCCAACCTGCTGTGGGCCTTGGCGAAACTGGTAGACAGTGGGCAGAAACGGACACCAGAGCTGAACAAGGCGGTAGTCGTGCTGTTGCCCAGTGTGAACCCACAGAAAGCTTACAAACCACGGGATATTGCCAACATGCTGTGGGCCATGGCGAAACTTGTGGACAACGGGCAGGAGCAGACACCGGAGTTCAAAGCGGCCGTAGCCGCGCTGTTGCATTGCGTAAACGCACAGAAAGCCAACTTTAAGCCAAAAGGTATCGTCAACCTGCTGTGGGGCACGGCGAAACTGGTGGACAACGGGCTGGATCCGACACCAGCTCTCAAACAAGCTGTCACCGCACTGTTACCTTACGTGAATGCATATAAAGACCAATTTCATGCCCAGGCTATTGCCAACCTGTTCTGGGCCATGGCGAAACTGGTGGACAACGGGCCAGAGCCGTTACCAGGGCTCCACAAGGCCGTGGTTGGCATGTTGCCCCTCATGAACGAACAGAAAGCTAACTTTAAGCCACAGGAAATCGCCAATCTGCTGTGGGCCATGGTGAAACTGGTCAACAAGGGGCTGGTGCGGACAGCAGAACTGAAAGATGCCGTGGCCGCGCTGTTGCCCAACGTGAACACACAGAAAAACAAATTTAATGCCCAGGAAATTGCCAACCTGTTTTGGGCCATTGCAAAACTGGTGGACAACGGGCAAGAGCAAACACCAGGGCTCAAAGAAGCTGTCAACTCGCTGTTATCCAACGAAAACGTACAGAATGCCAACTTTAAATCAGTGGATATTGCCTGCCTGCTGTGGGCCATAGCGAAACTGGGTGAGATCGTTGAGTTGAATGCGGTTACATCTATGTTCGAATCTCTTGTGTACAGAACCCATGAAAACCCTCTACTCTCCAGGCAAGATATCTTGATGACGCTCTGGGGAGTAATGGTATGCTGCGCCAGGTTGTCTCTGGTCTCCAATGCCAATAAAAATAACGTACTTGAAACGCACATGGATGATCTCTTTACTCGCCTGGAGAATGCATGCCCGGACAATGAAGAAGATCAACGCATCATTGCCATGGCCGCAAGTTGGCTTGGCAGACCGTGTCCGGTCGTCCCTCATTACCAGACTATCAGGTCAAAACTTCAATCTGACTTTCGCGATCAACTCCAATCATGCTTTCCCTCTTTGAAGATTGAAGAAGAAAAGAGTCTGAACTCATTACCTCCGGTTGACCTGTTACTGCCAGATCTCAACATTGTGATTGAAATTCAGGGACCGTTTCATTACGTGAGTAGTGATTTCAAAACCCGGAATGGTTCGACTCTGCTTAAAATTGCACTGCTGCAAAAAGCAGGATTTGAGGTTATTGAAATCCCGGTTAACCAGCTTTGGAACCGGGATTTAATCAAACGATGTATTCATCAAATAAAGACCAGGGTGAACACCCCGCCACAGGGGCATGGCTCTGAATCATTTACACGCCCAGGGAGAGATGTGGCATACTTTGCTGCCGATGCAGGATGGCAAGATCACGGTTACTTAACCGCCGAAGAACATAGAGAAGAGCAACCAGGCAAACCAAAAAGTAGAACAAGGAAGAGAAAAAAAAAGCCAGTAATCTCCCCCCTTCCATCATGACTGAAGAACCGTTTTCACATTCAAGGGAATGAGTGTCAGTTTTATCGACATTTCAGTAAAATGAACTTCTGAACAGAATAACAGTCTGCCCTTTATATTTTCATGAATTAATGAAATATCATTATGGATAGAAGCTCTGCTGATATCAGCGGTAAATACGCAAAATCAGGTAATGATTACAACCAACAGGATGACCGTGTCGCTTCTTCAATGGGTGGGCGATACAGACATGGCACAGTCAGAAAGTGGGATAATTCCCCCCGCAATACTCCGGAGGTCAACAAATTCCACCATTCTTCGGGCGCAAGCTCTTCTCAAGATCTACAGCGCCGTTCAGTAAACCCTGCCCAGGATTTTAATGCCCTTATCAATCAGGAGTTAATGGAAAGTCTGGTGAGAAAATCGGATCACCTGGGTTATCACTATGATGGGAGACATCACGGACAATATGCCAGTTCAATTAAAAAATATACGTCAGCTTCTAAAAGACCTCTAAATCGAGCTGAACAAGTCCAGCTGATACGTTTACTGCAAAATTTTACCGCAACACGGAGCTGGAATTGGCGAAGTCTGACGACAACACTTCATTCATTGACTTCAGCAGGTGTTTTTACCCCTCATAAACCCATGGATGAGCGTGTTAAGCGAACACAAGCTGCCTTATTGTCAACGCTACTTGATGCAATAATATTTAACTGCAACCAAAAACCTGAAGCCAGGGATATTGATGCCCGGGGAATCGCCAATCTGCTGTGGGCCATGGCGAAACTGGTGGACAGCGGCCAGCAGTGTGCACCAGAACTGATCGAGGCCGTGGCCGTGCTGTTGCCCTGCGTCCACGCAAAAAAAGACCAATTTAAGGCCCAGGGTATCACCAACCTGCTGTGGGCCATGGCGAAACTGGTGGACAACGGGCTGGAGCGAACACCTGAGTTTAACGAGTCTGTGGCCGTGCTGTTGCCCCTCGTGAAAGCACAGAAAGACCAATTTAGTGCCCAGGGCATCACCAACCTGTTCTGGGCCATGGCGAAACTGGTGGAGAACGGGCAGGAGCAGACACGTGGGCTCAAAGAAGCTGTGGTTGCCCTGTTACCCCACGTGAGTGTCCAGACAGCTAACTTTAACCCACAGGAAATAGCCAACCTGCTGTGGGCCATGGCAAAACTGGTGGACAACGGCTTTAAGCAGACACCAGATCTCAACGAGGCCATAACCGGGCTGTTGCCCTATGTGAATGCACAGAAAGACCAATTTAAGGCCCAGGGTATCGCCAACCTGCTGTGGGCCATGGCGAAACTGGTGGACAACGGGCTGGAGCGGACACCAGAGTTCAACGATGCTGTGGCCACGCTGTTGACCCACATGAGCACACATATAGACCAATTTACTCCTCAGCAGATCGCCAACCTGCTGTGGGCCATGGCGAAACTGGTGGACAACGGGCTGGAGCGGACAACCGAGCTCAATGAGGCCGTCGCCGCGCTGTTGCCCCGCGTGAACGCACAGAAAGACCAATTTATTCCTCAGCATATCGCCAACCTTCTGTGGGCCGTGGCGAAACTGGTGGACAACGGGGAGTGGACACCAGATCTCAAAGCAGCTGGGGCCACGCTGTTGACTCACGTGAACGCATATCAAGCTAACTTTAAACCACAGGAAATCGCCAACCTCCTGTGGGCCATGGCAAAACTGGTGGACAACGGCCAGGAGCAGACACCAGGGCTCAAAAAGGCCCTGGCCGCACTTTTGCCCCACATGAACGCACATAAAGACCAATTTAATGCCCAGGGGATAACCAAGCTCCTGTGGGCCATGGCGAAACTGATGGACAGCGGCCGGGAGCGGGTTCCGGAACTCAACGAGGCTGTGGCTGCACTTTTGCCCCGCGTAAACGCACAGAAAGACCAATTTATTCCTCAACATATCGCCAACCTGCTGTGGTGCATAGCGAAACTGGGTGAGCTTGTTGAGCTGAACGAGGTTACCTCTACGTTCGAATCGCTTGTCTACCGAATCAGTGACAATCCTCAGCTCTGTCAACAAACGATATTGATGTCTCTCTGGGGAGTAATGGTATGCTGTGCCAGGTTGTCTCTGGCCTCCAATGCCAATAAAAATAACGTGCTTGAAAAGCACATGGAGGACCTGTTTACCCGGCTGGAAAATACCTGCCCAGACAATGAAGAGGATCAATCCATCATTGTAATGGCCGCCAGTTGGCTTGGCAGAGCCTATCCGGTCACTCCCTGTTACCCGATAATCATGTCAAAACGTCAATCTGACTTCCGCAATCAACTCCAATCATGCATTCCCTCTTTGCAGATTGAAGAAGAAAAGAGTCTGAACTCATTACCTCCAGTCGACCTGCTACTGCCAGATCACAACATTGTGATTGAAGTCCAGGGACCGTTTCATTACGTAAATGGTGATTTCAGCACCAGGAATGGATCAACCCTGCTTAAAATCGCACTGTTGCAAAAAGCAGGATATGAGGTCATTGAAGTCCCGTTTAAACAGATTTGGAACCGGGACTTAATAAAACTGTGTATTGATCAAATAAAGACCAGGATAAACATCCCGCCACAGGGGCATGACTCTGAATCATTTACCAGCGGGGAGACAGATGAGGAATACTTTACTGCCGATGAAGGGTGGGAAGAACAAGGCTACTTCACTGCCGAAGAACCTGCAGAACAGCAACCACGCAAACCAAAAAGCAAAAAAAAGAAGAGAAAAAAAACCAGTAATCTCCCCCCTTCCATCATGACTCAAAAACCGTTGTCACATTCAAGGGATGGCGTGCCAGCGTTGAACACATTTTGTTCATGAATCTCGCCCCGGATGATTTGCAAATAACGGATGGGTGACACCAGGGGTCGATGTGTATCCCCAAACACCTGGTTTTATAGACATTTCAGAAAAATGAACTTCTGAACAGAACAGCAGTCTGCTTTTTATATTCTCATGAATTAATGAAATATAATTATGGATAGAAGATCTGCTGGTATCAGTGGTAAATACACAAGATCAGGTCATGATTACAACCAACCGAAAGGCCATGCCCCTTCTTCAGGGCGTGGACGATATAGACATGCCACAGTCAGACAATGGGATAATCCCCCCCGCACTGCACCGGGTCGCAATCAATTTTACCATTCTTCTGGAGCAAACTCTTCTCAACATCTACAGGGCCGTTCAGTAAACCCTGCTCAGGATTTTAATGCCCTCATCAAACAGGAAATAATGGCTGATCTGGTGAGTAGATCGGATCATTTCGGTCATCGCTATGATGGGAGAAATCACGGACAATATGCCAGTTCAATTAAAAAATACACGTCAGCTGCTAAAAGACCGTTAAATCGAGCGGAACAAAGCCAGCTGATACGTTTGCTGCAAAATTTTACAGCAACGCGGAGCTGGAACTGGCGAAGCCTGACGACAACACTTCATTCATTGACTTCAGCGGGTGTTTTTACCCCTCATAAACCCGTGGATCAGCGTGTTAAGCTCACTCAAGCTGCCTTATTGTCCACGCTACTTGATGCAATAATATTCAAGTGCAACCAAAAACCTCAAGCCAGGGATATTGATGCCCTGAGAATCTCCAACCTGCTGTGGGCCATGGCGAAACTGGTGGACAACGGGCAGAAGCAGACACCAGAGTTCAAAGAGGCCGTGGCCGTACTGTTGCCCCACGTGAATGCACAGCAAGACCAATTTATTCCTCTGGGTATCGCCAACCTGCTGTGGGCCATGGCAAAACTGGTGGACAACGGGGAGTGGACACCAGAGCTCAAAGAAGCTGTGGCCACACTGTTGCCCCATGTGAACGCACAGAAAGACCAATTTAATGCCCAGAATATTGCCAACCTGCTGTGGGCCATGGCGAAACTGTCGGACAACGGACAAAAGCGGACACCAGAGCTCAACGAGGCCGTAGCCGTGCTGCTGCCCCACGTGAACGTACAAAAAGCTACCTTTAAACCGCAGGGTATTGCCAACCTGCTGTGGGCCATGGCGAAACTGATGGACAACGGCCAGAAGCGGACGCCAGGGCTTAACGAGGCCGTGGCCGCCCTGTTGCCCCACGTGAACGCACAGAAAGACCAATTTATTCCTCAGGCTATCGCCAACCTGCTGTGGGCCATGGCGAAACTGGTGGACAACGGTCAGGAGCAGACACCAGAACTCAAAGAGGCTGTAGCTGCGCTGTTGCCCTACGTAAACACACAAAAAGCTTGCTTTAAACCACAGGAAATCGCCAACCTGCTGTGGGCCATGGCTAAACTGGTGAACAACGGGCAGGAGTGGACTCCAGAACTCGAAGAGACCGTGGTCGCCCTGTTGCCCCTCGTGAACGCACAGAAAGAACAATTTAATGCCCAGGGGATCGTCAATCTGCTGTGGGCCATGGCGAAGCTGGTGGACAACGGGCAGGAGCGAACACCAGGGCTCAAAGAGGCCGTTGCCGCACTGTTGCCGAAAGTGAATGCACAGAAAAACCAATTTAATGCCCAGCATATCGCCAACCTGCTGTGGGCAATGGCGAAACTGTCGGACAACGGTCAAGAAGGGACACCAGAATTCAACGCGACCGTGGCCGTGCTATTGCCCCAGGTGAATGCGCAGAAAGCTAACTTTAAACCACAGGAAATCGCTATCCTGCTCTGGGCTATGGCAAAACTGGTGGACAACGGGCAGGAGCAGGCAACAGGTCTCATGGAAGCCGTGGCCGCGCTGTTGCCCCAAGTGAGCGCACTGAAAGACCAATTTAATGCCCAGAATATTGCCAACCTGCTGTGGGCCGTGGCGAAACTGGTGGACAACGGGCAACAGCAGACACCAGCGCTCAACGAGGCCGTGGTTGCCCTGTTGCCCCTCGTGAACGCACAGAAAGACCAATTTGATGCCCAGGGGATCGCCAACCTGCTGTGGGCCATGGTGAAATTAGTGGACGACGTGCAAGAGCCGACACCAGAGCTCAAAAAGGCCGCCACCGCGCTGTTGCCCCAAGTGAACGCACAGAAAGCTAACTTTAAACCACAGGAAATTGCCAACCTGCTGTGGGCCACGGCGAAACTGGTGGACAACGTGCAGATACCAGAGATTAAAGAAGCCGTCACCGCGCTGTTGCCCCACGTGAATGCGCAGAAAACTAACTTTAAACCCCGGGAAATCGCTATTCTGCTTTGGGCCATGGCGAAACTGGGTGAGCTCGTTGAACTGAACGTGGTTACCTCTATCTTCAAATCGCTGGTCCACAAAATCAGTGAAAACCCTCAGCTCTCTCAGCAAGACATATTTATCTCCCTCTGGGGTGTAATGGTATGCTATGCCAGGTTGTCTCTGGTCTCCAATGCCAATAAAAATGACTGGCTTAAAAAACACATATATGACCTGTTTATTCGCCTGAAAAATACCTCCCCGGATAATGAAGAGGATCAAACCATCATTGCCATGGCCGCCAGTTGGCTTGGCAGAGCGTGTCCGTTCGCCCCCCATTACCAGACAATGACTTCAAAACCTCAAACTGTCGTCCGCAATCACCTCACATCATGCTTGCCCTCTTTGAAGATTGAAGAAGAAAAGAGTCTGAACTCATTACCTCCGGTTGACCTGCTACTGCCAGATCACAACATGGTGATTGAAATTCAGGGATCGTCTCATTACGTGAATGGTGATTTCAAAACCAGGAAGGGTTCGACGCTGCTGAAAATCGCACTGCTGCAAAAAGCAGGGTTTGAGGTCATTGAAATTCCGGCTAACCAGCTTTGGAACCAGGATTTAAGGCAACCCTTTATTGATCAAATAAAGGCCAGGGTAAATATCTTGCGTTTTCATATTCCAGAGTAGTTGTTCTTCTCCAATCATTTGCGTTTATAGACAGTTCAGCAAAATGAACTTCTGAACAGAACAGCAGTCTGCTTTTTATATTTTCATGAATTAATGAAATTTAATTATGGATAGAAGTTCTGCTGGTATCAGTGGTAAATACGCAAGATCAGATAATTATTATAACCGACCGGGTGGCCATGCCGCTTCTTCAGGGCGTGGACGATATAGACATGCCATGGTCAGGCAGTGGGATCATCCCCCCCACACTGCACCGGGTCGCAATGAATTTTACCATTCTTCTGGAGCAAGCTCTTCTCAACATCTACAGGGCCGTTCAATAAACCCTGCTCAGGATTTCAATGCCCTCATCAAACAGGAGATAATGGCTGATCTGTTGAGAAAATCGGATCGTTTCGGTCATCGCTATGATGGGAGACATCACGGTCAATATGCCAGTTCAATTAAAAAATACACGTCAGCTGCTAAAAGACCGTTAAACCGGGCGGAACAAAGCCAGCTGATACGTATGCTGCAAAATTTTACCCCAACACGGAGCTGGAACTGGCGAAGCCTGACGACAACACTTCATTCATTTACTTCAGCGGGTGTTTTTGCCTTTCATAAACCCATGGATGAGCGTGTTAAGCTTACTCAAGCTCACTTATTGTCAACGCTACTTGATGCAATAATATTTAACTGCAACCAAAAACCTGAAGCCCGGGGTATCGCCAACCTGCTGTGGGCCATGGCGAAACTGGTGGACAACGGGCAAGAATTGACACCTGCGTTCAACGAGGCAGTGGCTGCACTTTTGCTCCACTTGAACGCACAGAAAGACCAATTTAATGCCCGGGATACCGCCAACCTGCTGTGGGCCATAGCGAAACTAGTGGACAAAGGGCTGGAGCGGACACCAGGGTTCAAAGAGGCCGTGGCCGCGCTGTTGCTCCTCGTGAACGCTCAGAAAGACCAATTTATTCCTCAGAGTATCACCAACCTGCTGTGGGCCATGGCAAAACTGGTGGACAACGGGCAGGAGCAGACACCAGAACTCAACGAGGCCGTGGCCGCCCTGTTGCCCCTCGTGAACGTACAGAAAAACCAACTTAATGCCCATGGCATTGCCAACCTGCTGTGGGCCATGGCGAAACTGGTGGACAAAGGGCTGGAGCGGACACCAGGGCTGAAAGAGGCTGTGGCCGCCCTGCTGCCCCTTCTGAACGCACAGAAAAACCGACTTAGTGCCCAGGGCATTGCCAACCTGCTTTGGGCTATGGCGAAACTGATGGACAACGGGCTGGAGCGGACACCAGGGTTCAAAGAGGCCCTGGCCGCCCTGTTGCTCCTCGTGAACGCACAGAAAGACCAATTTATTCCTCAGGGTACCGCCAACCTGCTGTGGGCCATGGCAAAACTGGTGGACAACGGGCAGGAGCAGACACCAGAACTCAAAGAGGCTGTGGCCGCGTTATTGCCCAACGTGAACACTCAGAAAGCTAACTTTAACCCACAGGAAATCGCCAACCTGCTGTGGGCCATAGCGAAACTGGTGGACAACGGGCAGGAGCACACACCAGGGTTCAAAGAGGCCGTTGCCGCGCTGTTGCCCCACGTGAACGCACAGAAAGACCAGTTTAATGACCAGGGTATTGCCAACCTGCTATGGGCCATAGCGAAACTGGTGGACAACGGGCAGGAGCAGACACCAGAACTCAACGAAGCGGTGGCCGTGCTGTTGCCCCACGTAAACGCTCAAAAAGCCCCATTTATTCCTCAGCATATCGCCAATCTGCTGTGGGCCATGGCGAAACTGGTGGACAACGGGCAGGAGCGAACACCTGAACTCAACGAGGCCGTGGCCACGCTGTTGCCCCACGTAAAGGCACATAAAGACCAATTTACTCCTCAGCATATCGCCAACTTGCTGTGGGCCATGGCGAAACTGTTGGATAACGGAGAGTGGACACCAGAGTTCAAAGAGGCAGTGGCCGCGCTGTTGCTCCTTGTGAGCGCACAGAAAAACCAATTTACTGCCCAGGGTATCGCCAACTTGCTGTGGGCCATGGCGAAACTGGTGGACGGGCAAGAGCTGACACCAGCGCTAAAAGCGGCCGTGGCCGCGCTGTTGCCCCATATAAACGTACAGAAAGCTAACTTTAAACCACAGGAAATCACCAACTTGCTGTGGGCCATGGCGAAACTGGTGGACAACGGGCAGGAGCAGGCAACAGGTATCATGGAAGCCGTAGTCGCCCTGTTGCCCCACGTAAACGCACAGAAAGACCAATTTATTCCCCAGCATATCGCCAACCTGCTGTGGGCCATGGCGAAACTGGTGGACAACGGACTGGAGCAGACACCAGCGCTCAAAAAGGCCGTGTTTGCCCTGTTGCCTCTCGTGAACGCACAGAAAGACCAATTTAATGCCCAGGCTATCGCCAACCTGCTGTGGGCCATGGCGAAACTGGTGGACAACGGACTGGGGCAGACACCAGAGCTCAAAAAGACCGTCTCCGCGCTGTTGCCCCAAGTGAACGCACAGAAAGCTAACTTTAAACCACAGGAAATCGCCAACCTGTTGTGGACCATGGCGAAACTGGTGGACGACGTGCATGACCGGACACCGGAGCTTAATGAGGCCGTCACCGCCCTGTTGTCCCACGTGAACGCACAGAAAGACCAATTTATTCCCCAGCATATCGCCAACCTGCTGTGGGCCATGGCGAAACTGGGTGAACTCGTTGAGCTGAATGTGGTTACCTCTACATTCGAATCGCTTGTCCACAAAATCAGTGAAAAACCTCAGCTCTCCAGGCAAGATATATCGATGTCTCTCTGGGGAGTCATGGTATGCTGTGCCAGGTTGTATCTGGTCTCCAATGCCAATAAAAATAACGTGCTTGAAAAGCACATGGATGACCTGTTGACTCGCCTGGAAAATACATCACCGGATAAAGAGGATCAAACTACCATTGCCATGGCCGCCAGTTGGCTTGGCAGACCGTGTCCTTTCGCCCCCCATTACCAGACGATGACTTCAAAAACTCAAACTGTCGTCCGCAATCAACTCCAATCATGCATGCCCTCCTTGAAGATTGAAAAAGAAAAGAGTCTGAACTCATTACCTCCAGTTGACCTGTCACTGCCAGATCACAACATGGTGATTGAAATTCAGGGACCGTTTCATTACGTGAGTAACGATTTCAAAACCCGGAATGGTTCGACTCTACTGAAAATTGCACTGCTGCAAAAATCAGGATTTGAGGTTATTGAAATCCCGATTAACACGCTTTGGAGCCCGGACTCAATAAAACGATGTATTGATCAAATAAAGACCATAATCAACACCCAACCGAAGGGGCATGGCTCTGAATCATTTAACAATCCAGAGTAATTGTTCTTCTCCAACCATCGGCGTTTATAGACAGTTCAGAAAAATGAACTTCTGAACAGAACAGCAGTCTGCTTTTTATATTTTCATGAATTAATGAAATATACTTATGGACAGAAGTTCTGCTGGTATCAGTGGTAAATACGCAAGATCAGATAATTATTATAACCGACCGGGTGGCCATGCCGCTTCTTCAGGGCGTGGACGATATAGACATGCCACGATCAGGCAGTGGGATCATCCCCCCCGCACTGCACCGGGTCGCAATGAATTTTACCATTCTTCTGGAGCAAGCTCTTCTCAACATCTACAGGGCCGTTCAATAAACCCTGCTCAGGATTTCAATGCCCTCATCAAACAGGAGATAATGGCTGATCTGTTGAGAAAATCGGATCGTTTCGGTCATCGCTATGATGGGAGACATCACGGTCAATATGCCAGTTCAATTAAAAAATACACGTCAGCTGCTAAAAGACCGTTAAATCGAGCCGAACAAAGCCAGCTGATACATTTGCTGCAAAATTATACAGTAACACGGAGCTGGAACTGGCGAAGCCTGACGACAACACTTCATTCATTGACTTCAGCGGGTGTTTTTACCTTTCATAAACCCATGGATGAGCGTGTTAAGCTTACTCAAGCTCACTTATTGTCAAGGCTACTTGATGCAATAATATTTAACTGTAACCAAAAAACTGAAGCCAGGAATATTGATGCTCAGGGAATTGCCAACCTGCTGTGGGCCATGGCGAAACTGGTGGACAATGGGCAGAAGCAGACACCAGAGTTCAAAGAGGCCGTGGCCGCCCTGTTGCGCCTCGTGAATGCACAGAAAGACCAATTTATTCCTCAGGGTATCGCCAACCTGCTGTGGGCCATGGCGAAACTGGTGGACAACGGGCTGGAGTGGACATCTGGGCTCAAAGAGGCGGTGGTCGCGCTGTTACCCCACGTGAACGCACAGAAAGACCAATTTAAGGCCCAGGGAATCGCCAACCTATTGTGGGCCATTACGAAACTGGTGGACAACGGGCAGGAGCGGACACCAGGGCTCAACGAGGCCGTGGCCGCCCTGTTGCCCTATGTGAACGCACAGCAAAACCAATTTATTCCTCAGCATATCGCCAACCTGCTGTGGGCCATGGCGAAACTGGTGGACAATGGGCAGGAGCAGACACCATCGCTCAACGAAGCCCTGGTCGCGTTGTTATCCCGGGTGAACGCACAGAAAGACCAATTTAATGTCCAGGATATCACCAACCTGCTGTGGGCCATGGCGAAACTGGTGAACAACGGGCAGAAGCAGACACCAGGGCTCAACGAGGCCGTGGCCACACTATTGCCCCACGTGAACGTATAGAAAGCTAACTTTAAACCACAGGATATCACCAACCTGCTGTGGGCCATGGCGAAACTGGTGAAAAACGGGCAGGGGCGGACACCTGAGCTCAAAGAGGCCGTGGCCGCGCTGTTGCCCCATGTGAACGCACAGAAAGCTGACTTTAAACCACTGGTTATCGCCAACCTGCTGTGGGCCATGGCAAAACTGTCGGACTACAGCCAGGAGCAGACACCAGAGTTCATCGAGGCCGTGGCCGCGCTGTTGCACTGCGTGAACGCACAGAAAGACCAATTTATTCCTCAGCAGATCAGCAACCTGCTGTGGGCCATGGCAAAACTGGTGGACAACGGGCTGGAGCGGACACCAGGGCTCAACGAGGCCGTGGACGCCCTGTTGCCCTACGTGAACGCACAGAAGGACCAATTGAATGCCCAGCATATTGCCAACCTGCTGTGGGCCATGGCGAAACTGGTGGACTACGGGCAAAAGCGGACACCAGCGCTCAACGAGGCTGTGGCCACGCTGTTGCCCCATGTGAACGCACAGAAAGACCAATTTCTTCCTCAGCACATCGCCAACATGCTGTGGGCCATGGCGAAAC
This sequence comes from Endozoicomonas sp. ALB091, assembly GCF_049310265.1. Taxonomy (NCBI): domain Bacteria; kingdom Pseudomonadati; phylum Pseudomonadota; class Gammaproteobacteria; order Oceanospirillales; family Endozoicomonadaceae; genus Endozoicomonas; species Endozoicomonas sp. ALB091. Next base: position 11,701 of record NZ_JBLYNQ010000013.1, on the reverse strand, counting down.
TGGTGGACAACGGGCAGGAGTGGACACCAGAGTTCAAAGCGGCCATGGCCGCACTGTTACCCCACGTGAACGCACAGAAAGCTAACTTTAAACCACAGGGCATCGCCAACCTGCTGTGGGCCATGGCGAAACTGGGTGAACTCGTTGAGCTGAATGTGTTTACCTCTACGTTCGAATCGCTTGTCTACCGAATCAGTGAAAATCCTCCGCTCTCCAGGCAAGATATATTGATATCTCTCTGGGGCGTAATGGTATGCTGTGCCAGGTTGTCGCTGGTCTCCAATGCCAATAAAAATAACGTGTTTGAAAAGCACATGGATGACCTGTTGACTCGCCTGGAAAATACATCCCTGGACAATGAAAAGGATCGACACATTATTACTATGGCCGCCAGTTGGCTTGGCAGAGCGTGTCCGATCGTCCCCCATTACCGGACAACCATTTCAGAACCTCAAACTTTCTTCCGCGATCAACTCCAGTCATGCATGCCCTCTTTGAAGATTGAAGAAGAAAAGTGCCTGAACTCATTGCCTCCAGTTGACCTGCTACTGCCAGATCACAACATTATTATTGAAGTTCAGGGGCCGTTTCATTACGTGAATGGTGATTTCAAAACCAGGAAAGGTTCGACTCTGCTGAAAATCGCACTGTTGCAAAAAGCAGGGTTTGAAGTCATTGAAATCCCGGTTAACCAGCTTTGTAACCAGGATTTAATGAAACCATTTATTGATCAAGTAAAGAAGAGAACAAGCAGCCAGTAATCGTCTACCTGCTATCATGACTCAGAACCATTTTCACAATTCAGAATAGATGTTCTTCTCCAACCATTGTCGTTTATAGACAGTTCAGCAAAATGAACTTCTGAACAGAACAGCAGTCTTCTTTTTATATTTTCATGAATTAATGAAATTTAATTATGGATAGAAGTTCTGCTGGTATCAGTGGTAAATACGCAAGATCAGATAATTATTATAACCGACCGGGTGGCCATGCCGCTTCTTCAAGGCGTGGACGATATAGACATGCCATGGTCAGGCAGTGGGATGATACCCCACGCAATAACCCGGGGCGTAATAAATTTTACCGTTCTTCTGACGCATGCCCTTCTCAACATCTACTGCGCCGTTCAGTAACCCCTGCTCAAGATTTTAATGCGCTCATCAAACAGGAAGTAATGGATGATCTGTTGAGAAAATCGGATCGTTTCGGTCATCGCTATGATGGGAGACATCACGGTCGATATGCCAGTTCAATTAAAAAATACACGTTAGCTGCTAAAAGACCGTTAAATCGAGCCGAACAAAGCCAGCTGATACATTTACTGCAAAATTTCACAGTAACACGGAGTTGGAATTGGCGAAGCCTGACAACAACACTTCATTCATTGACTTCAGCGGGTGTTTTTACCCCTCATAACCCCGTGGATCAGCGTATTAAGCTCACTCAAGCTGCCTTATTGTCCACGCTTCTTGATGCAATAATATTCAAGTGCAACCAAAAACCTCAAGCCAGGGATATTGATGCCCTGGGAATCGCCAACCTGCTGTGGGCCATGGCGAAACTGGTGGACAACGGGCAGAAGCAGACACCGGAGTTCAAAGAGGCCGTGGCCGCCCTGCTGCCCCACGTGAATGCACAGAAAGACCAATTTATTCCTCTGGGTATCGCTAACCTGCTGTGGGCCATGGCGAAACTGGTGGACAACGGGGAGTGTACACCAGAGCTCAAAGAAGCTGTGCCCACGCTGTTGCCCCATGTGAACGCACAGAAAGACCAATTTAATACCCAGAATATTGCCAACCTCCTGTGGGCCATGGCGAAACTGTCGGACAACGGGCAGAAGCAGACACCGAAGCTCAACGAGGCCGTAGCCGCGCTGCTGCCCCACGTGAACGTACAGAAAGACCAATTTATTCCTCAGGGTATCGCCAACCTGCTGTGGGCCATGGCGAAACTGGTGGACAACGGCCAGGAGCAGACACCAGAGCTCAACGAGGCCGTGGCCGCGTTGTTGCCCCGGGTGAACGCACAGAAAGCTAACTTTAAACCACAGGAAATCGCCAACCTGCTGTGGGCCATGGCGAAACTGGTGGACAGCGGGCTGGAGCGGACACCAGGGCTCAACGAGGCCGTGGCCTCGCTGCTGCCCCATGTGAACGCACAGAAAAACCAACTTAATGCCCGGGACATTGCCAACCTGTTGTGGGCCATGGCGAAACTGGTGGACAACGGGCTGGAGCGGACACCAGGGCTCAACGAGGCCCTGGTCGCACTGTTGCCCCGGGTGAACGCACAGAAAGACCAATTTAATGTCCAGGATATCACCAACCTGCTGTGGGCCATGGCGAAACTGGTGGACAACGAGCATGAGTGGACACCAGGGCTCAACGAGGCCGTGGCCGCCCTGTTGCCCCATGTGAACGCACAGAAAGACCAACTTAATGCCCAGGGCATTTCCAACCTGTTGTGGGCCATGGCGAAACTGGTGGACAACGGGCTGGAGCGGACACCAGGACTCAACAAGGCCCTGGTCGCGCTGTTGTCCCGGGTGAACGCTCAGAAAGACCAATTTAATGTCCAGGATATCGCCAACCTGCTGTGGGCCATGGCGAAACTGGTGGGCAACGGGCAGCAGTGGACACCGGGTCTCAAAGAGGCTGTAGCCACACTGTTACCCCAGGTAAGTGCACAGAAAAACCAATTTATTCTTCAGCATATTGCCAACCTGCTGTGGGCCATGGCGAAACTGGTGGGCAACGGGCTGGAGCGGACACCAGGACTCAACGAGGCCGTGGCCGCGCTATTGCCCCAAGTGATCGCACAGAAAGCTAACTTTAAACCACAGCAAATCACCAACCTGCTGTGGGCCATGGCGAAACTGGTGGACAACGGGCAGGAGCGGACACCAGAGCTCAACGAGGCCATGGCCGCGTTGTTGCCCCACGTGAGCGCACAGAAAGCCAACTTTACACCACAGGGTATTGCCAATCTGCTGTGGGCCATGGCGAAACTGGTGGACAACGGGCAGGAGTCGACACCAGAACTCAACAAGGCCGTAGCCGCGCTGTTGCCCCACGTAAACGCACAGAAAGCTGACTTTAACCCACAGGATATCGCCAACCTGCTGTGGGCCATGGCGAAACTGGTGGACAACGGGCATGAGAGGTCACCAGAACTCAACAAGGCCGTAGCCGCGCTGTTGCCCCACGTAAACACACAGAAAGCTGACTTTAACCCACAGCATATCGCCAACCTGCTGTGGGCCATGGCGAAGCTGGTGGACAACGGGCAGAAGTCGACACCAGGACTCAACGAAGCCCTGGTCGCGCTGTTGCCCCGGGTGAACGCACAGAAAACCCAATTTCATGTCCAGTTTATTGCCAACCTGCTGTGGGCCATGGCGAAACTGGTGGACAACGGGCTGGAGCAGACACCAGCGCTCAACGAGGCTGTGGCCACGCTGTTGCCTCACGTGAACGCACAGAAAGACCAATTTATTCCTCAGCACATCGCCAACCTGCTGTGGGCCATGGCGAAACTGGTGGATAACGGGCAGGAGTGGACACCAGAGTTCAAAGCGGCCGTGGCTGCGCTGTTACCCCACGTGAGCGCACAGAAAGCTAACTTTAAACCACAGGAAATCGCCAACCTGCTGTGGGCCATGGCGAAACTGGGTGAACTCGTTGAGCTGAACGTGGTTACCTCTATCTTCAAATCGCTTGTCCACAAAATCAGTGAAAACCCTCAGTTCTCTCAGCAAGATATATTTATGTCTCTCTGGGGCGTAATGGTATGCTGTGCCAGGTTGTCTCTGGTCTCCAATGCCAATAAAAATAACGTGCTTGAAAAGCACATGGATGACCTGCTTACTCGCCTGGAAAATACCCCCCCGGACAATGAAAAGGATCAACGCGTCATTGCCATGGCCGCCAGTTGGCTTGGCAGACCGTGTCCGATCGTCCCCCATTACCAGACAACCATTTCAAAACCTCAAACCTTCTTCCGCAATCAACTCCAATCATGCATGCCCTCTTTGAAGATTGAAGAAGAAAAGAGTTTGAACTCATTACCTCCGGTTGACCTGTTACTGCCAGATCACAACATGGTGATTGAAATTCAGGGACCGTTTCATTACGTGAGTAACGATTTCAAAACCCGGAATGGTTCAACTCTACTTAAAATTGCTCTGCTGCAAAAATCAGGATTTGAGGTCATTGAAATCCCGATTAACACGCTTTGGAGCTCGGATTCAATAAAACGATGTATTGATCAAATAAAGACCAGGATAAACACCCAACCAAAAGGGCATGGCTCTGAATCATTTAACAATCCAGAGTAGTTGTTCTTCTCCAACCACTGGCGTTTATAGACAGTTCAGCAAAATGAACTTCTGAGCAGAACCGCAGTCTGCTTGTTATATTTTCATGAATTAATGAAATATAATTATGGATAGAAGTTCTGCTGGTATCAGTGGTAAATACGCAAGATCAGATAATTATTATAACCGACCGGATGGCCATGCCACTTCTTCAGGACGTGGACGATATAGACATGCCACAGTCAGACAATGGGATCATCCCCCCCGCACTGCGCCGGGTCGCAATGAATTTTACCATTCTTCTGGCACACGTTCTTCTCAACATCTACAGGGCCGCTCAGTAAACCCTGCTCAGGATTTTAATGCGCTCATCAAACAGGAAATAATGGATGATCTGGTGAGTAAATCTTATCGTTTCGGTGATCGCTATGATGGGAGACATCACGGTCTGTATGCTGATTCAATTAAAAGATACACATCAGCTGCTAAAAGACCGTTAAATCAAGCTGAACAAAGCCAGCTGATACGTTTGCTGCAAAATTTTACCGTAACACGGCGTTGGGACTGGCGAAGCCTTACGACAACACTACATTCATTGACTTCAGCGGGTTTTTTTACCCCTCATAACCCCATGGATGAGCGTGTCAAGCTAACTCAAGCTTCCTTATTGTCCACTCTGCTTGACGCAATAATATTCAAGTGCAACCAAAAACCTCAAGCCAGGGACATTGATGCCCGGGGAATCGCCAACCAGCTGTGGGCCATGGCGAAACTGGTGGACAACGGGCAGGAGCAGACACCAGGGCTCAAAGAGGCCGTGGTCGCGTTGTTGCCCCACGTAAACGCAAAGAAAGACCAATTTATTCCTCAGCATATCGCCAACCTGCTGTGGGCCATGGCGAAACTGGTGGACAACTTGCAGGAGTGGACACCAGGGCTCAAAGAGGCTGTGGCCACACTGTTGCCCCTCGTGAACACACAGAAAAACCAACTTAACGCCCGGGACATTGCCAGCCTGCTGTGGGCCATTACGAAACTGGTGAACAACGGGCTGGAGCGGACACCAGGGCTCAAAGAGGCAGTGGCCGCGCTGTTGCTCCAAGTGAACGCACAAAAAGATCAATTTATTCCTCAGGGTATCGTTAACCTGCTGTGGGCCATGGCGAAACTGGTGAACCACGGGCACGAACAGACACCAGGGCTCAAAGAGACCGTGGCCGCGTTATTGCCCCACGTGAACACATGGAAAGACCAATTTAATGCCCAGGATATCGGCAACCTGCTGTGGGCCATGGCGAAACTGGTGGACAACGGCCAGGAGCAGACGCCAGAGCTTAAAGAGACCGTAGCCGCGCTGGTGCCCCACGTGAACACACAGAAAGACCAATTTAATGCCCAGTGTATCGCCAACCTGCTGTGGGCTATGGCGAAACTGGTGGACAACGGGCAGGAGCAGACACCAGGGCTCAACGAGGCCGTGGCCGCGCTGTTGCCCCAGGTGAACGCACAGAAAGACCAATTTAATGCCCAGTGTATCGCCAACCTGCTGTGGGCCATGGCGAAACTGGTGGACAACTTGCAGGAGTGGACACCAGAGTTTAAAGAGGCCGTGACCGCGCTGTTGCTCCAAGTGAACGCACAAAAAGATCAATTTATTCCTCAGGGTATCGCTAACCTGCTGTGGGCCATGGCGAAACTGGTGAACAACGGGCACGAACAGACACCAGGGCTCAAAGAGGCCGTGGCCGCGTTATTGCCCCACGTGAACACATGGAAAGACCAATTTAATGCCCAGGATATCGGCAACCTGCTGTGGGCCATGGCGAAACTGGTGGACAACGGGCAGGAGCAGACGCCAGAGCTTAAAGAGACCGTAGCCGCGCTGTTGCCCCACGTGAACGCACAGAAAGACCAATTTAATGCCCAGGCTATCGCCAACCTGCTGTGGGCTATGGCGAAACTGGTGGACAACGGGCAGGAGCAGACACCAGAGCTCAACGAGGCCGTGGCCGCGCTGTTGCCCCACGTGAGCGCACAGAAAGGCCAATTTAATGCCCAGGGCATCGCCAACCTGCTGTGGGCCATGGCGAAACTGGTGGACAACGGGCAGGAGCGGACACCAGGGCTCAACGAGGCCGTGGCCGCGCTGTTGCCCCACGTGAACGCACAGAAAGACCAATTTAATGCCCAGGCTATCGCCAACCTGCTGTGGGCCATGGCGAAACTGGTGGGCAACAGGCAGGAGCGGACACCAGGGCTCAACGAGGCCGTGGCCGCGCTGTTGCCCCACGTGAACGCACAGAAAGACCAATTTAATGCCCAGGCTACCGCCAACCTGCTGTGGGCCATGGCGAAACTGGCTGACAACGGGCAGGAGCGGACACCAGGGCTCAACGAGGCCGTGGCCGCGCTGTTACCCCACGTGAACGCACAGAAAGACCAATTTGATGCCCAGGCTATCGCTAACCTGCTGTGGACCATGGCGAAACTGGTGGACAACGGCCAGGAGCAGACGCCAGAGCTTAAAGAGACCGTAGCCGCGCTGGTGCCCCACGTGAACGCACAGAAAGACCAATTTAATGCCCAGGCTATCGCTAACCTGCTGTGGGCCATGGCAAAACTGGTGGACAACAGCCAGGAGTGGACACCAGATTTCACAGAGGCCGTGGCCGCGCTGTTGCCCCAAGTGAACGCACAGAAAGACCAATTTAAAGCCCAGGGTATCGCCAACCTGTTGTGGGCCACGGCGAAACTGGGTGAGCTCGTTGAGCTGAACGTGGTTACATCCACGTTCGAATCGCTTGTCTACCGAATCAGTGAAAACCCTCAGTTCTCTCAGCAAGCGATATTGATATCTCTCTGGGGAGTAATGGTATGCTGTGGCAGGTTGTATCTGGACTGCAATGCCAATAAAAATAGTGTGCTTGAAAAGCACATGGATATCCTGTTGACTCGCCTGGAAAATACATTCCCAGATAATGAAGAGGATCAAACCACCATTGCCATGGCCGCCAGTTGGCTTGGCAGAGCGTGTCCGTTCAACCCCCATTACCAGACAATCGTTTCAAAACGTCAATCCGACTTCCGCAATCAACTCCAATCCTGTATGCCCTCTTTGAAGATTGAAGAAGAAAAGAGTTTGAACTCATTACCTCCGGTTGACCTGTTACTGCCAGATCACAACATTATTATTGAAGTTCAGGGGCCGTTTCATTACGTGAATGGTGATTTCAAAACCAGGAAAGGTTCGACTCTGCTGAAAATCGCACTGTTGCAAAAAGCAGGGTTTGAGGTCATTGAAATCCCGGTTAACCAGCTTTGGAACCAGGATTTAATGAAACCATTTATTGATCAAGTAAAGAAGAGAACAAACAGCCAGTAATCGTCTCCCTGTCATCATGACTCAGGAACCGTTTTCACAATTCAGAGTAGATGTTCTCCTCCAACCACTTGCGTTTATAAACCGTTCAGCAAAATGAACTTCTGAACAGAACCGCAGTCTGCTTTTTATATTCTCATGAATTAATGAAATATAATTATGGATAGAAGATCTGCTGGTATCAGTGGTAAATACACAAGATCAGGTAATAATTACAACCAACCGAATAACCATGCCCCTTCTTCAGGGCGTGGACGATATAGACATGCCACAGTCAGACCATGGGATAATCCCCCCCGCACTGCACCGGATCGCAATGAATTTTACCATTCTTCTGGCACACGCTCTTCTCAACATCTACAGTGCCGTTCAGTAAACCCTGCTCAAGATTTTAATGCCCTCATCAAACAGGAAATAATGGATGATCTGTTGAGTAAATCGGATCATTTCGGTCATCGCTATAATGGAAAAAATCACAGTCAATTTGCCAGTTCAATTAAAGAATACACGTCAGCTGCTAAAAGACCGTTAAACCGGGCAGAACAAAGCCAGCTGATACGTATGCTGCAAAATTTTACCCCAACACGGAGCTGGAATTGGCGAAGCCTGACGACAACACTTCATTCATTGACTTCAGCGGGTGTTTTTACCCCTTATAAACCCATGCATGAGCGTGTTCAGCTGACTCAAGCTGCCTTATTGTCAACTCTGCTTGATGCAATAATATTTAACTGCAACCAAAAACCTGAAGCCAGGGATATTGATGCCCGGGGAATCGCCAACCTGCTGTGGGCCATGGCGAAACTGGTGGACAACGGGCAGAAGCAGACACCAGAGTTCAACGAGGCCGTGGCCGCCCTGCTGCCCCACGTGAACGTAAAGAAAGACCAATTCAATGCCCAGGGTATCGCCAACCTGCTGTGGGCCATGGCGAAACTGGTGGACAACGGGCTGGAGCAGACACCAGGGCTCAACGAGGCCGTGGCCGCCCTGTTGCCCCTCGTGAACGCACAGAAAGACCAACTTAATGCCCAGGGCATTACCAACCTGCTGTGGGCCATGACGAAACTGGTGGACAACGGGCTGGAGCGGACACCAGGGCTCAACGAGGCCGTGGCCGCCCTGTTGCCCCTCGTGAACGCACAGAAAAACCAACTTAATGCCCAGGCCATTGCCAACCTGCTGTGGGCCATGGCGAAACTGGTGGACAACGGGCTGGAGCGGACACCAGGGCTCAACGAGGCCGTGGCCGCCCTGTTGCCCCTCGTGAACGCACAGAAAGACCAACTTAATGCCCAGGGCATTGCCAACCTGCTGTGGGCCATGGCGAAACTGGTGGACAACGGGCTGGAGCGGACACCGGGGCTCAACGAGGCCGTGGCCGCCCTGTTGCCCCTCGTGAACGCACAGAAAAACCAACTTAATGCCCAGGCCATTGCCAACCTGCTGTGGGCCATGGCGAAACTGGTGGACAACGGGCTGGAGCGGACACCAGGGCTCAACGAGGCCGTGGCCGCCCTGTTGCCTCTCGTGAACGCACAGAAAGACCAATTTATTCCTCAGCATATCGCCAACCTGCTGTGGGCCATGGCGAAACTGGTGGACAACGGGCTGGAGCGGACACCAGGGCTCAACGAAGCCCTGGTCGCGCTGTTGCCCCGGGTGAACGCACAGAAAGACCAATTTAATGTCCAGGATATCGCCAACCTGCTGTGGGCCATGGCGAAACTGGTGGACAACGAGCAGGAGTGGACACCAGGACTCAAAGAGGCCGTGGCCGCGCTGTTGCCCCACGTGAACGCACAGAAAAACACATTTAATGCCCAGGGTATCGCCAACCTGCTGTGGGCCATGGCGAAACTGGTGGACAACGGGCAGGAGCGGACACCAGGGCTCAACGAGGCCGTGGCCGCCCTGTTGCCCCACGTGAACGTACAGAAAGACCAATTTAAAGCCCAGGATATCGCCAACCTGCTGTGGGCCATGGCGAAACTGGTGGACAACGGGCAGGAGTCGACACCAGAGCTCAAAGAAGCTGTGGCCGCCCTGTTGCCCCACGTGAACGCACAAAAGGCTCACTTTAAACCACAGGGTATCACCAACCTGCTGTGGGCCATGGCGAAACTGGTGGACAACGGGCAGGAGAAGACAACAGCGCTTAACAAAACCGTGCTCGCACTGTTGCCCCGCGTGAAAATACAGAAAGACCAATTTATTCCTCAGCACATCGCCAACCTGCTGTGGGCCATGGCGAAACTGGTGGACAACGGGCAGGAGTCGACACCAGAACTCAACGAGGCCGTGACCGCACTGTTGCCCCACGTGAATGCACAGAGAGCTACCTTTAAACCACAAGAGATCGCCAACCTGCTGTGGGCCATGGCGAAACTGGTGGACAACGGGCAGGAGCAGACACCAGCGCTCAACGAGGCTGTGGCCACGCTGTTGCCTCACGTGAACGCACAGAAAGACCAATTTATTCCTCAGCACATCGCCAACCTGCTGTGGGCCATGGCGAAACTGGTGGATAACGGGCAGGAGTGGACACCAGAGTTCCAAGCGGCCGTGGCTGCGCTGTTACCCCACGTGAGCGCACAGAAAGCTAACTTTAAACCACAGGGTATCGCCAACCTGCTGTGGGCCATGGCGAAACTGGGTGAACTCGTTGAGCTGAATGTGGTTACCTCTACATTCGAATCGCTTGTCTACCGAATCAGTGAAAACCCTCAGCTCTGCAGGCAAGTTATATCGATGTCTCTCTGGGGCGTAATGGTATGCTGTGCCAGGTTGTCTCTAGACTCCAATGCCAATAAAAATAACGTGCTTGAAAAGCACATGGATGACCTGTTGACTCGCCTGGAAAATACATCACCAGATAATGAAGAGGATCAAACCATCATTGCCATGGCCGCCAGTTGGCTTGGCAGAGCGTGTCCGTTCACCCCCCATTACCAGACAACCATTTCAAAACATCAGGCCGACTTCCGCAATCAACTCCAATCATGCATGCCCTCTTTGAAGATTGAAGAAGAAAAGAGTCTGAACTCATTACCTCCGGTTGACCTGTTACTGCCAGATCACAACATGGTGATTGAAGTTCAGGGACCGTCTCATTACGTGAATGGTGATTTCAAAACCAGGAAGGGTTCGACTCTGCTGAAAATTGCACTGTTGCAAAAAGCAGGGTTTGAGGTCATTGAAATTCCGGTTAAACAGCGTTGGAACCGGGATTTAATGAAACCATTTATTGATCGAATAAAGAAGAGAACAAACAGCCAGTAATCGTCTCCCTGCCATCAAGACTCAGGAACCGTTTTTACAATTCAGAGTAGATGTTCTTCTCCAACTACTAGACAGTTCAGCAAAATGAACTTCTGAACAGAACCGCAGTCTGCTTTTTATATTCTCATGAATTAATGAAATATAATTATGGATAGAAGATCTGCTGGTATCAATGGTAAATACACAAGATCAGGTAATGATTACAACCAACCGAAAGGCCATGCCCCTTCTTCAGGGCGTGGACGATACAGACATGCCACAGTCAGACCATGGGATAATCCCCCCCGCACTGCGCCGGGTCGCCATGAATTTTACCATTCTTCTGGAGCAAGCTCTTCTCAACATCTACAGGGCCGTTCAGTAAACCCTGCTCAGGATTTTAATGCCCTCATCAAACAGGAAATAATGGCTGATCTGTTGAGTAAAGCGGATCGTTTCGGTCATCGCTATAATGGAAAAAATCACAGTCAATATGCCCTTTCAATTAAAAGATACACGTCAGCTGCTAAAAGACCGTTAAACCGGGCGGAACAAAGCCAGCTGATACGTATGCTGCAAAATTTTACCCCAACACGGCGTTGGGATTGGCGAAGCCTGACGACAACTCTTCATTCATTGACTTCAGCGGGTGTTTTTACCCCTTATAAACCCATGCATGAGCGTGTTCAGTTGACTCAAGCTGCCTTATTGTCAACTCTGCTTGATGCAATAATATTTAACTG
>NZ_JBLYNQ010000012.1:0-2056 GCF_049310265.1 Endozoicomonas sp. ALB091 | reverse complement strand
AGGACAGAAGCAGACAACGGAATTCAACGAGGCCGTTGTCGCGCTGTTGCCCCACGTGAGCGCAAAGAAAAACCAATTTAAGGCCCAGGGCATTGCCAACCTGCTTTGGGCCATGGCGAAACTGGTGGACAACGGGTTGGAGCAGACACCAGAGTTCAAAGAGGCCATGGGTGCCCTGTTGCCCCATGTGAACACACAGAAAGACCAATTCAATGCCCAGGGTATCGCCAACCTGCTGTGGGCCATAGCGAAACTGTCGGACAACGGGCAGAAGCGGACACCAGGGCTCAACGAGGCCGTGGCCGCCCTGTTGCCCCTCGTGAACGCACAGAAAGACCAACTTAATGCCCAGGGCATTACCAACCTGCTGTGGGCCATTACGAAACTGGTGGACAACGGGCTGGAGCGGACACCAGGGCTCAACGAGGCCGTGGCCGCCCTGTTGCCCCTCGTGAACGCACAGAAAAACCAACTTAATGCCCGGGACATTGCCAACCTGCTGTGGGCCATTACGAAACTGGTGGACAACGGGCTGGAGCGGACACCAGGGCTCAACGAGGCCGTGGCCGCCCTGTTGCCTCTCGTGAACGCGCAGAAAGACCAATTTATTCCTCAGCATATCGCCAACCTGCTGTGGGCCATGGCGAAACTGGTGGAAAACGGGCTGGAGCGGACACCAGGAGTCAACGAGGCCCTGGTCGCGCTGTTCCCCCGGGTGAACGCACAGAAAGACCAATTTAATGTCCAGGATATCGCCAACCTGCTGTGGGCCATGGCGAAACTGGTGGACAACGAGCAGGAGTGGACACCAGGATTCAAAGAGGCCGTGGCCGCCCTGTTGCCCCACGTGAACGCACAGAAAGACCAATTTATTCCTCAGCATATCGCCAACCTGCTGTGGGCCATGGCGAAACTGGTGGACAATGGGCAGGAGCAGACACCGGGGCTCAACGGGGCCGTGGCCGCCCTGTTGCCTCTCGTGAACGCACAGAAAGACCAATTTATTCCTCAGCATATCGCCAACCTGCTGTGGGCCATGGCGAAACTGGTGGACAATGGGCAGGAGCAGACACCGGGGCTCAACGGGGCCGTGGCCGCCCTGTTGCCTCTCGTGAACGCACAGAAAGACCAATTTAATGCCCAGGGAATCGCCAACCTGCTGTGGGCCATGACGAAACTGGTGGACAATGGGCAGGAGCAGACACCGGGGCTCAACAGGGCCGTGGCCGCCCTGTTGCCCCTCGTGAACGCACAGAAAGACCAATTTAATGCCCAGGGAATCGCCAACCTGTTGTGGGCCATGGCGAAACTGGTGGACAACGGGCAGGAGCGGACACCAGAGCTCAACGAGGCCGTGGCCGCCCTGTTGCCCCACGTGAACGCACAAAAAGACCAATTTATTGCCCAGCATGTTGCCAACCTGCTGTGGGTCATGGCGAAACTGGTGGACAATGGGCAGGAACAGACACCAGAGTTCAACGAGGCCGTAGCCGCACTGTTGCCCTGCGTGAACGCACAAAAAGACCAATTTAATGCCCGGGATATCGCCAACCTGCTGTGGGCCATGGCGAAACTGGTGGACAACGAGCAGAAGCAGACACCCGGGCTCAACGAGGCCGTGGCCACGCTACTGCCCCACGTGAAAGTACAGAAAGCTGACTTTAAACCACAGGATATCGCCAACCTGCTGTGGGCCATGGCGAAACTGGTAGACAACAGGTACGAGCAGACACCAGAGTTCAACAAAACCGTGGCTGCGCTGTTGACCTGCGTGATCGTACAAAAAGCTAACTTTAACCCACAGGAAATCGCCAACCTGCTTTGGGCCATGGCAAAACTGGTGGATAACGGGCAGGAGCAAACACCAGGGCTCTACGAGGCCGTGGCCGCGCTGTTGCACCGGGTGAACGCACAGGAAGACCAATTTAATGCCCGGGGTATTGCCAACCTGCTGTGGGCCACGGCCAAACTGGGTGAACTCATTGAGCTGAACGTGGCTACCTCTGCGTTCGAATCGCTTGTCTATCGAATCAGTAAGAACCTTCAGTTTACTCAG
>NZ_JBLYNQ010000011.1:0-1626 GCF_049310265.1 Endozoicomonas sp. ALB091 | reverse complement strand
AGTAATTCCCGATGAATCCTGAAGCACTACAGCCACGAGAGATACAGAAGAGGTAAAAAAATCATGCCCGCACAATTCTTCGACTAAAATTGCATATTACTCAATCATTGTCGTCGAGTCAGTCATGGGTACGGCTATTCAGAAAAATGTCAGGCAATTCAGTGCTTCTTACTTGATAAAAAAGGTATCAGAATGCTTCGACAGCATTCCAGATCATCGTCCAAATAAATGCGTGATACCCTTTCCTAACTTTCTGAAATCTGCTTTTGCGATGATGCATCAAAAGTTCGATTCACTATTAGGGTTTGATGAAGAGCGGCTTGATGAAATCTGCTGTCATAATCTTGAAAAGCTCTATCACGTAAAAGATGGCAAAGTTCCCTCCGATACCAGAATGAGAGAGGTTGTTGACCCGGTTAATCCACTCGGGTTGAAGACGCCGTTTAAAGAATTGTTTTCTGTCGTTCAGCGCAATGGTGCTCTGCAAGCTTATGCATTCGAATGTGGCAAGTTGAAAGATCTTTATCTGCTTCCTATTGATGGTACGGGTCTCTTTTATTCGGGAACCTGCCGCTGTGATGACTGCTGCATTAAAAACGAGGGCAAAAAAAGTGAAACCTTTTACCACAATATTATGGGGGGCTGTATTGTCCACCCTTCCAGAAAAACCGTCATTCCTTTAGCGCCGGAAGCAATTTGCCGACAGGATGGTTCCACAAAAAATGATTGTGAAAAAGCGGCAATAAGACGTTTTCTGGCGCAGACAAAACATGACCATCCACGCCTGAAACTGGTGATTCTTCTGGATGGTCTATATGCGGACAACCCTACCATTGCTCTGATCAGAGAGCATGGCTGGCACTATATTATCGTGGCCAAAGATGGTAACCATGTGTCGCTTATTGAGGCCATGAATGCCCTTTATGACGAAGGCCAGGTTCATCACCACAAAATCGTTGATGAGAAAAATAACACGACTCATAAATTCCGCTACGCCAATAACGTCCCCCTCAATCTTCAGGATGAAACAGAGCGGGTTAATGTTCTGGATTACATTGAAATCGACAAAAAAGGGATCCAGCATGTCTGGTGCTGGGTAACTGATCTTGAATTAACCGATGATACCGTTGAATCCGTGATGCGAGGAGGCCGTTGTAGATGGCGCATTGAAAATGAAACGTTTAATACCCTGAAAAATCAAGGCTATCAACTTGAACACAATTACGGTCATGGCGAAAAACATCTGGCTACGAATTTCGCCTACCTTACTTTTCTCGCATTCCTGGTTGATCAGATTCAGGAATTTTCTTGTCCAAAATTTCAGCAGGCTTTAAATAAACCAAAGAAGCCTACACGAAAGCGATTATGGAGGAAAATCACCAGCTTCTTTCTCACGTTAATGATTGATAGCTGGGACAGTTTGTTTAAAGCCATTGCCCATGGTGCTAAAGCACAAAAGATAGCTTTTGACACATCATGATTTGGCAAGATAGCCAGAATTTTTCAGGGTGATGATAGTTATTTTTCTTAGCAGCGAAAGTTGAGGGTTCTCTTGTGTTTTCAGAAATTATGAGTATGTCAGTTTTCTGGTTGTGGCAGCTGACGTGTATTCATCGGGAGTAGCTG
>NZ_JBLYNQ010000010.1:50000-172556 GCF_049310265.1 Endozoicomonas sp. ALB091 | reverse complement strand
GATATGTTCACGGATAACAAGATCAAGTACGACCAGCTTAACGAAGCGGCCCGTCAGTACGACCTTGGTTACGGCTTCAAGCAGGATGAGATGAAGCTGGCGGCGCAGAATCAGGCATTTAACCAGGCATTCAACCAGGCGCAGCAGCGGTGGCAGAACGGGTTGGTACAGAAATACGACAATAACGGCAAATGGAATTACAGCGAGTCGTTTGGATACGAGTATTAATTCACGGAGGAACACCATGTATATCGGATCGGATGGCAGAGTCTATCAGAACAAATTCGAGTCACTGGGCCATGGCACCAAAATGCCCGGTTACGCTGAAGAACAGCACGCCATCAACCAGCGCCTTGGCGAACTGGCCAGACGGCAGCAGGAATACAATGGGCAAGAGCAGCAACAGGCATTGACCCAGCAATCCATCGACAAGAACGATACCGACCTGTTCTATGACCGCCAGCGCCAGCACGACGAACTGGTCAACCGCCAGTACGGGATCGGTCAGACCGGCAGGCAGTCACCCGCGCCGCCAGCACCGCAGGGCAGTCAGGCCGGTTATGGTATGCCCATGGAGAGAAAGGAAACGGTGGTCAGCCCACTGACGCAGGATGCCGGTAAGCTGAACCGGATGCTGCAAAAGTACCATCAGGGGCAGGACCCACGGGATGCAGAGGATGCTATTAAGTTTATCAACCAGCACCCCGGTATTAAGGCCGGTAACGTATCCTCCATCCAAATAAACCACAGCGACCGCAACGAAGACCCGCTGGTCAGCCTGCTCAGTGACAATGGTGATCCGGTCAAGCAGTTCTATCTCAGCTCCCTGTCCAACCTGAACAACTTTGCCGGTCAACGGCAGCAAACCTACGACCCCGGCAGTAAGGGCGTCAGCGATGTCAGCAAATTGATGGAGCAACTTATGCCCATGGCTGAAGCCATGGCTACCCAGTCACTGGCCGGTCAGAACCTGAAACCGGACGAACTGTCCATGCTCAAGCCTCCCGCCGTCAGAGCCGCACTGGACCAGTTGATGAAGCCCTACCAGCCCAGCAACCCCGGTTATCAGAATGGACCAACGCAATACCAGAACGATAACCCGGACTTTGACCTGTTTGGTCCCAG
The DNA here is from genome assembly GCF_049310265.1 of Endozoicomonas sp. ALB091. NCBI lineage: Bacteria > Pseudomonadati > Pseudomonadota > Gammaproteobacteria > Oceanospirillales > Endozoicomonadaceae > Endozoicomonas > Endozoicomonas sp. ALB091. The sequence goes on along the minus strand of NZ_JBLYNQ010000010.1, from coordinate 171,431 downwards.
AGGGGCAGAGGCTGAAACCCAGGGCCAGGACTACCGGCAGCGTATTGATGACCTCACCGCAGCCCCACCACCACCCATCGGCACACCTGCAACAGCAGCACCGAAACAGGGCAACGGTTATGGCTTCGGTGGCAACAGTATGCTGCCCGGAAGCTGGCGAAAGTACCTGCCCCAGAACAACCCCAACCACCGCTAATAAACCTCTGCCCACTGCCCACTGCCAACTGCCCACTAATCTTCACGGACGACCCTATGAACTGGCACGATTTTATTGCGACGCCCGCCTACCAGCAGGCCAATGACGCCGAACGGGAGCAACAGCGCCAGCAGTACTGGCAGCAGCATATTGCCCCCCATGTACCGGATGAACACTACGTAGACGCCTACCTCCAGTTTAACCAGCGCACCAGGCCACGGGGCAACCCGGACAGCGGTGTGCTCGGTGATATGGGCGATGCCTTTTTGCACGGTGCTTATCAGGGCTCTGCCGATCTGGTGTCCGGTGTTGACCGGGTGTTTGGTGGCAATGGTCAGAATGCCCCGGCTAACTGGCTGCGGAAAAAGGCCGAACAGCAGATTGATGATATGTCCCCCTCTGCCGGTCAGGCATTGCAGGGGTTTAATATTGGCACCCAACCTGATGGCCGTTTTGGTTTCAGTGACCAGAGTACGTGGGCCGGTGCCGGTCTGGGTATTGTCTCCGGTCTGGGTTCCCTGATCCCCTCCATGATCCCCGGTGGTGCCGTAGGCCGGGGCTTGAGTCTGGGAGGCAAGGCGCTGGCCGGTGTCGGCAACAAGGCACTGACCGCCGGTGCAGGCAGGGCCGCCAGCGTGGGAACACTGGCCGAAGCCCGTGGCGTACAGGGACTCGCCAATACCATCGACAAGATAGGCAATCATACCGGCTATGGACTGACCGGCGGTGCCATGATCGGTGGATCTGCGGCAGAAGGCGCAAAAAATACCATCCTGAATCTCGGCTATGAGGACCTGAAAGACAATCCCCGGTTCCAGGAACTGTATCAGCAGACCTATGAACAGGCCGGGGGCGGTGATACCCGTGAGCCTTTTGAGCAGGCCAAGGCACTGCTGGCTGAAGAAGCGGCACAGGCTGCTTTCCTGCCGGGCGCAGGGGTTGGGGCATTGTCCATGGGCATCGGTGGTCCTGCCCTGGAAAACGTCATCCTGAAAACCGCTGGCACCCGTGGCACCAATGCCCTGAAAGGGTTGCTGACTGAAGGAACCCAGGAGTTCGGTGAAGGCTACGGCCAGCAGATGGCCGAAAACTATGGCCAGCAGCAGGCCGGTCAGACTGTTGGCCTGACCGATAATGCCCTGGGGCAGGCCTTGACCGGTATGGTCATCGGTGGTCCGGTGGGTGGTCTGGTGGGTGGCCTTGGCCGGGTACGGAACCCGGAACAGGTCAGTGCCACTCAGGAAAAACTGAACGACTTAATGAGTCAGCACCAGACCCTGCAAGACCAGATGCAGGAGCCCAACGCCGACCAGACCATGCTGGCAGAGCAACTGCGGCAGAACTCGATCGCCATTGCCAATCTGGAGAGCTGGTTGCAGCATCATGGCGAGCAGGTGCCGCAGGCCGAAGCCGAAGCACAGGCCGCACCGGAAGGCTGGGCAGATCATCACCAGAGCTATACGGACCCATTGACCGGGCAGTACCACCCGCCTGATCCGAAGGTGGATATGCCGACAGGGTGGGATGACCATAACCCGAATGATCCTCCTGGTGGTGGCGGTGTGTCCGACAACCCGAATGCAGGGCCGCAGGACTTTAGTCATTACGACCAGCCAGCCTATGGACGCAGGCAAGCCCGTCAGAGTCAGCCACAACAAGAGCAACAGCCACCGTTGCTTGGAACGGAAAACGCCATTTATGTCGAACCCAACAGTCCGGCCCAGCGAGGCGAAACCACCTTTACCGGCCCTGGCTTTGAGCAGCAGACCAATGCGCCCTACCGGCCAGAATCACAACCGGCACCACAACCCGCACAACAGCCACCGCAGCAACTGGGCTATTCGCCCACCGACTTTACCGGCAACCGCCATGGCAACGTATCGGCCAATCCTGATCAAGCACAGCAGGACAGCCAGCAGCGCCGTGCTGATCAGATCGACAAGGCCCCCAGCCAGCACCCTGGCTCCCCGGAGTACACCGGCGACCCCGATCAGGACCTGACCCGCTACACCGAACGGATGAACAGCCTGAACCGCCTGTTCCGTTCGTTCAACTGGCGCAAAGGGGATACCGGCAAGAAGCGCCGCGTCCGCAGACTGATCGAGAACCAGCGCAATCTGGAAATGAAAGCCCGTAAAGGTGGCCGGGGCTTTACGCCGACCTCCATGCAAGAGGCATTGGCCAACCTGAAGGCCATGGTAGAAAGCGGGGAAGGTATCCGTTTTGAACGGGAAGTGCAGGCCATCGAGGCTCGCCAGCGGCAGGAAGGGATGCGACTCACTCCGCAGCAGAAGTCGGGGACGCCCTCTGGAAAAAAGCCGGTACTGGGCAAGGCCGACGAAACGGTGATGGCCGATGAACGGGAAGTCAGCACGCAGTATGCCCTCTATGAACAGTCCGACCTGATCACCAGTCATAACGACACCGGCAGGGTCAACCCGGACTACCCGGCAGAACTGCAACCGAGGGATCGGGCAAGGCAGGCCAGTGAAACCCAGATCCGGGGCATTGCCAGCAAGCTGAACCCGAAGAAACTCGGCGCTAACCCGCTGGCCAGCAGTGGCGCGCCGATCATCGGCAGTGACCGGGTGGTGGAAAGCGGCAATGGCCGGGTATCTGCGATCCGCAAGGCATACCGCCTTTATGGGGACCGGGCTGAAGCCTACCGCCAGTACCTGAAGGACAACGCCGAGGCCTTTGGCCTGAAGCCGGAGGCTATTGACGGCTTCAAAGAACCGGTACTGGTGCGCCAACGTCAGGGCAAGCTCGATACCGAAGACCGGGTATCCTTTACCAAGGAGGCCAATAAGCCCGAAACCGCTACGATGTCCCCGGCGGAAAAAGCCAAGCTGGACGCCAGCCGTATTACCCAGGAAGACCTTAACCACTTCGATACCGATGGCACGGGCGACTTGCTGCACCGCAGTAATGACACCTTTCTTGCCCGGTTCGCTGACCGGCTCGGTGACGAATCCGCAGAGCTGAAGACCAGAGAGGGTCACTGGAATAAACAGATGCGCGACCGGGTGGAGTCGGCCCTGTTTATGAAAGCCTACGATGATGAACGGTTGAACAGCCTATTTGCCGAGGACGACAAACCGGAACTGAAGAACCTGATCAAGTCGCTGGCTATGGCGGCACCGCATTTTGCCAGGGCCAAGGGTATAGATCCTGAGCTCGGTGGCTATGGTGTTATTGATTCACTGGTGGAAGCCAGCCGTATCCTGCAAGACAGCCGCAACCGTGGCCAGTCGGTGGACGAGATTCTGGACCAGCGTTCCCTGCTGGACAGTTTTAGCCCGGAAACGGAACTGTTCGCCCGCTGGCTCGATGCCAACCTGAACAAGTCAAAGCAGGTGGGGCAGGCACTCTCTGAGCTGGCCAGCCAGATTGAGCAGTACCTCCAGAAGCAGGGGCAGGCCGGTGGGGATATGTTTGGCAGCGAAGAGGCTACGCTGAATAATCTGATCGAGCAGACCAACCAACAACTGGAGAGAGACTATGGCGACAAGAGCACTCCGATCAAGGACCCGAAACAGGCCAAACAAACCGGACCTGTTCAAGATGCTGAAGGCAGCAACGGAAAAGGTGAACCGGGAGAACCCGCAGGGCGAGCAACTGAGTCTGCCAGAGAAGCCCAAAGGGATGAAGTAGACGACCTGCTGGATGCCGTTGATGATGGCACCCTGGACAGCGACGAATGGACGGACGATGACTTTGCGGGGATTGAGGAAGGCAAAGGCAAATACAACAGCCGCAATGCACCCCACTATTCGGTGCCTGGGATCAAGAGTCTGAGTGGTGCGGAACGGGCGGCCGTCAAGCGGTATCTGGATGGACGGGAGGATAAGGCCGGTATTGTCGCGCGGTTGAAAAAGCTGGCCGATACGCCGTGGGCAAGGAAGACCGTGCAGTCCATATTGATCCGGCAGACCATTGATGATCTGGTGGGTTGCTTGGAAACCTGGGCAAAATCCGATCTGCGCTACGGGCATCTGTTGACTCCAGAGCAGAAGAAGCAGATGCAGAGCAGCAAGGGACAAGATACTGAAGGCACAATCCGACTTCGACAAATTGATGAACCAGGGGGCAGATACCAAGCCGGAGAAAACGAACAACAAAGCGGAGTAGAAGAACGCAAGCGCCGTGGCAAAAAATCGAATCTGGAAGACGCCGGTCAGAAAGACCTGTTCGCCTCCCCTGATCTGACCGGTGAAGAACGCAAACAGCAGATCATCGAGAACCAACGTGTTCTGGTTAAGCACGTTGAAACCGGCACCATAAGGGCTGGCACCGACACCATCCACACCCACGACGACCTTGCCCACTTCATCGCCCCGATCCGCAAGCTGGCGCAGGAGGAAATGTACGCCATTGTGCTCGATGGCAACGACAAGGTGATCAATATCATCAAGCACAGCAAGGGGCAGAAGGCCTCTGCCTCCGTGTCGCCCTGGACACTGGCCGGTGCAGTGGTCGCCACACCGGATGCCAAAAGCGTCTGGTTTGCCCATAACCATCCGTCCGGTGATCCTGAGCCAAGTACCTCCGATGTGCATATTACCCACAGCCTGAACGAGGTGCTGGACGGCAGTGGCGTAATAAATATGGGTCATGCTGTGGTGGGGATCACCGGCCACGCCAGGATTATGGATGCCGATGGCACGGTGCAGACGGGAACGGTGGCACCTAAGCGCATGGCGCGCAATAAAGCATTCCCGATTACCGAACGGCGACTGCGCTTTAACCGGCCTCACATTAATTTCAGCTCACCGGAAACGGTGCGCCCCTTTCTGGATACGATCAGTGGCAATGCCGTGGTGTTGCTGGACAGCAAATACAATGTCACCGGCGTCCTGCCATTGTCGGACAGCGACCTGAAGACCCTGCGACACCCCACGGACAATCCTGCGGCTGCCCGGATTATGACGTCACTGGACAGCACCAACAGTTCGTCGGTCATCCTGAAAAGCAGTGGTTCGCCACTGGCCATGAAAGGCACCCGGAACCTGATCAACTTTTTCAACCGGGGCGACCGGATTAATGTGCTGGATCACTTTACCGGCAAGGAGGGTGATTACCAGTCAGCCGCTGAACAAGGCTTCCCCGACCTGAACGAGGGAGGCTCCTTCTACGCCCTGCGCAAAGACACCAACGCCAAAGGCATCCAGTCCGGTCCCCTGCGGCTGAAGCTGAAGCCGATGGAGCAGAAACTGGGTCAGGCCATTCATGTATTGCAGTCTGAAACCGAACTGCCCTCACACCTTTACCAGACAGTCATCAGCGACAAGGCACAAGGCCGGGTGCGGGGCCTGTTTGACCCGGACTCGGGCGATACCTACCTGATCGCTGCCAACCTGGACAATGTGGGCGAGGCAACCCGTACCGTCCTCCATGAACTGGTAGGCCATAAAGGCGTCCGTGGTCTGCTGGGCAAGCGGCTGGATACCGTGCTCGATGAAATCCACCGGGATATGAGCGACCGGCTGAAGCAGGCACTGGCCAAACGCTACGCCCGGCAGATGGAAGGCAAGAGCGAAGTGGAAGCCAACCGGATCGTTGCCGAGGAATACCTGGCACACCTGGCGGAGAAAGACCCGAAAAACGGCCTGTTGACCAAAGTGGTCAGCATGATCCGCAATGCCCTGCGCCGGTTGTTCCCCAACATCAAGTGGACCGATGCCGATGCAGTGGAGCTGCTCAGTGCTGCCCGTGGGCATCTGAAGCGAAATGGCAGCTTTAATCCCAACGGTCCGAAAGGCAACCGCTATAACGATGCTGGCCGTGCGCCCACTTTTTACTCTGCCGTAGAGCGCAGTGCCGCCGCAGTGAAGTCGGACAAGCTGCCTGCCCAGAGCTGGCTGAATGCCATCAAGAAAGGCGACTTTGTTCAGGATGAGGAGATCAGATGGCTGGGTCTGGATCTATGGCTCGATAGCAAGCAAGGAGAAAAGCTCAGTAAATCTGATGTACTGTCGTTTATCCGCGAGAATGAGGTCAGCATCGCAGAAGACCTGGCGACTTCAAATACCGCAGCCAATGAAGAAGAGCTGGAAGAGCGTCTGGATGATATGCGTCGACGGTTTATTAATGAGCGTATCGGCGATTATGAGCACGGTTACCATCTGGATGAAATAGAAAACGCCCTGAACACTGCCAGGGAGGTGCTATGGGACAGCGAATATGAATACAACACGAACTGAAAGATCGCTACGAGCACGAAGCCCTGGACGACCATGAGATAGAAAGCCTGCTGGATGAGGACGGCAATCTTATTGAATCTGCTCTCCATGAAGAAGCCACCTGGAGAGCCAATAACAGCCTCGAAAATACCGACAGCAAAGAGCTGGTCACCGATCACGTCAGCTATCAGGAAAAAGAAGAAGCGGCACTGGCCGTCTGGGAAGATGAGCGGGAAAGTGATGCCCGGGATGATCTGGAGGCTGAGCTTCGTGATGAGGCCGGTGTCCGTTACCGGGAGTACACCATGGCCGGTGGCGAAGACTACTCCGAACTGATTCTTACCCTGGAAGACAACCGCACGATTATTCCCTCAGACCCTGACCAGAGAAACCGGAACCCGCTGACTCATGTACGCTTCAAGTCGTTTAATCAAAATATTCATGGGCGAAACGAGAAGATCCTGTTTATTGATGAGGTGCAAAGCGACTGGCATCAGGACGGGCGGGCTATCGGCTATCAGACTCCGGAAGCTGCGAGGCAACATGAGCAACATGGGAACCGGATCGCAGAATTGAAAAAAGAGAAGGCCAAAAAGACCGATGAAGAACAGGCCGTGGTCACCCGGCTTTACCAGGCCAAAGACAAACGGGATGAACTGTACGAACGGCTGTCGGATGAAGAAGGTTGGAATGACTGGGGTGATGAAGAACTCAGGGAAACACTGCAAACCGAAATCGATCAGACCATCAGCACCATTGAGGAACTGACCCATCACAAGGCCCGGTTACTGGATGAACTGAAAGCGCTGGAGCAAGAACTCCAGTCTCTCCATAGCGGCAAGGCACCCAATATTCACCGTATGGTGCCCGACGCTCCGCTGAAAGAGAACTGGCCCAACCTGATTATGAAACGGATGATCCGCCATGCTGCTGAACAAGGCTTTGACCGGATCGCCTGGACCAGTGCCATGCAACAGGTGGAACGGTATCCCGGTCTGGGTCAGGTGGTTCGGGAATTGCGGGTATATCCCCGGCTGAATAAAGAAGGCGTCGTGCAAGGTTTTGAGCTGGAAGCTAAAGACCGCAATGGAGTCACCCGCAGTATGGTGGCACCCGAGTCGTCACTGGCAGACTAAGTAGTTGGCCAAATGGAATCGTATATTTCTGGCTAAGTGGGCAGTTACTATGCAAGGCGCAACGTAGGGAGCATAGCCGTAGCTATGTGACCGGAGTTGCAACGCCGCAGAGTGACTGCCCACTTAGTCAGAAATATATGATTTCATTTGGTTAACTACTTATATCGGGCATCGTCTGGCGGAGCAGGCCCGGGAAAAAACCAGAGACGTTTATGAAACGCTGAAACAGGAGCGCAGCCAGTGGTCAGCAGAGCAGGATGCTGACGATGAGCAGAAACGCTGGTTTCTTCGGGCTGCCAATGGCGATGCCCTATACACCCAGGATGATGAGTTTCTGTATTTCAACTCCGAAGCTGAGGCGATTCACCAGATTGATCAGACGGTATTTGCCGAGCATAGCGAAGAGTTCACCCTGGAAGGTATGAATGAAGTGGTGGGTAAGGATGGCAAGGGTATGCGTGAGTTCTACGACAAGCGCCTTGCCAATTACATGAAGAAATACACCAGGAAATGGGGAGCGAAGCTGGAACCCATTGAGATGGCGTTCCATCAGGAAAAGTATCCCTATGATAATAAGCAGGACAAGGTGTGGTCCGTGACCGTCACCGACAAAATGCGCGACTCGGTACTGAAGGATGGCCAGCCGCTCTTTTCCCTGAAAGATGACCCCCAGGGATGGGGGAAATCCCACCAAGCGCTGGGAGCGCGACTGGGACAAAAAGATCAGAAGCCCGACAACTCCCCCCGCTATGCCCTGAAAGATATACCCGACGATGTGCTGTCAGTGATCAAAGATATCCATGGCGGTATCAATCCAAAAAGTAAGCTGGACCGGCTAAAAGAGCAGTGGGATTCCCGCACCCTGGTTGAACATATCCAGCGGTGGCAGGTAGAAGCCAATCAGGGAATATTGAACCGTTTTGCCATTGTTGAGCACAATGAAAAACAGTTGAATGATGGCAAGTTGCTGGATGCTGCCCTGTCCGCCAGCAAAGCAGCGTACCTGAGCCGGAACTCGGACAGTGTCACAGAAGCGGTGCTGTTTAAAGGCACGCCGATGCTGAAAGACGGCAGTGTGATAATAAAGCCCAACAGCCAGGGGATTGTGGAGGTGTTTACCCCGGTGGCCGAGCGGGGCGAACTGGAAACCCAGGAGGTCTGGGCAGGCAGTATCCGGGCGAGGCGGATTATCGATGAAGACAAGGCCGCCAGAGCCAAAGGCAATCAGTTGCTGGTCCGGGGGCAGGCCATGAAAGAGACTCTGGATGCCATTGCTCCAGATGAGTATCAAGGAGGGCGCTCTGCCTGGAACCGTGATCGCAAGCAGATGGAGAAAGACCTGAAACTGGGTAAGGATCTGAATCAGCAGAGCAGGGAGAATCTGTACGACGAACAGAAGATAAAAACCATCCAGAACTGGGTAGACACTCAGCCGCAGCTGAAAGCCCGGTTCAATAAAGTAAAAGACAGCTATCAGGCTCACAATAAAGACCTGCTGGACTTTATGGAGGCTGCCGGTCTGCTGAATAAGGACGTTCGCAAACTGTTTGAAACCGACGACTACCTGCCCTTCCATCGGGTACATGACCTGGAAGCGAAGGAGCAGGATGGAGGTCGCATCAAAAGAGGATTATCCGGTCAGAAGTCAGGAATCCGGAAACTCACCGGTGGCGTCGAAAAGATCGCACCACTGGAAGCGATGGTTCGTAATACCCGAGCGATGATCGATGCCGCTTTCAAGAACATTGCCCAACAGCGCATTGTGGAGGATGGGGTGCGCCTGGGTGCGTTGGAAAAGGTGGAAGCTGCTTTCACCATGACTGATCAGGAAGTGGTTGAACGACTGCGGGATATGGAGCTGGATACCAACCTGACACCGACCCAAATGCGTCGCTGGAAGGCCCTGTTAAGCGCCTATGTGGAACCGGGCAATGGCGTGGTCAGCGTATCGGTTAACGGTAAGCTGGAATATTATCAGACCAAAGACCCACTGTTGTATGCCGCCATTCAGGATCTGGGCGCACCGGCCCATAACGCCTTTGAGAAGCTGATTGGGTTCCCTCGCAAGGTGCTCACCACAGGGGTAACCTCACTGCCGGATTTTTGGCTGCGCAACCTGTTCAGGGATACCCTGTCCACGGCGGTGCATATTGCCCCGGAGGTAAATGGCAAACCAATGAAGCTGAATCCGGTGGCCGGTGCGGTCAGAGGTTTCCGAAAGTCATTAAAGGAAGATGAAACCCGTTGGGCGCTGGCCATGGGTGGCGGCATGAGCGGCAGCGGCTATTACACCATCAATTCGGATAATGTCCGCAAAAAACTGTCACCGGAAGAGCGGAAGCGAATCATTAACCGCCCCGGACAGTTGTGGGATTTGTGGAAAGGGTTCGGTTCCCGTTTTGAAAACGCCAACCGGTTGCACGTCTATGAGCGTGCCATCGAACAGGGCGGTTCCACTGCCGAAGCAGCCTTCCAGTCTCTGGATGTATTGAACTTCACCCGCAGCGGCCAGTGGCCATTGATCCGGTTTATGGTGAACTCCATTCCGTTCTTTAACTCTCTGTTGCAGGGAGTTAACCGGCTGTGGCGGGGCATCAAGCCGGGTAATACCTGGGATTTGTCGTCATTTTCCGGTCCGGTGATTTTCCGTGGCCTGCTTTATGGCATGGCCGCCTGGGCATTGATGAAAAACTACGAGGATGATGACCGATACAAAGAACTGACCAATGATGACAAGCTGGGGTATCACCACTTCTGGATCGGTGAAGGCAAGGAGGGCCATTACCGGATACCCAAGCCCTTCGAAGTGGGTGCCATCTTTGCCACCCTGCCGGAGATTATCACCCAGAGCCTGGATGGCCATGAGGATATGAAGTGGACCAGGGATATGATGTACGGGCTGGTGATGAATATCTTTAATCTTGACCCCATCCCGCAAATCATCAAGCCAATCTGGGAAGTGTCCGAAAACAGGGACCGCTTCCGTGACCGGCCCATTCTCCCCATGCGCTTGCAGGACCTGAAGCCAGAGGCACAGTACGATCCTTACACCAGCGACACCCTGAAAGAGCTGGTGCAGTGGATACCAGAAGAAGCGCCGGACTGGATGCGTTCCCCCAAAAAGCTGGAGCATCTGATCAGGGGCTATTTCGGGTCGCTGAGCAGTTATACCCTGATGGCCGCCGATGCCATAACCCGAAAAGCAACGGGTGCCGCCGACAAACCAACACCCACTCTGCAAGACAACCCATTACTGGGCAGCTTTGTGCGAGACAAAGTGGCCAAACGTAACCGTTACACCGATGAACTGCACGAGATGACGGTGGACATTAACGAGATCGCCAACAGCATCAAACGCTACCAGGAATCCGGCGAAGGCCAGCGAGCCAAAGATCAGGAGCAGTCTGCCGCCGCAAAGCTGAAGCATAAAGCAGGACTCCAGAAGGCGAGTCGGGAGATAAACAAGCTGAGAAAAGAAGTGCGCCGGGTGATGGAAGACCGGTCGATGAACTCTGAAACTAAACGGCAACAACTGAATACTCTGCACGAGCGGATCAACCAGTTATCAATGAATGCGGTCAAGCGTTACCAGCAACCCTTTCACTGATCAGCCTGTTTTTTCTCCTGCTCTTCGGATGCCTGATCGCGAGTACCTTTGACGGAGGTCATCACCGCCTCAGACTCATCCCGTGAGAGCTGCAGAACATGAAAGAGGAGAGAAACCAGCTGAGAGACCTTGGCGAGCCAAATGTTCCTTTTGTTCATAATATCCGACCTTCACCACCCCTTGGTAACATTTTGATTTTAAACGATTAAATATCGTGCCAACCATATATTCGAATAGAATATATGGTTCAAAATCAGATGATTACGTTATTTTGGTGGTGAAAGTGGGTAATATACGTCCATTTATTGTAATTGTAATTATTGGCCGTGTAAGAAGTGTAAAATATGGGTATCGGCTGCATCCTGCCAAACAAATACCACTGTAAACTGTTCGATGGTACTATTTTATGCCTATGCAACTAGACATTGAGTGTCGTTCAAAAAAGCGTTACCCGACTATTCCTGAAAATGTCTGGGTGGGCGGTAGCGTCGTTGCGGATCAGGAAAGTGTTGCAATGTTTTTTTGATTTAAGGCATTGGGTAGGACAAGCATAAAGCCGATTTTTTCTGGTCAAGAAAATGTAGTGTGTAAAAACCAAGACCCCATCGTTTTCCCAATGGTTCAGGTAATTAAAATGAACGACACCCATAGTAAAGTTATCGGTTATGTACTTTGGATTTTCGGTTTTCTTGGCGCTCACCGCTTTTATTATGGCAAACCGGTAACAGGGACTATCTGGTTGTTCACCCTTGGTCTCTTTGGCATAGGCTGGCTGATCGATCTTTTCCTTATCCCGGCCATGGATCGGGAAGCGGATTTTCGTTTCCATAGTGGCCAGTATGATTACTCTGTTACATGGATCTTGCTGGCATTCCTTGGTGTATTCGGCGTTCACCGTATGTACCTGGGGAAATGGATATCGGGAATTTTGTATCTGTTTACCATTGGCTTTCTTGGCCTTGGTGTTATTTACGATTTTTGGACGTTAAACGACCAGATCTCGATTAAAAACAGTGCGAATAGTTCTGCATCAGAAAACTGAAAAAGTGGGTTGAAAATTTTAGGGCAAGAATTTAGAGGCAGGTTTTTAATCTTGGATTCGTTCAAGATTCAAGACTCGACCCCGGTTTCTGCGGTTTCTGCAGTAAAAGTTAGTTCGTATATACAGAAAATCAACTGAATGGTTAATCTGTTGTTTTGAATGAAAATAAAGCAATCTTTAATCACACGGGTTGCTTGACCGAAAAATATACGAATTACAAAATACGAATCAGAAGATATAGCCTATAGAATGCAGAACGTTATGTAAGTCCCGCTGTATGGGGGGGTATCGGCTGGTACGTATATCGAATCTACAGTACTGATTTCCAACCATTATAGGTAGCACTGCCTGCAAGCATATCTGGTGTCATGCAACCTGAAAAAACCTTTCACCACTTCAGGCATTTTTTGTAGTGCTCGCATCTTGCTACGAACAAAACTTGTGAACTCATCTTTGGTCTTCAAAGCGACTTTTCCCAGCTTTTCTTTGAGCTGATTCCAGACCTGTTCATCAGGATTTAACTCCGGAGAATAGCTTGGCAGTATGTGCAGCCCAAGCAGCTTCGGCTCTTGTTCTACATAAGCTTTCGTATATTTTGCCCGGTGTGCAGGATGACCATCTGTGATTATGATCACTGGCTTGTCAACACTTCGGACCAATGACTTCAGATAGTCAACAAACATAAAGCGATCCATTTTCCCGGTAAATGTCCGGTATCTCAGGATACCTTCTGAACTCACTACAGAAACAATGTTCAACCTGTGTCTGGAGCCTGTTGTTTTTACAACTGGAGTTAGTCCTTTTACGCCCCATGTCCTGCCACGATGGCACTCAGATTTTGCTGTAGATTCATCCAGAAAGAAGATGATTGCATCTTGTTCTTCTGCTTGCCGAAGTATCGCGGGATAACGCTCATCAAGCCATTCTTCTATTTTTTTATCCTGTTCCCAAGCCCCCCAGCGAGGCTTTTGGGGCGAGAAACCCAAGCGTTTTAACAGTTTGCGAACACCGCCAGGTACATACTTGACCTGAAAAGTCTTTTCAATGAGTGCTGCTATGATCTGGCATGTCCACAATGTAGTTTGGTAGCCATAATCAATAGGTGTTCGGGTTCTCAGAAGTAGCTTTAGCTGTTGCTCCTGAACGGCTGACAGTCTTGGCTTGGGGCCAGTTTTACCTGTACGGGTTTTCAGGCCGTCCCAGCCACGCTGTTTGTATCGGTCTATCCATTGATAGACTATTTTTCTTGAGGTTCCATACTTGTGAGCAAGATTTGTAGGACTCATACCTGCATTCCAGTCCTTTATTGCTTTGAATCGAATTTCTTCCCTGATGGAGTCTGAAAGCCTGCGACCGTCAATATTATTCATTACTGCCTCATTTATGGAGGTATGAAGGTATGAAGGCGAGAATAATATCATACGACGGTAGTTACCTATAATAGGTACAAATCAATATGTTATGCGAAACTGATTCGTGTAAACGACTGTTATGTGGTTCATCAAATGCAGCATCAACAAAAATAAAATATGAAGCAATTCGTTAGTAAAAATGTAATCTTATTTTTTGCTTGGCTTCTGTCGACCTATTGTACAGTTCAGTTCCATAATCACTATATTGATGATATTGAAACTCCGTTTGTACTTATCGGTATTATACTTTTTCCATTGGCTGCCATAATTACGTTAATAGCAGATATAAAAATACAGGTAAGCGCTTATTTAAGGACGTCTTCAAAACCCATCATCTGTCTGCCACGCTAACCCCTGTTTTAAAAACAGGAGCGAGCCGTGAATCAAAAACAACCAAACCGCCGCACTTCTGAACAGTGGCAAGGCCTCATCGATCAACAGCGGGAAAGCGGCATCAGCCAGAAAGCCTTTTGCCTTTCGCGCAATATCTGCCTGTCAACCTTCACATTGTGGAAGCGCAAACTAAGGCAGGCAACCGAAAGGCCTGATCAACCAGCACAACCAGACCCTGACTGGTTCGAATTTAAAACTGATTTTCACAACACACCATCAGACCTGCCTCCATGGGAAATTGAACTCGAATTACCCGGTGGTGTAACCCTGCGTATGCGGCGTTGATCATGTTTTTTCCTGAATCACAGGTGCGGGTCTGGCTTTATAACCGCCCCACCGATATGAGGAAGTCATACAACGGCCTGGTTGCTCTGGTGAAAAATACCCTTGAGGAAGACCCGTTGAGTGGGCAGTTGTTCGTCTTTATCAATCGTCGCCGAAACCAGTGCAAGGTGCTGTACTTTGAACGTAGCGGTTACTGCATCTGGAGTAAACGACTGGAGCAGGGTCAGTTTCACTCCCACGCCGGTCAGGCGGTTAAACAACTGCTGGCATTGACCGACCTGAAGCTGATCATTGACGGTATTGATACCCGTTCTATCCGCTATCACAAACGTTATGTAAAACCTGATACATCGAACAGCAAAACCTCTGAGTAGTAGCTACATTCAAAGGCTATGAATCTACCTGTCCCTGTCAATCAACTCTGTCACCTGCAGCTGCTCCAGCAGTCGCAGGCGCTGTTGCAGGAACACATATCCGCGAATAAACACCTTAAGCAGGAAAACGAGTCCCTCAAACATCAGCTGGCCTGGTTTAAACAACAGCTGTTCGGTGAAAAATCGGAAAAGAGACTGATAGTAAACCCGGACCAGCTGGCTCTCGGGGAGATCCTCAAAGACATTGAGCATCCATAGATTCCGGAAACAGAAATCATCACCTATGAGCGCAGAAAGAAGCACAGGCCAGATGACTGTGTTACCGATCAGGGATTGCGCTTCACCGAAGGTGTACCTGTTGAACTGATTCATATTCCTGCTCCTGAAATGCAGGGTGAAGACGCCGACCAGTATGAAATCATTGATCATAAATATACCCATCGTCTGGCGCAGCGTCCGGGCAGTTACGTTATTCTGAAATACCAGAGGGACGTCGTTCGCCACAAGGCAGACCAAACCCTGAGCACGGCGGCAGCCCCCTCCGGCCTGTTTGACCGCAGCTTTGCCGATGTGAGCTTTATAGCTGGCCTGCTGGTTGAGAAATACCGCTACCACCTGCCGCTTTACCGTCAACATCAGAGACTGGAAGCCAGCGGTATCACCGTCAGTCGTGGCACGCTGACCAATCTGGAGCAGCGTGCTGGCCAGTTGTTACAACCTGTCGCCCATGAAGTACTGAACAGCTGCCTTGAAAGTCACACCCTGGCACTGGATGAAACACCCTCAAAAGCTGGGCTGAAATGTAAGGGTAAAATGAAAAAAGGCTACTTCTGGTGCTTTTATGGCGACCACGAAGAAATAGCCTTTATCTACTCCGACAGCCGCTCCTGTGATGTGGTTGAGCCTTACCTGAAAGAATTTGAAGGGGTATTACTCACAGATGGCTACCCCGGCTACGCTAGCCTTTGCTCGAAATACCCAAAGATCACTCATGCCGAGTGCTGGACACACAGCCGACGTTATTTCGTCAAGTCAGAAAAAGCGGAACCCGAAGCGACCAAAGAAGCCCTGAAACAGATCGGCGCACTGTACAAGGTTGAAGATGACATCCGTCGTCAGGGGTTGGAAGGCGACGCACTGCGTGATTATCGCCAACAAAAAGCCAAACCCCTGGTTGACCAGTTCTTTGAGTGGAACCGGGAGCAGCTGAGACGGCTTGACCTGGTTCCCAGCAACCCTCTGAGCAAGGCACTGGGCTATGTTCACAAGCGGGAAAAAGAGCTTCAGGTTTACCTGAACGATCCAACGGTAGCGATAGACACCAATCATCTTGAACGTGGCCTTCGTTGCATCCCGATGGGAAGAAAGAACTGGATGTTCTGCTGGACGGAAGAAGGCGCAGACAATGTTGCCGTGTTCCAGACGCTGATCACCAGCTGCCAGCTGGCGGGCATCGATCCCTACAAATACCTGGTTGATGTTCTCCAACGCATCAGCCTCCACCCGGCCCGTGATATCAGGGAATTGATACCGCGACTCTGGAAAGAGAAATTCGGGGCCAATCCATTAAAAGCCGATCTCGACAAGTAGGGGGAGTCTGCCCCCTGTTTGGTCGCTTACTTCAGAGCACATCATCAGGCTGGCTGGTAGAGCATATAAAGGTTCCATACAAATATGAGTACGCAATCCAAGCTGCAAAACAGAGAAACCGCATGGATTGGGCTGTAGCCTTAGAGTTCGGAAGAATCGCCATGTAACAAGAGCATCCAGCGGACGGCGCTAGAAGCGCCGCCGCTTATGCAGGCGTTAGCTACTAAATCAACATCACACAAAACTTCGATAGACATGAATAAAAAATGGTTTGAAGATGTAACCCTTCAGGGAAATGAAGTAGAACTCTTCCCTTTAGAAAAGAAACATGCAGATGATTTGGTAAACGCTGCTTGCGATGGAAATTTATGGGAACTTTGGTTTACGGGAGTTCCAAACAGTGAAACTGTTGATTTGTACATTGACTTTGCACTTTCAGAAAAAGGCAAAGGCCGATCCTTGCCATTTGTGATATATCACAAGCTAAAAAATAAGATCATAGGTTCTACTCGCTACTGTAATGCAGACTTAGAAAACAAACGCCTTGAAATTGGTTATACATGGTATGCCAAATCTTTCCAGAAAACGGCTGTAAATACAGAATGTAAGTTATTACTTCTTCAACACGCTTTTGAAATCCTTGATTCAATTGCTGTCGAGTTTCGCACTCATTGGCACAATCAAGCTTCTCATGCAGCAATCTCTCGTCTGGGAGCAAAGCAGGATGGTGTTCTGAGAAATCACATTAAAGATAAAGATGGTTGCTATCGTGATACAGTAATTTTCTCAATCATTGACCATGAATGGCCAGTGGTTAAAAAAAGCCTTAAATACAAATTGTCATACAATACGCAGCTAACAAGAGCATCCAGCGGACGGCGCTAGACGCACCACCGCTTATGCAGGCGTTATGCGGCCAATTTACTTAGGAGGAAGTAATGAATAATGTTTGGAAGGTTGATGTTAAAAACAAAAAAATTTTACCATGTGATGAAGTCTTTAAATCAATCAAATGGCATAAATCAGTATTTAAGGGATATGGAGAAGGAATAATTGATTGCGGCGGTTCTAAAGAGCTTTCTGATTTGTCAGCTTGGAATGAAACAAAAAATATCCATGGGTTTATAAAACAAGATCCAAATCTTTTTTTTAATACTCCCTCAGCAATCTGGTGTTATACGGGGAAAGTTGGAGAGGCTGCTGATTTCATCGGGTTCAGAGATGACTCAGTATTGGTTGGGGAAATCAAATGGCAAGAAGGTTGGTCAAAAAGACTTTCAGAGCAAGTGCCTCGCTATATTAGCAAACAACAATGGCTAGGAGATACCAGTAACAAACATTTGGAAGTTTATGTATCATCACCACAAACAGCTTCAAAAGATTTAATTACCAATCTTTCCTACTTAAATTCATCACAATGGAAAAGTTTAAAGATATATTTTGGGTTTATGCAATTGGGCTGGCTTGAAGAGGATAATAAATCATATTTTTTCAGAGTGATTTGGATGCCGGGTGATAGTTGGATAGGAAAGAATTTTGATAGAATGGAAGAAATTGGAATTCATTGAAACTCAATGATTATCACCGTATAACAAAAGCATCCAGCGGACGGTGCTAAACGCGCCGCCGCTTATGCAGGCGTTAGCCTACCCAAGCCAGCAACAACGAAAGCTGGTATTATTTTTCTTTTGTCTTGAAGATATATTGAGGAAAAAATGCATTTAGCTATATCTTGGGATATAAGTGCTCAAAACCCACAATGGGATCAGCTGAATAATCAGATGCTGGCTGTTTTATCGCCATATTCATGGGTGAGACCATTGTCAACTTTTTATGTTGTCCGAGTAAATGGAGAAGTAGATCGACATAATATTTTTAATGGTTTAACTGCGGTTGCTCAAAGCTCAACAATGAATCAAATTAATTTTCTTATAAGCCCTTTAATGTCTGCTGGGCGATATGATGGATTCTTGCCCCAAGATGCTTGGGTAAATATAAATGAGAGAACATCGTGATAGATAATATAAATGAAAACAAACATGATGATCTCACTGATCGCCAATCGAGCCTGCCAAATTCCTCGAACCCATTAGCAAGTGCTTCCAATATAACTGTTACCGTTCCAGAATCAGTTGGGGTAAAGTTAGTCGATGCAAGTACACTTGGAGATTATGAAATCTGGTCATTGCTTACCTCAATTCTAAGTTCTGCAGTAGTTGGTTTTTTTGTTGCGTTTATGTAGGCTGAGCAAATTAACAAGAGTTTGTATTTTGCTGTGACAGCAGTATTTATTATTCTTATGGTTATCAGCGCTTTCATGGTGTAGGTCAAAAGAAAAAAACTTTCAAACAATACTAAAACCTTAAAGTTTTCAGTTGGCGAACAAGTAGCGAGAGAGTAGGCTAAATCGGGTAAGGGCTGGTCTTTCTCCAACCCTCCCCACAGCACCCGGCATGCGGGTCCGCACCGGGCGGTTCAACGATGATGGTGAAACCTGATCCATAAGTCTTTCAATGAAACAAGCCCAATTTTCGCAAGGTAACTGTTATTCAGTGCCTGCTGTACCGCATAGGTTTTACTCAGACGGTAATACCCTTTGCTGCTGGCTGCGATCTTGGCGGCGTTCACTTTATCAACGCCTAACCTGACCAGATTCTTAAAACGGGTTTTCGGCTTGCGCCATTGCTTCAGAAAGCAGCAACGGATTCGCCGACGTATCCATTGATCCAGCAGGGGAATTGGTCGGTAATATTCCGATAACCGGAAATACCCCATCCAACCCCGGATATATTGCGCCAGTTTGCGTAACCGATGTTGCATTGAGACACCCCAGCGACGACTGGTCAACTTGAGTATCCTGTATTTGAATCGGTCCAGACACTTCTGGGCCCAGCGAACTTTCTTCCCTGTGAAGGTGAAACTCAGGAATTCGCTTTCTGTTGCTTTCACAACCTTCTCATCATAAAGAGCTTTTCCGGGAGTTAATCTTCAGTTTCAATTTGCGTTCAATGAATTGGGTAATGCTGTGCATCACCCGATCCCCTGCACGCTGACTTTTGACGAGAATAACGAAGTCATCACACTCTCTTACAAAAGAGCCTTGCAAAGCAATGACCCCGATATTCAAGCTCCTTGTCAAGTTCGTCGAGGACCACATTAGACAGTTGCCCTATAAATCACGCGGCTAAATCGGGTAAGGGCTGGTCTTTCTCCAGCCCTCCCCACAGCACCCGGCATGCGGGTCCGCACCGGGCGGTTCAACGATGATGGTGAAACCTGATCCATAAGTCTTTCAATGAAACAAGCCCAATTTTCGCGAGGTAATTGTTATTCAGTGCCTGTTGTACCGCATAAGTTTTACTCAGACGGTAATACCCTTTGCTGCTGGCTGCGATCTTGGCGGCGTTCACGTTATCAACACCTAACCTGACCAGGTTCTTGAAACGGGTTTTCGGCTTGCGCCATTGCTTCAGAAAACAGCAACGGATTCGCCGACGTATCCATTGATCCAGCAGGGGAATTGGTCGGTAATATTCCGATAACCGGAAATACCCCATCCAACCCCGGATATATTGCGCCAGTTTGCGTAACCGATGTTGCATTGAGACACCCCAGCGACGACTGGTCAACTTGAGTATCCTGTATTTGAACCGGTCCAGACACTTCTGGGCCCAGCGAATTTTCTTCCCTGTGAAGGTGAAACTCAGGAATTCGCTTTCTGTTGCTTTCACAACTTTACTTTTCCGGGAGTTAATCTTCAGTTTCAATTTGCGTTCAATGAATTGGGTAATGCTGTGCATCACCCGGTCACCTGCACGCTGACTCTTGACGAGAATAACGAAGTCGTCACAGTATCTTGCAAAGCAATGACCCCGATATTCAAGCTCCTTGTCGAGTTCGTCGAGGACCACATTAGACAGCAAGGGTGATAAAGGCCCACCCTGTGGCATGCCAACCCTGGTCGGGTAGACATTGCCCTCAATCATGACACCGGAGCGCAGGTAGCGACCAATCAGCTTCAGAAGGCGTTTGTCGTGGACCTTACGGGAGACCCTCGACATCAAAACGTCGTGATTAACCGTATCAAAGAATTTACTCAGATCAACGTCAACGGCGTAATGCAGCCCCCGGTTGATCAACTGCTTAACCTGACGGACTCCGTCGTGTGCTGACCGTGCCGGTCGGTAGCCAAA
The DNA here is from genome assembly GCF_049310265.1 of Endozoicomonas sp. ALB091. Lineage (NCBI taxonomy): Bacteria > Pseudomonadati > Pseudomonadota > Gammaproteobacteria > Oceanospirillales > Endozoicomonadaceae > Endozoicomonas > Endozoicomonas sp. ALB091. The sequence continues at coordinate 151,021 of NZ_JBLYNQ010000010.1, read as the reverse complement.
GCTGTTTGGGGAAAATCCCGGGTCAAAGACAGGCGTCAGCACCTGCACAATGGCCTGCTGTATGACCCTGTCGATCACGGTTGGGATTCCCAGCAAGCGTTCACCGCCGTCCGGCTTTTCTATCACATGCCGACGCACGGGTGACGGCTGGTAGGTTCCGTCCAATAAGGCTTGACGCACTGAAGGCCAATGCTGTTTGGCAAAGTCTGGATAAGCTTCAATGGTGACTCCATCGATACCCGGAGCACCCTTGTTGCTTCTGACCTGTTTCCATGCGCTTGCCAGATTAGCCGGTTCAAGTACGCAATTTAGTAGATCATGGTTCAAAGCTGGTTAAAGATTCTGTCGCCAGGTACGGTGAGTCGCCGGACGGCTGCATCGCCCTGAGGGAATCAGTCTCCTCTTTGTCATCGATGTTCGGCCCTTCGCTGACGACTTCCCGTCCATTAATGACTTTTGTCGTACAGCTACTATGGCCTCTGCTGACTTCTGTCCAATCACCACGCGGAGTTGCCTCTGCTGGCGCTATTGGTTGCCATCGGGTTTGCTCGAACAGGATGATGAGTCACTGTTCGCCGAGCCTGTTGTAACCAGTGGCTGAGAACTGGGAATTACCAATCGCATGTTGAACAGATCTCCCCGGATAAGGACATGAACTTTCAGTGCACAACCGCCGCATTTACCGTGTCTCACGAACCTGAGGGCTTCGTAATCTTTGGCTCACTCGCCCAGAGACTCAGCCTTGTATGCGGTTTCTGTACGTCGGCTCGCACCTTTGCACTCAGACTGCCTCCGCACAGCCCCTCACGGGACTGCACTTGCCTTAAGCTAGTGGTTGTCATCAGCAGGCGTCTTTACCGCCAGTCAAATGTAGGTTCTCCCACAGGGGACTTTCACCCCATCAGTTCATGCCCATGCCGGGCGTACCAAATAAATCCAGGTGACGCCTACGGCGCACCTGATTTAGGCGTTACACGGCTAAATCCAACATATGAGTAAACTTGCAGTATTTTCAGATATTCATAGCAATGTATGGGCTTTGGAAGCCGTGCTATTGGATGCAAAACAAAAAAGTGTAGATGGTCTTATAAATCTTGGAGATATTCTGTATGGCCCATTGGCTCCAAGAGAAACTTATGATCTTCTACAAACAGAAGAAATAATAACAATCAAGGGGAATCAGGATCGTCAGATTTATGAAGCTACAGATTCTGAAATATCTTCAAATCCGACAATGCAATTTATCCTTTCAGAGCTGGGCAACGATCCGCTTAAATGGATGAAAGAATTACCTGCAACAAAATCTCTGGAAAGCGGTCTCTTTCTCTGTCATGGAACACCAGATAATGACTTGGTTTATATGCTTGAGGATGTTTCTGAAGGTTGTGCAAAAGTAAGGCCAGAGTCAGAGATTTTAGATCTCACAGCTGGAGTTGAAGAAAAAGTTATTCTATGTGGTCACACTCATATCCCACGTACAGTACAACTCAGTAATAGTACACTTGTCATAAATCCTGGAAGTGTTGGCTTGCCTGCTTATTTTGACGATGAGCCAATTCCTCACAAAATGGAAAACTATTCAAATTTAGCTTCATACTGCATAATTCAGAGCACATCATCAGGCTGGCTGGTAGAGCATATAAAGGTTCCATACAAATATGAGTACGCAATCCAAGCTGCAAAACAGAGAAACCGCATGGATTGGGCTGTAGCCTTAGAGTTCGGAAGAATCGCCATGTAACAAGAGCATCCAGCGGACGGCGCTAGAAGCGCCGCCGCTTATGCAGGCGTTATGTGCTAATCATAAATCACGGAGTAAGCATGACAATAGAAGTAATTGTTGCAGACTATTCAAATGAAAAACATGCTGATGACCTTGTTTCCTTATTGAATGATTATGCTATTGATCCAATGGGCGGAAATGAACCTTTGGATCAATACGTCAAAGAAAACCTGGCCAAAGAACTTGGTAAGGTTACAAGTGCTTTCAGTATTCTTTGTTATGTTGATGGTAAGCCTGCTGGTTTTGCAAATTGCTTCGAAGGGTTTTCAACCTTTAAATGTAAGCCCCTTATAAACATTCATGATATTGCAGTTAAAAATGAATATCGCGGAAAAAAGTTAAGCCAAATAATACTTGATAAAATTGAGGAAATTGCTTTTCAGAAGGGATGTTGCAAAATCACTTTGGAAGTATTAGAAGGTAATAAGCCCGCTCAGCAAGCCTACCTAAAATATGGTTTTGAACCATATAAATTAAACGGTGATAATGGTTGTGCTCAGTTTTGGCAAAAACAAGTAACACGCACATAACAAGAGCATCCAGCGGACGGCGCTAGACGCGCCGCCGCTTATGCAGGCGTTAAGCGCTTAAATAAACATTGGAGATAAATTCATGGATTGGAAATATTCACTTCCAACACAATGTCCACCAAAGGAAGCAAGAAATGATGAGATTGAATTGTACAGATTAGTAATGAACTCCCCTCCTAATTCTAACGACTTTATTCCGCTTGCGTTTGAGCTAAAAACCCCACATCAGAATTTTGATGAATTCATGAATTGTTGCTCTCATGGGTTATCAGCTTTTAAAAATATTGAGGGTGCAATTAAATGGAGAAGGAAGTATAAAAAGAAATTTAAACATCACAAAATATCAAGGGGAGTTATCAAAAAGGAAGATGGAATGGTTCTTGAAACCTTCACAAAGCCTCACATAACATGGTGGGTTTCCACAAAACAACCTGAAAGAGGGTTTGTAGAGGTAGAAGAGAATGTCGCAGCATAATTACTTAAACACTGAGATTAAAAATCTCAAACCTTGGGAAATATTTGATTTTTTCGAAGGCCCACGATTTTATAGCTGCAAAAACCAAACTGGGCAAATATACCTTGTTCACTGGGTTGACGACATAAATGACTGTGATGTTTGGCTTTATTCAAAGGTCAGTTTTGAGAAGTACTGTGCTTTAAAAAATAAAAAAATTGATATTCGATCTTGCTTTGAAAAACCAGAAGAAGGTTTTTCATACTTAGTCACAGTTGCATCAAAAAAAGAATTTAATGTCGATTTTATTAAATCAGAAAGCTATGACCCTGAATGGCTGCCTGATGAAGGTGAATTTTTAGAATGTAATACTTTATCAACAACTCTTCCACAAAAAGTAGTCGATATTCAAGAAGCTGCTGTTGCAAATTCAAGACAAGTACTTGACCTAGCGTTTAGTAAAGCACACCAAACATATGAAATTGCATCCGACACACTGGGTAAAGTTCTAACAACATTACAAAACTATCTTTATTCTTCAGCGTGTCCAAGCGATATTGATATTCGTAGGGTTCCAGAACATATTAAAGATGAAAATACTCTTATGGTGTCTGGTCTTTTTGCGAGTTCTTTTGGTGTAAGGTTACAAAGTAAAAATAGCGATTTATTTGCAGACTCAAGCCAAAATCAAAACCTTCATAAATTCATGGAGCTTCTTACTGCTACAGAAGAAAGTGATCGAGTACTAAAAGAAGTTAAAAGCTACAACTTATTGTCTAGAGCCAGATACAAAGCAGTACTTCAAGAGTTGGTTGCTGCTGGGGTTTCAGTTAAAGCAGAATGGTCTGATCCACATGGTAACTTTAGAGCTTCAAGTATACCATTTCATCGGATAAAAGAGGCATTAAGGCAATTAGAAGAGGGTGAATCGAGTGATACTCAAACAGTCAAATACAAAGAAATAAGGCTTGTCGGAGTAGATATTGAAAATGACTTTTTTGCCGTTGTAAAAAATGATGGTGAATTGTTAAAAGGTAAACTCGATAAATCTTTGGAATCATATCAATTCAATGTGCCAAGTATTGTAAATGCAACCATTGAAGAAACATGTAAAATCAATCCTGTCACAGATAAAGAGAAGTGGTCATATAAACTCATAGAGATCGAGAAATCAGCGCCTAACAAGTAAATCCAGGTGACGCCTACGGCGCACCTGATTTAGGCGTTATGTGGCTAAACCGAATGCAACATCTAGGTTTTATTTCTTGATTAGTGATTTTGATAAGATAGCTATAATTTATTGAGTTGGCTTAATATGGAAACTAATGAACAAAAATTAATTTTGAAAAATCTTATTGATAGAATTTATTTTGATAATCAGACTGGGGAGCAAGTTCTTCCAGGAGTGATAACAACATCTGAAATAAAAGTTCTGAGTTTGCTCTTGGATAAACTAAATAATATACATTGTGGTGATAAGTCTCTTGAAAAGAAAGTGGACGAAAGTAAAACCGACTTATTAAAAAGAGTTCATGCATCAGACTTTATTAAAGTTTCAGAAAAAAGTACTTTGAGAAAAATAATAGATGATGTTTTTTTAGAGGTTAAGTTAGATTTTTTTGAAACTAAAAAAAGTTCGGACTTAAAGTTAAATTTCTTGTTGTTTTTCTTGTTTGATAGCAACAAAAAGCTTGCTTACGAATTTATCATATATTGTAGCTCAATACTTCCTGTAAAACTGAGAGAAAAAGATGGCATCTATTACTTTGTGGGAGTAAGTAGGAAAGCTAAATCATATCCGGTTGACGCTGAATATCCTACGTTTTCATTTTGGTCTAAAAATCTTGATTTTTCTTACTTTAATTTTAATGAGAAAAATATAATAGATATCGCTTCGATAGCATATGAAAAATATTGCGAATTTCATGAGATGAGAGAATTTAAGTGGCCAACAACTGATATATTTAAAGGTTCTGATGTATCGCCTGCTTTAGATTTTACTGATAACAAAGGGTTGCTCAGTATCTATGGCTACCGTGTGGGGAAAAATGGAAAGAGTGAATCAGAAAGAAAAAATATCTTGCGCAAATTGATGGAGTTAAACCTAAGAACTGAAAATCTACGATTGGATGAAAATTATATTTATAGTTGGGGGCAAGGAAATACCAAGGATAGACTAAAGAAACTAGCTTATACATTGGCTGCTTTTGTGAAGAATGCCAAAAGAAAAAAATTTGACTATAAAGAGTCTATTTCTGACTGGGAGCAGGACTTGGCTTTTTTGAAGGAAAATTATTATGATGGATTTTATAGTTTTGCTTGGCCTACGTTAATCAGTATCAAAAGTAATTGAATTCTATCGTTTTTGTTCATAAGTTTAAGTTAGTAAGTTCTCAAAACAGTGAAATCTGCCACATAAATCGGGTAAGGGCTGGTCTTTCTCCAACCCTCCCCACAGCACCCGGCATGCGGGTCCGCACCGGGCGGTTCAACGATGATGGTGAAACCTGATCCATAAGTCTTTCAATGAAACAAGCCCAATTTTCGCAAGGTAACTGTTATTCAGTGCCTGCTGTACCGCATAGGTTTTACTCAGACGGTAATACCCTTTGCTGCTGGCTGCGATCTTGGCGGCGTTCACTTTATCAACGCCTAACCTGACCAGATTCTTGAAACGGGTTTTCGGCTTGCGCCATTGCTTCAGAAAGCAGCAACGGATTCGCCGACGTATCCATTGATCCAGCAGGGGAATTGGTCGGTAATATTCCGATAACCGGAAATACCCCATCCAACCCCGGATATATTGTGCCAATTTGCGTAACCGATGTTGCATTGAGACACCCCAGCAACGACTGGTCAACTTGAGTATCCTGTATTTGAACCGGTCCAGACACTTCTGGGCCCAGCGAACTTTCTTCCCTGTGAAGGTGAAACTCAGGAATTCGCTTTCTGTTGCTTTCACAACCTTCTCATCATAAAGAGCTTTTCCGGGAGTTAATCTTCAGTTTCAATTTGCGTTCAATGAATTGGGTAATGCTGTGCATCACCCGATCCCCTGCACGCTGACTTTTGACGAGAATAACGAAGTCATCACACTCTCTTACAAAAGAGCCTTGCAAAGCAATGACCCCGATATTCAAGCTCCTTGTCGAGTTCGTCGAGGACCACATTAGACAGCAAGGGTGATAAAGGCCCACCCTGTGGCATGCCAACCCTGGTCGGGTAGACATTGCCCTCAATCATGACACCGGAGCGCAGGTAGCGACCAATCAGTTTCAGAAGGCGTTTGTCGTGGACCTTACGGGAGACCCTCGACATCAAAACGTCGTGATTAACCGTATGACCGCCATGGAAGGTGGGAAGTCTGGTTTTGCAGGAGCAAAAACCAGCCAAAGAATTTACTCAGATCAACGTCAACGGCGTAATGTAGCCCCCCGTTGATCAACTGCTTAACCTGACGGACTCCGTCGTGTGCTGACCGTCCCGGTCGGTAGCCAAAGCTGTTTGGGGAAAATCCCGGGTCAAAGACAGGCGTCAGCACCTGCACAATGGCCTGCTGTATGACCCTGTCGATCACGGTTGGGATTCCCAGCAAGCGTTCACCGCCGTCCGGCTTTTCTATCACATGCCGACGCACGGGTGACGGCTGGTAGGTTCCGTCCAATAAGGCTTGACGCACTGAAGGCCAATGCTGTTTGGCAAAGTCTGGATAAGCTTCAATGGTGACTCCATCGATACCCGGAGCACCCTTGTTGCTTCTGACCTGTTTCCCGGCTCTGGCTCCTGCTTCGCACTACCTCCTGCATCCATGCAGTCGCATGCGCTTGCCAGATTAGCCGGTTCAAGTACGCAATTTAGTAGATCATGGTTCAAAGCTGGTTAAAGATTCTGTCGCCAGGTACGGTGAGTCGCCGGACGGCTGCATCGCCCTGAGGGAATCAGTCTCCTCTTTGTCATCGATGTTCGGCCCTTCGCTGACGACTTCCCGTCCATTAATGACTTTTGTCGTACAGCTACTATGGCCTCTGCTGACTTCTGTCCAATCACCGCGCGGAGTTGCCTCTGCTGGCGCTATTGGTTGCCATCGGGTTTGCTCGAACAGGATGATGAGTCACTGTTCGCCGAGCCTGTTGTAACCAGTGGCTGAGAACTGGGAACTTACCAATCGCATGTTGAACAGATCTCCCCGGATAAGGACATGGACTTTCAGTGCACAACCGCCGCATTTACCGTGTCTCACGAACCTGAGGGCTTCGTAATCTTTGGCTCACTCGCCCAGAGACTCAGCCTTGTATGCGATTTCTGGGGGACGCCCAGTCTACGTCGGCTCGCACCTGTGCACTCAGACTGCCTCCGCACAGCCCCTCACGGGACTGCACTTGCCTTAAGCTAGTGGTTGTCATCAGCAGGCGTCTTTACCGCCAGTCAGATGTAGGTTCTCCCACAGGGGACTTTCACCCCATCAGTTCATGCCCATGCCGGGCGTACCAAGTGCATCCAGCCGACCGCCTACGGCGTCGGCTGATGCAAGCGTTAGCTTACAATCATATAGTGAGATAATTAAATGCATAGGATTACAAAATCCCATTTAAATAGTTTTTCTAAAAGTCATGGACTTTCCCACTTAGAAGAAAGCGTTCAGTTTGAACATTTTGTAAATTACTCGGTTTTATCTGCCAGGCTTGCAAATAGTTATGAGTTGGAGGATGTAACAACAGGATCTGGCGATGATGGAATGGATGGTGTTGCAGTTATAGTAGATGAAGAGTTAATTGTATCTGATGAAGATGCAAAATCTGTGTTTTCATCTACTAGAAAAAATCATGATGTTGAAGTTATTTTTATTCAGTCAAAAAGAAGTGAGACATTTGATTTAGGGGATTTTCTTAAATTTAAAGAGTCTATTCTTCGATTTATTAATGCCGACAATTATGAGTCAAATGATACAACTCAAAAAAATGCAAGAAGTATTTTTGATATCGTTATTAGCAATGTTCCTAGGATAAGGGATGGAAAACCTAATGTTACAATTAGGTATGTTACAACTGGGATTTATAAGAAGCCAGATGCTCTTGAAAAAGCAAAAGGTGATCTTATTTTGCAGCTTAATGAACTTGGTTATTTCCATGAAATAGAAATCGATTTTCTAGGAAGAGATGAAGTAACTAATTTATGGGTCAATACTTATTCTACGGTAAGTGCAGAACTACCTATGTTCAGTAATGCCGCATTACCAAAAATTCACGGAATTGACGAAGCTTATTTGGCAGTTGTAAAAGCAAAAGATTTGGTGGACAATCTTTTGCTAAATGAAGACGGAAATCTAAGAACTCATGTTTTTGAAGAAAATGTGCGAGCTTTTTTAGGGCTAGATAATCCAGTAAATAAATCAATAGCTGATACGCTTTGCGAAACTGACCAAGCTACTAGATTTCCAGTTCTGAATAATGGAATAACTATTGTTAGCCCTGACGTCCGTGTTCAAGGAAGTGTACTTCATTTAGATAATTTTCAAATTGTAAACGGATGCCAAACTTCAAATATGCTTTTTGAATGTAGAGAAAAACTTAACGACTCTATAATGGTTAATCTGAAAATTGTTGAAACTTCAAATGAAGATGTTTTCTCTGATCTGGTTAGAGCTACAAATAGCCAGTCAAAAGTTGAAGAAACACAATTTTTATCACTAAGGCCAGTTGTTAAACGAGTTGAGGATTACTTTAATACATTTGATGGCCAAGATGGCAGGATTTACTTTGAACGCCGTGATAGACAATACGTAGGTAGAGATATACCAGCAATTAGAGTATTTAATGTCAATGTCGCAGCTAAAGCTGTTGCTTCAATGTTTCTGGGACGACCTGATCTCGCGTATAGATACCCAAAACGCGTGTATGAACAGTTGGGAGAACAAATTTTTTCTGATGATACTAAAGAATCTGTTTTTTATGCAGCATGTTTAACCCTTTATAGACTTCACTTATTAGTCGCTAGTGCTGACATTCCTCAAAATGTCAGAAAGCATAAATGGCATATTATAGCTCTAGTGGGTGCTATTGTTGCGGGTAAAACTGTTCCAAATCTTAACTCCCGACATATTGAAGCATACTGTAAGAAAATAATTGATAAATTTACAAAGCATGGTAAAAGTGTTGTTGAAGCGTTTCAACAGGCTGTTGATATTCTACAATCAACAGAAAATCTAACTGATGATAGATTGAAGCGACAGGCAATAACCTCTGAGATGCTCGACAAAGTAAGCTAAATCGGGTAAGGGCTGGTCTTTCTCCAGCCCTCCCCACAGCACCCGGCATGCGGGTCCGCACCGGGCGGTTCAACGATGATGGTGAAACCTGATCCATAAGTCTTTCAATGAAACAAGCCCAATTTTCGCGAGGTAATTGTTATTCAGTGCCTGTTGTACCGCATAAGTTTTACTCAGACGGTAATACCCTTTGCTGCTGGCTGCGATCTTGGCGGCGTTCACTTTATCAACGCCTAACCTGACCAGATTCTTGAAACGGGTTTTCGGCTTGCGCCATTGCTTCAGAAAACAGCAACGGATTCGCCGACGTATCCATTGATCCAGCAGGGGAATTGGTCGGTAATATTCCGATAACCGGAAATACCCCATCCAACCCCGGATATATTGCGCCAGTTTGCGTAACCGATGTTGCATTGAGACACCCCAGCGACGACTGGTCAACTTGAGTATCCGGTATTTGAATCGGTCCAGACACTTCTGGGCCCAGCGAGCTTTCTTCCCTGTGAAGGTGAAACTCAGGAATTCGCTTTCTGTTGCTTTCACAACCTTCCCATCATAAAGAGCTTTTCCGGGAGTTAATCTTCAGTTTCAATTTGCGTTCAATGAACTGGGTAATGCTGTGCATCACCCGATCCCCTGCACGCTGACTTTTGACGAGGATAACGAAGTCATCACACTCTCTTACAAAAGAGCCTTGCAAAGCAATGACCCCGATATTCAAGCTCCTTGTCGAGTTCGTCGAGGACCACATTAGACAGCAAGGGTGATAAAGGCCCACCCTGTGGCATGCCAACCCTGGTCGGGTAGACATTGCCCTCAATCATGACACCGGAGCGCAGGTAGCGACCAATCAGTTTCAGAAGGCGTTTGTCGTGGACCTTACGGGAGACCCTCGACATCAAAACGTCGTGATTAACCGTATGACCGCCATGGAAGGTGGGAAGTCTGGTTTTGCAGGAGCAAAAACCAGCCAAAGAATTTACTCAGATCAACGTCAACGGCGTAATGTAGCCCCCCGTTGATCAACTGCTTAACCTGACGGACTCCGTCGTGTGCTGACCGTCCCGGTCGGTAGCCAAAGCTGTTTGGGGAAAATCCCGGGTCAAAGACAGGCGTCAGCACCTGCACAATGGCCTGCTGTATGACCCTGTCGATCACGGTTGGGATTCCCAGCAAGCGTTCACCGCCGTCCGGCTTTTCTATCACATGCCGGCGCACGGGTGACGGCTGGTAGGTTCCGTCCAATAAGGCTTGACGCACTGAAGGCCAATGCTGTTTGGCAAAGTCTGGATAAGCTTCAATGGTGACTCCATCGATACCCGGAGCACCCTTGTTGCTTCTGACCTGTTTCCCGGCTCTGGCTCCTGCTTCGCACTACCTCCTGCATCCGTGCAGTCGCATGCGCTTGCCAGATTAGCCGGTTCAAGTACGCAATTTATAGTAGATCATGGTTCAAAGCTGGTTAAAGATTCTGTCGCCAGGTACGGTGAGTCGCCGGACGGCTGCATCGCCCTGAGGGAATCAGTCTCCTCTTTGTCATCGATGTTCGGCCCTTCGCTGACGACTTCCCGTCCATTAATGACTTTTGTCGTACAGCTACTATGGCCTCTGCTGACTTCTGTCCAATCACCACGCGGAGTTGCCTCTGCTGGCGCTATTGGTTGCCATCGGGTTTGCTCGAACAGGATGATGAGTCACTGTTCGCCGAGCCTGTTGTAACCAGTGGCTGAGAACTGGGAATTACCAATCGCATGTTGAACAGATCTCCCCGGATAAGGACATGAACTTTCAGTGCACAACCGCCGCATTTACCGTGTCTCACGAACCATAGGGCTTTGTGATCCTTGGCTCACTCGCCCAGAGACTCAGCCTTATATGCGATTTCTGGGGGACGCCGAGTCTACGTCGGCTCGCACCTTTGCACTCAGACTGCCTCCGCACAGCCCCTCGCGGGACTGCACTTGCCTTAAGCTAGTGGTTGTCATCAGCAGGCGTCTTTACCGCCAGTCAGATGTAGGTTCTCCCACAGGGGACTTTCACCCCATCAGTTCATGCCCATGCCGGGCGTACCAAGAGCATCCAGCGGACGGCGCTAGACGCGCCGCCGCTTATGCAAGCGTTATGCGCTACCATATCAAAACTTATAAGTATGAAAAAAAGAACAGTAATAAAAAGGCATAAGAGTAACTACCCAAGCCCGATTTCATTTATGGCCGGAGAGGTAGTTTCTATCGGAAAATACGATGAAGAATATCCGGGATGGGTTTGGATAACAAAAACAGATGGGAATGAAGGTTGGGCTCCAGTACAGTTTTTAGAAATTGATTCTAATAAAGGAGTGGCAACTGAAAACTATAATGCTGTGGAACTGAACACTTATGTTGGTGAAACTTTGCTAATAGAACAAGAACTGAATGAGTGGGGTTGGGCGAAAAATAGTTTAGGCTCTTTTGGTTGGGTTCCATTAGAGACACTGAATAAAAATGGGGTCAGGTCTTGATTCTTGACGTTAGTTTCGATGGCCCGATCAAGGTTCAAGACCTGACCCCGGTTTTTCTAACAACAGCTTCGTGCGGACTGCGCCGCACAAGCGGGGGTTATGTGCCCTTTTCGATAATCTCAAAATAAGGAAGGTTTGATAATGAATAAAAAAGAAATTGAAGATTTTCTCAAGGAAGAAAATAATAAAATTGATGATTCTGAAAAAATTGAGCCTGCCAGTGAACACAAGGTTGTAAGCAATCATTCAGGATATAGCTACGAAGGTAGTGAAAATTATGAACATGATGACAATGGATCATTACATAACTATTCGGGTGTCGTAGACGAATTTGATAGCGCAGAATCAGAGCATGAAGGCTGGGAAAATGGGTATGATTTTTAATTAATTTAATTTATGAAGGTAGGGATTTGATGATTAAAATAATAACAATACTTCTCATACTTTTTGGAGTAACTGAAATATCATTTGCATATAACTATAAGCAAAATCCAATTACAAATAAAACTCCACGAAAAACTGCTAGCTTTTCAGACTCTGTTAGAAATCAAATTCATGCAGTGGGATTATGGTCAAATTTAAAGTCTCCATTGCCAGGAGATATAGAAATCCACCGATCAGGAAGTGCAAATATTGGCAAGATCGTAAGCGTCCAAGCAGGGAGCAGACTCCCCCTACTTGTCGAGATCGGCTTTTAATGGATTGGCCCCGAATTTCTCTTTCCAGAGTCGCGGTATCAGTTCCCTGATATCACGGGCCGGGTGGAGGCTGATGCGTTGGAGAACATCAACCAGGTATTTGTAGGGATCGATGCCCGCCAGCTGGCAGCTGGTGATCAGCGTCTGGAACACGGCAACATTGTCTGCGCCTTCTTCCGTCCAGCAGAACATCCAGTTCTTTCTTCCCATCGGGATGCAACGAAGGCCACGTTCAAGATGATTGGTGTCTATCGCTACCGTTGGATCGTTCAGGTAAACCTGAAGCTCTTTTTCCCGCTTGTGAACATAGCCCAGTGCCTTGCTCAGAGGGTTGCTGGGAACCAGGTCAAGCCGTCTCAGCTGCTCCCGGTTCCATTCAAAGAACTGGTCAACCAGGGGTTTGGCTTTTTGTTGGCGATAATCACGCAGTACGTCGCCTTCCAACCCCTGACGACGGATGTCATCTTCAACCTTGTACAGTGCGCCGATCTGTTTCAGGGCTTCTTTGGTCGCTTCGGGTTCCGCTTTTTCTGACTTGACGAAATAACGTCGGCTGTGTGTCCAGCACTCGGCATGAGTGATCTTTGGGTATTTCGAGCAAAGGCTAGCGTAGCCGGGGTAGCCATCTGTGAGTAATACCCCTTCAAATTCTTTCAGGTAAGGCTCAACCACATCACAGGAGCGGCTGTCGGAGTAGATAAAGGCTATTTCTTCGTGGTCGCCATAAAAGCACCAGAAGTAGCCTTTTTTCATTTTACCCTTACATTTCAGCCCAGCTTTTGAGGGTGTTTCATCCAGTGCCAGGGTGTGACTTTCAAGGCAGCTGTTCAGTACTTCATGGGCGACAGGTTGTAACAACTGGCCAGCACGCTGCTCCAGATTGGTCAGCGTGCCACGACTGACGGTGATACCGCTGGCTTCCAGTCTCTGATGTTGACGGTAAAGCGGCAGGTGGTAGCGGTATTTCTCAACCAGCAGGCCAGCTATAAAGCTCACATCGGCAAAGCTGCGGTCAAACAGGCCGGAGGGGGCTGCCGCCGTGCTCAGGGTTTGGTCTGCCTTATGGCGAACGACGTCCCTCTGGTATTTCAGAATAACGTAACTGCCCGGTCGCTGCGCCAGACGATGGGTATATTTATGATCAATGATTTCATACTGGTCGGCGTCTTCACCCTGCATTTCAGGAGCCGGAATATGAATCAGCTCAACAGGTACACCTTCCGTGAAGCGCAATCCCTGATCGGTAACACAGTCATCCGGCCTGTGCTTCTTTCTGCGCTCATAGGTGATGGTTTCTGTTTCCGGAACTTCTGGAGACTCAATGTTCTTGAGGATCTCCCCGAGAGCCAGCTGGTCCGGGTTTTCTATCAGTCTCTTTTCCGATTTTTCACCAAACAGCTGTTGTTTAAACCAGGCCAGCTGATGTTTGAGGGACTCGTTTTCCTGCTTCAGGTGTTCGTTCGCAGATTTGTGTTCCTGCAACAGCACCTGCAACTGCTTGAGCAGCTGCAGGTGAGAGGGTTGATTGGCAGGAACAGGAAGATTCATAGCCCTTGAATGTAGCTGCTATTCAGAGGTTGTGCTGTTCGATGTATCAGGTTTTACATAACGTTTGTGATAGCGGATAGAACGGGTATCAATACCGTCAATGATCAGCTTCAGGTCGGTCAATGCCAGCAGTTGTTTAACCGCCTGACCGGCGTGGGAGTGAAACTGACCCTGCTCCAGTCGTTTACTCCAGATGCAGTAACCGCTACGTTCAAAGTACAGCACCTTGCACTGGTTTCGGCGACGATTGATAAAGACGAACAACTGCCCACTCAACGGGTCTTCCTCAAGGGTATTTTTCACCAGAGCAACCAGGCCGTTGTATGACTTCCTCATATCGGTGGGGCGGTTATAAAGCCAGACCCGCACCTGTGATTCAGGAAAAAACATGATCAACGCCGCATACGCAGGGTTACACCACCGGGTAATTCGAGTTCAATTTCCCATGGAGGCAGGTCTGATGGTGTGTTGTGAAAATCAGTTTTAAATTCGAACCAGTCAGGGTCTGGTTGTGCTGGTTGATCAGGCCTTTCGGTTGCCTGCCTTAGTTTGCGCTTCCACAATGTGAAGGTTGACAGGCAGATATTGCGCGAAAGGCAAAAGGCTTTCTGGCTGATGCCGCTTTCCCGCTGTTGATCGATGAGGCCTTGCCACTGTTCAGAAGTGCGGCGGTTTGGTTGTTTTTGATTCACGGCTCGCTCCTGTTTTTAAAACAGGGGTTAGCGTGGCAGACAGATGATGGGTTTTGAAGACGTCCTTAAATAAGCGCTTACGCAAGATCAAATGCCAATGGGTCTCAGTAAGTATTAGCGATCAGTATATTAGAATGTTCGGTGATACAGGCTATACAACTGCGATAGACATAAAGTGTGGTTCAAAAGAAGCTATTAATCTATTTACTTATACTTCGTCAAGAGGTGATGAAAAAGAACTAGCTTATGTTTCAATTTATACTCAGGGAAAATGGCAAGGATTTATCTTTAGAAAAGGAAATGTTGAGTCTAATAAGAGGCAACCCATTGGTGATTCTTGGTAAAAAAACTGGGGTCATAAAAAAACTGGGGTCAGGTCTTGATTATTGACGTTAGTTTCGATGGCCCGATCAAGGTTCAAGACCTGACCCCGTTTTTATGATGTACTCAATCATCATGGTTTTGTTTATTGCAACATGGGTGGTTGTTTTTGTGAAAGTCATAGCAAGTTATTTTGGTTACGACTTGGCAGTCATTTAATGACTTCTCTATTTCTTTGGGTGAAAGTCTCATACTGACAAGTACTATGGATCTACTTTATTAGGAAATGGGATGACATTGCCGTTATGACCGCTGATCTTGGCTCGATAGGTGACCGACAGAAGCCGCCAGCCCTTATCAAACCAGTCGCTCTGGATTAAAGACCTGAGCGTTAGAATCCCTTGGCCTCCCGGATTTCTCCACCGCATTCCCGAACATTTCATGCGCTGAGTAACCAGTGTTTTGCATGCTGCTTCAATCACTCCGGAGCCGATGGGAAGACTTTTTGACAAATGCTCTACGTACTTCATCCGTAGGCTATTTTTTCTGAAGTATTCCAGTTCGGTCTTAAGCTTGGATCGGCGCGGGTGTTTTTTGTGTTGGTAAGCCAGGGCCTTGATGACTTTATCAATTCCGCCAGTTTCTTCTTTCAGAATATGCCGGTACGTTTTGAACTTCTCTTTAGCCTTTGGACTATTTTCACCGTACGACAGATCAAAGGCTTTCTTCAGGTGCTCTGCCGCATGGTAAAAGTCGATAATTTCATGACCTTCAGGTAAATCGCTGGAGAGATATGTCCAGTTGTCTTTGGCTCCATCTGCGACTTTCACCAATGTCAGACCCGGCTTTTGTTCAAGGACCTTATTCAGGTGATTTTTGATGGACTGTTTCAATGTCTCCTTCTTGCTCTCGGGCATTCGCCCCATCCTTATGGTGGATAGACGATTACCCAGATCATCATAAAACGACAGCGTCCCACAACTGGCTTCCTGACAACCCGCAGGGCCTCTGGTAAGCTTGCCTTCAGCTGCTCCCTTGTCCCGTTTTTCCTGACGCTTTCCGCCCTTCATAGGCAGCATTACACCATCAAGAGAGGCCGCTACCGTCGCAGCATTGGCTGGAACCTGAAAGTTGTCTGCCAGACATATACTCAAAAGGTTCAAGATACTGTTCCCACCGTTCACTGAGTTTTGCAGGAAGACGAGCCAAAGTACTGGCCGACGGTTTCATATTTCCCAGCAACTCAAGAAGGCTTGCCACTTCGGTTGGTGGCAACTGAGCCACCATCCATGCCGCTTGCTTTGCCGCCCTGGGTAACCAGAACCCTTCAACAATCCCTGCCTGGAGTTCCAGGGGGACTATACATTTGCTTCCTGAGCCGGATCGATACAGGGTTCGCTTTACCCGGACAGAGCCAGCAGCAGATTGGTATGTTTGATGATTTTGAGCCACCCTGCGATAAACGGTGCCCTTGACCTCAATAGAAGGTTCATTGACGTCCAGTTTTTGGAGGTCTTCAGAGAGAATCTCCTGCTCTGCAAGAGCCATGAGGTTATGCAGTTCATTTTCGTAATCCTCCCAGTGGAGCTCATGGCATGACTGGCGAAGAAGAGATAACCGATGTTGCAGCATCTCGATTGCAGGGCAGTGATTACTAGCGGGAATGGTCAGTGGGTGACATACTTCCATGGAGGGCGGCCTCTCGCAGATGATTCTTTTGTCACATGAAAATCATAGCTGCGTTTGGTCGCCTTTCTTGTTCGGGTATTTTGGCTCTGGGACGTAAATTCTATGCTCCAGGGTCTGTAGTTGTGCTCAGTATGAGACTTTCACCCATTTCTTTAGTCATAACCACACCATCAACTCCAGGAAGTATTCGTTTATCAGAAGCTGGCGACCAGTAGCGGCTCTGTTCCAGAACCTCAAGCAGTTATGTCACTGTTTGAGTCCTCATCGTCCAGTGATACTGCCAGGTTTAGTTGCAGTGGCAAAACCCATTGCTCCCAAATGACTTCCTGTGAAGAAGCCACCTTTTACCAGGATAATTGCCCTGGCACCAATATGGACGGTGACCGTGATGGTATACCTTGTGAAAGGCAGCTGTGCAATCAATAAATCACAATGCTAATAAATAGACCGTAGCACCACCTGTGAACCTTCCCTGTTTCAAGAGTAAAAGCAATCCCCCTTGAGACCATCAGCCAATAAAACATACTTCAGCAAGTCAGAATCGAAACTCAATCCAACCTGTCTGGCGAAAACCTGTTATAGCCAGAGGCAATGAATCATGAATAAAACTTTTGCAGACCGTCTGGCCACTGCCATGAAACTGAAGGGAATAAAAACCGCCAGCGCCCTGTCCCGTGACACGGGCATCGAGCGCAGCTACATGTACCGCCTGGCCAGTGGCAAAATTGATAATCCGCACAAATATGTGGAACGGCTGGCGGTGGCCACTGGTGTCTCCAGCCATTGGCTGAGCACGGGGCTGGGTGATCCTTACGACCCGGAACCGGAGAAACCCAAAGAGCCGTCAGCAAATGCGACCATGCTCACCCATGTAACCGTTGTACCGCCGGAAGGGGATTGGTATGAAGTGACTGCCAGGGTGCCGGATGTATTTGTCAGCCAGCAACACAAACCCCGGGATAAGAAACTCTACGAGTATTACTATGTGCCGGAAACCATCGAGTGCTTTACCGGCTTCACCCTGTTGGTGGTAGAACGAGAATTACGACCAGGGCCGGGTATGTTTCTGGCCCAGCGTGAAGTGAATGGTAAACAGCAGTTGTGCAGTTTTCTGATCAGTTATAAAGGACTGGATCAGACCAGCACCCGGCAGCCGGATATGCAAACCATTGGCCGGGTGCGGATTATGGATTACTGGGAGTTGGATACGAAAAGATAGGGGGATGGGTTTCCTCACCGAGCGAGGGAGCCTGGGGAAGCAACGTCCAAATCGGAATTTATCATAATATGGACAACTATGACGGGGCCGGCTGGACTGACTGGATGCTGCTCAAAGAATTAGACAGAGCCTCTATTCCGGATCAGCCGGGTGTGTGTATGATTGCAGCCCATCGAAGAATTCACCGAGCCCATGGTACTGACAAACAGGGTATTCTTGATATCGGTGAATCGGATAACTTGAAAAAGAGGCTTGCAGCGTTCAGAGCTTGCTCCCTGGGGCATCGGAACCGTGGCCATACGCAGCAGGCTGGAGATGCTACAATTTCAACTTTGACAGCATATTCCCCTATGAAAAATTATGGATATGCTGGAAAACATGTCGGCGAAAAAAGGAAGCTTATGCCCTTGAGGGTGAACTTTTACAGGCCTATTTTTCGAAGCATTATGAACTCCCTCCGCTGAACTATAAGTTTAACTGGGCCTCTCATGCTGCACATGACTGACAGGGCAACAGTGACAAGTGCCGCCCCTTCAAAAAGGCACCTTCTCATCATCACCATCCCACTCCCAGATTGCCAGATCACTCTCTGATGGCTCAATATCCAGGCCATCATCATCCGTCTGTATATACTCCCACAGTTCATTATGATGCAGCCAGATGGGGTCAGCGCTGAGAAGCATGGCTTCTCGTTCCGCAAATGCTTCAAGGGTATCCTCTCTTTTAATCCGCACCTGCTTGCCGTTGATAAAAATCCACTGGTATTTTTTCCGGCGTTCCGCCCTGGCGGCTTTACGGATTCTTTTCTGTTCAGCAGTCAGCTTTTTCCAGAATAAGTCTGTGGATAAGTTGTTGGCAGGTTGTGTTTATATTGTCAGTAGTTCGTTATAACCCTTTGCAGTAGCTGCCTGTAGAATTATTATCCCCTGTTTAAGTTATCCGGAATTTATGTGGAAAAGATTGTGGATAAACCGTTAGGGGATAAAGGCAGCCTTTCAGACAGGCGGGGTAAGAATAATTGGTTAAATATTGATCAATAAAAATCCTCATATTCCGGATACTGCTCCGGCGCTTCACCTTTACGTTCGATCACCTGGATATCAGTCGTACTCTCTTTTTGCATTCAGTCCATTCCTACAGAGTTCTGTCTACCCAGATAAAATTATTCTGATCCAGCTTCTGCTCACCACCCCAACGGTAAGCCACCAGTTTGCCGCCAGGCCTTGCGACACTGTAATCAATGCAGGCCACGTTCTCGCTCAAAGCCCCGGGATTACCGTCCATCCAGTAATGCCCAACAAACAGCGGCACAGTATCTGTGTAGCGATAACGTTGTTCAGGAAGTGGTAAATGCGGTAGGGCAGCATCACACGTGCCAATGGTGGCGTTTGACCAGTGCGTCGCCTGCTCATCCCACCAACGTATGCGGGCAGCAGTACGCAGGTTCCCCCTTTTATCGTTGAAACTGAAACCTTCTGGCAATTCCAGCTCAATACCTTTCAATAAGTGCTCAATTGCATGGTAGAGCGGATGGTTTTTATCAGAAGCAGGAGCAAAGGCATCGGGTAGTAGGCAGTTATTGTCGTCCAGCCAGGGAGCCACTATCGGAAAACTGGGGTAATGCCATACCGCATGGATAATTCTCAGCTCCCCAAGATCCAGAAACAGTGGCAGGCTTTTGAACCAGTCAATGGTCTCCCGGTGTTTATGAGAACCAAAGGGAAGCTCGGCAATAAACTCAGCATGATCCCGGACATTTTTTTCATTATGGGGGCGCAGGTAATCTCCGGTGTTATCGGGTATTGAGTAGCAGATAGCATTGAACTCATGATTGCCCATCACGGCAAGCGCGCTTTCCTGTTCTACCATCGAACGACAAATATCGACTGTTTTCCGATGCTGACCCTTGCCATCGATAAAATCCCCGACAAATATGGCTTTGCGTTCAGGGTGTTTATAAACCGTTCCCTGTCGTTGATAGCCAAGCTTCAGCAGTAGAGCTTCAAGTTCATCAGCCCGGCCGTGGATATCTCCAATAATGTCGTACATTTTTATTCTTCTCGTTGGTTAATAAAGATGGCGGATCGCATCAGTCTGACGATAGAAAACCGATCAACTGATCATGATCCAGGCTGTGCTGCCAGCCTGGTAGATGTTGTTCAATAAACTGATCCACAAGCTCCCTGGCCAGCATGCTTTGCTGAAAATCCTGATCACGAATACGCTTCAGTGATTGTTGATACTGCTTCTGATCCAACAGGCCTGCTCTGAATTGCTGTTTTAGCTCTGGTTTTTTTGTGGACAACTCAGCCTGAACAGCCTTGTGCTCCGCAAGCTTTGAGAAAATCCCCTCGCAGCCATGTAACACAGCTTGCAGTGACTGACGCTTACCATCCAAAAGCAAAAGATCATTATAGAGTTCCGACAGCAGTTCTGAAGCTACCTGATCTCCAATTTCCAGAAAGTTACGACTGGCCCTGGCAAAGGTCGGCACATACCGGTGAGCACTGTATCCGGAGAACGGAGCAGTGATTTCAACAGATAAGCCTGCGCGGGAGAGGTCGGTGATGGTTCCGGAGACTGACTGACCATTGATGGTCATAGAGATAAGTTTTTCCATGTGTATTCCTCTTTAGCGAGATTTATTAAGCGCCTGCAAGTGGGAGTAAATTGGCGCTGTTATTTTCAGGCTAATACAGTCTGGTTAATCGGTCAAAGATCAGCCCCGATTGATATACATGGCTATTCTCAGTTCCACTAACTCCTGCATCATCTGATGCAAGGTCGCTTTATGCTGGGGAAGAACCTTTTCCTTGCAGACAAAACGACCACTGTCTATCACAAAGGGGTCGTTGTCTTTATTTGAGTAGAATTTAATGGGATTGCCCAACCAGTATTTATGCCAGGCTTTGCTGTCAGCAGTGAGGGTTTGCTTATTTTCAGGCAGGTCTTTGGTAAACAGGTCTGGCCGTCGTTTCAGGTGGTGCCAGCTTTTTTCGGCCAGCTGCTCAGTGGTTGGCGGGTTGTCAAAACCATCAAGGTCAAGGAATGCACTGAGCAGGATCATTTTAAAGGACTTGGCCATGGCGGTTTTCTCAATGGCGCTTCGAAGATAATCGCCGTGGCGTTGCAACACCTCGGCTTCCTGCTTCGTCAGGTCTTGCTGGTTAGCAACCAGCTGAAACCAGCTATTGTGCTGCTGGCCAACCCGGCTGAAGGGCATCTGAATTTCATTCAGGTAATGGTAGAACTCAGTAGCGGTTGGGCGATAGTCAAGCAGGGTCTTTAATGTCTGGTATTCGTCTTCAATGCTGTCTTTCTGCTGCCGGGCAAGCCGGTTTAATAAATCGATGACGGTGGGCTCATAATTAACAAAACAACCATCCGGCAGCTCTGCACTCCCAGTGGTAATCTGCTTTGCCAGTTGTTTAAATGAGTGGCCGTTGTGCAAAGCTACAGGCTTGATCAAAAAGGACTTGTGGTTACCGATGAAGTCAATGACCACCAGATGGGTTTTCTGGTGGTGAAGCCTCAGCCCCCGGCCCAACTGCTGTAAAAACAGTATCTTTGACTCCGTTGGACGCAGCATAAGTACGGTGTCAATCGCTGGGAGGTCTGTGCCTTCATTAAACAGGTCTACGGAAAACAGTACATCCAGTTCACCATGTTCCAGTTGCGAGAGCGCTTCATGCCTTCGAAGCTCTGAGCCATTATAAACGGCTTCTGCCCGATATCCTGCGGTTTTAAATTCTGATGCCATAAACTCGGCATGTCTTTGGGAAATACAGAAGGCCAGTGTCCGTTGCTGTCGCTTTTCCTGCCAGTGGTTAAGGATATGCCTTGCCCTTTTTTTCGAGGCAAAGGCATGGGTGAGCTGGTCTATGGAAAATTTGCCGCTGCGCCAAGGGATCTCGTCGTAATCAACATGCTTGTCTTCGATGCCATAATAGTGAAATGGTGCGAGCAGGCCGCTATTGATGCCGATAATAAGGTTGCGTTCAAATACCAGGTTGTTGTCGCAAAGGTTGAGTATATCCGCCTGGTCGGTTCGTTCTGGTGTTGCAGTCAGTCCTAACAGAAAGCCCGGGGAAAAGTGACTGAGGATATTTCTGTAGGTGGCAGCGTGCGCATGGTGAAACTCATCCACCACAATGTAGTCAAAGTGGTCGCTGGCAAATTGCTTAAGATGGCTATGCCGGCCAAGGGTCTGGACGGAAGCAAAGAGCAGGTCGGCATTCGCCGTCCGTTCCTTGCCATTATAAAAGCCAACATGGGCTTTGGGCAGGATACGGGTGAAGGCTTTTTGTGCCTGCAGCAGTATCTCTTCCCGATGTGCCACAAACAGAATCCTTTTGGCCTTGAACTGACGGGTATCAAAGGCGGCCAGCCAGGTCTTGCCCAGACCTGTGGCCAGAACCACCAGGCCACGCTGATAGCCGGCCAGTCGACTGTTATGAAGGGCTTGCAGGGCTTCGATCTGAATATTGCTGGGTGTTGGGGCTTCGGTGAACGCCTCAGGATCAACGGCTATCAGCTGCTGTTTCTTGCGTCTGCTAATGTAACTGTCAATCCATGGATGGCTAAGCGGACTAACCTGCGGGTGGTGGAAAATATCGTGGAATTGCTGGCAGATATTGGAAAACTGTTGTACATAAATATCGTCGTTTGTTCCACGGCAGCTAAGCTTCAGGTTCCACTCATGGCCGGTTACCAAGGCGGCTTTGCTGATATTGCTGGAGCCGACAAAAGCGGATCCCTCAAGCCATTGCCCGTTATCCATATGAACGAAGATATAGGACTTCATATGGAAGCTTTGCTGACCTTCGCACTGGTAGATTCGTATATCGGCGTTGCGCTCCCGGAGTAACATCAGTTCCCGCAGGGCTTGAGGATCAGTTTCATCCAGATAGTCTGAGGTAAGCACTTTCAGGGTTGCTCCCCGTTCAACGGCATCAGACAGTGCACCGAAAAGCAGCTGCAAACCACTCACCCGGATAAACGCAACTGTGATGGCTATTTCCCTGGCGCGGTTTATGGCGTCAATCAGCTTGGGGAGCAGAGGATCATTAATGCCACCTGTGGTTAGAAAGACTGAGCCGTTATCGTCAGGCGTTTTTGCATGAGGGGGTGTATGGGGATATAGCGGCGTTGCTTCCATGTTTACCTAAATCCTGGTTAGCAGGGCATTAAGCCATTGTTCATTGGCTCTGCCTGGGCGAAGGTCGGATGTTTGCCAGTGATGGCTGATCTTCAGTGGCGTATTGCTGAGAATATCTATAAGGCCATCGTAGTTTAAATCAGTGAAACTCCGGCCATTACGGGTTAGCTGGTGATTTTCGCCCAGCTTAAACGAACAATAGAAGATGCCACCCATTTTCAGGAACGAGGCCAGATGGGTGAAGGTATCGGAGAGTTCTGTATAAGGAACATGCAGGAGCGAGGCGCAGGCCCAGATACCATCAAATTGCTGCTTTGACTGGAAGTCTTTAAATAATGAATGCTCAACAGCCAAGCCAGTGAGACTCCTGGCCATATTGGCCATGGCTTCACTGCCGTCGAATGCTGTTACCTGGTAGCCCAGATCCAGAAAGGCTTTGGCATCTCTGCCTGAACCGCAGCCAGCATCCAGTATATGACCATGTTCTTGTATATGTGGCAGAAAGTGCTGGTACAGGGACTGGGTATCGACATCAACCGTTGTGTTAAAAAAAGACTCGGCATTCAGGTCATAGAAGGGGATGCTGTCTGACATTAGTGAGGGTTACTGGTAATACTTGAGATGGCTGTATGATGCCATGGGTTCTGACCCGCGTCATTTATTATCCAGATACTTTGCCCGGAGATTGTTCAACACCTGGTTTCACCGCACTCGATCAGCTGCCGGTAGGTGAAGTGTTTGCTGCAAGGTTGGTTCAGCTGGGGCATGGTGAAACCCGTTGTTTGTTTTGATCAGAATAAGGAATTGGTCTGGTGAAATTCAATCCCGAATGAAATAAGCTGCGCATGGAATCATCCTTGTTAATAAACTCTGAGAGATTCGATGTATATCTTCCCTGAAACTGAAAAAAAGCTGAAAGCCAGAATTTCCAGCTATCGATCGGCGCTCAACAAAGAGAAAAAAGAATATCACTTCATCAGTGATGGCAGTGGTAAACGATATGTTCTGTTCAGTCTGTACCTGGTCCTGAACGATTTGCAAAAGTCAGAGAGTTACTTTAACTGGTACCAGGAAGAATTTCCTGATGATGCGGGTGAACCGATCCAGAAATTGTGCTGGTCTCTGGGCCTGCTGAGAATGAACAAACCGGTGGAAGCACGCTACAGGCTGGCGGATCTGATGCTGGCAAATCTTTATCTGATCCCTTACGTGCTGGGCCAGCCCCTCGAGCAGGAATATGATATCTGGCATGCATCCAACTTCCACAATCTGGATTATATTTATGCCTTGCCAGAAGAGGTCAATAACGCGATTACGGATAACGAGCGGGAGTGGATGGGTGAGGCGTATGGCTCACTTGAGTTTCGCCGTATCAGAAAACGATACATCGAAATTTACCATGAGTTGTTAACTACTAAAGAGCTTGCTGAGCGAACAATATTACTCAACGAGTCTCGTGGTTTATTACAATCTGTTTGATATCTTACATTCTATATTCCTGTCTGGGTTAGTAAAAGCAGCAAAATAGGCTATGAAATGAGTATTGATCAGTTGGCATACTTGAATGATTTGATTGAGAGCGGTGGCGAAATAACCATAGGCTCAATCGGTCCTGTTGAGGGAGCGACGGCAGTGGATGAAAGCAGTTGCCTGGCTATGCTTGCCCGGAAATCCGGAGAAACCCTGTCAGAGTTATTGATCAGGCTTGATGACGCTATCCAAAAAGCTATTGAGGAAGATGAATTTATCGATGAAATAAACTGAGAGGTACAAATGGGGCATTACTGTAGGATTTGTGCCTGTAGCAAGCCAAATGAACAGTTTTCTGGCAAAGGGCATAAGAATCATATCTGCAAAGAGTGCTCTAAGAAACCCAAAGAGGAAAGATGTGCAATTGATCAGGAAAATGAAATATCTGGTTTTATGCGTCAGTCAACTATTTCCAGGAAGAATATAGCGCGTTTGCATAAACTGAAACTGTCGGCTAACCAGCGTGTTGCCGAGCTGGCTGCCATTACTTTAGCGGTTGCACTGGTTAAACCACACAAAAAGCGCAGGCTGAAGGTGTTGGCCAAAGAGCATAGAGAGCTGTTTATTAAAGTCAGTGAGTCTGGTCTTATTTATGCCCACCATTACTGATCATCCAGCAAGCTACCGGGTTTGGAAACACCAATTTATTTTGCTTCCCTGATGCTGGTTCAGCCGGGATATCGCAGAGGAAATATAAATTGACATCAGTGACTCGCAAGCAGCGCCGCCAACAGGAGCGGGAGCGGAAAAAGTTGTTTAAAAAGCTTAACAGGATATCCAGCAACGCTATCGATAAGATAAGGAATAATTGCGTTGCCGATACCTCGGAAAACCTGGGGCTTTCCCGTATGTCCGATCATATTTCAGACTTTTCCGAGCCCCTTTATGATTCCAGCTGGGATCAGGACGGCATTGAGGATATTTATGAGCTGGTCTGTTGTTGCTGGAATATAGGCACATGTTCGAAAGAGTTCGAGGATTTTTTATGGGGTATTTTGATTGAGAGGAAACTGGACGAGTGCGTTAATGACCCCGATGGCATACTCGCCAGCAAGCTCTCTGGCATTATTGACCAAAGGCGCTTGAGGTTTGCTGAAGATCGTCGTTTTATCATGGATTTTCGCCTGGAGTTTACTGAAGACAATTGCATGAATCTGCAAATAGTCAGCATGCCGATAGCTCAAAACGAATTTCTGGCAATGCAGGCAGCCAGGGTGATGGCTATGGAAGATGAAACTTTGGGCGCATAAAATTCCCGGGGTTTCGGACTTCAAGCTTTAACCGTGACGATTTTCGCCCGGCTTGTCGTGTAGCCCTGGCTGAGCGACTTCTGATAGGCACCCCTTTTTCTCGAATCCCACTGGTCATGGTCTCTGTATCGTCGTGCTTTTACAGGTTATGAATATGATCCACCATCCCGGGATCTCAGTTCATATGCCCAGCGATGCAATGATTGACCCTGGAATCCGTAGCCTTCGTGATCAGTTAAGCAGGCCAGGATAAATTGGGGAAGATAACGACGGCAGCTCACCGTGATAAGGTGAAAGTCAGTTCTATTACCCAAGCGGCAAAGCGGGGCTAATAACAACCGCGGTCAGAGCCGGGAGCGATTCCTATGATATCTCTGATGATTCATGAGCCTGATAGTGGGACAGGTCGACGTTGGATGGTCGGATATATCAAAAATAAAAAAAGGCCCCGGTGATCTGGCCGACTGGCCTCCGTAAGAGGCCATTACCTGCAAAAAAGTGATCCCGAAACACAATAACTATCTGGGGATAATATGGAGTGTTATCAGCAGCAGTTTGGTGGTGACTATGCGCTGAGTATCCGTATACCCGGGTACTTTCAGGATATCTCTTATCGCCATGATACCGGCCCTGCCTTTACCTGGACCCGGGGCAGCCGGATTCTGAAAATCTGTGTGTTGCCGGAAAGTCTCCAGGACCGGGAGATCACCGGCACCTACCGTTACACCCTGATGGAAATGAAAGCGAACGGCGAGGATGACGACTGCCCGGCGTTTGTGGCGATCCATTTTGAAACGGACTCGCCGGTGGCGTTTGAGCAGGTGATTTTTGACCGGGGGCGGTTGCAGGGCTTACTGAACCGTAACTGATCCGCCGGTTGTACCCTGCAGGGGGATGGCTTGCTACCCGTGGGCTGGCGGCCTTTCCTGAAACGGAAGCACCGCAAAAACCTTACTGCCGGTAATGCCTCTTACCGGAAGTAATATGTTGATTGGTATGAGCTTTTTTAAAGTTTGAAGTTTTCATTTATCAAGGATATCCGGTTACTTTGAATTAAATTTTCCGCTCATTAACTTATGCCGTGGAATCCTTACTTTCCCAACGAGGCTTATGGAGCCTGAATCTGGTATCATGCTCCTCAAATGGTTTTGAGGAGTCTCCAAACTCCTCAATGAGGCTTGTGGAGCCTGAATGTGCTATCAAGCTCCTCAAGTGGTTTTGAGGAGTCTCCAAACTCCTCAACGAAGCTTGTGGAGCCTGAATGTGCTATCACGCTCCTCAAGTGGTTTTGAGGAGTCTCCAAACTCCTCAACGAGTTTTGTGGAGCCTGAATCAGAGGTTCCACTCCTCAAAAGGCGTGCGAATTCAGAGCTATCCGCTATGTGCGTTGGAATACACCCTGACCTTCAGTAATTTCTAACAGCTCTGCAAAACAAAGTACCGCAGGACGCCTCCCCGAAGCCGGTTTGATCTCCAATAAAATCCCGGCATCGCGCAGTTGACGGAGTAAAGCCGGTGTGGTTTTGGGATGAATGCCGTACTTTTCTTCAAACTGTTGAATAATATCCGTGGTGCGAAAGATGGGGCGACTAAACAGCGCATCCAGTAAATGAACCGAATACTGGGAGCGGGTAATGTGTTGAATTTGATGCTTCATATGCTCATACAGCCCCATGATGTTTCTCACCCGCGCACTGTTTTCCCTGGCCTGAAGGGTGATTGCTCGCAAAAAGAAAGCAATCCACCCATTCCAGTCGCCTTCTGAAGAGATCGCCTGGAGACGCTGGTAATATTCGTCACGGTGGGCTTCCAGGTATTCGCTCAGGTAGAACATAGGCTCGGAGAGAATTTTTTTCTGGTACAGAAATAGCGGGATCAGGATGCGTCCAATCCGGCCATTACCATCCTTGAATGGATGTAACAGTTCGAATTGCCCGTGTACCACGGCGACCTGAAGCAGAAAGTCGCAGTCATCATAATCAATATAACGTTCCCAGGACTCAAGGTGCTCCATTAATTGCAGTGGTGAGGGGGGCACAAATGTCGCCTGTTCCATGGAGCAACCCGCCCGGCCAATCCAGTTCTGATCGTTGCGAAATTCACCGGGAGATTTATTCTGTCCCCGAACGCTGTTGAGCAGTATGCTGTGCAACTCACGGATCAGGCTTAAACGGATGGGATAAGCTTTCAGGTGTTCACTGGCCTGAAACAGGGCAGAGCGGTAGTTTGAAATTTCCTGGATATCCTTGAATTTCTCGCCCTCTTTCTCCAGTCCTGCCTCCTGCTCCAGTACCTCATCAACGGTGGCCTGAGTACCCTCAATCTTGGAAGAGAGTACCGCCTCTTGAGTGGTCAGTGGCGAGAGCATCACCGCAGGGTTTGGTATCCCTTGTAGCAAACCATCGTACCGGGCAAGCTCAGCGTTTGCCTCGCCGACCAGGCTAAACAAGGCGCGAAAGTCAATATTCTCCAGGGGCAGCGTATCTGGCTGATCAGGGGGCATCCTGTTGGTATCCTGAGCCAATATTATGGGTTTGATTGTAGCGCGGCATGGGTGTGTATGATACGGGGTGACGTACGGATACCCGGATAGCATATCTGGCCATATTGATGGATTAAGCGTTCTATAAATTTCAGAACGATTACAGGATTGCCCGCAGGCAAAAATTTGCCTGCCCCTTCTTGTTGGTTACGAGCTGTGCACTGGATGGATTTTAAAATGCGATTTGTAATGCAAGAAACATGAAGCAAACGCTTCGCAGGTATGGGCGATGATCAGAGAAAATATCTTTCAGTGTTGAAAACTGTCGTTTAGATGACCACTTTCGCTGGGTAACCAGAAGGTATTTTTCATTAAAAATTGTCCTAAAAAAAATGGCCAAAATATCGAAAAATAATACACACTTGCGCACTTTTTCCTAAAACGATTTGAGCTAATTCATTGAAATATAAGGATGACACACTAGCTTCAGGTGCTAGTGACTGTATGGTCGTGGAAGTTCGAGTCTTCTCCTGGGCACCAATTCTCAAAGATATGTCGTGTAATTATCGGCAAATCAGGTAAGGCGGGGTGCGCCAACGGACTCGCCGCATTTCTCCATGAACGCATCTTGATGTATTTGGACGGCGGCTTATATCCCAGCTGTTTTAGCCGCCCATGCAGCTTGGCCGGTTTCTTCCACTGTTTCAGCTGTATACATCGCAGTCTGCGCCTGACCCAACTCATGACTCCCTTCAGTGCACTGCGACAATTGGCTATCTTGAAGTAGTTGGCAAACCCTCTCAGCACCGGGTTCAGTTCTTTGATGATCGTCACACGGGCTCATCTGCCACCTCACACCACTGCTATCCTTGAGTTTCCTCTTGCGATAACAGCCCCCGATGACTCAGGGATTGATGCCAGGCTTCCCCAGTTACTAAACGGATCCCTGCCAGAAATTCCACCCTCAATCACTTGTCGGGACTGACTGAGTATTGGGCGTCGCGCTATTTCGCACGCTTGC
The DNA here is from genome assembly GCF_049310265.1 of Endozoicomonas sp. ALB091. Classification (NCBI taxonomy): domain Bacteria; kingdom Pseudomonadati; phylum Pseudomonadota; class Gammaproteobacteria; order Oceanospirillales; family Endozoicomonadaceae; genus Endozoicomonas; species Endozoicomonas sp. ALB091. Next base: position 121,881 of record NZ_JBLYNQ010000010.1, on the reverse strand, counting down.
CGCTCCCGACCTGCCGAATCAGGTTCGCTTACGCTGTGTACCTCTGACTTCCTATGCTTCCTTCGGACCCAGCCGTTGGCCAGCAACGCCCTTGCCATTCGGATTACCTTCCCCTCAGTCGGGGTGGTTCAGGCTTCTTTCAGCCTGACGGGTTTGCCCGCTTCGCTGGGCAAACAAAAAACCGGACAATTGCCCGGTGATACCTTCTCTCATATCTCTTCCTTTTTGTTATCTTGTACCCTGTACTTTCTGGGTTTTCCGAATATAGATTTTCTTCGCTTCCAGTGTTTTGTGGCCAGATACTAATCCTTCGTGGTGAGACACGCTTTTTGCTTTCAGGTCGTGGAAGTGCCACTTCTCGTTAATCAGTCCTTCATCTACTGTGCAGTTAATCAGTTTCTGCTACTGGCGGGGTTTCGCACCGTGCGATATCGTACTCTGATTTGTCGGGCAAAATTCCTCAAAGGGCAAGAAATTCGGGTTGTCTGGAGCTGTTTTGAGAATGATAAGGGGCTGACTGAAAAAAGAATTTTCATCTCAACCAATACAGAACACGAAGGGCTTGATGTACTTCGGGGTTATGCAAAGCGGTGGCCAGTAGAGCCAATGTTTCACCAACTCAAACATACTTTTGGTTGTTGCCATTTATGGCAGCAGAAATTACGAACACTGCTTCGGTGGATGCATTTGAAAATGGCAGGCTATGCATTATTGCAGTTGTTAACCGTTTGTAAAAATCAGGCATGTCTGAATATTTCCCGGATACCCTGGAGAAGCCCGGATACAACCACTGCGGGCATGATGAGAATTGCTCTTTCAGGAATTATTCCGAGGTTCTCTATTCGCAAGGGCTGGAACAGATATGAGCAAAAATATGAGTTCAATTTCAATGAACTGTCCGGCCAGTTGAAGACAGATAAAGCAGAGGCTGCATAAATACAGCCATTTAGAGAAAAACCGGCAATAAAAGCGAACCTGAAAAAATTGTTTGTTGATGTCGGCTTGTTATTTTATCGAAACCTGGCCAGTCTTTCGTGTCATGCAAAGTCTAAAGTCGAGTTGTGAAAGAGAGGAACTTTTATAAGAAGGCGTGGTCTTAAGCTGTAATTCAACAGTTCAATAATTCAATGGATCAAACCAATCAATTTTCTTCATTTGATGCTTATTTTTATTATCTTTGTTCCAGCGCATTAGGTTTAGTAGATCAAGAACAGCAATTTGGGGCTACCGAACAGCAGCCTGTTTATCAAGGCATACCAGTTCAAGTGCTGAACCCTATTCCTATTTACAATAGCGGACCAGATACATATCAAAATGAAGCTGATCATTCTTATTCATTGAATAAATATAGTATTACATCCCTAACAAACCTCGATTCAGAAAACGCTTCTGGAACAGGTATTCAAGAAATACCACAATCCATTCTTGATGAATATGTTCCTTACCAGCCTGATTATGAGCCCGTTAATAATCCATTATTACTAACACCAAGTACTCCCTTTCAGCAGCTAATATCGTGGGACGAGCTTGAAATCAGAAAGCAAACAGCAGCGAATCATACAAGCTCAGGTTTACAGTTAACTAATCTTCCTGCCGGAATTCATAGTTCACAAGATTTACGGCCAGTTGCTGTCGTTAATCCGTCATGCATGTACCAAGCTACAAGTGATAACCAAACAACCCAGGCAGGAGTTAATGTTGATAGCAGTTCTTCACTTGCCGAGCGACAAAGGGAGCGCAATAGGGAGCTCCGAAGGGAGCGCTACCAGACAGATCCCGCTTACGCCGAGCGAGAAAGGGGGCGCAAAAGGGAGCGCCAAAGGGAGCGCTACCAGACAGATCCCGCTTACGCCAAGCGCCAAAGGGAGCGCCAAAGGGAGCGCTACCAGACAGATCCCGCTTACGCCGAGCGTCAAAGGGAGCGCAAAAGGCAGCGCTACCAGACAGATCCCGCTTACGCCGAGCGTCAAAGGGAGCTTCGCAAAGATCCCACTTACGCCGAGGGACAAAAGATCTATACAAAGACCTACAAAAGAATCAAAATACAAACCTCCAACAAGGAAGAAGCTAAAGAGCAAGCTGTGATCGCAAGAGAGCGGTATCTTCAGTCAGTCAATTCAGCTAAAAACTCAGGTTATTTACCACTGAGTTCTAATTGTCAGTCATGATGTGACTTGGGCGGGACCCAATGATTATTACTTACAAATCGCCAGCATAAACCTGCCCAAAGATGAACGCTATTCAGGCAGTCTGCCAGGGACAGGCGTATCCGCAGAATGGCGAGACAAGACGACAGAGTTCCGGGTCCCAACCTTGACAGAAGAAGAAGCCAAACTGAAGCAGCTGATCGACCAGGGTTTTGCAGTACTGCGTGACAATAAAACAACAACCGGCTTTGATAAGCCTGAAGCTGATGCCTGCGAAATCTGGCTGGATGCCTGGGAAATAATCAAAGAACTCTATCAGGACAAGACATCTCTGGACATCATTGGCTCCAGGATGGAATTTACCCTGTACTCTTGGGGCTCCGAGATGGATATGGGCCCCGGCCTGCAAAATTGCTTTTACGTCATAAAAAGCTGTTAACCTGTTGAACTGTATAAAGAAAATGTCGCCCCTCTTGTTCGGGTACATGAACCGCCAAATTATTCTATCAGTGTTGCTGGATTGGCCTTGTTGGAAACCAAAGTATCAGAAACAAAAACGATCCGACTCCCCTTCTCCATGCCCTGATATTCATTCTGATAATACTTGTCATGTACCAGCTGACGAAAATGCCATGACCTGTAGTGACTGTTCGGGGATGCTCTATTTTCCCTAACACCAGCCATACTGCCTAAAGTCATATGCTTGCTACAACGATGACCCAGAGATGCAAATTGGTGATTACTGAACTGTCCTGGCAGTCCATCCTGTAAAATATCTTGGCGATCATTACTGCGTGCATACATAACATACACTGACATGGACACCATCAGTTTCAGCAACTCATAATGAGACTGCAATTCCGCATTATCACAACGCTCTGTGTGAAGATATCCTCTTGAAGCAAACCCAGGGAGAATGTCGGCAAGATCCTGATATCGGTTTGCAGACAGAATACGTGGCAAATCTTCTAATTTCACGGATATGCGAGAATATGTTGTTGCCGGATCATGAGCAAACTGAAAATTAAACGTCAGCATTCCCTTGCGGCCAGGAGGCGTTTGTGCTGACTTGGTGCCTTTGCTGCATACCTTGATGAATGGATCAATTTTCTCATTCATCTCATCAGTATTCCGGCACATCGTCACCAGAACTCCAGTTATAGATAGTCCGGCAAACTTATATTCCTTCGGGATCGCCAAAATAAACTGATCATAGGGCAACCGGAAACCTTCAACCGCTGATAAGGAAAACTTTGCCTGTAACAGCATGTTCAGAACGTCAGCATCCTTGGGAAATATCATACGACGCTGACCAATACGCCAGTAATACTCTTCGCAACAAATTCCGAAATCTAATGTGTTAATGAAATCTGGTTCGATGTAGTTTGTATAGTGATGGATATGATCCTCGAAAGACCACGATTTCAGGCGGTTAAGCTTGGCTGTCTTCTTGATGATTTTGTCGCTGGCACGGAGATCAAGGTTAAAACGGTATTGATAATATCCAGGCATTTCGCCGCCTATAATGTTCAGAACTATTGTACCGAATGATAAGTGATTTCAGTGACATTCTGAAAGGGATGCTCACAGTACCGAAATTGAAAAATCCAGAGGCCGCACCTGCTTGGTTAGCTCAAGACGATAATCTCCCAGCCTGTTGGCACTCTCTATATAAGGGGACAGGTGCTTCAAATCATCTTCGGTAATTTTGTGCCCTTCTTCTTTCAGCTCCTTCAATACTCTCATCATCACTTCGACGTTATAAAAAATGAGCATGTTTGAATCTGGCTCCAGCCTCTGGCCGGTGTAAATTTAACCGCTTGATGTTCTTGATCCTGGGCATCAGCTTTATTCCCAGTAAATAAGCCAGTCCGAAAACAGCAAGGCTTTGCCCATGTGTATCAGAGTGGACCGTATCGGGCTGAATGTCGGAATCATTCTGCAGAAGGCCGTCCAGAATATAAATTGCCTCATAAACACCACAGGGTATAAAGCGGGAAAAGAGGCAAATGTATTTGTCGCTGAGGTGGTAGTAGGCAATGCCGCCATAGCCACCATACCGAATGTGATACTCGGACAGAAGGTTGTTTTCATACACATCCCATTTTGTACCATCGGCAGACGCTCTTTTGCCGGTTCCCCAGTAGGCAGGTAGCGAAAACTGGTTATAGCCATTGATGACATCCCTGATACATTTGATGAGAGTGTCTTCGGAGCAGTGCTTGAGATTCAGTCGTGCAATTTGTTTGCGGCTGATATTCTGAACTGAGCGGGACAGCTGGACTGGCCCAAGGTTACAGCCGTAACAAAGCAGGTTGAGGACGAAGCGTTCTTCTATATTGTCAATTCTGGATTTATTGCCCGACAGAGGCCGTATATGCTTGCTGAGATTCAACCACTTTTCAGTTTCAGACAGCACATCCAGAATATTTTTAGGCGGCATACGCTCTTTGATCAGGGATGCGAGAGCCTCTTGCTCAGGTGTTGGTTTCTCTGCCTTGATCGGAGTAATGCATAGCTTTTTATTGATAATCTGCACTTCAGTGTTTTCTGGAAACTGCTCATCAGCCTTTTTGCAAACAGCGTGAAGTCTGGCTTTGAGCTGACTGCAAAAGTCACCACCATCGGAGGGATAGCCCATCATTTGGCAGAAATCTTCGAACTGCTCTTGATACTCTTCTTCTGAGATAAACTGCGTTCTGAAATCACTGAAATTCTCACTGTCTTCAACAAATAAATCGCCGGATCTGAGTGCTTCCGCAACCAGCGTAAAGAGGCATAGCTCAAGGTAAAGACGATGCACCTTGGTAACGGGTACACCTTTCTTTTGGGTTTCAGTGACTGAAGTCCACCATTTTCTTGCCGGTACCCATTTTAGAGATACAGAGCTGTTGGATACATCAATATGGCTTTTACGTGATGTTTGGTGTTTTTTGATAAACAGTATGACTTTGATCAGCGCATAGTCACTAAGAGGCGTTCTCACCTTCAGCAAGTTCAGGGCATCAAACAGATTTGCCCTGTGATTTTTAAACATAGGGAGTAAAAACGGGAGGTAGTTGTTGCTTGAGTAAGTCAGTAGCTGATCGCAGGAGTCGATCACTTCCTGCGGATTGTGTTTCAGGGCTGTGCCTATATTCCGAAGTTTATGCTGATCGTCTCTGCTACTCCCCTGGTAAGCAACGGTAACATCCTTCAGCTGCCCGATAAGCTGCTCCTGCTGTTTCGTTTTATTTTTCAGCCATTCCTTCAGCTTCTTGTCTGCCCGAGTGTGCATACGCCGCATCAGTTTGATCAGTAAATCAGCCGCATCATCAAGGGTGCGGGAAAGTCGGTAACGGAGTAGGATCGTCAACAGCAGCTCTTGCTTACCCTTTCTCAATCGTGCCATTTCCGAACGATCCAGAGCGCGGGCTTCCAACTGCAAGTCCCGGTATTTGTCAGGTGTGATATCCGGCAAGTTGGGTAGACCTGCCTGCTGCTTGCGAAGCCAGCTCAACACACCCAGCGTATTGGTTGTGTTTTTTGTCGTCAGCTTTCCAGGTTCTTTTTTAAGCTTTTCCCATGATTCTTCATCCAGTAATGATGAGAGAACCAGTTTGGACTTTTCATCAAGAGAATCGAGGTAATTGCTGTAGAGTTCTTTATTGACCCTTCGGCGCTGGTCACTTGCGACCCGAGCAAGTGCATCAAAGGTAGGAAGCTCATAAGAGTCCTTAATCAGATTTTCGAGAACTTCATTGATGATATCCGCCAGGTGGTGTTTGCTTTTTGCTGACTCATAGGCCCGCTGTATGATGATATTCCTGCCAGCGGGTTTTACTTTGAAGCGATCTCTCAGCAGGCTCAGATAAATACTTCTTACGGAAGAGTCCCTGTGTTTTCTGACTTCTTCACCAGAACTCCGACTCTTTGTTATCTTGCCGTAATATTGAATGTATCCATCAGGTAGGTCATCAAAACCTGTGTGATAGCCCAAATGCTGAAACATCTTCAGCATGGTCAAAAGTACTTGGCGATGCAGAGGCTTTATTACCTGACCATTGATCCAGTCTATTTCATCGGGGATCGATTCCCTGAACCTAAACTCATCGGTCAATATCGGCAGTTTGGCAAACTGGGACCTACGTATAAAATTCTTGAACCTATCAGGCCGGTTGACCAGGATGACTGGATTGTCCTGATTCAGATCCCTGAGTCGGGAGAAGAAACTGAATACAGATACTCAAATATCAAAAACGATCCGGTTGCTCACTGATGCTCGCTATTGCTTTTGACTTAATTGTTGCAGACAGAAAAGAATCAACCGAAAGGTTGTGCCACAGGCTTATATTGAGATTGGTTCTACCCTTTCCAGTCTTGGATTCAGGAGAGTTCAGGGTAGTCTTTATGTGACAGACGATGAGGACATGGCTAACCTCTTCCGTGCGATCACAGCCCTGAAATCTCTTTCCTGGTTTTCCGCATCTGTTAGAGATATCAGAGCTTTCAGGGTTGAACAGTGGTCAGATTTTGCTGATATGATCAAGGGAGGCTGATATGAAAATCGGCTATGCAAGAGTATCTACAAAAGATCAGGATTTATCACTGCAGCGTGAAGCACTATTAGCAGCTGGTTGTAACAAAATATACGAAGATAAAGTCAGCGGAACACAAAGTAACCGTGAAGGATTGAAGCTCGCATTTGAAGTGTTACGGGATGGTGATACCTTGATTGTCTGGAAGCTGGATCGCCTTGGGAGAAGTGCCACAAATCTAATCACTTTGATCAATGAGCTTGAACAGCAGGATTGTCACTTTGTGAGTCTTACCGACAATATTGATACTTCAACAACTGCAGGTCGATTCTTCTTTCACGTCATGGCAAGCCTTGCCCAGATGGAACGGGAACTGATTGTGGAGCGAACTCGAGCAGGTTTAGAAATTGCCAAGCAACGTGGTAGAGTTGGCGGGAGAAAACGGCAGATGACAGACTCTAAAATAGATGCAGCAAAAAAACTTCTGTCGAACGGCCTTCCTGCAAAGGAGGTTGCCGAAAATCTCGGTGTTTCTATTCCAACACTTTATCGGTGGTTGCCAGCCAGCCAAAGGGACTAATGTCCCCCATCTACCTCCTGCAAAACAATGTGGGATAACAGCTTTGGATTTCGTAAAAATAATCATAAACCAAAACCAAATTTTGTAAAAAACGTCACTTGACTATTAAATACTTTTCATATTAAAAATGACAACGCAGATATGCAGGATAAAGCATTACCTTTCATCTGCTCGGCCATGGACACCGGCTGATTTATCAAATAATGAACAGGAATTCTTGATGTCTGCAGTAGGAACTTCGGACTCTGCGATCACCTGCCTGGTGATGATGGCTCGTTTTCACGGGCTGGCAGCTCAACCAGAACAGGTCAAGCATTTAATAGGCGACACTGAAGGTGTGGTTGATCCTGTTGATCTTCTCCGTATCTCCAAACATCTTAAGCTGAAAGTCAGAAGAACTCAGGTTGCCCCGGAGAAACTGCAAGAGTTGCCATTACCTGCTATCGCACTTGATAAGGATGGTAGCTATTTCATTGTTGCCCGTTGTAATGATGACAAGATTCTGATTCAGAAGCCTACGAGTTGCCAGCCTGAGGCATTGGAGCTGGATGACTTTCAAACTATTTTTTCTGGTGAATTATTTCTTTTTACCAAACGTTCCCTGCTGCCGGACAGTCTTTCAAAATTTGATTTCAGCTGGTTTATTCCCGCCATACTCAAGCATAAAAAAATGCTCTATGAAGTACTGCTGGCGTCGTTTTTTATCCAGCTCTTTGCACTGATTACCCCACTTTTCTTTCAGGTCATCATAGATAAAGTTCTGGTTAATCAGGCTTTAACGACACTTGACGTACTCGCCTTCGGGTTGCTGGTTCTGTCGATTTTTGATGTTGTGCTGAATGGCTTGCGGAATTATGTATTCAGCCATACTACCAACAGGGTCGATGTGGTTCTTGGTTCCAGGCTCTTCAGTCACCTATTGCGTCTACCCGTTGCTTTTTTTCAGGCTCGCCGTGTCGGTGATACCGTTGCCCGTGTTCGTGAGCTGGATACCATTCGTGAATTTATTACCGGCTCAGCCCTGACGCTTTGTATTGATTTATTGTTCACGGTCATTTTCTTTGTCGTCATGTATTTCTACAGCCCGACGCTGACGTGGATCGTGTTAGGTTCGATTCCCTTCTATATTATTCTCTCGTTAATAGTAACGCCTATTCTTCGGGCTCGCTTAAATGAGAAGTTCAAACGCGGTGCTGAAAACCAGTCCTTTCTGGTGGAATCCGTCACTGGTATAGAAACCATTAAAAGCACAGCGGTTGAACCCCAGATGCAGAGACATTGGGAAGATCAGCTGGCGGCTTATGTTTCCGCTTCTTTCAGATCCATGAATCTGGGCAATATTGCCAGCCAGACGGCAGGGCTCATCAATAAAGTGGTGACGGTACTGATTCTTTGGGTGGGAGCCACGCTGGTTATTAATGGTGACCTTTCCGTCGGTATGTTGATCGCCTTTAATATGATTGCCGGTCGCGTAAGCGCACCTATTTTGAAGCTGGTTCAGCTGTGGCAGGACTTTCAGCAGGCGGGGATTTCGGTTCAGCGTTTGGGGGATGTTCTGAATACACCCACAGAGCCGGGACACGATCCAAACCGAACAACGCTGCCTGCATTAAAGGGTTTCGTTGAATTTGAACACGTCACCTTTCGATATCAGCCGGATCGTCCAGCAGTACTCCATGGTGTATCGCTTGAAGTAAAGCCAGGAGAGGTGATTGGCATTGTTGGTCGATCCGGCTCAGGAAAAAGTACGCTGACAAAACTGGTGCAACGTTTGTATGTACCAGAGTCTGGTCGTGTATTGGTCGATGGTGTTGATTTGGCTCTGGTTGAACCTGCCTGGTTACGAAGGCAGGTAGGCGTTGTGCTTCAGGAAAACTTTCTCTTCAACCGATCAGTTCGAGACAATATTGCTCTGGCTGAACCGGGAGCCTCAATAGAACGTGTGATGGCTGCAGCAAAACTATCAGGCGCTCATGACTTTATTCTGGAGTTGCCTGAAGGTTATGACACACAGGTAGGTGAACAAGGCAGTTCTCTGTCTGGTGGTCAAAAGCAACGTATTGCTATTGCCAGAGCACTCCTGACCAATCCGAGAATTCTGATATTTGATGAAGCCACCAGTGCGCTGGATTATGAGTCAGAACATATCATCCAGCAGAATATGAAGCGAATCAGTCAGGGGCGTACGGTGTTTATCATCGCTCACCGACTTTCTACTGTGCGTGATGCTGATCGCATTATCACAATGGACAAAGGGAGAATTGTTGAGGAGGGGCCTCACGATCAGCTGGTCAAACAAGGTGGTCATTATGCCCGCCTGAATGCTCATCAGCATGGGCTGAGGGAGGCTGTGTAATGGTTAAATCGTTCTTTGATCATGCTACCAAAGCCCTGTTATCCAAAACGGAAAACACTGAGGCATTACACAGTACCCGTCGTCAGTTTTTGCCCGCTGCACTGGAAGTGGAAGAAACTCCAGCCAATCCGGCCAGCAGAGTCATCGTAAAGGTCATTGTTCTGCTATTCACTATTGCTGCCGTCTGGGCGTGTTTTGGCAAGATCGATATTGTCGCCACGGCTCAGGGAAAAATAGTCCCTGGTGAACGGGTAAAAACCATTCAACCTATGGTGATCGGTGAAGTTCAGAATATTCATGTTCGGGAAGGTGATGATGTCGAGGTGGGAGACCCTCTGATTTCACTGGTAGACATTGTGACTGAAGCCGAACTGGTCAGGTTAAGTAAACAGACCTCTGCTTTTTCATTACAACTGGCCAGGCAGGAAGCCTTTATTGATTATCTTGATATCGATAATTATTCGAAGCCAGCCCAACTGAAGCTGGATAGTTATCTCAAGCAGGAAGAAAGCGACATCAATATTGAGTTTGAAGAACAGCTCTTACAGCAACAAATAGAAGACTATGTATCATCATCTGAAACACTGAAAAGCCAGCTCAAGAGCAAAAAGGCAGAACAGCGAACAATAGAAGCCATTGTCACCAAACTGCAACGAGTCCTGCCTATTATTGAAGAGCGCACTCAGGCGCTGGAAGGCCTGTATAAAAAGAACTACGGATCAAAAGTGCAATACCTTGAACTGGAACAGCAACGTATAGAGCTGGAAGAAGATATCAAGGCACAAAAAGCGGCAGTACAGCAATTGATTGCCGAGCAGGAAGAAGTTCAGAACCAGCTGCTCAGTCTTCACGCTCAAAAACGGCGGGAAAGCCTGGGCCAGCAGGAAGAGCTTCGACTGCAACTCACCAGCCTTGAGCAGGAAAGCATTAAGGCACAAGAACTCCATGAACAGCAGCTCATCACATCCCCCATAGACGGCACCGTACAACAGTTACAGATTCATACCATCGGCGGTGTCGTTCAACCGGCACAAGCTTTGATGCAAATCGTCCCCAAAGAAGCAAGGATGGAAGTGGAAGCCTGGGTACTGAATAAGGACATTGGTTTTGTTCAGGAAGGCCTGAAAGCAGAAGTGAAAATCGATACCTTTAACTTTACCAAGTATGGCCTGATTGGTGGGGAGTTAATGAATGTGTCCAACGATGCTGTGCCCGATGAAAAACTGGGTTTGAGATATATGGCCAATGTCCAGATTGAAAAAGACTGGATGCAGGTGGAAAACCGGAAAGTGAATTTATCGCCGGGTATGAGTGTGGCTGTGGAAATTAAAACTGGGCAGCGTCGTTTGATTGAGTATTTTTTGAGTCCGCTTTTGAGGTTTAAGCAGGAGAGCGTACGTGAGAGGTAAGCCAGTATGTACTGAATGCTAAATTTTTAGCCGATGATAATTGGTTTTGTAAAACATTATTAATTTTTTATAGTGATCTTTTATAATGAAAACGAAACAAAACAAGAAATTAACCTTAAAGGAATCATGTTTTTTTAGTTTGACTCCTATTTTAATATTTTCTTTAATTTTAACTTTTTCTCCTCTCACATGGGCCGAAGCCAATCTGAAAAATAACTGCTATATCACGATTGACGGTGAGGTTGACCCAGTCCTAGTTCTGTTGGTTCTTTCTTATAAAGAAAAAGGGGTTGATGATAAATTGATAATCAAAAGGATATCCAATGCTATAAATGATGGTTGTGATTTAAACGTCACAGATAAAGATGGCTTATCACCATTAAATACTTCCATTCTCTTTCAGCATCTGGATTTAGTTGAGTTTTTTATTGAAAAAGGAGCTACCCCATACAACAAAATCATTAGTCCAAAAGATGTAATTAACGGACTTGATTCTGTAGCCTTTTCCAAAGCTCTTTTGGATAAAGACTGGTCTGATAAACGACAGAAAATTTACGATTACTTAAAAAAATAGCAGAATTAGCTGTTTTTCTGATTTAAATAACCCGTGTTAGTTTTTTTAAAAGGGAAATTCTAAAATGTCTGACTCATCAAACAATCCAAACGATGATCTTAGGGAAGTTTTTCGAGATAGCAAAGGAAAAAGAGAACGTGCACTCGAAACACTTTATGATGTAATGCAGGATGATGAAAGCTTTTCACCAGAAAATAAGGAAGGTGCTGGTGAAACAATAGATGGGCTTTTAAATATTTTATTCCGAGGTCTAGTTCCTGAAGGTCTAGGCGATAAGATGGTTGATGATGTATCAAAACTGCATAATAAATCAAAAGATGAAATTGATAGAATATTAGGTGAGTCTGCACCTCGTGAGACTACTAACACTCCTCCTCCTGCGAAACCGAAAGCTCCTGGACCGACCCCTGCATCCCCGCTTGTTTTAGATTTGGATGGAGACGGTATTGAAACTGTTGGCCAGTCGTCAGGAATATATTTTGATCACGATGGGGATGGATTTAAAGAGCGATCCGGTTTTGTAGGAGCGGATGATGGACTTTTAATATATGACCGAAATGGAGACGGTAAAGTCAACGATGGTACGGAGCTTTTCGGTAATTCCACCGTATTGAACGATGGCAGCAAAGCAGATAATGGATTCACCGCTCTTGCTGAATTTGATTCAAATGGTGACGGTTTGATAAACGCGAATGATGAGGAATTTGTCAATTTAAGAGTATTTCGTGACTTAAACCAAAATGGCATTACAGATGATGGCGAATTGATTACTCTAGAGGAAGCGGGAGTTAAGTCTCTTTCTATTAATTATACCGATCAAGCATTTACAGATAGTGCCGGAAACGAACATAGGCAAGTAGGAAATTATACTGCAGACAACGGGCAAGTTCTTTCAATGAATGATGTCTGGTTTGATACTGACCCCACTGACACAATAGAAACTATAGTTGAAGTTCCTTTAGAAATTTCACTTTTTTTGCCAGATGCACGTGGATTTGGCACAACATTTTCATTGCATCAAGCAATGGCTAGAGATGAATCAGGAGAATTAAAAAGGCTAGTTGAGCAATTCGTCAACACAGACTCTCGTCAAGAAAGTCAAGCCTTGCTGGAACCAATAATTTTTGCTTGGACTGGACAGAGCGGGGGATACCGACAACATGGCAGAGCCCCAATGGATACACGAAAGATTGGTGCTCTTGAGTCTTTCTATGGATACCAGCTTCCAATAGCTCAAGGAGGGGGCTGGCAATATGCAAGAATGTATAATGAAATATTTGCCAGTTTGGTAGACAGTGTATTCTACCAAATGGCATCTGATAGTTATTTGAAGCCCCTATTTGACGAGGTAAGCTGGACTGAAGAAGCTGGGTCTGATGTTTGGCTCGGTGATTTCACAAATGTGATCGATGATCTCTATAGATATTCTGAGGCTGCTCCATCATCAGCACCAGATTTACTACAGGATTTTGTTCAGGCAGTAAGAGGTATTAATGTATATGATGCCCGAAATCTCGACAATCTCAGAACAGCTCTATACCGCTTCAATCAATTAGAAGAAGTTAATAATTTCAGTGTTGAAACAGCTGCGTTAGTAACTCAAATAGTCAATAGCTCGTTTAGTTATGGTGATAGGCTGCTTGCTGGAAATAGTGATATTTTTCTTTTGTATACCGATGTGATAGAAGGGGATGATAGTGATAATGAGTTAATTGGTCTTGAAACCAATGATCAGCTAGAAGGCATGAATGGTAATGATGTTCTTGATGGTCGGGCTGGAAACGATTTATTAATTGGGGGAAATGGTAACGACGAGTATCGTTTTGGGCTGGGTTATGGTGAAGACCGTATCAATAATTATGATCGCACAGAGGGGCGTTACGATGTAATTCGAATGCTAGGCGATTTAACAATAAATGATATTACTACTCAGCGGGAGGGTGACGACCTTGTCATCTCTATAAATGGTACAAATGATACCCTTCGAGTATTGTCTCATTTTTCTCAAGAAGGTTCTGACTATAAATACGTCGATGCAATCCTGTTTTCTGATGGCAGCAAGCTTGAGGTTGGGCCAGACAATTTCGACCTTCAGAATGTAGCTTCTCAAATCTTTAGTGATGGTGATGATGATATACATGGGACTTCCTATGTTGATGAACTGGATGGATTCGCTGGCGACGATTACATTTCCGGTAAGAAAGGGAATGATTTGCTCTCAGGGAATGATGGTCATGACCGGCTCTTTGGAGGTGATGGGAATGATCAGTTACTTGGTGGGTCTGGGCATGATGAGCTTTATGGTGGTACGGGTGACGATAGTCTAACTGGTGGAACTGGCGATGACCTTATGGTCGGAGGTTTGGGGAGTGATACTTATTATTATGGGCTTGGTGATGGACTTGATGTCATCAATGAATCTGGAAGCAATGAAACATTAGACCGCATTATTCTTGGAGCAGGTATTCGTTCAGAAAATATTCTGATACGTGCTCAAGGGGCTGACTTGGTTCTATACATTAATGGGGATCAAGATGAAATTCGTATTCGAAATTTCTACAACAGCACAAATAGTTACCCCATTGATAAAGTTGAATTCAGTGATCCTGATAGTTCTCTGAAGGAGTGGACTTCAACAGATCTTTATACATTAGCCTTGCAGGCTACAGATGAGAATGATGAGCTACAGGGTGACAATCAGAATAATATCATTGACGGTTTGAAGGGGGATGACTTGCTTCTGGGGGGAGCCGGTAATGATAATCTCAGTGGCTCAGAAGGAAATGACACTCTAAGAGGGGAAGATGGTAATGACACCCTGATAGGAGGAGTCGGTGCTGATACTCTTGAAGGTGGGCGAGGTAATGACAGACTTGAAGGTGGGGCTGGCAACGACCTACTTCTTGGTGGAGCTGGAAGTGATACCTATGTCATAACTGCTGATGGAAGTCAGGATATTGTAGAAGACTATGATAATACTGGCACTGACCTCGATAAGATTCTTTTTGATTCAACCATTAACCCTGAGAATGTTAGTTATCGAAGAACAGCTACTGATCTGATCATCGAAATTAATAAAGATGATGTTATTTCGAAGGTCATAATCAGAAATGGATTTATCAGTGAGCGCAACCAAATAGATCAGCTGGTATATGCTGATGGCACTGTAACCAGTATGTCTGAGGCTCTGGCGCAGGCTGCTCAGTGGACAGGGACAGATGGAGTTGAAAAAGTCTACGGTTATGCCGGTGTAGATATTATCAACGCTTTGGGTGGAAATGATGTAATTTATGGCCGGGATGGTGATGACCAGCTGTCAGGTGGTGAGGCTGATGACCGCATTTACGGTGAGCTGGGTAATGACAACCTCGTAGGAGACGATGGTGCAGATTACCTCCATGGCGGTATAGGTGATGATTCACTCAATGGTGGTAGAGCTAACGACCAACTACACGGCGACAAAGGTAACGATAGCTACATATTTGCCCAGGGGGATGGACATGACACCATAACCGAATATTCATCGGGTACTGACACCGATGTCATTCAGTTAAGCGAAAGCATTCTTCCAGCCAATACCATACTTCTAAGACAAACCGATGATCTTTTGATCAAGATTGATGGTGATGCTCAATCCATTCGGGTTCGTAACTATTTCAACAATGATGCCACATCAGGCTATGCGGTAGACCGGATTGAATTCGCAGACGGTACTGTTTGGGATATTGATACTGTCAAAGCGAAAGTTATTGTTCCTACGGAAGGTAATGATGATATCTGGGGCTATAACTCCTCGGATGATAACCTGAGCGGTTTGGCTGGCAATGATGTCATTAGAGGTCTTGGTGGAAATGACATCATTAATACCGGTGTGGGTGATGACACAGCCTACGGTGGTGACGGTAACGACACTATTGATGCTGGAGCTGGTGCAGATATTGTCGAAGGTGGTGCAGGTAATGACTTGCTAACGGGCGGCTCGGATAATGATCGCCTGACGGGTGGCCAGGGCTATGATACCTATCTGTTCAGTCATGGGCATGGACAAGATACGATCCATAATTATGACTCTGAAGAAGGGCGGGTTGACCGGATTCGCTTTGACAGCAGTATTACGACAAGTGACGTGCGTGTAACAAGACAGAATGATGATCTGGTTCTGATTACATCACCCAATGACTCCATTCGGGTTGAGCGTTATTTTCAGGCTGATGCATCCTCTAACTATGTCTTGCAGGAAATAGAGTTTGCAGATGGTACTGTTTGGGATATTGAGCAAGTCAAACTCAAGGCCCTTACCGGTAATGACGGTGCTGATACGCTGAGAGGTTATGCCAGTGATGATCAGCTATCCGGGCTTGGAGGTAATGACGAACTCAGAGGCGGCGATGGAAACGACCTGCTGGATGGTTCCTCTGGTGATGATGTGCTTGAAGGCGGTAAAGGGCAGGATACTCTTAACGGGGGAACTGGCTCCGATCGTTATCTGTTCTCGCGAGGCGATAGTCAAGACCTTATCTATGATGACTTTGCAGATTCAACAACTTTGATTCTGAGCGATCTGGACGGTGGCAAGGCTGACTTCAGTAATGTGGTTTTCCGTCGTGTGAACTCGGATCTTCAGCTGACCTTTAAGGACAGTAGTGGCGATCAGATTACATTGAAATCTTTCTTCAGTGATGATCAGCCCAAGAGTGGATTAACCATTGAAAAGCCTGATGGTACTTCAGAAGTTCTGGATGCCAATGCAGTTGCTTTGAAAACACTGGTAGGCACTGTAAGCGATGATGTTATTCAGGCTAATAGTATTGATAACGTCATCAATTCATTGGACGGCAATGATCGTATAGATGCGTACGCTGGTAACGACACGTTAAATTCGGGGGCTGGAGATGACGTGATTTATGCCGGTGAAGGGGATGACAGTCTCACAGGTGGGTTGGGCAATGACCAACTCTATGGAGGCGACGGCGATGATCAGTATTTATTCTCCGCAGGTCATGGGAATGATCAAATAGATGACACCTCTGGTAACGATGAACTCCGTTTTACGGATGTAAATCCTGATTCTGTATTGTTACGTCGCGACGGAACGGACTTGCTGATTACCAATACTTCGACAAACCATGCTATCCGCATTCGTAACCAGTTTGCGACTGCGGCTGGCGTCGTTAGTGCAAACGCAGTTGATCGTATGGTCTTTGCCGATGGCACCGTTTGGGATCATGACATCATAAAAGAGATGGCCCTTAAGGGCACTTCCGGAGATGACACTATCTATGCCCACCCGGACAACGATAGTGTTGACGGCCTGGAAGGCAATGACGTTATCTATGGTCGCGAAGGGAATGACACTCTCTCTGGTTCTGGTGGTAATGACCAGCTTTATGGTGAAGCCGGAAACGATCTGCTGGATGGTGGCCTTGGGGACGATACTCTCATAGGTGGTACTGGAGCAGATACGCTTCAGGGGCAGGACGGTCAGGATAATCTTCAAGGTGAAGAGGGTGACGATATTCTGCGGGGTGGTAACCATAATGACCAACTACTCGGCGGGGCTGGCCAGGATCGGTTATACGGTGATGCCGGAAACGATTCCCTTGATGGTGGTAGTGGTGACGATGAGCTGCATGGCGGTGATGGTAATGATGTCCTGAACGGCGGTTACGGCTCAGACCAGCTTTATGGTGGTGCCGGAGATGACAGTCTGACGGGTACAGGCCATCTCATTGGTGGAACAGGTAATGACACCCTTGAGGGAAGAGGATTCCTGGTAGGTGGTGATGGCGATGACCACTTAACTGGCTGGGGGTCGGACACATTACATGGCGGCGACGGTAACGATACGCTCATCGCCTTTAATGATCCATTCTCTACACTGGCTACCTCTTTTAATGCTGGCAAGGGTAACGACACACTCTACGGCTCGTTTGGTAATGATTCCTACGTCTTCAATCTTGGAGATGGTCATGACCTTCTGATAGAGCGTCGTCAGGATGAGTCTTACAGCAACATTGATCCTTCTTCAGATACGATTCTATTTGGGCAAGGCATTGTAGACAATGACCTTTCTTTCGAGCGGCACGGTGACAACCTGCTCATTAAACACAGCAATGGCACTGATTCGATTACCGTCCAGAACTGGTTCCGTGAGCCTACCAATCACTTCAAAATCAATCAGCTTAGATTCTTCGATGAGACCAGCTTGACTGATGCCGATGTTGAAAATCGTGTCGTTACATTTGGTACTGATGGTGATGATGCCCAGTTACTGGGATACCGAAATCTGAATGATGAAATTCATGCCGGGGCGGGTAACGATAAAGTCTGGGGGCGTGCCGGTGATGACCAGCTCTATGGTGGTGCTGGAGATGATTACCTGGACGGTGAAGACGGTAACGACCGGCTCTTTGGTGGCAGTGGTGTCGATAATATCCACGGAAAAGCCGGTGATGATCATCTTGAAGGCGGTCTGGGTAATGACAGTCTTTCGGGAGGCAGTGGTGCTGATGCTGTCTATGGTCAGGAAGGTGCAGATAGCCTCTTCGGTGGTGCCGGTGATGACCTTCTGGATGGTGGCACTGAAAATGATTATATCGATGCCGGTGATGGTAATGACACGCTGCTGGGTGGAGATGGTGCCGATCAGTTAAGAGGTGAAGGAGGCAATGATGTCCTTCGGGGTGGTGCTGGTGACGATAAGTATGTCTGGAGTCTCGGTGATGGAGCCGACACGATCGATAACAGTGGTGGTGGTGTAGATATCCTCCTGCTTGGTGGTGGAGCGACTCAGGATCGACTCAGTTTTGAAAGGGATGGCGACGATCTGCTGATTAAAGCCAATGGTGATGACGCTCAATCCATAAGAGTCATTAAGCACTTTCTGGGAGGGGATTACGCTCTGGATGCAGTTCAGCCAGACGGTGGAACACTCATTTCAACCACGCAGATCAATCAACTGGTAGCCGGAGGCAGTGATCCAGACTTCGATTCCGTTGTGAGTGGAACTGAGGCCGGAGAGCAGCTGGCTGGTAGTAACAACAAAGATAAGATACTCGGAAAGGGTGGAAACGACGTTATCTTTGGTATGGCTGGCAATGATCGTCTAGAAGGAGGCGATGGTAATGATCAGCTGGTTGGAGGTAATGGCGGTGGTGTAGGTACCGGAGATGATGTGCTTCTCGGTGGCCTTGGTAACGACATACTCCGGGGCGAAGACGGCAATGACACTCTGGATGGTGGTGCCGGAGATGACCACTATTACTACAACGCCGGAGATGGTGTGGATGTCATTGATGCCACTGGCGGAGGAACGGACTGGATTCTCTTCAATGGAAATATAGATCGGAACCGACTCAGCTTCCATCAGGATGGCAATGATCTGGTTATTCTGCTGGATAACGATTTAGGTCAACAGGTAAGAGTGAAAGAGCATTTCCTTGGTGGTGAGAAAGCCATTAGTTATGTTCAGCCTTCCGATGGTGGGTACGCAATACCGGCTTCCTCTTTTGCAGGGTTACTGACTGATCTACCCTCACCAGATAATGGTGGTGGCGACACTGGAGGTGGCAGCAATCCAGATCCTGATGATGGATCAGGACAAACGCCTGATAATGGTGAAACGCCTGTTGCTGAAACTGGCGGAGATGATTCAATCACGGGCACTGCTGCCAATGACATCCTCTTGGGTGGTGCAGGCAATGACACCCTGACGGGAGGTGCCGGTAATGATCAGTATGTCGGTGGCACTGGAGATGACACTTATGTGTATACCAGCGGTCAGGATGTTATCGACAGTACCGGTGGTGGTACCGATATCCTTCGCTTCTCAGGTGGAATTGGATTCAGTGATGTTTCTTCCGGATTGATTAAGTCTGGTGATGACCTGATCTTGCGCGTAGCAGGCGGGCCTAATCAGGTAACGCTGAAGAACTTCTTCCTTGGTGGAGAGCATCTGGTTGAAACCATGACCTTTGATACCGGAGGTCAAATAACCTCTGACCAGATTTTTGGAGCATTTGGTTTGCCGGTACCTAACCCTTCTGCTGATTTTGATAATACAGTAGAAGGTACTGCAGGTGATGATGCTTCACTCGCAGGTACCGCTGAAAGCGATCTGATTAAAGGCTTTAATGGTGATGACCAGCTTCTTGGAAATGCAGGGAATGACCGCCTTGAAGGCAGTAATGGTGCAGACACCTTAAATGGTGGTGCCGGTAATGACCTGCTTATAGGTGGCCGGGGCAATGATACTTATGTAATCAATACCGGAGGTGGTCAGGATGTCATTGTTAATGCCGGAGGAGGTTCAGACACGCTCCACTTTGATGGCATAGATTTCAACCAGGTTTCCAGTGGCCTGATGCGTAGCGGTAACGATTTTATCCTGCGGATCAGCGGTGGAACGGATCAGGTAACCTTTAAAGACTGGTTCCTTGGTGGAGACAATGTAGTTGATACTATTACGTTTGCTTCAGGTGGTCAGTTATCAGCAGCCCAGATATTCGGTGCTTTTGGAGCCAGTAACCCTGAACCAGCCGGTTCACCGGACTACCAGAATCTTCCAGATGAGCGATCATTCGGAACTATTCTGTCAGGTTCTGCTGGAGATCAGGTTATTCTGGGATCGTCGGACGCTGATTGGCTGGATGGTGGTGCTGGAAATGATCAATTGTATGGTAATGCTGGTAGTGATTACCTGATGGGTGGTGATGGTAACGATACCTATCATTTTGCAGCCAACGGCGGCTCAGACACTATCAACAACCTGTCCAATACGCCTGCTGATACTGATGTGCTGCAGCTGTCTGGTATTGAAGAAGAAAATCTTTGGTTTACCCGTGAAGGTGACAACCTGCTGATTGATGTTATTGGCTCTGATGATCAGATCACTGTGCAGGACTGGTACAGCAACGATGCCCAGAAGTTGGATCAGATACGAACCAGCGATGCAGTACTCCTGGCAAACAAGATGGATAACCTTGTAAATGCCATGGCTGGTTTTGATGCTCCTCCTCCTGGAAATGCACAGCTTCCCGATGATACCCGTACACAGGTAAATCCTGTTATTGCGGCTAATTGGCAGGCTGTTTAAGCCATCAAAGATGGGTAGGTGTGAAAGCCTACCTATTCAGTTTTGAATGATGGCCTGTGAAGGAAACTTTGCAGGCTTTTCATATTAACTGGAGGAGTAACTCATGCTACAAAAAGAAGTCTATGAAAAACATTATTTCTTTAAAATTCATTCATTTGCGTTACTTTTTTGACGTAAAAGCAATTTTGCAGGCCGAGGCCCGGATAGATATCAATATTTTTAATTGGTGTAGTTCATTGGTGTATATACCAATTTTATAAACGGTATCTATCCTTACAGCTGCAAAGGAAGTCATTTTTAAGGTATATATTTAACTAATACTAAGGGCACCAGGCCCCGAAACAATCGCTATCGACTTCGGCAATCACTCAATGGATGGATACAGATTACGTATTTACCGCAATTGAATAATTGATCCATGTCAACAAAACCGAGTTAGCAATAAGAATGAAGCCAATGTTATTTGAACCAAAAACGGCAGAAGCCATAGCAGCATTTACCCTGTCGGACCATCAACAGGTATTCCTCCGGGATGTTGATGTGTTTCTGGATTACCTGGTGAAAAATCCGGTTCAGGTTTCGAAAAGCAAGAACCTGCCTCCGGTTAAATGGGCTGAGCCACTGAACAGTCTGCTCTCCAGCCCCGAAGTGCTGACCTTGAAACGACCAATGACCACTAATTATGCCCGGCTAATGGGGCTATTATTGCTGAGTCGCAGTTCGGGGCTGGCCGCCCTTCGGCCAGATAGCAGGGGAAATACAGTACTTCATATCAATGAGGCGCTTTACCAGCAGTGGCAGGGCATGAATGGTGCTGAACGATATTTTTCCCTGCTGGAAGCGTGGATTAATCGAGGTTATGCCATGAGCGTCGGGGAGCGAATCAATACTATTGATAACCGCTTTCTGCCCGGGTTTATGATGAGGTACGGCGACACCGATCTATGGCAAGGCAAAGCGGCCAGGGATCCGGGCTTCTGGTTACGCAGGGGGAAGGCGTTCAACCTGACCATTCTCAAAATGGCCGGGATGGCTGAATTCCAGCTTGAGGATAGTAACCGGGAAATCCATTTCCTGAAATTAACGCCCTGGGGGCAGTTGTTTTTAAACGCCTGTCGGCAAGGGTTTATCGACTCGCTGAAAGAGGATGAATATGAAGACGACTATGAACACATCAATCTGCTGCCCGCGATAAAAGCAATTCGGCCAGATGTTCAAAAAAACCTGGAACTACCGGAGCCGATGATTGCTGCCAGTTATGTCCTGTCCGTTGCTTTGGGGAGTCAGTGCACCCGTACACTGAAAGTATCCGCTGACCACCTGCTTGAAGATCTGGCAGAAGCCATCCTTGACACCTTTGACTTTGATTGTGACCACCTTTATCACTTTCAGTATCTGAGCCCATTTGGTGCCGACCGGATGATTGGTCATCCTGCAGTAGATTTCTGCGATGCCTGTGTGACTGAAACCCGGCTGCGTCAACTTGAGCCGGTACCCGGAATGAAAATCACCTTTGTCTTTGATTATGGTGATAACTGGGAGTTTGACATCGTGGTCATGCACGGCAGTGAAGAGAGTACGTCTGATATCCAGGTGATCGAACGTAAAGGTGAAGCGCCGGAGCAGTATCCGGAATATGAGGATTTTTATTGATCAATATTTAACCAATTATTCTCACCCCGCCTGTCTGAAAGGCTGCCTTTATCCCCTAACGGTTTATCCACAATCTTTTCCACACAAATTCCGGATAACTGAAACAGGGGATAATAATTCGACAGGCAGGTACTGCAATGGGTTATAACGAACTACTGACAATATAAACACAACCTGCCAACAACTTATCCACAGACTTATTCTGGAAAAAGTGAGGGCGTGTCTTACATTTGATTCTGGTGTCGGCGAACAATGATCGGGAGGCGATAGTGAAAATCCCCCAGGCTATAAAGAACAATGTTGCGAATATTATTGACAGGTTTAACAAGGAGAATGGTTGTCAGTACCAGGAAAGATACCGGGGAGAATATCTGTATCTCGATAAAATTGACACCCATGGACCGGGACAGGTTTGCCGGTTGAAGTTCAACGGCGGAGAAGATAACTGGTCTTTTGCGATTTATAAATACTCCTCTGCACGATACGACAGTAAGGAAATATTCTTTCCCGGTGAAGAGTACGTGAATGGCACAGTAGAAGGTGCATTAAAGGCGGGACTGCTGGCGTACCCACCTTATTAATCAGGGATATGGTGTCGGGTTTTCATGCGGGAAGCCACCAATCCTATCGTCTCATGTCTAATTCTCAGTAATCCATAATCCGCACCCGGCCAATGGTCTCAATATCCGGCGTACGGGTATTGGTCTGGTCCAGCCCTTATAAATGAGCAGAAAGCTGCAGAACTGTTTTTTACCATTCTCTTTCTGGGTGGCACTGTTAAAGACCGTTTTCTCATTGGCAAGCAGGGTGACAGTGTCGCCCATTCGGAATGGTCGTACTGACTGGTACATTTTTTTGCTGAACCGGACTTTGATCAGTTCGCCTTCTCTATTTCTGATTTGCAGCTTGCCTGCGCTGCTGATCAGCTCCACCACCCCTTCTGTTTTCACTGTTTGACTGAATGGCCTTTGCAACCATAATGAAACCATTACGGTTCCCCGGAGATTACACCAACGCCAGCACTTACAGTTAAAAATATACCTGAAACACTCGATTTTTATTACAAAATCCGGGTATCTGTATACATAACCCACATCATGAAGCGTGCTTGAATGACCTGTCAGCTATCAGGTTTTTCTAAATCTTGCATCAGATACCCTATCTCTTCAGTCTTTTCGGTAAATACAGTATAAGCATCAGAAAGCCCCTGATTATAAAAATACGAGCCGATTTCCCTGGCAAAGAAATCAATCACGAATTCAGCATCAAAGCCACCAATTTCCTGTCCTAACTCATCGTTAAAATAGTCTTTTATTTTGCTGACGAGTCGCTCCTTTTGATCGGTTGTAAATTTTATTTCATTCATACGGCTACCATTTTGTCAGTCAGCTTAACATAGATGACGAAATCACAATGATCATTAAAGGTAGTATGATCAAAGATTGGCTGCCATTTTTGTACTTGATATTTCTATGCTGGGTTAAGCCGAGTTCTTACTCAAGTTCTTTGCAACACACATATTTTTGATTTCTAATGCTTTGAAATTGTCTGGCAAACATACATGAGCACAGGATTAGGAAAAAACTGATCAGGCAAAAAATCAGGATAACAATACCTAATGAATTTTCATTTATATCTTACCCCCGTTTCTTGTTTTGCGGTGACAGCTTTAAATGAACTTTGCTTTTTCCAGTTTTAAATAATGCCGGATGCTGTGGGGAGGGCTGGAGAAAGGCCAGCCCTTACCCGATTTAGGTGAGTTTTTACCGACGAGTTTGATCTATTTTTTCGGCCATCCATGTTTTGATAATTGCCTGGCGAGCAACACCAAGTCTAGCGGCTTCTTTGTCAAGGGCATTAATCATCCAGACTGGGAAGTCTATATTGATACGTTTTGTATCAAGATCGGGACGATGGCCTTTTTCCCATTCAACGACAGCATCAATTAAATCACTACCTTCATCAAAGGCTTTATCGAAATCTTCAGTTTTCATAGTACATAATCTCCTTTGTTCTGGAACGACGAACTGAAATAATTCTGATGTTGTTTCCTCGAAGTGTGTAAACTGCTGTCCAATGCTTTCCTTTATACACTGCAACCATCAGGTATCGTTTTTCACCCTCAACACTTGCTGGAAAAACGATCTTTGACTCATCATTCCAGAGATTTTGGGCTTCATTGAAATCAATTTCATGTTTGTCGAAATTTATCATGCTTTTGTTAGGATCATATTCAAACACGTCTAATAGATACCTTATCGATACCTTCAAGATGTGTATTATATACTATTTTGCGGGTATAGTGCGCATTCCGGAGCATTCGGCTCCCCATTCCACTAACATCCAGCCACTGATTCCGGAAGTATCTGGCCACCCATTCCGGAAACATTCGGCCACCCCTCATCGGAGCGCAGCGACGCATCGGTTTGCAGCTTAAGACGTAGGTTCGGACTTCGCCAGTTTTGCTTGTTTTTTGCGCAGTGACTCACCCTTTAAAGGGACGCGGTGGGCGTTATGAGTCAGCCGGTCCAGAATCGCATCTGCCAGTGCCGGATCACCGATCAGTTCATGCCAGTGATCAACGGGCATCTGGCTGGTAATCAGCGTGCTCTTGAGGTTGTGCCGGTCTTCAAACAGCTCCAGCAAGTCTCGCCTCTGACTCTCGTTTAAGGGAGGGGCTTCCGGCATGATGCTGCTGGAATGCAACGGCAAAGACAGAAACTGTTGCCCGTTGAATACTTTATGGTGACCTTCACCTTACCAGCGCAACTGCGGGCTCTGGCTTGGCAACATCAACGACAGGTGTACGATTTACTGTTCAGAACAGCGGCTGATACCCTGAAACAGTTTGGAGCCAATGACAAAAAACTGGATGCTGACCTGGGAATGACCGGCGTCCTGCACACCCACAGCCGACGGCTGGATTACCATCCCCATATACATTTTGTCGTGCCCGGTGGCGGCATCAATACCCGACGAAAAGAGTGGCGCAAACTCACAGGTCACTATCTTTTCAATGGCAAGAACCTGGCCATGGTCTTTCGAGCCAGACTCCTTCGCGCCCTGGACGAACAGGGACTACTATCACTAAGCCTGAAAACAAGGCTGCCCAAAGAGTGGGTCGTCAATTGCAAACGGGTGGGCAAAGGATTACCAGCACTTGAATATCTATCCCGGTATCTGTACCGGGGCGTGATCAGCGACAACAACATCCTGGCCAGCAAACAAGGAAAGGTGACCTTCTCTTACCTCAACAGTGAAACCGGCAAAAAAGAGACGCGAACCCTGCCAGGAGAAGACTTCCTGTGGCTGGTACTGAAACATGTATTACCCAGGCGATTTCGACGATTGCGGGATTATGGATTTTTACACAGCAACGCAAAAAAACAATTATCACTGGTGCAACTGGTTTTTACACGTCATGGTCAAAGCAGTAGAACCCGTGATTCGTCCGCAATTCAAATGCAGGCATTGCGGCGCAGCGATGAAGCACATTGCGTTCAGCTTCCTGAAACCGACCTGAGTTGCCACAGCAACAAATACCGCCATTCACAAACAGGGAGAAGATGTAAGCTCAGCCAGACAGATATGACATACCCCAGACTACCGTAATGCAGTGGTCGGGAGACACTCATCCTGAATAAATAGTGTTCTGAAAAAACGCTCTGATTCAAGATCCGCCAGAAAAGTAAACTTCAATAGACCTTCCTCACCAGAATTCAACCCGGGCTTGTGCAACAACAGGATAAGATTGCGGCTGGGCGCAATCTATCCTTATTCGTTATGTTTGCTATTCTGCCCAGGAAGTATCGGTCATGCGAGGATCGTCGATCCGCTGGCCGAAGCAGTTGTAGTGATCTTCCTTGACTTGTTTGAAGACAAAGGGCTCGAACAGCATTCGGTAGGCTTTTGTTTTAGTGCCGGTCGCATCTTGCCGGAACATGCTTTCGATGAACTGTTCCTGTTCAAGTTTTTTCAAGCATTCACTGACTCGGTGTCGGGTTATGCCAACCATATCACCAAGGATTTTCTGACTGGGCCAGCACTCACCTTCACTGTTGGCAAATGTGGCCAAAACAATCAGCAGCAGCCGTTGAGTGGGCAGTAGGCTTGCCATCTCATCGGTATGAATTTTCACCCTCAACAATCTCATCACTCCGATTGTGTACGCGAACGAAATCATGGCTATACTATCCCCTGAGCCATTACTCGCTGAGTGACGGCTCGTTGATTCGAGAGAAACCCGGTTAGGAGTGCCACCTCCGTCTGAGCCGGGTTTTTTCTTGCGTGTCAGAAACATAGACTCTGTTAAAAAATAGGCAAGAAAAAAGGGGGTCGTGTACACGATAGGCCTGTTCGATATGAACTGGCAAAATAATCGAGGTCTCGACACAAACAAGATTAAAGAACAGTATCAAAGAACAAGTTGCGCAATGCGGCCTGCGTCGGTGAACATAATCGGGATAGGGCAGAGTCTCACAACTCTCTGACGACTCACCGTACCTGGCGACAGAATCTTTAACCAGCTTTGAACCATGATCTACTAAATTGCGTACTTGAACCGGCTAATCTGGCAAGCGCATGCGACTGCACGGATGCAGGAGGTAGTGCGGAGCAGGAGCCAGAGCCGGGAAACAGGTCAGAAGCAACAAGGGTGCTCCGGGTATCGATGGAGCCACCATTGAAGCTTATCCAGACTTTGCCAAACAGCATTGGCCTTCAGTGCGTCAAGCCTTATTGGACGGAACCTACCAGCCGTCACCCGTGCGCCGACATGTGATAGAAAAGCCGGACGGCGGTGAACGCTTGCTGGGAATCCCAACCGTGATCGACAGGGTCATACAGCAGGCCATTGTGCAGGTGCTGACGCCTGTATTTGACCCGGGATTTTCCCCAAACAGCTTTGGCTACCGACCGGGACGGTCAGCACACGACGGAGTCCGTCAGGTTAAGCAGTTGATCAACGGGGGGCTACATTACGCCGTTGACGTTGATCTGAGTAAATTCTTTGGCTGGTTTTTGCTCCTGCAAAACCAGACTTCCCACCTTCCATGGCGGTCATACGGTTAATCACGACGTTTTGATGTCGAGGGTCTCCCGTAAGGTCCACGACAAACGCCTTCTGAAACTGATTGGTCGCTACCTGCGCTCCGGTGTCATGATTGAGGGCAATGTCTACTCGACCAGGGTTGGCATGCCACAGGGTGGGCCTTTATCACCCTTGCTGTCTAATGTGGTCCTCGATGAACTCGACAAGGAGCTTGAATATCGGGGTCATTGCTTTGCAAGGCTCTTTAGTAAGAGAGTGTGATGACTTCGTTATTCTCGTCAAAAGTCAGCGTGCAGGGGATCGGGTGATGCACAGCATTACCCAGTTCATTGAACGCAAATTGAAACTGAAGATTAACTCCCGGAAAAGCTCTTTATAATGAGAAGGTTGTGAAAGCAACAGAAAGCGAATTCCTGAGTTTCACCTTCACAGGGAAGAAAGTTCGCTGGACCCAGAAGTGTCTGGACCGATTCAGATACAGGATACTCAAGTTGACCAGTCGTCGCTGGGGTGTCTCAATGCAACATCGGTTACACAAACTGGCGCAATATATCCGGGGTTGGATGGGGTATTTCCGGTTATCGGAATATTACCGACCAATTCCCCTGCTGGATCAATGGATACGTCGGTGAATCCGTTGCTGTTTCCTGAAGCAATGGCGCAAGCCGAAAACCCGTTTTAAGAATCTGGTCAGGTTAGGCGTTGATAAAATGAACGCCGCCAAGATCGCAGCCAGCAGCAAAGGGTATTACCGTCTGAGTAAAACCTATGCGGTGCAACAGGCACTAAACAACAGTTACCTCGTGAAAATTGGGCTTGTTTCGTTGAAAGACTTATGGATCAGGTTTCACCATCATCGTTGAACCGCCCGGTGCGGACCCGCATGCCGGGTGCTGTGGGGAGGGTTGGAGAAAGACCAGCCCTTACCCGATTTAGGTGCATTTTCTGGGTCACTGTGTGGAAGCCTCTGTAGTAAAAAGCTCTAAGAGGCTGTTTTAAAACTACTTAAGCCTTCGTAGCATTATGCGAATCATGCATATATAAACGAAGGCTTCTGAACTCCTTGGCAGCTGTTCATAGTCTTTAGATAAATGTCTGGATCCTTCAAACCAGCCAAAGGTTCTCTCCACAACCCAGCGCCTGGCTTGAACGACAAACTTTCCACGTGGGCGTTTTGTGATTTCAAGTTCCCTTTTGGGTTTGAAGCGATAAAACCACTCTTCAAGGTAACCCCGGTAGCCACAGCCAGCCCAGACTTTCCGGATGTTTTTAAAGTATTTCTTAAGGTGAGCCAGTATGAACTGACCTGCAAAACTATCACTAAATGCGGCTGCGTGTACCCATACCACCAGAATCAGGCCAAGAGTATCAACAGCTATATGACGCTTTCTGCCTTTTATTTTCTTCCCGCCATCATAGCCTCGATCCCCCCTTTTACCGAGGTTTTCACGGATTGGGAGTCAATGCTTGCTGCGGTTGGTTGTGGCTCTTTGCCCGCCTGAATTCGCATCTGGTCACGAAGTGCATCATGCACCTTCTTCCATGTGCCATCTTTTTTCCAGATTCGGAAATAGGTGTAGACAGTACTCCATGATGGAAAGTCAGAAGGTAGCATTCGCCACTGACAGTCTGTTTTAGTGAGATAGAATATGGCATTCAATATCAGACGATAACTCCAGTCACGTGGTCGCCCATTTTTTGGCGTATCATAGCCAGGGTCAGGGAATAGAGGCTTGAGGATTGCCCACTCGTCATTGGTCAGGTCGGATGGATACATAATTATCCTCCTTAAACTAATCAGATACTGTAGTTATAGACGACGTTGGGTTTTTTATCCTGAGTTAATGGTCAGTAACTTTTACAACAGTCTCTAAACTTTTCGAAACGGGAACTTTTTTAAAACCTTATTTTCAAAGGGATATTGCACCTCATATTGGTGTAATGGAATTATCCCCAATAGTAAAGGTTAAAAAAATGTTACCTACAAATCATATTCATACTGGTTCAAAGATTATACCCCAGATAAATAACAAGACTCTAGAAAGCGATAGAGACTCAGATAAAGTTGCTACGCAGTCTGAAATAAAAAAAGCCGATTCTTATTCATCCCAGGATCACGACAATAAACCAATTACTCAACGCAGTGTAAACTTTTCAGAAAGAAATTCACCATTTAAAAGCAATGATGTATACACAGCTGACTCAGCTAAATCTCATAGCACATTAAATGTTGATGATAAGCTAAAGAAAAATGCAGAAGCATATGAGGCTACTTTCCATGCAAAAATTGATTATTCATCTCCTAAGGATATAGATATATTGAAAAAAATGGAAGTTAGCGAAACTGAGATTGCTCTGGTAGGGATCACAAAAGAAGGTAATAACCCTATAAAAATTGTATTAGCTATGGCCGATGATAGAGGATACTTTACTTCTCAACAAGGTAAAGAATTTCAACTTTCTCAGTAGTTCAAGAACATAAAAGCATCAGTTTAATTTGACCTATATTTGCGGTTTCTCAGTGTGACCGCACTCTCTGCACCTAACGCTTGCATAAGCGGCGGCGCGTCTAGCGCCGTCCGCTGGATGCTCTTGGTACGCCCGGCATGGGCATGAACTGATGGGGTGAAAGTCCCCTGTGGGAGAACCTACATCTGACTGGCGGTAAAGATGCCTGCTGATGGCAACCACTAGCTTAAGGCAAGTGCAGTCCCGCGAGGGGCTGTGCGGAGGCAGTCTGAGTGCAAAGGTGCGACCCAACGTAGACTCGGCGTCCCCCAGAAATCGCATACAAGGCTGAGTCTCTGGGCGAGTGAGCCAAGGATCACAAAGCCCTCTGGTTCGTGAGACACGGTAAATGCGGCGGTTGTGCACTGAAAGTTCATGTTCCCTCTTGTTTATAAAGAGTGGGGAGATCTGTTCAACATGCGATTGGTAATTCCCAGTTCTCAGCCACTGGTTACAACAGGCTCGGCGAACAGTGACTCATCATCCTGTTCGAGCAAACCCGATGGCAACCAATAGCGCCAGCAGAGGCAACTCCGCATGGTGATTGGACAGAAGACCGAAAATTGCTCCTGCATTTTCAGCATACAGGCCATCCATGGCCTTATCAGCAGAGGCCATAGTAGCTGTACGACAAAAGTCATTAATGGACGGGAAGTCGTCAGCGAAGGGCCGAACATCGATGACAAAGAGGAGACTGATTCCCTGAGGGCGATGCAGCCGTCCGGCGACTCACCGTGCCTGGCGACAGAAACTTTAACCAGCTTTGAACCATGATCTACTAAATTGCGTACTTGAACCGGCTAATCTGGCAAGCGCATGCGACTGCATGGATGCAGGAGGTAGTGCGAAGCAGGAGCCAGAGCCGGGAAACAGGTCAGAAGCAACAAGGGTGCTCCGGGTATCGATGGAGTCACCATTGAAGCTTATCCAGACTTTGCCAAACAGCATTGGCCTTCAGTGCGTCAAGCCTTATTGGACGGAACCTACCAGCCATCACCCGTGCGCCGACATGTGATAGAAAAGCCGGACGGCGGTGAACGCTTGCTGGGAATCCCAACCGTGATCGACAGGGTCATACAGCAGGCCATTGTGCAGGTGCTGACGCCTGTATTTGACCCGGGATTTTCCCCAAACAGCTTTGGCTACCGACCGGGACGGTCAGCACACGACGGAGTCCGTCAGGTTAAGCAGTTGATCAACGGGGGGCTACATTACGCCGTTGACGTTGATCTGAGTAAACTCTTTGGCTGGTTTTTGCTCCTGCAAAACCAGACTTCCCACCTTCCATGGCGGTCATACGGTTAATCACGACGTTTTGATGTCGAGGGTCTCCCGTAAGGTCCACGACAAACGCCTTCTGAAACTGATTGGTCGCTACCTGCGCTCCGGTGTCATGATTGAGGGCAATGTCTACTCGACCAGGGTTGGCATGCCACAGGGTGGGCCTTTATCACCCTTGCTGTCTAATGTGGTCCTCGATGAACTCGACAAGGAGCTTGAATATCGGGGTCATTGCTTTGCAAGGCTCTTTAGTAAGAGAGTGTGATGACTTCGTTATTCTCGTCAAAAGTCAGCGTGCAGGGGATCAGGTGATGCACAGCATTACCCAGTTCATTGAACGCAAATTGAAACTGAAGATTAACTCCCGGAAAAGCTCTTTATGATGAGAAGGTTGTGAAAGCAACAGAAAGCGAATTCCTGAGTTTCACCTTCACAGGGAAGAAAGTTCGCTGGGCCCAGAAGTGTCTGGACCGATTCAGATACAGGATACTCAAGTTGACCAGTCGTCGCTGGGGGTGTCTCAATGCAGCATCGGTTACACAAACTGGCGCAATATATCCGGGATTGGATGGGGTATTTCCGATTATCGGAATATTACCGACCAATTCCCCTGCTGGATCAATGGATACGTCGGCGAATCCGTTGCTGCTTTCTGAAGCAATGGCGCAAGCCGAAAACCCGTTTCAAGAACCTGGTCAGGTTAGGTGTTGATAACGTGAATGCCGCCAAGATCGCAGCCAGCAGCAAAGGGTATTACCGTCTGAGTAAAACCTATGCGGTACAACAGGCACTGAATAACAATTACCTCGCGAAAATTGGGCTTGTTTCATTGAAAGACTTATGGATCAGGTTTCACCATCATCGTTGAACCGCCCGGTGCGGACCCGCATGCCGGGTACTGTGGGGAGGGCCGGAGAAAGACCAGCCCTTACCCGATGTATACGCGGTGATTACTCAAGTTCTAAACTCACCAAATTTGTTACAAAAGGCTTTACAGTGAACTCTCCTGTCACAAAGCGATTTCTACCTGTTTCCCAGTTAAGTGCTTTTATATAGTACTTTCCTGCAGCAAGAGTCAATTCTGGATAATTTAGATCGTCGAATGTTATTGGGTCTTCTTTTAACCACCCCTCAGAAGTAACTTCAAAGATGTAACCGCCACATCTTAAAGTACCAATCCTTGGATGCATGCAGGAATCTAACACAAGCTTTGTCTGGTTTTTGGGGTTTTTCTCTGTTTTAGTAATAGATATTTTCCCAAGCTCTCTCTTAGTTTTTGATGCTTCAACTATTGAAATGTTTTTACTTTCAACAGAGTAGGATCTGGATTTAGAAGTTTCTGGTATTATAGATCCAACATCTGTTGTTGATTTTAACACCCCGTCAATTGCACCGGAAACAGCATCACTTGCAATTTGATTAATATCAGTGGTAGAACACCCTTGAATTAATACCATTGCAGAAAACAATATTCCAAGCTTCTTCATTTTATCACTCCTTTGTGTGCCACTTTGTATTTTTGGTGTTTTGTTGTATGAGCGTATAACAGTCGTTTACACGAATCAGTTTCGCATAACATACTGTAGATTCGCTATACGCACCAGCCGATACCCCCATGCAGCGCGACTTACACAGCGTTCTGCATTTTAAAGGCTATATCCTATGTACGGGACAAAACCTGAAGCAGGGTCTGAAATCCAATCTGATCATTTTTTGAACCCTCGTTTTTCAAAACCCTGCGGAGCATGTCTATTCCCAGTCTGAACAGAGCTTTGGCTGGCCGCATATGCTTATTCAAAGGGAGTTCTTTCGCTTCACCATAATGCCAGTGACCAGCAATCAAACACCAGGCAAATGCCAATGCAAGCATGCCCATTAGCTTGTCCATGCGATCCAGATCCGTCATGTGGGTAGACTCAAGATCAAAGCCTCGACTTTTCAGGCAACCAAACAGCGTTTCTATCGACCAACGCTTATAGTAGTCCTCAATCATGGTGTCTGGTTTCTGGGTTGCCACGACAATCAAGAGTCCCTTGATTGTGCGTCTTGCAGCAATATAAAGAGAAACACCTGAAACTTTGCGTTTGCTGTGCCAAGTGACAGTCTGGTCAAGCTTTATGTTCCAAAACAATTGTGCGGCTTTGATATTCTTGCCACAGTTACTCAGTACTGTAGTGCTTTCCTTGATTCGCAGTCGGCAGAAGATGCCCTGATTGTCCAGCTAATTGAACCACTCACGGCCAATGAACTCACGATCAGCAAGTAGCTCATCTATCTTATCCGCTGGAATCAATTTCAGGACTCGTTCCATGATAGCAATACGCTCTTCAGCATTTGAGTTGCCGCCACTCTTATCGAGGCAAATCCAGACAATGGGAATAGACGCTCCCTGCCATGCAACAGCAACCACGAGATAGTTGATATGCTGACTGCCAAACTGCCAGTTGGTTCTATCCATGCAGAGTGTGTATCTGTCGAGGTTCAGCCAGTGAAGTATCAGTTTACCCAGCTGTTCATAACAGTAGGTGTAACCGGCAAAAAAGCGCTTTATACGACGATAGCTTGATTCTGCCTGAGACTTGCTTTGGAACTCTTCTGCTACACGGTAAAGATTGCATGATCGCCCACGTATCAGGCCGAGAATGAATTGGGCAAGAAAAATAATCCGGGCTTGATGCCAGGGCAGATGAGCTTTAAGCTCCTTGGCTAATGAGCTGACTTCTTCCATGTACTTCTACTACGATAATCTGTTCGGAGGTTAGAGACCGCATAGATTACCTTACATGGAGAGTCAGCTCATCCCCTCTGAACTCTTGCCAGCTCTGGCCTCCAGATTTTTTGTCCCGTACATAGGGCTATATCTTCTGATTCGCATTTAGTAATTCGTATATTTTTCGGTCAAGCAACCCGTGTGATTAAAGATTGCTTTATTTTCATTCAAAAAAACATGTTAACCATTCAGTTGATTTTTTGCATATACGAACTAGCTTTTACTGTATAAAAACACAGTATCAAGTAGGACTTATATGAGATTACAAGAACGCTTTCAAATTGCCATTCGCTCTGACGGTTACTCTCTGTCTACCGAGCGCAGCTACTGGGACTGGATTAAACGCTTTATAAAATTTCATAAAATGCGTCATCCCGATTTACTGACTGGCGATAATGTCCGTGATTTTCTTACCCATCTGGTGATGAAAAAGCACGTTGCTATCAGCACTCAGCAGCAGGCATTGAGTGCCCTGGTCTTTTTGTACAAACAAGTGCTGGGGGCGTGACAGCTTTACGATCAATGACTGGCTAAAAGCAAAACGGCCAAAAAAACTCCCTGTTGTGTTTTCGGTGACTGAAGCCAACTCTGTCTTGTCCTATCTCAAAGGCACACCATTATTAGTCGCCCAATTAATGTATGGTGCCGGTCTTCGACTGAAGGAAACACTCCGTCTCAGGGTTCAGGATGTTGATTTTGGGCGTATGGAAATTACCGTTCGCCATGGCAAGGGTGGCAAAGACAGAATGACGTTGTTGCCCAAAGCGTCTGTTGAAGCATTACCGTTCAAGAGTTGTTGGGTCATGCCAATGTCAATACAACAATGATATATCCATGTACTCAATCGCGGTGGTAAAGCGGTTTTAAGGAATTGTCACGAAATAATTTCGATATTTTGAACTCGATCTCCGTTCATCCTGAGCTTGTCGAAGGGTGATAGGCACAATACATGAGGCCGGAGTTCACGCCCTTCGACAGGCTCAGGACGAACGTGGTTTTGAAACTCAGAAATGTACAAATTATTCCGGGGCAATTCCTAAGCCCTGTTGATCGCTGATAAAAAATGAGGGCCAGATCAACACCCGGAAGCTTAAATCAAAAAATGATAAAACAACTTTCGAACCGCACTCACGCTACCGCCCCTCTATTCCATTTACTTGAGTATTAAGGCAGTTTTGCATTACACGACAATTTATTTATAGTTGTATAGGGGTGAAATAGTACCATCGAACTGGTACCTGAGGTATTCTTTTTAATGCTCCCAACAAGGAATTGTCTCGGAATAAGTTCCGGATTTGACTGAGACTTGTTAAGGAACTGTCATGAAATAACTTCCACATTCCCGGTGCTAACCCAGTCAAGAAAAAATTTTGCCACGGAGTCACGGAGGAAAAGATTTTTTTCTATTCTCCGTGTCTCCGTGGCAAAAATAGGAAGTTTCAGGGACAATTCCCAAGCTCACCCCCTGCTGGCCGCAAAATCACAAGCGGCCTGCCTTTTTCCGGTGGTAGGAAGCGCTTACTGAAACGTCAAAGTTATTAAATGACAGTGCCTAAACGGGGTTGAAAATCAGGGTACCAGCGGTGACACTGAATACAATGACCAGCTATCAAACAGTCATTAAACGACGAACGGCAACTTCATCCATGTCGTTGCCGGCTCCTGCCAAAGCAACCTCGCCTCGATCCAGCACCGCAAAGGTATCCGCCAGGTCACGGGCAAACTCAAAGAACTGCTCAACCAGCAGAATGGCCATCTCACCCCGGTCCCGGAGCAGACCAATAACCGACTGAATATCCTTGATAATGGACGGTTGAATGCCCTCCGTTGGCTCATCCAGAATCAACAGCTCTGGCCGGGTTACCAGTGCCCGGGCAATGGCCAGCTGCTGTTGCTGACCACCGGACAAATCGCCACCCCGACGATGGCGCATCTGTTGTAACACGGGAAAGAGATCAAAGATTTCCGGATCAATCCGCCGCTTTGCCCGGGGCAGACAGGCAAAACCGGTTTCCAGGTTTTCCTGCACCGTCAGTAAAGGAAAAATCTGCCGCCCCTGGGGAACATAGGCGATACCGTTCCGTGCCCTTGAGTGAGCGGGGTTGCTGGCAATATCCCTGCCCTGCCACAGGATCTTGCCAGAGGCGGGCGTTACCCGACCAGCAACAGCGTTCATCAGGGTGGTTTTGCCAACACCATTGCGCCCCATAACGCTGGTCACCTGTCCCTTATGCGCGGCAATGGTTACCGACTTCAGGGCCTGGCTGGCACCGTAAAACACATCAATGCCCTGTACTTCCAGCATCACATTGTTCCTCCTATCTACCCAGGTAAACGTCGATGACTTTTTGATTCTGCTGAACATGGTCCAATGAACCAGACGCCAGCACACTGCCTTCATGCAGCACCATCACCGGGCACTCCAGCGCCCGGATAAACGCCATATCATGTTCAACCACTACTACACTGCGCTCTCTGGCCAGATCTTTTAACAGATCCGCCGTTCTGAAGGTCTCTTCATCGGTCATACCCGCCGCCGGTTCATCCACCAGCAATAGCTCCGGTTCCTGTAACAGCAGCATGCCAATCTCCAGCCACTGTTTCTGTCCGTGGGATAATGAGGCCCCTAACCACCCTTTTCGGTCTGACAATCGGATCAGAGCCATCACTTCATCGATTCTTCTGGCACCTTTTGCGCTGAGTGCACCAAACATGGCAGCAAAAGGCGTTCGTCGTCCAGTCATGGCCAGCTCCAGATTTTCCCAGACCGTCAGGCTTTCAATCACGGAGGGCTTCTGAAACTTCCGGCCAATCCCCATATTGGCGACGTCGGTTTCGTCATAGCGGGTCAAATCCACGTTGCCACGAAAAAACACTTCACCGGAGTCAGGTCGGGTTTTACCGGTCACCACATCCATCATGGTGCTCTTACCCGCACCATTGGGGCCGATAATCGCACTCAGCTCTTTTTCCCGCACCATAAAGGAGAGTTCATTCAATGCCCGGAAGCCATCGAAACTGACCGTGACATTGTTGAGATAGAGCAAGGTGTCGTTGGGTATATGTTTATCAACCATCCACTAACTCCTTTCTCTCAGCTCTGTTGCCCTGCGGATCCCGACGCTCATTGATAAAGCCCGCTATCTGTTGATAAAGACCGACCAAACCTTTAGGCAGCCATAGCGTAGTAATAACAAACAGCGCCCCCAGGGCAAACAGCCAGGCATCGGGCATAACGCCGGTAAACCAGGTTTTTGCGTAGTTAACAACGACCGCACCAATCACCGCACCATAGAGTGTTCCACGACCACCGACGGCTACCCAGACAACCAGCTCAATAGAGTTGATGGGAGAAAACTCACCCGGATTAATAATGCCAACCTGGGGAACATAGAGGGCACCGGCAATACCGGCAAGCACTGCTGACAGGGTAAACGCCACCAGCTTGTAGTGTTCAACCCGGTAGCCCATAAAGCGTACCCGGCTCTCAGCATCCCGCACTGCCACCAGCACCCGGCCATAACGGCTGCTCACCAGCCAGCGACACACCAGGTAACCCAGCACCAGTGCCAGTGCAGACGCCATAAGCAGTACCACACGGGTACGGTCACTTTGCAGGCTGAAACCCAGCAGATCCTTAAAGTCAGTCAGGCCATTATTACCACCAAAGCCAAAGTCATTCTGGAAGAACAGCAGCATCAGGGCATACGTCAGTGCCTGAGTAATGATGGAGAGATAAACACCGGTCACCCTGGACCGGAAAGCCAGCCAGCCAAAAAGGAAAGCCAGCAGACCGGGCACCAGGGCGACCATTACCAGGGCAACAGCGAAAGAGTCAAACCCATACCAGTACCAGGGCAGCTCCTGCCAGTTCAGAAACACCATAAAGTCCGGCAGTTCCGGGTTGCCATAAACACCACGGTCTCCAATCTGGCGCATCAGGTACATACCCATGGCATAACCGCCCAGGGCAAAAAACGCCCCATGACCCAGGCTGAGAATCCCGCAGTATCCCCAGACCAGATCCAATGCCAGGGCCAGCAATCCATAGCAGAGATACTTACCCAGCAGAGTAACGGTATAGTTGCTGACGTGCAGGGGAGAACCTTCCGGCATCAATGTGTTGAGCAACACCACCACAATCGTGATTGCCATCACTGACGACAGAAGAAGTTTACCGGCACGATCTTCAAGTAACAGTCGGGATAAAAACCCCTGTTGGAATCCATTCGTCATGTGTCAGCCCTCAACTGCCCGCCCCTTGAGCGCAAACAGCCCCCGGGGTCGCTTCTGGATAAACAGAATGATGAAAACCAATACCAGAATCTTGGCAACCACGGCACCAGCCCAGGGCTCCAGAAACTTATTCACCACACCCAGCCCCATGGCGGCGACCAATGTGCCCCACAGGTTTCCTACGCCGCCGAACACCACCACCATAAAGGAGTCGATAATGTAATTCTGGCCAAGGTTTGGCCCAACATTGGTCAACTGCGACAGGGCGACGCCCGCCACACCGGCAATACCGGAGCCCAGGCCAAAGGTCAAGGCATCCACCCGGCCGGTAGGTATACCCATGGAACTGGCCATGGCGCGGTTCTGGGTCACTGCGCGAATATTCAGCCCAAAGCGGGTGTAACGCATCACCAGCAGCAGCACCATAAACACCAGCAGACTGAAACCAACA
The DNA here is from genome assembly GCF_049310265.1 of Endozoicomonas sp. ALB091. Taxonomy (NCBI): domain Bacteria; kingdom Pseudomonadati; phylum Pseudomonadota; class Gammaproteobacteria; order Oceanospirillales; family Endozoicomonadaceae; genus Endozoicomonas; species Endozoicomonas sp. ALB091. The sequence goes on along the minus strand of NZ_JBLYNQ010000010.1, from coordinate 83,255 downwards.
ATGTATAAACGGTTCCAGGTAAGCGACAGCGCCTCATTAATGACCCACGAGCCACTCATCCAGGCGGGGGTTGCCACTTCCTGATTCAGTGGTGAAAAGATCGTTCTTACCGCCTGCTGAAGAATCAGGCTGATACCAAAAGTCGCCAGCAGGGTTTCCAGGGGACGGCCATAGAGATGGCGGATAACCAGCCGCTCTATCAGCACCCCGGCAGCACCGGCAACCAGAAAGGCCAGGGGTATGGCAATAAACAGGGACTGATCAATAAGTTCCGGGAACACAGACTGAATGACGAACGTCGTATAGGCACCGAGCATCATCATCTCCCCATGGGCCATATTAATCACGCCCATCACCCCGAAAGTAATCGCCAGCCCGATAGCCGACAGCAACAGCACAGAGCCAAGACTCAAGCCAAAGAAGATATTTTCAGCCACGGTATAGTACTGCTGTCGCTGGTCAATTTCGGCCAGTGCCGTTTTGATGGTTTGTGCCAGCGCGGTATGGTCCGTAGCGGTTACTGCCTCCGCCAGTGCGGAACGAATAAAGGGGTGATCAGAACGGGTGAGTACTTCAATCGCTTCTATTTGTTCACTGATCGAACCCATCTGCAGGCGATCCAGGGCCAGGGCCATATCCAGGGCATTGATAACTCCCTGACTCTCCTCGCTGGCCCTCATAGTTCTGAGTGTACCCAGCGTTTTGCTATCCAGCGTTTTCAGAGAGGCGTATATGGCATTTATGCGGGTTTGTGGGTCACTGGCTTTCAAGTCCCAGGATGCCAGTGCTGTTTTAATGATTGAGCGCAGTTGATTATTAATTCTTACTTTTTTCAGCGCTCTTTTCTTTACTGTGCCAAGGACTGAAGACGCACCTTGCAGCTTTCCTTGGGCAGGAAAAGGGTCAAAAATCCGATACTGTTTATCCGGCGTCTTTTCAGCGAACACCAGTCGTTTATGCTGCTTCTCAACAAACAGTTTGCCATTGAGCCAGTGTTCCAGAACCTGTTGGCTGGACTCGCTGCCTTCTTGCGCCAGGGACGTAATCACAGCTTCCAGCTGTCCCCAGGAACTTTTGCTTAATAATGGTTTAAGGTCTTCGGGCGACAGCGCCAACACCGGCCGCGATAAAATCAGCAGCAGGAACAGGAGAAAGCGGGCTGGCAGACTGTGAACCATCTGCCGGAGGTTCTGATTCATAATACATCCCTATATACCCATTCCTCCCTGACGGGAGGAGGGCGTGATTGTTATATCATCTTATAAATCAGTAGTTCTGGCCGGAGCAGACGCCGGTTTCCAGGTTATAGTTGCCGCACTTAACCGGTGCCGACCAGTCGGCAACAATCTTGGAACTTTCCGGCAGGAAGTCAGTCCAGGCATCGCCAATAACGCCACCTTTGGTTTCCCAGACAATCTCAAACTGACCATCATCCTGAATCTCACCAATCAATACCGGCTTGGTCAGATGGTGGTTGGTATTCATCACCGCTGTGCCACCGGTCAGGTTAGGAACGGTAATGCCATACATCGCTGAACGCACTGAATCAACGTTGGTGGTACCGGCCTTCTCAACCGCCTCAACCCACATATTGAAGCCGATGTAAGTGGCCTCCATCGGGTCATTGGCAACACGCTCTTCATCCTTGATAAAAGACTGCCATGTTTCAATAAATTCGTCGTTGGTGTCACTTTCAGCACTCATAAAATAATTCCACGCCGCCAGGTGACCTACCAGTGGCCCGGTATCAATGCCGGAAAGTTCTTCTTCACCCACCGAAAAAGCGATCACCGGAATCTCTTCAGCCGAAACCCCCTGGTTACCCAGTTCCTTGTAGAATGGGACATTGGCATCGCCATTGATGGTGGAAATCACCGCGGTCTTTTTACCGGTATTACCAAACTTCTTGATATCAGAAACAATGGTCTGCCAGTCTGAGTGACCGAACGGCGTATAATTGATCATAATGTCAGCATCTTTGATGCCTTTGCTTTTCAGGTAGGATTCCAGAATCTTATTGGTGGTTCTTGGATACACGTAGTCGGTACCGGCCAGAACAAAACGGGTGACCGCACCCCCCTCTTCGCTCATCAGGTAATCCACCGCCGGAATGGCCTGCTGGTTGGGTGCCGCGCCGGTATAAAACACATTTTTCGAGGACTCTTCCCCTTCATACTGAACCGGGTAGAACATCAGGCCATTCAGTTCTTCCACCACCGGCAGTACCGATTTGCGGGACACGGAAGTCCAGCCGCCAAAAATAACATCGACGTCTTCTTTAACCAGCAGCTCCCTGGCTTTCTCGGCAAACAATGGCCAGTCCGAGGCCGGGTCAACGACCACTGCCTCCAGCTTCTTGCCAAGCACCCCACCATTTTTATTCTGCTCTTCCACCATCATCAACACGGTATCTTTCAGCGTGGTTTCACTGATGGCCATGGTGCCGGAAAGGGAGTGAAGCACCCCAACCTTAATGGTGTCTGCAGCCTGAGCCATTACTGACCATGACAGTGCGGCAGTAGCCACCGATGCCGTTAAAAAGTTCCTGGATAGTTTGTTTAACCGGTTGTTCATAGCTTCCCCGCTGTCGATTGTTCGCTGTTCGTTTCCTGAACAGGGGATAGCAAGAGGTGTGCCATGGTCAGTTTCAGTGCTTGCGCCATGGGAAAGCTGGCTGGGAAAGAGAGCCTCCGCCCTGAATTTTCCAGACCGGCAGGCATTTGCCGGAAACAACAGGGGGTACGCCATATTTTGGCGCGCCTTGCAGGCACATTAACTGATGCCGCACCAAATCAAGGCATTCATAATGACCATTTGGTCAGGTATTATGTCGGCGACAAGTGACGTATTCAGTGAAATACTGTGTCTGGCACAGGTTTTGCCATTGATCAAAAAGATCACCAATAAATGATCCCGGATAAGAACAAGCACAAGGCTGTAATATGCAAGCATCATCGGGTGAGACAGAGAGCAACCAGAGCAGCAGGCCTGATAGCGCCGAGGTATCGTCGTCGGGTTGGCGTGCCGGGATAGACGTAGAACTTAAACACCTGAATGGCCGTACCCTGATGGGGAGAACCCGCCATTATGGGCCGCTGCGCATTCAACGCCCTTTCTGGCCGGAAGGCAAAGACCTGACCCATCTTTATATTCTGCATCCTCCCGGTGGCCTGGTGGCCGGAGATGAACTGGTACAGCGCTTTGCCATCAGAAAAGGTGCCCATGGGCTGGTCACAACCCCGGCTGCCGGTAAAGTCTATTTCAACGGCAATGGTCAACTACAAAAACAGACAACGCATATCACGGTCAGCGACTCAGCCTCCATGGAGTGGCTGCCTCAGGAAACCATCCTGTTTAACGGTGCCATTACCGAGCTTGATACCCGCATTGAACTGAGCGGCAATGCGCTCTTTGCAGGCTGGGATATTATCTGTCTGGGTCGAACCGCCAGCGGCGAGCAGTTTGCCCGAGGGCAACTCACCCAGCATCTCACCCTGACCCGGGACAGCAAACCGCTCTACCTTGACAGGCTCGATTTTGCTGCCGGGTCTGCACTGCCCATGTCCCTTCTGGGGCTCGATAATCACACCGTCTTTGGCACCTTTCTGATCACCCTGGAAAGCCCGCCAGACTTACCCGGCCTGCACAGCCAGCTGGTCGATAAAGGCTGGCACCGGGTAACCGCCATCACCTGGCGGGCCGGTGTGTTTATTGTGCGTTACCTGGGTGATTCATCAGAGCAGGCCAGAACCATTTTCACCTGGATTTGGGAAGCTGAGAGAGAACGATTCAATGGCCGCAAAGGGTGTCGGCCACGTATCTGGAATACCTAAATTAACGAATAATTAAAGCAGGATCTCACTATGGAACTTACCCCCCGGGAAAAAGACAAGCTGCTTCTCTATACCGCAGCACTGGTTGCCGAGCGTCGTTTAGGTCGCGGGGTCAAACTGAACTACCCGGAAGCCATTGCGCTGATCTCCATGCATATCATGGAGGGTGCCCGTGACGGTAAAACAGTGGCCCAGTTGATGAATGAAGGCCGTGAAGTGATCACCCGTGAACAGGTGATGGACGGTATTCCGGAAATGATCCACGAGGTTCAGGTGGAAGCCACCTTCCCCGATGGTACCAAGCTGGTCACCGTCCATAACCCCATAGCCTGAGGATTGATCATGATACCAGGAGAAGTGATTGCCTCTGCCGACCCCATTGAGATTAACGTCGGCAGGGAGACCCTGACCCTCTCGGTGGCCAATACCGGTGACCGTCCTATCCAGGTGGGTTCCCACTACCACTTTTATGAAACCAATCCCGCCCTTGCTTTTGACCGTGAGCAGACCCTCGGGTTTCGCCTGAATATCCCGGCAGGAACGGCTGTCCGCTTTGAACCCGGCCAGGACCGACAGGTCGAACTGGTTCGCTATGCTGGCAAACAGACCATTTACGGATTCCGTGGCGAGGTGATGGGCACACTGCCAGAACCAAAACAGCCGGGAGAAGCACAATGACCATCAAACGTACGCAGATGGACCGGCAAACCTATGTGGATATGTTTGGCCCCACCGTAGGCGACAAAGTTCGTCTTGGGGATACCGAACTGTTTATCAGCCCCAAAAAGGATTACACGGTCTACGGGGATGAAGTGAAATTTGGCGGTGGCAAGGTAATCCGGGACGGTATGGGACAAAGCCAGCGGCCCGGTGCTGAGGTTGTGGATACCGTTATCACCAACGCCCTGATTCTCGACCACTGGGGTATCGTCAAGGCTGATATCGGTATCAAACAGGGTCGTATTGAAAAAATTGGCAAGGCGGGTAACCCGGATGTTCAGGAAGGTGTGGATATTATTATCGGTCCGGGCACCGAGGTGATTGCCGGAGAAGGGCAGATCATTACCGCCGGCGGTGTCGATGCCCATATTCACTTTATCTGCCCCCAGCAGATTGAAGAAGCCCTGACCTCCGGTGTCACCACCATGCTCGGTGGCGGCACGGGGCCTGCCACCGGCACCAATGCCACCACCTGTACGCCCGGCACCTGGCATATCAGCACCATGCTCAAGGCCGTGGACAGCCTGCCCATGAACATTGGCTTTCTGGGCAAAGGCAATGGCAGCCTGCCCGAAGCCCCGGAAGAACAGGTGCTGGCCGGTGCCATGGGCATGAAACTCCATGAGGACTGGGGAACCACACCGGCTTCTATTGACTGCTGTCTGACAGTGGCTGAGAAATACGACATTCAGGTGGCAATCCATACCGACACCCTGAACGAATCCGGTTTTGTGGAAGACACACTGGCCGCCTTTAAAGGTCGGGTGATCCATACCTACCATACGGAAGGGGCCGGTGGTGGCCATGCACCGGATATTATTAAAGCCTGTGGCGAAAGCTATGTACTACCATCGTCTACTAATCCGACACGCCCCTACACGGTCAATACGGTGGATGAGCATTTGGACATGCTGATGGTCTGCCATCATCTGGACCCCAATATTCCTGAAGATGTGGCCTTTGCCGACTCCCGTATCCGCCGGGAAACCATTGCGGCGGAAGATATTCTCCATGACCTGGGCGCTTTCAGTATGATCGCCTCAGACTCTCAGGCCATGGGACGGGTCGGCGAAGTGGTCAGCAGAACCTGGCAGACCGCCCATAAAATGAAAGTGCAACGGGGACTGTTGCCCGAAGATAGCGATGCCGGGGTGGATAACTTCCGGGCTCGCCGCTATATCGCCAAATATACCATCAACCCCGCCATTACCCACGGTATTGCCCACGAGGTCGGCTCCATTGAGCCGGGTAAACTGGCTGACCTGGTGCTGTGGAAACCGGCATTTTTCGGCGTTAAACCGTCACTGGTGATTAAGGGGGGTGCTATCGCAACGGCACCGATGGGCGACCCGAATGCCTCCATCCCGACACCCCAGCCGGTTCATTACCGCCCCATGTTTGGTGCTATGGGGCAGGCCGTTGCCGATACGTCATTGTCGTTTGTTTCCCAGGCGGCACTGGAGGCGGGTATTGGTGAAAAACTGGGCCTGAAGAAAACCTTATCTGCCGTTAAAAATACCCGGATCATCCGCAAGGCGGATATGGTGCTCAATACCTGGCAGCCCCGGATGGAGGTGGACCCGGAAACCTATGAAGTCAGGGCCAATGGCGAACTGCTGGTGTGTGAACCGGCAGACGTGGTGCCGCTGGCCCAGCGTTATTTCTTATTCTGAAACCGAGGATCGTTTATGTTGAAGTTAATCGAGCGCCTCCCGACAGCGAGCAGTGAGTTTTCTGATGAACTCCTGCTCCCTTTTGATCAACGCAAACGTGGACGACTGAAAGCCGTTACGGTGAGTGGCCGGGATGCCGGTATTTTTATTGACCGTGGCGACGTTATGCGTGACGGCACTCTGCTGCAAGCTGAAACCGGCGAAATCATCCGCATTACCGCCGCCAGTGAAGCCGTCACCACCGCCCGTTGTAAGGATCCTTTGACCTTTGCCAGGGCCTGTTATCACCTGGGCAACCGCCACGTTCCCTTGCAGATAGGCGACAACTGGCTACGCTACCAGGTTGACCATGTTCTGGATGATATGGTGTCCCTGCTTGGGCTGGAACTGGACCATGAACAGGCTCCCTTTGAGCCTGAGAACGGTGCCTATAGCAAGGGTCATTCCCATCATCAGCACAGTCATGCTCACGAACATGGACACGCCCATCATGAGCATCACCACTGAGTCGCTGCTGGGTCTGCTGCATCTGGCCAGCCCGGCACTGCCGGTTGGTGCGTTTGCTTACTCCCAGGGGCTGGAAACCGCCATTGACCGACAGTGGTGCTATAACCGTGAGACCACCGGCAACTGGATCAGCGAACTGATGCAACAGGGCATGGCCCGTCTGGATATACCGGTGTTTTTCCGGCTATACGACGCCTTTTCGGTAGAAGACCGGCAGCAGGTTAACCACTGGAACGAAACGCTGCTGGCTTTCCGGGAGACCAGGGAGTTATACGATGAAGACTGCCAGGTTGGCCGCGCATTTGCTGTCTGGGTCAAGTCCATGTATCCGGACGAAGCCCGTACGGACTGGTTGCAATCGCCGACACAGGCCGCCATGTTCGCCCTGTCCTCGTTATGTCATGGCATCGATAAGAAAACCGCTGCGACAGGGTTGCTCTGGTCCTGGTGTGAGAACCAGGTAACCGCAGCCACCAAAGCCGTTCCCCTTGGCCAGACCGATGCCCAGCATATTCTGAAGCGCCTGATTCACGGGATCGAACCCGCACTCACCCTGGCCCAGTCACTGGCAGATCATGAAATTGGTAACAACCTGATGCACTTTGCCATGGCCAGTTGCTGGCATGAGCATCAGTATTCGAGGCTATTCCGCTCTTAACCTGACCATTTACCCGTTAATAACAAGGACAATCACCATGACAACATCAAGAACCCCACAAACCCTGCGTGTCGGTGTCGGTGGCCCGGTCGGTTCCGGTAAGACCGCACTGCTGACCAAACTCTGTGCCGCCATGCGCGACCATTACAATCTGGCCGTGGTCACCAACGATATTTATACGAAAGAAGACGCCCAATTTCTGATGCGCAATGAAGCGCTGGACGAAGACCGGATCATCGGGGTAGAAACCGGTGGCTGCCCACACACCGCCATTCGTGAAGACGCCTCCATGAATCTGGCGGCAGTTGATGAACTGTGCCAGCGCCACCCCGGTCTTGAACTGGTTCTGGTAGAGTCTGGTGGCGATAACCTCAGTGCCACTTTCAGCCCGGAACTGTCTGACCTGACCCTCTATGTCATCGACGTTTCTGCCGGCGACAAAATCCCACGCAAAGGTGGCCCGGGCATTACCCGCTCCGACCTGCTGATTATCAACAAAACAGACCTGGCCCCTCATGTTGGAGCCTCTCTGGAAGTGATGGATCGGGATGCCAGAAAAATGCGGGGAGACCGCCCGTTTTTCTTCACCAACCTGAAGGCCAACGAAGGCGTGCGGGAGATCATCGATTTCATTATCGATAAAGGCATGCTGGATGCCAAAATGCCGGAAGCCGCAGCGACCGCGTAGAACATCCAACGGTTTAACTGATAAAATTCAAACAAGGAAAACAGGCATGAACATCAAATTACTGTCACTGGCCAGCGTGAGTACCCTGATCGCCAGTCAGGCTATGGCCCACCCGGGAGATCACTCTACCGGTGGTGTGATGACAGCTATCTGGCATCAGCTGACGGAACCGGATCATCTGTTGTTTGCCGGTTTAGTGGCTGCTGCTGTTATTGTTGGCGTGAAGGTTTATCAGAAGAAGAAAGCATAGGGCCTGTTGAGCAGAAGAGCATCAGAGCGGGATTTCTCTGATGCTCTCAAATACGGTCTTACTCAGCTATCTCAATAATTCAAGGGAAAAGTGATACAAAATACGTTTTTGGGAATTTATTCTTTTCCCATATCAAAAACAAGATCTGCAAATTATAAAAAACTTCCAGGTTTGCACAAAGCATATAACGCCAAATTTAGCGGCACGAGCGGAGTGAGTGACCGCTGGAATTTTTTGGTACGCCCGGCATGGGCATGAACTGATGGGGTGAAAGTCCCCTGTGGGAGAACCTACATCTGACTGGCGGTAAAGACGCCTGCTGATGACAACCACTAGCTTAAGGCAAGTGCAGTCCCGCGAGGGGCTGTGCGGAGGCAGTCTGAGTGCAAAGGTGCGAGCCGACGTAAAGAAACCGCATACAAGGCTGAGTCTCTGGGCGAGTGAGCCAAAGATTACGAAGCCCTCAGGTTCGTGAGACACGGTAAATGCGGCGGTTGTGCACTGAAAGTCCATGTCCTTATCCGGGGAGATCTGTTCAACATGCGATTGGTAAGTTCCCAGTTCTCAGCCACTGGTTACAACAGGCTCGGCGAACAGTGACTCATCATCCTGTTCGAGCAAACCCGATGGCAACCAATAGCGCCAGCAGAGGCAACTCCGCATGGTGATTGGACAGAAGTCAGCAGAGGCCATAGTAGCTGTACGACAGAAGTCATTAACGGACGGGAAGTCGTCAGCGAAGGGCCAAACATCAATGACAAAGAGGAGACTGATTCACTCAAGGCGATGCAGCCGTCCGGCGACTCACCGTACTTGGCGACAGAATCTTTAACCAGCTTTGAACCATGATCTACTAAATTGCGTACTTGAACCGGCTAATCTGGCAAGTGCATGGAAACAGGTCAAAAGCAACAAAGGTGCTCCGGGTATTGATGGAGTCACCATTGAAGCTTATCCCGACTTTGCCAAACAGCATTGGCCTTCAGTGCGTCAAGCTCTATTGGACGGAACCTACCAGCCGTCACCAGTACGTCGGCATGTTATAGAAAAGCCGGATGGTGGTGAACGCTTACTGGGAATCCCAACCGTGATCGACAGGGTTATACAGCAGGCCATTGTGCAAGTGCTGACGCCTGTCTTTGATCCGGGGTTCTCTCCAAACAGCTTTGGCTACCGACCGGCACGGTCAGCACACGACGGAGTCCGTCAGGTTAAGCAGTTGATCAACCGGGGGCTGCATTACGCCGTTGACGTTGATCTGAGTAAATTCTTTGATACGGTTAATCACGACGTTTTGATGTCGAGGGTCTCCCGTAAGGTCCACGACAAACGCCTTCTGAAACTGATTGGTCGCTACCTGCGCTCCGGTGTCATGATTGAGGGCAATGTCTACCCGACCAGGGTTGGCATGCCACAGGGTGGGCCTTTATCACCCTTGCTGTCTAATGTGGTCCTCGACGAACTCGACAAGGAGCTTGAATATCGGGGTCATTGCTTTGCAAGATACTGTGATGATTTTGTGATTCTCGTCAAAAGTCAGCGTGCAGGGGATCGGGTGATGCACAGCATTACCCAATTCATTGAACGCAAATTGAAACTGAAGATTAACTCCCGGAAAAGCTCTTTATGATGAGAAGGTTGTGAAAGCAACAGAAAGCGAATTCCTGAGTTTCACCTTCACAGGGAAGAAAGTTCGCTGGGCCCAGAAGTGTCTGGACCGATTCAAATACCGGATACTCAAGTTGACCAGTCGTCGCTGGGGTGTCTCAATGCAACATCGGTTACACAAACTGGCACAATATATCCGGGGTTGGATGGGGTATTTCCGGTTATCGGAATATTACCGACCAATTCCCCTGCTGGATCAATGGATACGTCGGCGAATCCGTTGCTGCTTTCTGAAGCAATGGCGCAAGCCGAAAACCCGTTTTAAAAATCTGGTCAGGTTAGGCGTTGATAAAGTGAACGCTGCCAAGATCGCAGCCAGCAGCAAAGGGTATTACCGTCTGAGTAAAACCTATGCGGTACAGCAGGCACTGAATAACAGTTACCTCGCGAAAGTTGGGCTTGTTTCATTGAAAGACTTATGGGTCAGGTTTCACCATCATCGTTGAACCGCCCGGTGCGGACCCGCATGCCGGGTGCTGTGGGGAGGGCCGGAGAAAGACCAGCCCTTACCCGATTTAGGCTCACGCTTTTGATTTTTGTCTGGGTCTATGCGGTTAAAAATTTGAGGGGTTGTAGATCTGAAAGGTTTATTCTCTTTCGTGCTTGCCATATTTCATAATTATCCTGCATTGCAAGCCAACTTTCAGGTGTCCGACCAAGAACCTTTGATAATCTCAGTGCCATTTCCGGTGAAACTGCACTTTTTCCTTTTATAACTCTGTTAAGAGTTGAAGCAGCTACACCAAGCTGTTCGGCCAGATAACGACAACTAATTGCATAAGGCTCCATGTAAATGGATTCTATGAACTCTCCAGGGTGAGGTGGATTGTGCATGGACATTAGTGATAATCCTCATAGTTAAGGATGTACGCATTGCATCCCGAAATTCAAAGGTAACTCGCCAGTTACCACTCACTGAGATTGACCATATTCCTGACCTATTACCCTTCAATGGATGAAGAGAAAAACCAGGAAGGTCAATATCATCAAGCACTTGGGCAGTATCGATTGCAGTCAGCTGCATTCTTAGCTTCTTTGCGTGCCTGGCCTGAATTCCAGCCTTTTTGCCCGTATCAAAGAACTGTTTGAGCCCTTTATGTTTGAATGATTTAATCATGCCAATGAGTGCAGCTTATTGCGCAACACGAATCAACAATGGAAGTTTGTACGATGTTGCAGAGTGAGCCTAACGCTTGAAGTAACCGGACGCAGCGGAGCGGAGCGGAGTTCCGGTTGACTGACTTGTTATGTTCACTTACTCCAAGCCTTCCGCCCAGGAAGCATCAGTCATTCGAGGATCGTCAATCCGCTGGCCGAAGCAGTTGTATTGTTCTTCCTTGATACGCTTGAACATAAACGGTTCAAACAGCATCCGGTAGATTTTGCTGGCATTACCTCCGTTTCTGGTTTTCCGGTGACAGCTTTCAATGAATTTTTCTTTTTCCAGCTTTCTCAAACTGGTGCAGATCGTTCCTTGGGTTACGCCAAGAATTTCTGCCAGTGCTCCCTGGCTCGGCCAGCACTCCCCTTCAGAGTTGGCAAAGGTCGCCAATACAACCAGTAAGTACCTCTGGGTCATGTTCAGGTTTTCCAAACCTTCTGTATTGAGTTTTACCCGTATCAACTTTGCAATCCCAATTGTGTAGGCAAAGGAAATCATTGCTATACTGTCTCCCGAGCAGCAGCTCATTGCTATACAGAGAAACCCGGTAGGAGCCGCTAACTCCGACGATCCGGGTTTTTTCTTGTGTGCGGGAAACTTAGACCACATACAGGGGATTGCAAGACAAATAGACCTTATTAGTTTCGACCCCAAAACATAGTGGTGAAACTAATACAAACAAGATAAAGAACAGTATCAAAAAACAAGTTGTGCGCTGCGGGCAGCATGGGTGAACATAACGCCGCATTAAGTGGTGAGTAAACGTGTGCCATGTTTGAGCGAAGCGAGTTCGGCACGCGTTTGCGCATCCAGCTTAAATGCTTTGTTATATGCCCGTTTGCCCAAGCCTGATATTAGACCAATTCAAAAACTGGACATGGAGTTCCTTGATGAAACTTCAGTTGCCAACGAAAGCCGTTAAAAGCCCAAATAGAGCAACGTTTAGCATAGTCGCTAGTCTCGCCCGACGGCGCTACTAAAACTGACTCATATTTCAATAGCTGAACCGATGGTTCAAGTTGGACACATTCATAGTTTTGCGAATGAATCCGAACCTCTGAAGGTTCTTCTGAACTCATCATTTCTATGATTGAAGCAAAGTCATAACTAATACCTGATTTACCAATCTCAGAAAAGCTAGGATGAATCAGACGTTCGATATCTAGCAAACTCTGACGTATTTCGTACTGATGAAGTTCGATTTCTTGCTCAATCAAGATATCCATATATTCTCCAAATTCGATAAGGCATATAACACCTGCGTCACAGGCGCAGTCCTGTGAACGCCCTTGTTAAACGCTGACTGGCAGAGACTAGCAACAATGGATATTGAATTAAAAGACTGCCCGTTCTGCGGGAGTGAAGTCAAAATGAAAGGTGGCCCGTGGGCGCAAGAAAGTTTCTCGATCTGGTGCAAAGGGTGTATGCACCACATGGATGGCGGAATGGACGAGAGCAAACTTGCTGAAAAATGGAACCGCCGAAACGTAGTAGGCAAAGCAGACGACAGCAATTCCCGCTGATCATTGATAAATGCCTAATCCAATAGATCTTTCCATAACTCATTCATTTAGGCCAAACGAAATCATGCTGCCCGATCAGCCAGGCTATCAGCAAGTTCAGAACACAGGTTAAACAGGGCTACCAGAAACTCCCCTATGTGGTGTCAACCATCAAGTGTTTTAAGCTGACACTCCTGCCTTCAATAATCGCTGTAAACAGATCTTCCCAGTTATCGATGGTGAACCAGTCAAATAAGCCCCGTATCGGGAGGAAAATAAAGAAAATAAGGACACCCAAAAATTTGACTAATCGGCCACACTGTCTATTTTTCTTCTGGAGCCTCTTAAGGGCATTAAGGAAATCTACCCAGTAACCAAAATAAATGACATGACGACCGCCCGAAAAAACCTCATAGATCCAGCCAGTACGCCCTACTACCACTGCATGGCACGCTGCGTTCGCAGGGCCTTCCTATGCGGCAAAGATAATTTCTCAGGCAAAAACTATGAGCATCGCAGGCAGTGGGTGGTTGATCGGTTGAAAGCGCTTTCTGGTATTTTTTCCCTGGAAGTCTGTGCTTATGCGGTGATGTCGAATCATTATCATGTGGTGCTCCATATCAATAGTCAGCAAGCCAAAAAATGGGGCACCAAAGAAGTCTTACAACGTTGGACGCAGCTGTTTGCAGGTCCGCACCTGGTTCAGCGTTTTCTTGTCGGCGATCAGCTGGGCAAAGCAGAGCTGCTGCGAGTCGAAGAATATGCCCAGGAGTACCGAGGTCGCTTAATGGATATCAGCTGGTTCATGCGCTGTCTCAACGAATACTTAGCCCGGCTGGCCAATAAGGAGGATGAGTGCAAAGGGCGCTTTTGGGAAGGTCGTTACAAAAGTCAGGCTCTGTTAGATGAGGCAGCATTGCTGACTTGCATGGCCTATGTCGACTTAAACCCCATCCGGGCAAAAATTGCAGCAACGCTGGAAACCTCAGAACATACCTCTATTAAAGAGCGCATTGAGTCATACGACAGCGTAAACGGAAAAAAACAAAAAGCACCCTTGAAGCCGTTAAAAGCTCAGGGTCAAAACCCGGAACAGGCGATTCCATACCCACTCAGTAGCTACTTTGAACTGGTTGACTGGTCTGGCCGAATTGTCCGAAAAGGCAAACGTGGTCGTATAACTGACGATGTACCACCTATCCTGGAGCGCTTGGGTATTGACCCAAAAGAATGGTTGGAGACTATGCGGTGGAATAATCGTTTTCACCGCGCAGTCGGCAAGCTGGCTTCACTGAAGGCTTATGCAGAAAGCACCGGAAAATGCTGGGTTCATGGGGTGTCTGTGAGTGGTGCTCTCTATCCTGCCTGATCAACATATTTTCATTGACTTTAATGTGGCCAGAATTTTCTGAATGCTCTTTCTTATATTGCTTTCTTATATTGTCTTGATAGTGTCTTCTCTCTGGCTGTTACTTAGTGCTTTTTATACGCTTCCTGTTTGGTATGAATGAGAAATTCTTACAATGATCAATACTATCATTTAAAAAATGAATAAATGACGTACTCTCTTGACTTTTTAAAAAATGGGTGTCCTTTCTTTTTATCTTTCATTGAAAGACTTATGGGTCAGGTTTCACCATCATCGTTGAACCGCCCGGTGCGGACCCGCATGCCGGGTGCTGTGGGGAGGGTTGGAGAAAGACCAGCCCTTACCCGATTTATGAGCCGGTTGCACGGACTACCACGTTTGATCTAGATTTTGTGCATAAATGTTGATTGCATTTTTATATGCTTTGATATCTGTTGAGTTTGTAGTTTTCAACAATGTATGAAGTAACAATTGGACAGATTTTTTATGATTTCCGAGATTGTATAAATTCATTGCATAGAAAGGAATTATTTCATCTTTGTCCTGGTAATCTGAGAGCAATAATTTAAAGTAGATATCTGCCTCGCTATAGTTTCCAATGCATCTTAAACTGCTTGCCAGTCCTAATAGGCAGTCAAACCTTTCATCATAAGATAAAACACCATCAAGTGCCTTTTTATAGTTAGGTATAGCTTCTCGCTCAAGTCCTTGAGCATCATAATTCCATGCGATTTGTAAGAATGCTTGTCCCGAATAGTTTTCGTCATCTACCAGCTTTTCCAAAGCTCTTATTGAATCTGTAAACCTTTCTTCTTTCCGTAAGTTAATTGCATGGGTAATGATTGATTCCATAATGTTCCTTTAGGCTCATAACAGTCGTTTACACGAATCAGTTTCGTATAACATACTGTAGATTCGCTATACACACCAGCCGATACCCCCATACAGCGTGACTTACACAGCGTTCTGCATTTTAAAGGCTATATCTTCTGATTCGTATTTTGTAATTCGTATATTTTTCGGTCAAGCAACCCGTGTGATTACAGATTGCTTTATTTTCATTCAAAACAACAGGTTAACCATTCAGTTGATTTTCTGCATATACGAACTAGCTTTTACTGTATAAAATTACAGTATCAAGCAGGACTTATATGAGATTACAAGAACGTTTTCAAATTGCCATTCGCTCTACCGGTTATTCTCTGTCTACCGAGCGCAGCTACTGGGACTGGATTAAACGCTTTATAAAATTTCATAAAATGCGTCATCCCGATTTACTGGCTGGCGATGATGTCCGTGATTTTCTCACTTATCTGGTGATGAAAAAGCACGTTGCTGTCAGTACTCAGCAGCAGGCATTGAGTGCCCTGGTCTTTTTGTACAAACAAGTGCTGAGGCGTGACAGTTTCACGATCAATGACTGGCAAAAATCCAAACGCCCCAAAAAACTCCCTGTTGTGTTTTCGGTGACTGAAGCCAACTCTGTCTTGTCCTATCTCAAAGGTACACCATTATTATTAGTCGCCCAATTAATGTATGGTGCCGGTCTTCGACTGAAGGAAGCTCTGCATCTTAAAGTTCAGGCTGTTGATTTTGGGCGCATGGAAATTACCGTTCGCCATGGCAAGGGTGGTAAAGCGGTTTTAAGACCGGTTGATCGCTGATAAAAAATTTCTGAACAGCACTCACACTACCGCCCCTCTATGCCATTTCCTTGAGTATTAAGGCAGTTGTAATTTACACGACAATTTGAAAATAGTTGTATAGGAGTAAAATGTTACCATCGAACTGTTTATCAAAATACCTTTTTAAATCAGGCCACCAGCGCTGACACCGAATACAATTACCGGTTATCAAACAGTAATTAAACGGCGAACGGCAACTTCATCCATGGCGTCGCCGGTTCCTGCCAGGGCAACCTCGCCTTGGTCCAGTATCCGCCTGGCAAACTCAAAGAACGGCTCAACCAGCAGAATAGCCGCCTCACCCCGGTCACGAACCAGACCAATGACCGCCCCCTGCCCTGCCACAGGATTGTGCCAGAGGCGGGTGTTAGTTGTCTCTGTGCCAGTCTTTATTGTTTGCTATGCTCATGTCTCAAACAATAAACGTAATGGTATGCAGTATGTCATTGGAAGCCAGAGTGGAGAAACTTGAATCCCATTTTGATTCGCTGGACAGTGCAGTTCGTAATCTCATCAAAATCACTGGTGATACCCATCAGGAGATACTGGCAACACGACAGGAGATGCGTACACGGTTTGCCCAACAAGATCGTGAGCTTGCGGGTGTTAAAGCCGATGTTTCTGCTTTGGCTGAAGCCATGATTGCAGGTTTTAAGCGTACCGATGAAAAAATAAACCGGCTAGAACTTCTCATTCGTCAACACCATTGCGCCCCATAACGCTGGTCACCTGTCCCTTATGCACGGCAATGGATACCGACTTCAGGGCTTGGCCGGGATGGCAGGAAAATGTGGGGAGACCGGTGGCGTGAAGGTTTATCAGAAGAAGAAAGCATAGGGCCTGTTGAGCAGAAGAGCATCAGAGCCGAATTTCTCTGATGCTCTCAAACACGGTCTTACTCAGCTATCTCATCAGTTCCTGAGTTAACGGCTACAGGCGAACAGCAATATCATTAAACTCAACCAACGTGATCTGCCTCAATGCATGGGAGAACTCAAAGCGATTCTGAGTTTAAGCGTTTCAGCTCTACTTGCATTAAATCACTCCATTCATTGAGTACTGTCAATCTATTTTCATTACTGGCAATACGAACACCAGTATGGCCTACCCATAAAGACTCCTGTATGTCCTCTTTACTCATTGTTGCTTTTTCTTCTTCAAACTTTTCGAGTTCAAGCCGGTCTTCTTTTAATGACTGGCTTACTGCTTGTTTCTCGTTTTCGATGAGAGTCAGATAATCCTGGTAACTTTCTATGGTTGTTTTGATAGCAACGTCAGGATTTTGCCCTGATGCTGAAGCAATATGGGCCAACGTAGTCTGGTAGAGCGGATCGGATGGTGGTACCCCTTTTTCCTCCATTGTCTTTTTCAATATTTCCAGCTCCGAAGCTGGTAAATTTGCCACCATTTCTACCCTTTGCAAATAGTCAGGTAAAACCTGTCTTACATGCTGAAAGTACTCCTGGTCGTCAAATGACGGCTTGCCCATGCTGGAATCTGGTGTGCTCAGAGCTTCCTGCACAACTTTTTCACACGCAGGGGTATTGTCCAAAAGTTTCATTTTCTGACTTAACAACCACTGATCAGCCAGAGTTCTGGCGGCTTCAGAGGAGTCAGGTATTTCTTCAATCAAGCGATTGACTTTGCCAAGAGGGTCAACCGAATGTTCAGATTGGTTTGATATTTTTTGTTCCAGATAATCGTTGAAAATTATTTTACCGATATCTGTTTCAAGCTTTAACTGGTCTGAATTCACACATTCAATAAATTCTTTATCTGATGCTGGTGACTGAAGTAACAGCAAGGCTTGCCCTACAGTGATTTCGCTTACAGTGATTTCTCTTGTCATCAATGGTTTATCAGAATATCGACTGATCAAATCGACAGCTTCTTGTTTCTGCCGACCATGGATGGAGACTGTATCCTGAGGCGTTAATGGTTTGACCGTTCGCCTCATCCAGTTACCTTTTGGTATGTCTGTTTTCAGTTGATGACTGCCACTCAGGCGGACTGGCTGATCAATACCCCCTGTATTGGCAAGATTTTGAAGCGTTTGACACACTTGATCCCTGGAAGGCAAAGAACGCATGGTAGATCCCCTGTGAATTCTGAAAAATCCGGTCAGAAAGTATCTTCGACAATGCTAGTGCCTTTTTTAGGGCGTGCCTTAAGGAGCTGTCATTTAATAACTTCGACATTTCAGTAGTCAACGGGAAGATAATTAACCTGCGCGAGCAACCGGAAAACGATCGCGGGTACGATTGGCATAAGCCACCAGCGCCAGCATGATCGGCACTTCAACCAATACACCGACCACTGTCGCCAGGGCAGCGCCGGAGTTCAGACCAAAAAGACTGAAGTCCTATTTGTTGAAACTTTTTTCAAAAGCACTGGTCCAATAAAGAAAATTTTATAGAAATCACAATTATGGATAGCGCTCTACCAACAACACGGTGCTTTATGTCACCCATACCTGCTCATAAAACTGACTGCCACGCAGCATTCAAATCCGCTGGTCCTGTCATTCTTGCCAGTCATGCCCCCACTCCTTGCAAACGGTTTATTAAGGATCATTCATACGAAACCACCCACTCTTCTCCATTATCCACTCGTGACATCGAACTTCCGGTTACGGACAACCGCAGGCTTGCCAACCATGACTTGCAACCTGCCATCTTGCCACCCACCACTGACAGGCAAACCCGGGCCTTTATGGGCGGCAAGGGACTGTTTCTGCACCGTATGCAACAGGCTAACATCCCGGTTCCACCCTTCACTGTGGTTGACACAACCCTGGTCGCCAAGCTGGAGCAACACCCTTTCCCCGCAAAATGCCTGTTGCCTTTTCTGCCAGATTTACACAGCTGGAGCCACGAACCATACAGCCTGGAACAATTGCGCACGATCGTTGCCGAACTCCCCCATCAGCAACAGGCGCAATGTCTCAAGGGTTTATCCGGGTTTATTGCCAGTGAGGATTTCTACCAACAAGTCAAAAATATCGGTGCTGCCGAGGATATTCGTCATCTCTACCTCACGCTCCGGCAACCATCCAATGAGGCCTGCATTGTCCGAAGTTCCGGCGTGGATGAAGACCGCTCCGGCGATGCCCAGGCCGGTCGTTATGATTCCCGGGTTCATGGTGGCGGCGATATCCTGAAAACCTGCCTGCAAGTCCTGTCGTCCGCTTACCGGCCGGAAGTCTGCCCCTCCGGGCGGGTAAAACCCATGGCGCTGGTCCTGCAGCAATGCATCCATTGTCAGCTGGGGGGCGTAGTGTTCAGCGACTTAACACTGCAGGAAGGGGAGGGTACCATGCAGATTGAATTTGCACAGGGTCAACCCCGGGGGGCCGTCTGTGGAAGTTCAGGCATCCGCCCCCATCGCTATACGATCAGACGCGGTGATGACGAAAACAGTAAACCGGTTCGGCAATTTACCCCAGGAGACGTTACGACACAGTTTGTCCTGGAAAAAATCTCCAGTGAAGAGACCGGTGAAGCGGGTTATATCGAACGGAGCACCACGGTAAGCACCGATGGCAAAGACATCATGCTTACTGAGGAGATATTGCAAAAACTGCAGGAATATACAGAACAGCTGGCAGATATGTTCTGCTGCCCGGTAGATATTGAGTTCGGCGTGAAAGACGGGCAACTCCACCTGTTCCAGTGCCGGCCAGTGACCCAGCTGCCGGGCAGTACCCATTTTTGTGCAGCACCTCCCTCCCTGCCACTGGCTGAGGGAATCATGGTCAGTGAAGGTTGCTGCAGTGGTGTGGCCCTGGTGGTCACCGAACCGGTCAACGCGGAACAGATTCCGCTCGGTGCCATTCTGTTTGCCGAACACGCCAGTGACTGGATGCTGGCACCGGATATTTTAAAACGTTTAGGCGGCTGTGTGTTCAAAGATGGGGGAACCACCGATCATGTTGCCATCACCCTGCGTCAGGCGGGTATACCCTGTCTGGTGGCTGGTTCTCAGTATTCTGAGGCATTAACCCAAGCCAGCGGACAACAGGTAACACTGGTGGCAGGCAGTTTTGCCGACAGCCCCGGAGCCTATTTGCAGACCGGCGACCAGTCTGCCTACTGGCAGACCAACAGCACCACTTCCGGTCAGGATATCATCAGCTCACCCGCAACCGGTGCTGCAGAACCACCCGACTTCACCCGGGTCGACGAAGGTTTTGCCTGGCTGAATCGCCAAAATAACCGCTTGCTGGACTATTTTCACCCTGATCGATTAATCAGTCGCTGCCTTGGCCCGGGACGAAGTAAGGCCGTCAGCATGTCAGCAAACCGATCAAAACTATTACAACAGCTTGGCATTGAGATTCAGCAGCTACAGGGGGATTTACAACAGTTTGTATCGGGTTATAAGGGCTTTTTGGCTCTGGCCGCCGTGCCTGAATCGAATGCAAAACCATCTGAAGTCCAACCCTTTACCGAGGAGCTCCTACTCCTTGAAAAACAAAGCAATTGCCTGAAAGATGCCATTGTTAACCTGCGCTCGAAAGTGGTGTTGCCGCTGCTGACCACCGACCAGGAATTACCCGACCAGCCCGTGAATTTCAGGCAATGGCTGAGAGATTGTCAGGCCTTGCTGGATAAATTGCAAAAACTGAACCAGCCCAAAGAAGTGAACGATATCCATTCTGCTCACGACCTGATTTACTGGCTTCATCAGCGATTTGTTAATGCTCTCGCCCCGGTGGCAGAAGCATCAGGGCAGGGACAAATTACCAAAATCACAGATTATAGAACGCTGATTAATATACTCCCCCAAGGAGTTTGCGGACTATTAAACGACAATTGCATCTCGGTACTGCACAAACTTAACGTATCAAAGCTACGCATGCTTAATATGGTGGATGCCGCTTTTATTAATGCAGCCCTCGGGGTGCACGTCTGCACCATAGCAATGCTGGAACAGGCCGAGGGAGGCAAGGGTCGTACACTTCGCCTCGACATCTCTGATAAATTTACCCAAGACAAGGAAAATAAACACTTACAGGGCAAATTGAAGCGTTTCTG
Organism: Endozoicomonas sp. ALB091; assembly: GCF_049310265.1. Lineage (NCBI taxonomy): Bacteria > Pseudomonadati > Pseudomonadota > Gammaproteobacteria > Oceanospirillales > Endozoicomonadaceae > Endozoicomonas > Endozoicomonas sp. ALB091. The sequence goes on along the minus strand of NZ_JBLYNQ010000010.1, from coordinate 62,504 downwards.
GTTTTTGGTCCAGACACTTCGTTGTGCATCGATTGATAGCAGTTCACGGCCAATGGCGATCAGTTTTAATCAAAGCGCGGGGAAAATGACCATAGAATACACTCAGGTTAATACCACATCAGCATTACAGGATGGCTTTGTGAAATTGGTGACTGCTTTGAGAGGACTGACCTCCATGGATATATCAATCAACAGTTTTAAGTGCGATAAAAATACTGATAAGTGGTATTTTGAAACGCTGGTTAATAAGTGCCAAAACGGGCTGAGCGACGCCATAAATAACTGGACATTCAAACATTGCCTGGTAGTGGATGTATTTGAAAGCCGCGAAATACTGTCATATTACAAAGATTATGCGTTCGTTGATTATCTGGACGACGAATACAGGTTCTTCCATGAAATAGCCAAAGAAGCTTATGGTATTCTTAATGCATTTCGAGCCCCGTATAGAAGTTCAGGACTTCGCCAAATCTTTACCGATGCCAGCGAACTCCTTAAGCCGGATGATGCTGCAAAAATAATAAAGGAACTGCTAGCTCACATGGCCATTGAAGCCTTCTTTCCAAAGGTTTCTATTCAACTCTTGCGTGAGGATTATAATTTAGATCACGACAGGGATCTGGTGCTTTTCCTGGTGGAACAAAACCCAAAGTTATTCAGTTATATCTCCGACGAATTCAGGGATGATATTGAAATAGCCAAGTCTGCAATAGGACAGCAATGGCTGTTATTAAAATATGCCAGCGATCGTCTCAAAGAGGATAAATCCCTGGTAATTCTTGCCATTAAAAGTGATGGCCGTGCAATTAAGTATGCCAGTACAGATATCAAAAATGACAAGGATTTTGTCCTGCCACTGCTCTCAAGAGATGCCCGCATTTACAAATATCTCAGCGACAGACTGAAATCTGATCCGGATATTCAAGCTGCCGCCCGGAACAAGGACACTGGATTCACGCAATAGGCCAATAATCTGCTCTTCAATGAACTCCTCGGTCTTCCTACTGTTTAAGACTGAGGAATTAAAAGACATTCCAGCGAATAATCAGTTTATTGCTTTACCCTGTTATCAGTTTTTCTCATAATAAATCCGGCTTAACCGGCCTTAACCAGGTTCTGCCCCACCTTCCCCCAATACAGCACCTTATGACTGATGGAGTAGTGATTGCCAGCATCAAAAAACATCCCGTCACTGATCAGCACCATCCTGACTCAGGGTATCAGCCTTAAACTGCAACCTGCTGATCTCGCCTACCTGGCAGCACTGCGCTATTGGAAAGAAACGGAATCACAACCGGAATTCAGTGAAGAAGAGCTGCATGTGGTATTCCAAAACGTGGAAAAAGCACGACTGGACGATAACAGTGAGGATTCTTCAAAGCGCTGTAACGACGTGATCCGCCGTCTCCTTCAGCAGCACCTTTTGATCTGCCTTGAAGGCAGTGGGCATCGACATCACGCTTATCTGATCACACCGCTGTCCGAACAGATTGTCGATTCCGTGTGTGTCGGTATGGAAGCGTCAAAAGAAGCACTGAGTACCCTGTTTATGACGGTTGCCACGCACCTCAGAGAGATCAGGGATTCTGCGGAACAGGGGGGCAACGAACCGTTCTGGAAGCTTCAGGTAGAAGCGCCATTGAACATTACCGTCAACCAGCTGGTCACCTCCATTGATCATCGTCAGCGTCAGCTGGACCAGGATGCCATCAACACCCGCAAAGAAGTGGTGGAACTGCTGAAGCAGGACTGGCAAAACAGCATCAGCCAGTGCGAACAGTTGCTGACCAGCACCCAGAATCATCTTCAGGATTTACAGCAACTGCTATTGGCCTCGTGCCACGAACTTCGTTCACTGCTGGACGCCATTTCCCGCTATTGTGAACAGGCCAGTCGACACGATGCCATCAACAGTGTTATCCGGCTGGAGCAACATCTTGACCGTATTGAGCACTGGAGCAGCGAACGCATGAACCATTGGGAAGGTTTCCACCACCGGGTTCATCAATACCTGCGTCAGTTTGTCACCATGGATGAGCGCAAGGCATTGATGGAGCGGGTGCGGGAAGGCATCCGAAGTTATCAGGCATTGCCCTGGTATCTGCGCTACGCCAATGAAGATCCGCTGGCCCGATTGCGGGATATTGAACCACCCCGGGCGAAAGAAAATCTGGCACGGGTAATCCATGATGAAGGTGAACTGACGGCCATCGAAGACTTTGATGCCCTGAAGCAGCAGGTTAAGGAATGGCTGGTCAGGCAGGAGCAACAGTCCAAAATACTGCCATCCTACGAACAGGCACTGGAACAGCTGGCCAGCCAGTGGCCTATGGAAAAACTGAACATGGTCGCAGGCTGGCTGTTCAGCGCCCTGACTGAAATGGGCCACCAGCAAAACCGGCAGAACATTGCAGATCATCAGTGGCATGCGGTTCTCCCGGCCATCGCTCCCGAGTTTTACGTGGAACGCCTGAGTCTGACTCCTAACACACTCCGCCAGGAAAGAGAGAAACCGATTGTTGACCGATAACCCCTACCAGCAGATCGCCGACCTGATCAATGATGAATGCTTCCCGGAACTGGATACCCGGCTGCGTCGGGGTGAACATATCGACGCTCGCCACCACCGGATTTTCAATATTATCCAGGACGGTTTTTCCCTGCTGGTCGAACACTACCTCCGCTATGGTATTGACCTTGTTCAGGCACCGGAAGCGTATTACTACCTCCGCCCCGGCACTGCCGGTAAAAGCCTGATTCGTGCCAGAAAACTGGATGAACTGACCATGGTCGTCGGTCAGGTGCTGGCCATGTTCCATCTCGACCCCGAGCAACTGGAAGGCAGTGGCTGGATATCCGCCGATGCAATCTACGAGCGGCTGCGACTGCTGCTGGACAATGAATACCTTTGCCAACTGCTGGAACGAAAAAAAATCGAGACCCAGGCAGACCGTGAAAAAGCCATGGAAACCCTGCGTAAGGCCATCCGACAGCTGGCCAGGCTGGGCATGGTAAGGCTGGAAGGCAACCAGGCCAGCCGTCTGCAGACCCAGGCACCGTTGCTGCGATTTATTGATCCTGTTCGCTCAACGGCTTCGTCACCAGAAGCCGCCAGGGCAGCCATGGCGCAGCTGGTTCGTGACGGTTATATCAGCCTGAATGACGATGAAGAACCTGTGATGCAGGAAACTTCTGATCCGGAAGATAATCCGGAAAACGCACCACAAGAAAAGCGTCACGTTGAAGACGACACCGTTATATCTGAACAGGCCCTTGAACAAGAGCAGGAAGCATGAGCCAGAAAAGAACCCAGATCCGCAGCCTGACCCTGGTTAACTTCCGGGGTGTCTTCTTCAAGACTCTGGACATGCACCCATTAATGAGCAACCTCATCGGCCATAACGGTGCCGGTAAGACCACCATTATGGGTGCCTTGCTGATAAACCGGGTACCCGACAATCGTCTGGTTCGCCTGCGTAACAACTCCGACAGCGGACAGGATCGCAGTGATAATGGAATCTGGGGACGCATCAGTGCCGGTACCTGTTACAGCCTGGTGGATTACGAACTTTACGACGGCAGGCGGGCAATAGCGGGTGTCCAGATTCGCCGCCTGAGCCAGCCGAAAGTCGAGCTGAAACTGTTTGCCATTACCGGTGTCGATGATGATGTTCCGGTGCGTGATCTGGTGATGAGGCCGGTACCCGGCGAAAATGGCTTATACGAACCCCTGGATGGCAAAGCCCTGAGAAATCAGGTCACCATGATGGGCGGTGAACTGCAAATCTTCAACACCACCGCCCAGTATATGAACTGGCAGTTCGAGCAGCGGATTATTCCCCGCCGAATGGAAAACAGCCAGGATCGCCAGCGTTATTACCGCATGCTGGAAACCAGCCTCTACGGCGGCTTGTCGTCTGAGCTGCAAAAAGGACTGAGGGATTATCTGCTGCCGGCGGATGATCAGGTACGCCAATCCATTGGCTCCATGCAAAGTGCCTTGCAACAGACCCAGCGAACCCGTCGCCAGATAGAAAGCACCCGCAGTGACCGGAAAGTCATCCGGGAGATTCTGGAGTCCAGCTATGCCCTTGGCGAACATGTTCTGGCATGGTCAGAAAAGCAACAGGCCAAACTTCAGGCTGAGCTGAAAGATAAACGTCAGCAAGAGCATCAGGCACAACTGGAGCTGGAAACTAAAAAACAACAGCTGTCAGCCATTGAAGCACGATTACTGACCCTGGATACCCTGGACAGTGAACTGGCAAGCCGTGAAGAAGACGCTGACGAGCGTCTGGATCATGCCAAAAACCTTGAACGACTGCATACCGATCTGCAAAGACTGGAAAATGAGCAGAGCAACCATAACCAGCAGCTGGAAGAGCTGAGCGAACAGAACGCATTACTGGAAAGCCAGTATGCAGAAGAGTCCGCTGAGCTTAAGCGCCTGCAGGATGATATTGCACAACTGGTAAAACAGCTGACCAGTGTCGAGCAGGCCTATTCTGAAGAAGCCCGAAAAGCCGGATTATACCTTGCCGCCCTCAGGGCGTTGAATGAAGTACGTGACAGCTTTAACCAGCCAGACCTGTCGGCAGACGCACTCACTCCGTTAATGGGAACGTTGCTGCAGGCTGAAAAGGACGTTTCCGGCCGCTATTACAGCCAGAAGCCACTACTGGATGAGGCGGAAACCATTCGCGGGCATTTCGAGGCAACCCTGTCTCTGCTGGCGACGTTTGGTGATACCGATATTGATCTGAAACAGGCAGCCAGCCGCAGCGACCACTGGCGACATTACCATGAGCAACAAACAACACTGGCTGCACAGATACCGGTATTGATCAGGCAGCAGCAACAGCGCCAGAAAGAAGAAGAGCAACTGAAGAAGCTGCAACAGGCCGTTGCGATGCTTCCCGAAGAATGGCGCAACAGTATTCAGGATGAAGCCAGCTGGAACACCAGCCTGAACACCGCCACTCATGAGCAACAATTCCAGCAACAGAAAATAGATACCCTTGGCGGACAAATCCAGCAATCCAGACAGACAATGGTACAAATCCAGGGCAGCCTTACCCAGGCCCGTCAGGATAATATTCACTGGCTGGATGCTCGCAGACTGGGTCAGGCGATTCAAGCCATCCGCCCGGCTGCCCTGATGGATAGCCACAATGACTTTATCACCCTGCGCCAGCAAATCAGCCAGGAACAGCAGGAAAACCTGCAGGCCAATGTGCAGCTCGGCAAGCATCTGGAAGAGCTGCGCTCCCGCATGGCCCAGCTGGAAATCAAGGCATCAAAAGAGCTGCAACAACTGCAAAAGCTGGCGGAGATGACCGGCGGAGTGGTGATCAGTGACTATTTTGATAACGATGATATCTCCCTGGAAGAGGCGGCCTGGCTGGAGGCCAAGTTTGGCCCGTTACGCCACGCCATCCAGGTTCGGGACATCAGCAAAGCTGCCACTATTATCCGCGAAGAAAGCGATCGCCCGGATCATGTCTGGCTACTGGGTGGCACACCGGGAGCGTCTTTTTCGGAAGAAGAGTATCTCCATACCCCCCTTGAGCAGAAAGAAGACGGCAGTGTACTGGTAGAAATCGCCAGCAATGTTGCCCGTTTAAGCCGGGAACCTGAGTTCCCGACCATTGGCCGACTGGCCCGGGAGAAAGAGCAGGAAAGACTGCGGCAGCAGGAAGAACAGCTGCTGGATCAGCTGCAGGAACTGGCCATTGGCAAACGACAGTTGGAGAAATGCCAGCAACTTCTCGATCAGCTGTCCGCCAAAAGCCAGTGGCTTGGCGTTCAGAAGCCGCCGGTTAATGAGCTTACCGGGCAACTGGAGCAGCTGGAAGCCCAGGTCGAATCACTGACGGTTGATCTGGCCGATGCCGAGCAGCAGAAAACCAGTCTGAATGGTGTTGTTCGTTGTCTTGAACAGTGGCAAACCAGTGCCTGGCTATTGAATGACGACCCCGATCGCCAATCATTAGAGGCTCTCCATGAGCAACTGCAAAGTGCCACTGACGCTAAAGCCTGGGTGGACAAACATCAGCAGACGATTCGGCAGCTCAATGAGCATCGCTTCTATATTCAGCAGCCACCGGTAGAGAATCTGGATGCCCTGCGAGCAGAGCTGGAACAGCTGAAGCAGCAGTTAAGCCATTACCACCAGCAGAAAGACCTTCTGACGTCGGCCATGGACAAAGCCCCTAATCTGCGCTTTGCAGAGTCTGTCGCACGGCAGGAAGAAAAAGAGAATCTGCAAAATCAACTCAGGAATGAGTACGAGACTAAACAACAGCAGGAGCAACGGCAAAACCAGTATGCGACACAACTTCGTGAGCAGTGCCACTCACTTGAGAAAAGCATCCACTCTATCAATGCTCTCCTGAGTCAAAATAGTCATCAGCAATCAGAGCTCAAACGACAAATTTTTGATATTCCTCTGACCTGGAAAGTGGGTCTGAAGGAAGAGTGTGCTGCACAGTTAACCCGCATCAAGACAGAAAAGTCTGAACTTATTCAGGAAATCAAACAGCAAAACATCGCTCAAAGTACTGTTGCAGCAGAACGGAAAAAAGTCGAGGAGCGACTCAGTGATACCATAGCGGATATTCATCAGCTGGAACCTAAAGCGCAACACGCCACCACCAGCCATGAACGGATTGTGCAACAGGCAGAACAGTCCGGTTTACGACATCGGCTGCATATTCATCACCTGCTGAATCAGGACAGTGACGCGTTACGTGACGGTTTGGCGACGGCAAGGGTCGCATTGGCAAAGGCTCTCGAAAATGAACAGAAGAATGAACAGAAAAATGGCCAGGACAGTCTTTATCAACAAATAGAGAAAGGCAGCAGCACGGATTTGCCAGCACTGTTCCAATGCTTTATTGATTCACAAACGTATCTTGCCCAGCGCATGGATAAAACGTTGTATCAATCGGATGACCCAAGGCAAAACCTGGAGTTGCTGGAAGAGCGGCTGACTCGTCTGGAAACCCTGTTAAAAGACGCCGAGAAACGCTTCCTCGCCGAATCGGACAGTCTCGGGCAGAACATTCAGCGCAAGATCAACAAAGAACGCAAACAGATTCATCAGCTGAACGCTGCCCTGTCCAGTGTGCATTTTGGTACTATCCGGGCAATCAAAATTGAGCTGGAAGTGATCGACAGTTTCCAGAAAATACTGGATGCCTTGCAGCAGGAATTTTACGCAGACCTGTTCCGCAAACCCGATATCACCGTGGAGGCGGCGCTGGAATACCTCTTTAAGAAGGAAACCGGGGGTACCATTGTTGGCGATAAACTGCTGGATTATCGTGAGTACATTCGCCTGAATATTCTGATTCAGCGGGCTGGCAGCAGTCAGTATGAACCAGCCAACCCGACCAACCTTTCCACCGGTGAAGCCATTGGCACCGGTCTGGCCATTCTCACCATGGTGCTGCATTCATGGGAAGTCGCTAGCAATAACCGCGATGGCAAAGGACACGCCGCCAGTCGTCTGTTATTTCTGGATGAAGCGGCACGGCTTGATGCCAGGGCACTGGCCACTCTGGAAGAGCTCTGTGACCATCAATCCCTGCAACTGCTGGTTGGTGCGCCGGATAATGTGCTGCCCAAAAATGGCATTACTTATCGGATGGTACGCCTGATGGAACCTTACGAGCATGTTATTTTCTCTGGCGTAAAAGGCAGGCTGCCCCAGGGGGCTGAATCGTGACATTCCAGCCAGAAGATGCCATACCGATTGCATTAGACTTGTTAGCAGACAGCTATCGTCAGAAAGGTCGGCAAATGTCGGCCTTTCTGACACACCTCATAAAGGTGGGCTGGGTCGAGCAGTGTAGCTTTCGCCAAAGAAACAATGATTTTGCCCTGAGAACCGCCCATGACCGCCTGAGTTTCCTGGAGTATATGGAAAGGCAGTTCGGCAGCCACTGGCAAACGTCACTGGAGCAGGGTGAAACAAGGGAAGCATTTCTCACCCAGCATCTGATATCACCGTTACCAGGGCATATCCATAGCCGTGTAGTTAATGCTATTTGGGGCGAACACTCCAAGAAACAGGCGGCAACACCTTCTGGTATAGCAACAAGAGACAGCGAACTGATTCAACTCCGCACCCGAATGGAATGTCAGCTGCATTTTGCTGGAAGGGTTATTAATTGTCGGAATGAAATGGCCTTTTCAGATGCGGTCATCATCAATGAAACTGCACTGGGCAAGCTGCAAAGTATACAGTGTGAAGCGCCAATAAATATCATCACGGTGGAAAATGCCGGTGCCTGGCAACACCTGCCCTTACCGGAAAATGTTATTGCCCTGTTCGTTCCGGGGAATAATCAAAAGCTGGCGTTAAAGCTACTGTCGTTTTTTCCGGACTACCAATGGTGTCACTTTGGCGACCTGGATCAGAAGGGACTTGATATTGCCGCATCACTGGCCCGGGCTCTGAATAAACCACTGAAGTTATTAATTCCTGACTGGTGGAACGAGTATCAGCCCCATTTCAAGCTGGGAATAAAACAGGGGAAAATTGCCTGGCGGAAAGATATCTGTCCTCAATCCAGAAAGTACGCACAACACCCCTTTATCAATACCCTTGCCGATGATGCAAGATGGATGGAGCAGGAGGCCATCGTACTGGACTCCCGCCTGTTGGATGAGATCCGATGTCTTTTTGATAGCGACCTACCAGGCTGACTTCAACAGCCCCAGTACCTGCTCATAACTGGCATCGACCCGGTTATAGAGCAGTGCACCATCGTCGATACTCATACGAGCAATGTCTTCCAGTTGCGACTCATGCACCTTGCCACTTTCTGACAATGTTCTTGGCAGCCCTGTTTGCTCAAACAGTTCATCCCGCATGGCGCGAATATAGATAATGGTTTCAGCCGCCCGCCGCTGTTCGGGTACTTTGTTGTAAAAATCGGCACCGGCCAGGGGAAGCAGCAGCTCACCGATCGCCTGTTCACACCGGGGCAGGTTGTATTCCAGAACATAAGGCAACATCAGACTCATGCAGACGCCGTGGGGAAGATGGGTTATCGCCCCAAGCGAGTGCCCGATGGCATGGACCAGCCCAACCATGGAGTTGGAAAAGGCAATGCCCGCCATGGTGGCTGATTCTGCCAGCTTCAGTCGGAGATCCTGGCTATCAGGTGTGGCAAGCACCCGAAGCAGGTTTTCCCGTATGCCTTTGATCGCTGCAACGGCATAGGCATCACTGATCGGATTCTTGGCCGTCCCCAGAAACGCTTCAATGGCATGGGTCATGGCATCCATGGCGGTGGCAGCGGTGATATGTGGTGGCAGTGTCAAAGTCATCCGTGGATCAAGAACCGCCACATCAGGCATCAGAAATGAAGAGCTATAAGGCACTTTACGACCCGTGGCATCATCCCGAATAACCGCAACTTTGGTCACTTCTGAACCGGTACCTGCCGTGGTTGGCAGGATAAATAACGGCTTTAGTCGTTTAGTCAGCGCACCAGAACCGCTGTAAGCCAGAAGATCATCACCACCTTCGGACACGAGAATATTGACCGCCTTTGATGTATCAATCACCGACCCACCACCAATGGCAATAATGCCATCCGCGCCATGCTCACGATAAAACCGGGTGATGGCAGATACGACACTGGTTGATGAGTCTGGCGGTACATCACTATAGACCCCCGCCATCGAAACCCCGTCAACCACCAGAGCCCGCTTGACGGGCTCAATTAAACCGGCGTTGAGCACCCCGCCATCGGTAATAATCAATGGCTTCTTTACCCCAAGGCTGGCCAGTTCGAATGGGATATGCTCCAGGGCTTCATTACCTGAAACGATTTTGACCGGATTAAAGAATTCATAATAACTGCGGCTCATTTGGCAAACACCCCCATAACAAAACCGGCAAACACGCCCAGATAGATTTGAACTGCCCCCATCAGCTTTTCCGTTAAGGAAATATCCGGGTAATGACGCATGATTTTCCGGCCTATAAACCGGGGAAGTGCGATCGCTTCCAGTCGCTCAAAGCAACGGACCAGTTTCATGGAAGCGGAAAGATCGCCATCTACCACCATTCGCTCCCTGGCAAAGGCATCGGTTGTGCCTTCCAGAAAAGAGAGCGTATTAAAAGCGTGGGCGAGATGTTTGAATTGAATATCCACATCGGGCTTGGTTTCACTGCTTTTACGACCCGGTTTTATTCGCCCGCCACTTTTCTTCATATACAAACACGGGCCACGGGGCATAACACTCATGGAAAAGGTAAAACCATCGGGCAATGATTCGATTTCCTGCTGAATCAGCCTGTCAGTCCGACAAGCCTTAGCCAGCCCATGACCAATAAAAGCCAGCATAAAACGGACATACAAACGCTTTATGCGCCAGATAACGGGAAGGGATGGGGTCACCTGAAGCTCCTGCCAGCGAACCGCCGGGCAATAATTATTGTTGTTATTTCCGGGTGATATTATCCACAATCAGAAGATGGTCGGCTATATAGGGAGCGTTATTCAAGACAATGAAATAGATTTAGCACATAAAAAAAGCCCAGTTGATTGCTCAACTGGACTTTTCTGTTGGGTGCCTGGCGATGACCTACTCTCACATGGGGAGACCCCACACTACCATCGGCGATCGGTCATTTCACTGCTGAGTTCGGGATGGGATCAGGTGGTTCTAACCTTCTATGGTCGCCAGGCTAATTAGATACTAGAGACTAGAAACCAGTCTCTAGATGGAATCCTTTAATTAAGCTGTTTTCTTGCTTCACACTCTATGCGTATGGCTCCAACTGACAACTGGCCACTGACCACTGTCAACTGATTCGCAAATCGCTTTGGCGTTATATGGTCAAGCCGCACGAGTCATTAGTATTGGTTAGCTCAATGCCTCACAGCACTTACACACCCAACCTATCAACGTCATAGTCTTTAACGGCTCTTCAGGACTCTCTGGGAGTCAGGGAAGTTTCATCTTGAAGGGGGCTTCCCGCTTAGATGCTTTCAGCGGTTATCCCGTCCGAACATAGCTACCGGGCAATGCGTCTGGCGACACAACCCGAACACCAGTGGTCCGTCCACTCCGGTCCTCTCGTACTAGGAGCAGCTCTTCTCAAACTTCCAACGTCCACGGCAGATAGGGACCGAACTGTCTCACGACGTTCTAAACCCAGCTCGCGTACCACTTTAAATGGCGAACAGCCATACCCTTGGGACCGGCTTCAGCCCCAGGATGTGATGAGCCGACATCGAGGTGCCAAACACCGCCGTCGATGTGAACTCTTGGGCGGTATCAGCCTGTTATCCCCGGAGTACCTTTTATCCGTTGAGCGATGGCCCTTCCATTCAGAACCACCGGATCACTAAGACCTACTTTCGTACCTGCTCGAGATGTACCTCTCGCAGTCAAGCGTGCTTGTGCCTTTACACTAACCGTACGATGTCCGACCGTACTTAGCACACCTTCGTGCTCCTCCGTTACTCTTTGGGAGGAGACCGCCCCAGTCAAACTACCCACCACACAATGTCCCCGATCCCGTTTCGGGACCCGGGTTAGAACCTCAATATTGCCAGGGTGGTATTTCAAGGATGGCTCCACGATGACTGGCGTCACCGCTTCAAAGCCTCCCACCTATCCTACACAAGCAACATCAAGATCCACTGTGAAGCTGTAGTAAAGGTTCACGGGGTCTTTCCGTCTAGCCGCGGATACGCTGCATCTTAACAGCGATTTCAATTTCACTGAGTCTCGGGTGGAGACAGCGTGGCCATCGTTACGCCATTCGTGCAGGTCGGAACTTACCCGACAAGGAATTTCGCTACCTTAGGACCGTTATAGTTACGGCCGCCGTTTACCGGGGCTTCGATCAAGAGCTTCTCCGAAGATAACCCCATCAATTAACCTTCCGGCACCGGGCAGGCGTCACACCGTATACGTCCACTTTCGTGTTTGCACAGTGCTGTGTTTTTAATAAACAGTCGCAGCCACCTGGTATCTTCGACCAGCCTCAGCTTACGGAGCAAGTCCGATCACCAAAGCCGGCGCACCTTCTCCCGAAGTTACGGTGCCATTTTGCCTAGTTCCTTCACCCGAGTTCTCTCAAGCGCCTTGGTATTCTCTACCTGACCACCTGTGTCGGTTTGGGGTACGGTCCCTTCTGACCTGAAGCTTAGAAGTTTTTCCTGGAAGCATGGCATCAATCACTTCAGTTCCGTAGAACCTCGTCATCAATTCTCGGCATTCTCAATTAAGAGAGCGATCCGGATTTGCCTGGATCCCTTGCCTACTATCTTAAACGCAGACAACCAACGCTGCGCTGACCTAGCCTTCTCCGTCACTCCATCGCAGTCAGAAGGGGTACAGGAATATTGACCTGTTTCCCATCGATTACGTCTTTCGACCTCACCTTAGGGGCCGACTCACCCTGCGCCGATTAGCGTTGCGCAGGAACCCTTGGTCTTCCGGCGGGGGAGCTTCTCACTCCCCTTGTCGTTA
>NZ_JBLYNQ010000010.1:0-45000 GCF_049310265.1 Endozoicomonas sp. ALB091 | reverse complement strand
TCACGGCCTGTGTTGTTATTGCACAGAGGAACAACGTCCGTAACTTCCATATCGCTGTAAGTCAGTGTTCCTGTTTTATCAAATACACAGGTATCCACGGTCACCAGCTTTTCAATAGCACTTCCGCCCTTCAACAAAATGCCATTTTGAGCCGCACGGTACATGATGGATTTGAACGTTACCGGCGTGCTGAGCCTGAGAGCACAGGAATAATCCACCAGGAATACCGAGGCAACCCGATTAATATCCTGAGTGAGGGCAAACACGGCGGCTCCCATGGCCAGGGTAATGTTCACCCGGCGATCGGCCATATCCTGGGTAACCTGCTGAATTTCGCTTTTTTCACTGAGTGATTCATAAATCAGTTGGGCAATCCGGGCTGTGGTCGCCTCACTCCCTACCTTCTCAACCCGGACTGAAACCGTGCCATCGTGGACAGTGGTACCCGCATAAACCAGCGCACCTTCTTCGCGGCGGACAGGCACATTCTCTCCGGTCAACGTCGATTGATTAATAAACGCAGCACCGGATATCACAATACCATCAGCCGGTATTGCTGAGCCCGGCTGCAGTTCAATCAGGTCGCCAACCTGCAATGCGCCTGACTGAACCAACTCCCGGTGACCAGCACCATTGATCCGCCATACCTCACTTTCCTGCGGACGCATCAGATCTGCCAGCAGCTGATCACTGTTACGGCTGGTTTTCTGCTCCATATATTCGCCAAGGCTGATCAGGCTCTGGGTCATCATGGCGGTTTTATAATCACCCCGCCAGAAAGAGAGCCCAATAGCAATGGCATCAAGCACCTCAACGGAAACCCTGCGCTCTGCGAGGTCTGATAAACCTTCCATCAGGGCCGGTGCAATCAGCGCAGCCGTTGACAGCCCACCCCATTTATTGGGGAGTAATGCGGCCACCAGCGTTCCAAGGATATTCAGGGCGATATCACCACGGGTAAACTCATGCTTACTTTCTTCCTGCTCAGCTTCATCCAGATCAAGCTGAGATAAGCGGGCACTGATTATCTTTGCATCCAGCAGCTGTGTATCGTAGTGAACGACGATTGAACAGGCCGCTTCATTAATACGGATATCATGCAGTCCCTGAATACTCAACAACGCTTGCCTGATCCATGCGCCGGTATCCGGGTATTCCTGCAATACGGCGATTTTGAAGCGAATGCGTCCTGGCAAGTGATGCTTAACCTGCAAAACAGTCATTTGTCGCCTTTGTGGAGATTGCGGTAATACTCAAGTTCAGCCTGAGTATCTTCCAGACGCTCTTTCAACTCTTCAACTTCTCCACGAACAGCAGACCAGGCTTTTTCTCCCGTGGTCGCCATACCCTCTCTGAATTTTTTATTCGAGAGCAGATAGGCAACAGCAGCCCCAGCCGCCAGCCCCATAACAAAGTGGGTTTTACTGTTCTGCTGACGGTAAGCTGGCTCTCGACTTACGTCACCTGACTGAGAGTGGCCGTAGGCGTTATAGCCGTAGTAAGGGTTATGACCGGTCATGCTTTTTACTGTCCAACAATTGATCCATTAAATAGAGGCCAGCGGTGCCTGCGGCAACCAGAGTCAGCATTGACAGGACCGGGCGGCCTGCCATCTTTTCCGCCGCATAAGTTGTCACGCCACTGACTGCGCCCGCCTGCAGGGCGGCTTTGACCGCCCCCCTGGCCAGCTCATGGGTATCCACGTCGCCCGCCTTATAGGTATTCCAGCGACTGATCACCGATGCTCCGCCACCCACCATGGCACCGGCAATCATTGCCCGGCTGGCGGTGCTGAGTTTCTTGTTTGCATTGCTCATCAGGATCACTCCGGTTGAGCGGGTTTCTCGTTGGCAGAGGCTTCTACCTCAACGATTTCAATCACCGGTTCAACATCTGGCTGCTCTTTTGGCGATTGATGTTTTTTTACCGACGCCTGAAAGCCCTGTTTACCCGCCGCATAGGTATCACGGAAAATTTCACCACCGGTGGTTACATTTTCCCGGACGGAATCAACCGTGTGACTGGCTTTTTCCTTAACAGCAGAACCGCTACTTTTGACCATATTGCCAGCGCCAGTCACCAAATCGACCAGCTTTCCACGCACCTTGTCATTGGTCAGCAAAAGTGTGGCAGCAGCACCAACCAGAGCCCCCTGCCAGAAGCGCTTATCATTCATTATCTGACTTCCTCTGAGTTATTGTGTTCAGCTGACTCCGGTGTTCCAGCGCCTGCCCCTTTCAGCATACTGCCGACACCCGCCAGCATTTCCAGCAATTTACCACGCACATTTTCATTACCCAGAAGCAATGCCGCAGCTGCGCCGATCATAGCCCCTTTCCAGAATTCCCGGTCATTAACACCCAGAGTGCCCAGTAATTCTTTAAACATCCCGGCGTCTTCTCCCAGGGCATTTTCCACCACGGCCTGAGCCTGCTCAGTCAGTGGATGAGCGGGTGGAGGCGCACTTTGCGGTGACCTATCGGGCTGATAGCCTGGCCAGTATGGCGGTGGAGGCATCATGGCCGGGTGATGGTAATGGCTATGGGGGTAACCCGGGTGTCCATAATAAGGGTGAGGTGGCGGATAAGGCATTTGTCCCATTGGTGCGGCGGCATAAGGGTCATAGCCTGCGTATCCGTAGGCCCCGCTGGGCAGCATTCCGCTGGGCGGCATATTGTCATAGTGCCTGAAGGCTGACTCTTCCGCTGCCTTCTTTGCATCGTTACTCATGGCGACTTCCATCCAGTTCCAGACATCTGGCTATCTGATAACAGGCCTGTGCAGCATCGGCTTCAGATTCACAAAACAATTCATCAAGCCATTGTGGGTTAATGATCTCTGCATCGTAATCAATCACTATGCTGTCAGTGGCACAGTTTAGTATGTAATTCTTGAAGGCGGGAATATCAGAAAGCACCGTTTCGATATCCGCTGCTTTAAAACCTGCCAGTTTTGTCAAGATACCCAGCTTGTACTTAAGACGAATTCGCCCGGGAAAATGATAACCGATTGACACCCATCGCCGTAGCATCAGGGCTTGTTTGATGTGCTTTTGCATGGGCCGGAATATACCACCAATACAGAGGAAACAGCGGTGCGGTGATTGTACGACGAAAAATATTTACTCTTTTTTTGATTTAAATCAACAGTGATGATAGTGTCACGAATGATAATAATTATCAGTAACACTAAAGTACTTATGAATACTTACATTCATCAAACAAATCAAAGAGTTAGGATTCGATCTGACTATATTCGCCAGAATCCTGAAAATGTCAGCAGGCTTATTACCAAACTTGGCAAGATCAACGCCATACAGCGTGTGACCCATAAACGACATGCAGGCTCAGTGGCCATTCAATTTGATAACAACGAACTGGACAGTAAAAGCCTGCTGGATATTCTGGACAGTAATGGCTGGCTGCAATCGGATGGACGCCCCTCTTTTATTGAAAATGCCGTTGTTTCCGGCACAAAGACCTTTGCCAGAGGTATGGCTGGCCTGGCCTTAACCCGTCTGGTGGGCCCCTCAGTCAGCCGGGTTATTATGAGCTTGTAGTCCCAAATTTTTTAGCGGCACATTTACAGATGCCGTTGGCTTTTGCCGGACATTGCTTACAGGGTGGGCTTTTCAGGGGAAGGTGCAGTATGGACTGTTCACGCCGGGATTTTTCCACTGTCGGCTGTAGAGAATCAGAAGAGACGCCGAATGAAGCAAATGGTGCATCGTTGCCTTCCTGAAACCAGGATATCAATGGATTGCATGGCGCAGCCAGTTCTCTGGCAGCGCTGACGACAGCATCCTGAACAATGGACTTTACCTCAGGTGAGAACACCTGAACCTTTTCTGCAACACCAACACTTTGTCTTTCAGCCAGTGCCTGCAGTTGCATCCATGATCTGGTTTGCAGTTTGGCTGACTTTTTACCGAGTTTTTTTAGTTTTTTTAATGCACTACTCGAACTCATGTTTCAGTCTCCCGATACAGCAGACCGAACACTACCACAATGCAAATAAAAATGAATCTTATTTACAATACATGAAAATATAGCTACCGCTTTCTGCCAAAAGAAAACACCCGGGTCCTCAGCAGCAGCAGGATCGCCAGTAAAGCGCCATAAATGACAGGTTCCGTATAGTCACTTTTAACCAGCCAGAGAAAATGAATAACCGCAAGAACAGCAGCAACGTAGACCAGTCGATGCAATTGAATCCACTGCTTACCCAGCCGCTTCATCATTTTTTTTGTTGAAGTCACACCCAGCGCAACCAGAATCGATAGTGAAAAAGCACCGACAATAATATAAGAACGCTTATAAAGGTCTTCTAACAGTGTCTGCCATTCCCAGGACAGCATAAAAGCCAGGTAAGCCAATAGATGCAAAACCGCATAGAACAAGGCGAATAACCCCAGTATCCGCCGGAACCGGATCAGTTTTCCTATACCCGTCAGCCGTCGTGCTGGTGAGATAGCCAGCGATAAGAGCAAAAATATTAATGCCCACTCTCCCAGCCCGTGGGTGAGAGCGCTGGCAGGGTCTGGCCCCAGATTGTTTTCCAGAGCCTTCATGATCAGATCGGCTAATGGAAAAAGGCTGAGAGGAAATACAGCAAGCTTGATGTTGGCAACCCGATCCATAGCCCTATCCTTTTTACAACTCAGTAAAAGCGTGTTAAATCCATGCCCTTGTATAAGTCAGCAACTTCTTCGCCATAGCCATTAAAAGGCTGAGTCTCAATCCGGTTAGGTGCCAGCAGTGTACTTGGCAACCGTCGTTCATGTTTCTGGCTCCAGCGAGGGTGATCAACCGCAGGGTTTACATTGGCATAGAACCCGTACTCCTGAGGTGCGGAGGTTTCCCAGGTGGTTTTCGGCTGCTGTTCGGTCAGACGAATTTTCACTATGGATTTGATGCTTTTGAAACCATACTTCCAGGGTACCACCAGCCGGAACGGCGCACCATTCTGATTGGGTAAGATATCGCCGTATAGCCCGGTCGCCATCAGGGTTAGCGGGTTCATGGCTTCATCGATTCTCAGCCCTTCAACATAAGGCCAGTCCAGAGAGCCAAAGGATGCCTTCTGCCCTGGCATCTGCTCAGGGTCATGCAGTGTGGTGAACTCGACAAAACGGGCTTTGGACGTCGGCTCAAACTGCTTAAGAATATTAGCCAGCGGGATACCAATCCAGGGGATAACCATGGACCAGGCTTCAACACATCGCAGCCGGTAGATGCGCTCTTCCATCGCATGAGGCTTGAGAATATCTTCCAGATGGTAGCGACCAGGCCTGGCAACCTCACCTTCCACCACCACTGACCATGGATCGGTTTTCAGAGAATGAGCATTCCTGACCGGATCACCTTTCCCTGTGCCAAACTCGTAAAAGTTATTGTAGGAAGTAACCACTTGATGTGGTGTCAATGCTTCAGTTGTCGTGTAAACGTCAGAGTTAAATGCAAGAACCTGCTTTTTTAGCCATTCGGGACCCGGCTGAGAAGGAATAACACCGTCTTGTGGTTGTTTACTGATGGCTTTGGCTTCGCCCTCCTGGGAGCACCCTGCCAACATCAACCCCAGCCCGGCCAGGGCAAAACGCCCGGACTGCTGCATAAAACGTCGTCGGTCATGATAGATATGCTCGGGTGTAATTTCACTACTGCCGATATCTGAGCGTTTTTTTATTTTCAGTAGCATGATATCTCCTTACCAAACACTGCTTATATTACGGTCATTCTGGCGAGGCGATCACATGAAAGGCCGCATTTCCACATAATGCCAATGGATATTGCCGAGCTCAAGCATCCATCTCTCGCAGGTATAAAAAAAGCCAGCAATGCCGGCTTTATCAAGAAGCTAAGAGAAACTAAACCGTTTGATCA
The DNA here is from genome assembly GCF_049310265.1 of Endozoicomonas sp. ALB091. Lineage (NCBI taxonomy): Bacteria > Pseudomonadati > Pseudomonadota > Gammaproteobacteria > Oceanospirillales > Endozoicomonadaceae > Endozoicomonas > Endozoicomonas sp. ALB091. Next base: position 39,118 of record NZ_JBLYNQ010000010.1, on the reverse strand, counting down.
CTCTTGTTGTCACCAAGCCGCCAGATCGCGGTAATCGGGCCAGAGCAGGCATACGCCAGAAAGATCATCAGCAGTGTACGGGGCGGGTCCATAAACACCACGGCAAAGGCCAGAACCATCGCCAGCAGGAACACAAAGTGTACCCGACCTCTCAGATCAATCTTCTTGAAGCTCTGATAACGAATATTGCTGACCATAAGGACACCAGCCCCACCGGTAATCAGCGCACCAAGTATGGCAATGAAGGTGGACTCACCATCCAGGCCAAAGTCACTTAGTGCCCATACCATACCAATCACTACCGCTGCCGCCGCCGGACTGGCCAGGCCGGTAAAGTAGCGACTGTCAGTGACTTCAATCTGGGCATTAAACCGCGCCAGCCGAAGGGCTGCACAAGCCGCATAGACAAACGCAATCATCCAGCCAAACTTGCCAAGATCCTGCAGCGCCCAGCTGAAGACCACCATGGCCGGGGCAACACCAAAGGTGACCATATCCGCCAGGCTGTCATACTGCTCACCAAACTTGCTCATGGTGTTGGTCATCCTGGCGACACGACCATCCAGACCATCCAGAATCATGGCGACAAATACGGCAATACAGGCCAGGGAAAAATGCCCCGCCTGTGCAGCGATAACGGCGTAAAAACCACAAAACAGGTTGCCGGTGGTGAAAAGATTGGGTAACAGGTAGATCCCTTTGCGACGAATCGCCTGTCCTTCTTCAATCACTTCTTCTTCGTGCTCGTCTACAGGAAAAAAACCGTCGACGGCATCTTTATTACTCTCCGGCTTTTCCATTTTCTCAGTCATTAGTGCATCTGCTCATCATTACAGAATCATCGTGAGACTGTATCACGAATACGCTTTTTGAGGGACACCGTCAGATCAAACATTAGGTCAGTAACCACCCTCGCTGACATCGTTTACCAAGTGCCGACCAGAACCGCTCAGCGCCAGCGTGCAGACGAACATCATTTCGGTAAAGCTTGATTTCAATATAGCCCCAATACTTCTCCCGCTGATCCAGACCGGCAAAGTCCACCAGCTGGCCACTGGCCAGCTCATCAACAATGGCATAACCCGGCAGCCAGGCAATGCCCCCACCTTTGAGAGCCATCACTTTGAGCAGGTTGGTCAGGGACGATTCCATCACCGGCTGGAAACGGGGCAGGTTGTCGATCTTTCTCAGCAGGCCGTTCACCTGACGCCCCATAAAGGCCCCGGGACTGTAACCCAGCAGCGGAATCGACCCGAGCTGACCACTCAGGCGAAAGAGTGGTTGTACGCCGTCGTCCATCTGGCGCAACAGATTGCGCGCCGTGGTATGAAACAGCCGACCTTCGGGGGTCAGTGCCAGGGGTGTTGTGGTGCGGTCGATGAGTTCCACCCCCAGGGCGTGCTCAAGGCTGCGAATGCGACGGCTGAAAGCGGGCTGAGTGACATTACGATGCTGCGCCGCACGGGAAAAATTCCGCAGCTCGGCCAAAGCCAGAAAATCTTCCAGCCATTTAGTTTCCAGATTCATCCTGTTTCAACTTGCTGAATGGTCGGCGGCAAGTCTGACACAAAACAGTGAGCAAGAAATACAGACAGAAGACAGCGACTTAATAAACGCTGCCTTTTTGCTCTGCGGGTTACGCCGCCTGTTTTTCGCCCAGGTAATGATTGTCGTGACCGGAGTAATACCAATCGACACAGGCTCTGGCTAACAGCTCGGTGGCGTCAATGCACCGCTCAGGTTGCTGTTGTGCGATGTTGGCCAGCCCAATGGGAATTTCTGTGCAACCGAGGATAACGGCTTCGGCACCACCAGCAAGCAGGCCATCAAACACCATTTGCATACCCCGTGAGCCTTGTTCCGGGCGACCGGCTTTAATGTCGTAAATCGCAGTCATTAGCTGTTGCTGGGCGAGATCGTCCGGCACTTGGTACTCTCCACCCAAAGCACCGATACGCTGTTTATAAATCTCCGCTGCCACGGTGGCGTTGGTTGCCATCAGGCCCACATTGGTGATGCCGCGCCGGACAAGCTCCTGACACACAACATCGATAATGCTGATCATTTTTACCGTGCTGTGCGCTTGCAGGGCACCAAACCAGTAATGCGCAGTATTGCAGGGAATCACGATGCACGTTGCACCAGCGTTTTCCAGCCGCTTTAAGCCCTGCAACAAGGATGGCAGAGGGTCTTTGCCGCCCTGCAAAATGCAGGCACTGCGATCAGGTATTTGCGGTACGTTATGTACCAGCATCGGCAAATGCTCCTGATCGCTGTTCGCCAGACTCAGGGCAATCACTTTCTGCATAAAATCCACGGTAGCCAGCGGCCCCATTCCCCCAAGGATACCCAGCATTGCTGTGCTCCCAACCATAACGGGTTATTGAGCACAGTGTTTGCCAAACCACCATGGGTTGTGAAATGCTGAAAATGGCCGGTTTATGCCGAAAAAGCATTGTGATACAAAATCGGGCCATAGTTATATTAGTGAACAGGTTGACAGGTTATGCGCTATTTTCTGGCCATTATTTTACCGCCGCTGGCTGTACTACTCTGCGGTAAGCCATTTCAAGTGATCTTGAATATTATCCTTACCTTATGTGCCTGGTTGCCGGGTGTTATCCATGCGTTGTTTGTGGTGAATAGCCATTTGGCCGACAAACGCAACAAAGAACTGATCGACGCCATTGAGAAGAATCACCGATGAAAATTGCAACACTGAAGACAGCCATCCTGTTCGTAGCGACGCTCCTGCTGGCCGGTTGCCAGAGCACTTATTACAGCGCCATGGAAAAAGTAGGCATCCATAAGCGCGATATTATGGTGGATCGCATTGAAGATACCCAAACTGCACAGGAGCAGGCACAGGTGCAATTCCAAAGTGCACTGGAGCAGTTCCAGAGTGTTATCAACTTTGAGGGTGGCGACCTGGAAGCCGCCTACAATGACCTGAACTCAGAATACCAGGACAGCCTGGCCGCTGCAGAGCGAGTAAGAGACCGCATTGCCAGCGTTCAGAGTGTGTCTGATGCACTGTTTGACGAATGGGAAGACGAACTCACTCTCTACAAGAGCGATAGTCTGCGCAGAGCCAGTGCCCAGAAGCTGAAAGACACCCGACGTCAGTATCAGCGTATGATGGTCAGTCTGGAAAAATCTGAACAACGGATGCAGCCGGTGCTGGATGCCTTTCAGGATCAGGTGCTTTATCTAAAGCATAACCTGAATGCCCGGGCCATCAGCGCATTGAAAGGGGAGTTCAACACCATCAAGGCGGATATTGATCGCCTGATCAGTGATATGCAGGTTTCCATTGACCAGTCACGGCAGTTTATTCAAGCGCTCAAGCAGCCCTGATTTTCGGCTCTTTATCTTCAACGAAAAACAGGATATTTCTTGCGAAATATCCTGTTTTTTCAAGCGACAACTCTAACTACCCATTCTTAGTTTTTCTCTTTATCAACCAGCTTGTTCGCGGTGATCCAGGGCATCATTTCCCGCAGCTGGGCACCCACCTTCTCAATCGGGTGGGCCGCATTGTTGCGACGATAGGCGGTCATGGATGGATAATTCAGAGCACCTTCAGAGATAAACTTCTTGGCATACTCACCGTTCTGAATATCTTTCAGCGCTTCACGCATTGCCTTGCGGGACTCGTCGTTGATCACCCGTGGGCCGGTCACATACTCACCGTACTCCGCATTGTTGGAGATGGAGTAGTTCATATTGGCGATACCGCCTTCGTACATCAGGTCAACAATCAGCTTGAGTTCGTGGAGACACTCAAAGTAAGCCATTTCCGGTGCGTAGCCCGCTTCCGTCAGGGTTTCAAAACCGGCCTTGACCAGCTCAACAGCACCACCACAAAGCACGGCCTGTTCACCAAAAAGGTCGGTTTCCGTTTCATCTTTAAACGTCGTTTCGATGATACCGGTACGACCACCGCCGACACCTGACGCGTAGGAGAGCGCAACGTCTTTGGCCTGGCCGGAAGCGTCCTGGAAAATAGCAATCAGGTCTGGGATGCCGCCGCCTTTAACGAACTCTGAGCGCACAGTATGGCCCGGTGCCTTGGGGGCAATCATGATGACATCAAGATCAGCACGAGGTACTACCTGGTTGTAGTGGATGGCGAAACCATGGGCAAAAGCCAGGGTCGCTCCCTGCTTCAGGTTCGGTTCAATCACCTCCCGGTAAAGCTGGGACTGGAACTCGTCCGGTGTCAGAATCATAACCACATCAGCCTGAGCGACAGCCTGAGGTACTTCTGCCACCAGGAGACCCGCTGCTTCCGCCTTGGCCCAGGAAGAAGAGCCCTTACGCAGGCCAACCGTTACTTCAACACCAGAGTCTTTCAGGTTATTAGCGTGGGCATGACCCTGGGAGCCATAGCCAATGATAGAGACTTTTTTGCCACGGATAATGGAGAGGTCACAGTCTTTATCGTAATAAACTTTCATCGAATAACTCCTGAAAGAAAACACCAGTCCGGTGGATTTAGGCTTGTTATTTACACAGCGGCTTCCCACAGTCACCGCTCTCCCAACGTGGGGTACACCATAACCGATAGGTGATTCTGCGTATAGTTGCATTTAGTGATATATTTGCAACTTAAAATTGCAAAATATGAAATAACCCTGATTTCCCTATGGCTATAGACCTTCGCCCTCTGAAACAGTTCCTCGCACTGGCAGAATCCCTGCATTTCAACAGGGCCAGCCTTATTTGCCATGTCAGCCCGTCAACCCTGAGTCGCAACATCAAGCAGCTGGAAGATCAGCTGGGGGTGACACTGTTTGAAAGGAACAATCGAAGTGTCTCGCTCACACCAAAAGGCAAACGATTTCAGGCTTATGCCCGTGAAGCGCTCTCGCAATGGGACATAATTCATCATGAACTGGTGGCTGGTGCCGGGGAACTTCACGGTTCATTGAGCGTGTATTGCTCAGTCACCGCCAGTTATAGCTTTCTCTATGAGATTCTCAGCCAGTTTCGACCAAGATACCCGGGCATTGAAATCAAACTGCACACCGGTGATCCTGAGCCAGCGATTCAACGGGTATTAACCGAACAGGAAGACCTGGCCATTGCCGCCAGGCCTGACAACCTTCCTGCCGGACTGGCATTTCAGCAAATAGCCGTTTCACCGCTACGGTTTATTGCCCCTGTTGAATCCCGGCTGGCAGAAACCCTTAACGCCAAATCCCTGCTGGTTGATGACTTTGAAGGCATTCCCATGATTTTGCAGGAACAGGGAATAGCAAGGCAAAGACTGGATGCCTGGTTTCAGGCTAATGGCAGACACCCACAAATCTATGCCCAGGTGGCTGGCAATGAGGCCATTGTCAGTATGGTCAGCCTTGGTTTTGGTGTTGGTGTGGTTCCTGAGATTGTCTTGAATAACAGCCCGCTGGCTGGAAAGGTTCAGGTATTAACAGTCAGTCCGGAACTTAGGCCTTATCAAGTGGGGCTGTGTGTACTGGAAAAAAAGTTAAAGAATCCACTGATTGCCGCATTCTGGCAGCAGCTATCCGAGTAAACGGGCTTGCACGTCACTGAATGAGTTGTTTTTTATAAAGGTAGAACGGCTGTATTTGGAAAATCCAAAAACAGGGGATGTTGCTGTGCAAGGGTGACTGGATTCTGGTTGTAGACGGAAGAGTTCTTCCATGCAGACCGTCTACGTTTGATGAACATTACGAACAGGCTGAGTCTTTGCGTAAGGCGCACTGATTCCCTTGATGCTGTTCGTTAGGTGACGTGTTACTTGCTGGCAAGGTGGTTAACGATTTGAATGAGCAACTCTTCGGTTTTGTCGAAACGGCGATCAACCGCGTCGAAACGGCGATCAACCGCGTCCAAACGGCGATCAACCTCTTTGAACTTCTCACGTTGTTCATTGAGGATCAGGGATACAACTCCATGAGTCGCTTCAAGGATTTTGTTGTTTTCCTGGAACGCATAGTCGAGAGCGTTTACCTTGGCTTCCAGTGACATAGGTACTACCTGTTTTTATTGAATGAGCCATGAACATAGCAGACTTTGAGAGATGGCACAGAGACACCTGACAATGTACTTATACGAACTCGTTTCGCATCAGCAACATATCCATTTGTGAAGCCATATTTGATTGCTACTTCTATCCTTAATGATGCCGTTCCGATGCACCAGAGCCGGGTGAGGGATCCTCCAGTTTAATCGTTATATGCAGGGAGTCATTTTGCACAATTTCAGGATTGCTCAGATCATTCAGCGCCAGGAATTTAGAAAAACCCCATCCGCTATTTACCCGCTTTTGCGGTTTTTGGAAGCCTGGCTTCTCCTCAGAGGCAAACATTCCCCCTGCACGTTTGGCAGGGTCATTTTGATCAATCAGAGACACCGAGATCATCTTATTCATTGGCCAGCGAATCTGCTCATCGTATTGACCTTTCCACACAGCAATATAGACCCCGAGATAACCTCTTGCACTGGCTTGTTCATAAGAAGAAAGTTGTCCGGACACACAGTAGCGGTCTGTTGTATAGACTGCAGGACAATAATGACTCTGATCTTTCCTTGTTGCGGCATCTGCCAGCCATGACTGGACCCCATCTATTCGCCATAAAAAAACGTCAACACATCTACCTGTATTATCAGACGACTCCATGGGAGACAAACTTCCAGCCGTTACGTAAGATCGCTGCAGGTTAGTCAGGTATCTTTGCTCGGCGGCTAAACTCTCGACAGCTGATTGCCGGGCACTTCGGAAAACAAAACTATTGAACTGTCGCTCCATGTTACCAGTGCGTTCCTCCAATCGATCAAGCCGCGTTCGCAATCTGTCGATGTTCCGATTCGCATTGCCTAAGCAGAGAACGGCTCTCGTCAATAATGGCAGCAGGTTCTCTGCATCTCGTTTCAATACCTGAAGCGTTCCTTGATCCAGTGCTTCATATTTCTGAGTCAGAGATTGTATCCTCGCACTTTGTTTTTTCTCTGAATTCATGAGTTGTGCTTGCAGCTCTTTTAGCTGCTTACCCTGCATCATTAATTTGGTGCTGTCGGGAATTCCATCACATTCATCCAGGTGAGATTTGACCTCCCGGTAAGGGCCTTTCCAGGTGCAGGCCGATTCATGGCAAGGTTCAAATGTGGTAGCAGAAGGGCATGGTATCTCTGTGTGCCCGAAACTGCGGGTTTCGGCAATGTCATCCACGACATCGGAGCCGTCAAGTGGACATTTGGGCATTTGAGTCAGGGTTCCAGGGCTGGAGGTCAACTGACAATCCCGGCACAAAAGATGCCCTTCTCCCAGACACTGCGCTATTGATGTTATCAAATGGTTTTCACCGCTGCATTGTATTTTTTTCGAAGGAAGACCCATTGAAAAACAAACGTTTCGATGAGAAAAAGTGGCCGTTTGGGATTTTTTCGGAACATCGGCAGGATCACTGGTATTAGCAGTGGCAATTGAAGCCTGGGCTGAAATCGGTGTCATTATGATTTCCTCTTTAACTGCCCTGGAATGTTTGACGACTGTTTTCAATATCACCCGATGACTTACAGCATGGGCAGTCTAGATCTTATCTGAGGTAGATCAAGTGTCTATTCAACATCCTGGCATAGCCCGATGATTGAGCTCACATATCTATTTTCAATCCTTGCAGTGGAATAATTCTTAACCTCCTATAGTATAAATTCTCGTGGTACCTATTGGGACATTCAGTTATGCAGTTATAACTATTTCAAGACTTCAAGATCTTCTTAATGCTATTCCGTTAAATAATTATCAACACAAAAGTAGTGAAATACTCGTATTAACGCTTTTTCAGCCAGTAACGGAAATTGCGTTGGAGATACATTTATGATTAGTAATAATTCTACATTTCAACCTCAATTCACCAATGAACGGCTAAAACAAGAAGAAATAATTTAACGAGAAAAAGGTACCCGGAATATTGCTGATGGCCATGCCAGCCTGGAAACCCACAATATAAAAAAATCTTTCAGAATGATATTTGTGTAAGTAGCTAACCAGGTAAATAAACCTGAAAACACCCTGGAAAAATGATTATCCTTTTCTACAGAGAAACTGAACTAATAGCTTATAGACCAATCTAACCACTCAGGCAGTTTTAAATCTGATTAATTAATTTGTCAATCATCTGTAACGTATTGAGGCTTTAGTATTTTAGTAATGAATAATGTCTATCACTGTAACCCGATACCAACTACTGCTGCCCCGTTGGTCTCTCAACCAGAAGATGTGGAAACTGAAAAATGCGCTATCTGCCTTGAAAACCCGGGTAACAGTGGTATTGTTGCGACGTTTCCCTGTACCCATATCTATCACAGTTGGTGCATTGATCAGTGGCTTACAGACTCAAAACATGCCGATTTCGGCTGTCCACTCTGTAAACGGAAAATTGCCCATTGTTTGTACTCTGAGAAGACGCCACTCCACGTGGCAGCTGCCAGAGGCCGGTCTGATTTTGTCGAGGGCTTGCTTGAACAGGGTGCAAACGCCACTGCCATCACCAAAGGCGGGATAACTGCCCTGCACTGCGCGGCTAGCAAAGGTGATGTAGCGACGATCAAGTGTCTTGTTAACCACGGTGCCGACATCAATGCCCTCACTCCCCCCAGGCACGGTGATACTCCCCTCCACCTTGCGATGTTAAATAGTCATGAAGCGGCCATAATTGCCCTTATTGACAGTGGCGCTGGCATTAATCACCTCGTCCCGGATGAAAGATGCCCACTTCACTTTGCAGCTGCAAAAGGTTTCCTTAATGTCATTAAGATTTTGCTTGACAAAGGCGCTGATATCACTGCCGGTAGCAGGACCCCCCTCCATTTTGCGGTAGAACATGGGCAACATGATTCCATTCGGCTATTGCTTGACAGGGGCGCTAATATTGATGCCCAAGCCTCATGGTTGCCAAAAGTGTTTAGGGTTGAAACGACAATACACCATTTTTTTAACATAGGAAGAATGAGGGAGAGAACCGATAAATCCACAGTAAGATACGGTGAAAGGGAATTCCACCGGAAACAGTACAAAAAAACACCACTTCACATTGCTATTGAGACCGGTCAGGTTGAGACCGTTGATCTTCTGCTGACCGCTGGCGCAGCCACCAATGTACTTATTGGCCGTGGCGAGACGCTATGGAGCTGGATAAACAGAGTAAACAAACTGACTACACCCATCATCAGGTCGTTAGCCAGTGCCCTGTGCCGCTCTGAGGCACCTTGTGACGATATGCGTGCCGGGTTGCTCAGTGAACTGATTAAAATCAATGACTGGAATTTATTCGACCAATTGCTAGCCAGAACTCCGGGGGCTGACATTAACACGCTTCATTATCCAGGCTCTTGTAAATCAGCCTTTCACGAGGTGATTATGGAGGGACAAAAAGACAAAATCCAGGCCATGATAACCCGGAGTGCTGACGTTAATACCCTTTACCATTCTGGATGGACGCCCCTGCACTGTGCAGTCTTCAGTCACCACGCACATGACGCCATTGAGGTACTGATTGCCTGTAAAGTTGACGTCAATGCCAAAAACAGCCGGGGACAAACACCTCTGCATCTTGCGGCTAAATCTGGTAAGTCAAAGGTTATTGATCAACTGATTGGCCATGGTGCTTTCGTCAATGCTACCACCAGCAGAGTGGATGTCACACCAGATGCGCTGGCAAAGGATGTTGGCATGATGACCCCCCTCCATTATGCGGCCATTGAAGGTCATTCAAATGCAGTTCAGCGCCTGATTGACCAAGGTGCCTCCACCAAAGACAGAGCCCAGAACGGAAAGACCGCCCTTGAACTTTCAGAAACTGTTCTAACGATAGCTCGAGAGAGCTTAGCGGTAGGCCGCACCCTTCATGCTATGTTCCCCTTTGGCAATCCGGGACCAGTCTTGAATAACAAAATAGCAGAAATCAAAACCTACTCAGGCATCGTCAATCTTCTGAAGGTTCAGACATCAGTAAATCTATCTGAGGACCTTTGATGTTGTTATTCAATCGGGGGCAAAATAATACCAATTCCACCTTCTAAATATGATAACGAGCAAGTCATTTTGGACCGCTGGGCAAGGCGGAATGACGAGTAATAGCAGGGCTATTGCGAGGAATTCCAACGAAGATCCAGCGGTTCAAAATGGCTGCGCAGTTCATATTTAGAAGGTGGAGTTGGTATAAGCAGCAGCAAGAGGAATAAAAGGCATGGCATCCTGACAACAACATGATGCTGGAAGTATTAGAAAGCAATCTTCCAAATAACTGAAATCCGGCTAAGCCAAAACTCCCCCATCAAGGGGCTTTGAATAATTTACCCCGAAGTCGGACTCCGGGGTAAAAGATTAACAGTCAGCGCTTAAAGAGATAACACTTTTTCCCCACGGGAAATACCGGTCACCCCACTTCGCACAACTTCCAGCACCTGTGCCTGACCAATGGCTTCAATAAAGGCATCCAGCTTTTCACCGGTTCCGGTCAGCTGGATGGTGTAGACAGAGCTGGTCACATCGACGATCTGACCACGGAAAATATCCGCTGTCCGTTTTACCTCAGCACGCAGTGGCCCACCGGCACGCACCTTGATCAGCATCATCTCCCGCTCAATATGAGCACCTTCGGTCAGGTCCACCAGTTTTACCACATCCACCAGCTTGTTCAGCTGTTTGGTAATCTGCTCAACGACCTGGGGATTGCCCTCCGTGGTCAGCGTCAGGCGGGACAGTGTCTTGTCCTCCGTTGGTGCAACATTCAATGTTTCAATGTTGTAATTACGCTGGGAGAAAAGCCCGACAATACGCGACAGTGCACCGGGTTCGTTCTCAACCAGGACAGAGATAATCCGTTTCATCAGGTCCTCTCCGTTTTGCTGAGCCACATATCGGCCATATTGCCGTCCTTGATCTGCATGGGGTAAACATGCTCACTGGTATCCACCTGGATATCCATAAAGACCAGTCGGTCTTTCAGCGAGAACGCTTCCTCCATGGCCGACGTCAGCCTGGCCGGATCGGTAATTCTCATGCCCACATGCCCGTAGGACTCCGCCAGTTTGACAAAGTCTGGCAGTGAATCCATGTAAGAATGGGAATAACGACTGTCATACTGCATATCTTGCCACTGTCGTACCATGCCCAGTGCCTGATTGTTCAGGTTGATGATTTTCACATTCAAATCATATTGCAGACAGGTAGAGAGCTCCTGAATATTCATCTGAATACTGCCCTCACCGGTGACACAGGCCACATGGCTGTCCGGGAATGACAGTTTTATTCCCATCGCGGCAGGCAGACCAAAGCCCATGGTTCCCAGGCCTCCGGAGTTAATCCAGCGGTTGGGCTTATCAAATGGATAATACTGGGCAGCAAACATCTGGTGCTGACCAACATCGGACGTGATGTAGGTGTCTTCACCCCGGGTTACTTCATACAGTGTTTCTATAACCTGCTGAGGCTTGAGAATAGTGCCGTCACCCTTGTCGTAAGGGAACAGGCCACCACGACCTTCACGCCATTCATTGATCTGACGCCACCAGCTATCGAGCGCTTCCTGACCAATACGGGTATCGGTCTCTTTTATCTGACGGATCATGGTGTCCAGTACCGCATCCACTGGCCCGACAATCGGCACATCCGCCGGTATATTCTTGGAGATACTGGCCGGATCAATATCAATATGAATGATCCTGGCATCCGGGCAGAACTTTGATGTGTTATTGGTCACCCGGTCATCAAAACGGACGCCCACTGCCAGAATCAGGTCCGCATTGTGCATCGCCTGGTTCGCGCAGTAACTGCCATGCATACCGAGCATACCGACAAACTGATGGTCCGAACCAGGGTAGGCACCCAGGCCCATCAGAGTATTCGTCACCGGTACATTCAATGTTTTCGCCAGCGCTGTGAGTTGTTCAGACGCCTTGCCCAAAATAACACCGCCACCGGCATAGATAATGGTTTTTTTAGCCTCTGCCAGCAGTTCAACCGCTTTGCGAATCTGGCCATTGTGACCTTTAACCGGTGGGTTATAGGAACGCAGCCGTACCTTTTGCGGGTAACTGTATTGGTACTTTTTGCCCGGGTCAGTAATATCCTTGGGGATATCAACCACAACAGGCCCCGGGCGACCGGTCTGTGCCAGATGGAAGGCTTTCTTGATGACCTCTGGAATATCTTCAGCCCGCTTGACCAGGAAGCTGTGTTTTACGATGGGTCTGGAAATACCCACCATATCCACTTCCTGAAACATATCACTGCCAATAAAGGCAGACGGCACCTGACCGGAAAGCACCACCATGGGGATCGAGTCCATGTAGGCAGTGGCAATACCGGTAATGGTATTCGTTGCCCCCGGACCAGAGGTTACCAGGGCCACACCCGGCTTGCCGGTTGCTCTTGCGTAACCGTCTGCCATATGGGTGGCAGCCTGTTCATGACGTACCAGGATATGGGTAATCGCCTTCTGCCGGAAAATAGCGTCATAGACGTGCAGCAGAGCCCCCCCCGGGTACCCGTATATATACTCGACTCCCTCATCTGCCAGTGATCGGACCACCATGTCCGCGCCGGATAATAGCTCCACTTGCTAACCCTCGGCTTTATTTGGAATGAATTTTTATATCGCCCCGAATTGCTGGCGCTATTAACATCTTCTGCCGCTGAATATCCCGACTCAATGCCAACAGTCCCTGAAACAGAGCGTGTTAGAAATTGGCGAACACGAAAAGGCATCTCTTAACGATCAGCCTTCACCAACAAGTGCAGCTCCGGGCTGCATGAGACTCACAATTCTGGCTTGCAGAAATGCTACATTCCTGTGCGGGTAGGAGCAGTGCACCAACAAATGATCTCAGCACAAGATCGAGAAGTCGGTACACTAAGGAACACTCTTATCTGAGCCGCAGATAAGCGGCATCAAATTGTCGCATAATTCCCAACGCAGCTTCTTGGGCGGCTTCAGGAGGTGCCATTTTTGACTTTCAGCAGCCATCCGTCAATACAAATACGGATTTTGCCTCGATGAACACGAATTTTTTTGTCACAGAAAGACGATAAATGACTAATGCAATAATGGAGAGTACGAGGTTATCGACGATTCCCGTCGTCGGGAGGAGCTCCTGTATCCATAGTCGTGCAGGTTTTTACCTTGTTTCTGAGTCACCAGGGTTTGACCGGTAAGGCTTTAGAAAATCGCTTAATATTGATAATTTTTCATCGTTGTCACTGCTGCTGCATTCTACGATTTCAGATAGCCTGCTGAGGGTATCGCAGTGATGCCTGGCAATCCTGTCAGATATATATTTCTGAACATTGACACTTAAGTCAGCTGGCTCAAAAGGTGACCCGTGTTGTTTGGATATCAGAACATACCTGTCATCCACCAGAGGCTGTGGAACGGTGGCACCGAAGAAACCCGAAGGATGCCAGCGGTTGCCATCCGAATACTCGAATATCATGTCATCAACATCGCGATCAAGGTCAGAACTGGACATCAAGTGGTTAAGTATCCACTCATTCACTTTTGGATTTGCAACAAAATAGATCTGCCTCTGGAGCTCGCAATCGTCGTCGCGCTTGTGACAAGTATCTGAGGAATCAACCATACTGCACATCTTCACAGCACTGGACAACTCTTCTTCAGAAAACCCATCCTGACGCATAAGGTTTTGTGCATATTCAGTGAATTGAACGCTTTTTACCCCATCAGCAGCGCTTCTGCTGGCATGGTAAACAATACACTTTGCATCGTCTGATAACTGCCGTTTAACTTGCTGGCTTATGTCATCGCTCAGTTTTATGTGTGCAGGTAATGAAGCCTCCCTGGGCCATAAAGTACTGGTTGTCGGAACCGTATCTCTGATGTGATTTTGCTCACGTAATTGAGACTGCACTGCTGCAACTGGCACTTGATAGACAGCTCTTGGTCCAACGGTAGCCGGGGAAACAGGGTGAGAATTACCGTCATTAGCAGGGAAACTGACGTCCGGTGTAAAAGGCCCAGTCAGATCAGCGAGATTCATAGACGTTAAACTCTCGGGGTTGCACGGGAATTACTGACTCAGACAGCCATTTTTGATGAACGTTCCTGCCCCGGGGAAAGAGAACTGCCGATACCTGTAGTGTAAAGGTGCATCACAACGATTTGTCCATGTACGTCACAGGCTGGCCAATCAAAACAGGCCAATATATCTGCTCACCCACTGCCAAATCCTGCCGATTTTAAACAGTTAATGTGTTGGCTCACGAACATTGGTCATGGAAAAGGCTACAGGGAAATGATGGCTCATCTTCAACGGTCAGGATTGATTCGCCGTAAAACCAGGTACCTCAAAGCAATCATGGCTGGCTGGAGAGCAGCAAGAGCAGGTTGGCAGGCAGCCCGGGAAAAGTACTCGCAGCATTATCCTGAGCATGGCAGATCGACCACCGCTCGCAAGGCATCAGGAGGGACATTTTCCCGGTATCTGAAACGTCGTGATGGCCAGTCACTTATCAGGCCTCTGAACTCAACGACGATGCCACATGAGCAATTCGAAAAGTGTGAGAGGGAGCTACTGGCTGCCCTCAATGTAGAAGAGCAGCCTGAAACCCGAAATATTGCCATTTCCGGAGCCATTGGTGTCGGCAAAAGCGCGTTTATTCATGCATTCACCGAGCGTAATCCACAATTCAAGTACACCCGGATTTTTTTGCCACCGCTATCCGAAATCAATCCCCCCATTACTGGGGATAGCAATGAAAATGAGAAAGAATTATTAGAGCAACTTCTGTGCAGCATCACAGGCAAATTACCCGATGACATTAAGGCGCTGCAGCATAAACCCAAAGGCTGGAAAAAAGTCATTGGCGCGCTTCTGGCCTTATCGACCAGCTATTCCATTGCAACACTGGGCTATCTCAGCGGTAGTCTGGGCATTGATCAAAGTACAACGGTCAAAGCACTCCATCTGTATTTACCTGACCCGATGCTGGCCTTTGCCAAAAAGTATGCCCCATTATTAGCTGAACTCTCCTTATTCCTGGTGGGAACACTGGTCGTACTGTATCTATTTACGGGGTTACTGAAAACAGGCCAGAGAAAGAGGCGAACCCGGCTGGAGAACCGTGCAGACCGATCAGATGTCAGTCATTATCTCCATCAAATCAATCATGCCTTTAACCACGGCAGGTATGATGTGGTCATTGTTGAGAACCTGACAAGCCCTTCCCAGCAGACAGCATTGGAAACACTGTATTGTGTCAATGGCTACCTGAATGGCTCAGGCCATATTAAACAACCCGTCTATTTTATCTATCTCCTGGCGGACGAAATACTGACGGCTAGCGAACGTACCCGGTTTTTTGACCTGGTGGTTCCCATTATTCCCGCTCCCAATGCTGAACATACCGGCCCGGAACTGTATAAGCGGCTGAAAACCATCAATAGCCGTGGGATGGATAAAGCATTAATTTACAATGTTGCAAGCGCCATTGGCGACATGAAACTGATGACCAATATCGTTAATGAGTTTCATATTTACCTGGATCAGTTATCCACGGATTTTAAAGCGCCGAATAACAACAAGCTGTTTGCCATGGTCGTTATTAAGAATCTTTATCCCAAAGAGCATGCAGAATTAACCGATGGTATGGGGCTCTTTTGGACGGTGTTCCATGACAATAAACTACCTGGTAAAACGGTGGCCGAAACGCTACGGCAAGGCTTTATGGCGGATTCAGTGTTAAGAGCGCTGACTGAAGAACGCTTTGGCCCTTTACTTTACTTACTTATGAATGGGTATTTTGCTGAAGATTACCGGGACTATCTGTTTTATTTCTATCCAGATACTCCTTTCAATGGATATCCCATAGCTTCATGGCAACCGGCCACGCCCCTCCCACAATCCCTTGAGCATCAGGCGAGTAATTTCAGCCAGAAAAGCACTAACCAGAACAGCGGAGAGTATCTCAACGGCTACCTGCCCAATGACTTTCAAGTGGCCACACAGTGGCAAGTAAGCGAAGCTCTGGAAGTCTGGCAACATCGGGAGCTTGAGGCGAAAGAATACAGTTTACCAGACAGCAACGAAATCCACGATGCAACGTTGAACCAGCTACTCTCTGCATTCACTGACTTTTACCTTGAGCAACTGAACCTCACACATTTATCCCCAAGCCGGATTGAGATCATTATTCAGCACCCCAAGTGTCGGTTCTCATTGAAAAGCCTTGAGTGGCTGGCAAAAAGTGACAACCAGTTTAAGACAGACACCACCTATTACTACCTGCTACGTTTCTGGAACGAATATAAAGCCAATGCCGTGAGTACCGCTCAATTAACGGTTAATACCATTGTAAAATTATTATCCGGCAGCGAAATCAATATTGATGATAAGTTATGGCTCTGCAACCTGTTAAACCATGAAAATGAAATTGATAGCCGTATATTGGCTGCAATGCTTGCACCCATCACCTCACAGCCTGCCGAAAGCTTTACCATGAAAATCAGATTTGGCCGACTTGAAATGCTTATGGCAACCGCCAGAACACTACCGGAAAAGATTCGTTTACTGTCACAGCAGGTAAAATACCTATCCAGACAAGAGGTGTTAACACTGCTTTCACAGTTGGATATTGATGGTACCGGTCAACTTATGAAAGAAAATAACCACTTCTCACTATCCGGTACACAGGAGAATATTGAATTAATAAACGCGTTTAAGTGAGATTATCCTGTAGAGGCAGTTTTGGATAAAAAGATAAAAAATCTCGGGCATATATAAGATAGGGTATAAATAACCTGAAATTTAGATGAATTACCTTATCTTCCTGAATTTACATCAACAAGGAGAAACTACCGGTGAAAATATTGGTCTAAATAATGCTTTAATGACCTTTTAGAGGTAGCTATGGATTCTTCTGTTACTGGTTCAGTCCCCATCTTATATACACAACAAAGTCAATCAGTTGGTATTTCTTCTGCCGCAAGCTCAGAGCCAGAAGTTTCAAGATCACGGGAAACATTACTACCACCTCCTGATGCATTTAATTCAGAGCAGGTGCCAGATGACAAAAAAGCAGCTGACCGCACGATTCATCCACAACCGGAAGGGGAAGCCAGACCTCAACTGGCCGGTGCTGATAGTATGTCCTCCGTATTAGATTCATTTTCTAATATTGCAACAACATTACCAGCGGCAATATCAGCTCATGACCCGAATATCAGTGATTCTCAGCCAGAGGACAAACCACAAGCCCTGCAAACCTCACAGGCAGAACCTTCAACGGAAGCGTCAGAAATGGTTCCACAAGAGCATCAACCAGTCAGAGGCCGTACAGCTGCTATAGCCGACTTTTTTCGCAGCTGTTGTGGTATTCGGGATCGACATGCCAGTCATCCGCCACCAAGATCCGGCACCTGAATAACCAGCGCTTGCCTGCAGATTCCATCAGCCATTGACCTGCGACAGGCAGGTCAACTCATTAATCGATCAAACTGCTCAATAATCAGCAGCAGCTTTTCACTTTCCAGCCGTTCAAGGGGCAACGCCTCCTCTGCATAGGACTTGATATTTGAATCCTTTGGCAGAGTGCCGCCCCCATCCATGATAGCCCTGACGCGGGGAACAAATATCCACTGCAACCACTGGCTGAATGCCATGGTATCCATGCAAAAAGGTGTGGTGCTGTTCATGGCTTCAACCGACGGAGGCATGGGAAGCCAGACATCCTGCCTGCGCAGCTCTGACTCCATAGCGTCCAGCAAAACAATAACTTCTTCAGACATATCAGCTATTCAACGCACTTAACAAATGAGTGATTTTTCGTTCCAGCATAAAGCCCGGTCCCAGACTTAATGCCCTCTCAGCCAGTTGCCGGGACTGGGCAACATGCCCCTGATCCTGACGCAGCAGGGCCAGCTGGTAATAAACGTCCGGAGCCGTTGGGCCAATGCGCATCGCCCGTCCAAGTGCACTCTCGGCCTCATCAAACCTGCCAGCTTCCCGGGCATTCCAGGCCTGGTGCAATAATGTGCCCAGTGCATCCTGACGCTGTTCATAGGGTGATGATGCCACTCCAGGCTGTTCTTTCTGTATCAATACTGGCGTAGAGCAACCCGTCAGAACTGCGGCCAACAACAGCGCAACGAAAAGCCAGGGTGGAAAAGATACCACTTTGCCACACCACTCACAGATGGTGTCATACTTCATTCAAACCACCCTTTGATTTTGTCAAACAGAGAATCCTTCACATCAGCCTTGCAACCGGCATAGGCCTTTGGCTCAGAACCCTTGATATAGGGCAATGGTTTAGCGCCCTGACAATAGCGATGACTGCGACCATTTGCCGATGGATTTACCCAGACGCTGGTCACATTGCTGGCTCCCAGGGATTTTACCGATTGCATCGGCACATTCGACATAAAGTTACCCCAGATTTTCAAAGCACCACTGCTGCCAGTGAGTTTTGTCGGGCTGTTGTCGTCGTGGCCAATCCAGGTCACTGCCACCAGATCACCGGAGTAACCGGCAAACCAGCTATCCCGGAGATCATTGGTGGTGCCTGTTTTACCGCCCAGGGCAATACCCGGCTCAACATACTGATATACGCCGCGTCCCGTACCGTCAGCCATTACCATACCCAAAGCGGTACGCAGCAGTTCCATTGGCCCCGGCTGAAAAGCCCGCTCGACAGAAATACTGTACCGGCTGAGTGGCTTGCCCTGGCTGTCTACCACCGCATCGATCGCCCGCAACGGCATACGAAAGCCACCACTGGCGATGGTTTGGTACATCTTGGCAACCTCAATCGGTGCCATGGATGGAGAGCCAAGCAAGACCGAAGGATAAGGTGGTAACTCCTGCCCGATACCCAGCCTCTTAAGCGTATCCAGGACCGATGACAAACCAACCGCCATCCCGGTATTGGCTGCCGCCTGATTATAGGATTTCGCCAGCGCCAGATAGAGTGGCACCTGACCATGGGATTCACGGCTGTAATTCTGAGGTTCCCAGTAACCGCCACGACCATCACTGATTTTCACTGGTGTATCATGGACAGGCGTCGTTAATGTGTACTGACCGGGCCGTTCAAGCGCGGTTAGATAGATTGCCGGCTTCAACAGGGAGCCAACCGGTCTGCGTGCCTCAAGGGCACGGTTAAATCCGGCATACCCGGGGTTTCGATCGCCCACAACGGCAAGAAGATCCCCGGTCTGGGCAGAGCTAACCACCATGGCACCCTGAAGCTGATTGTCCTTACCCAGAGTCGTTAACGTGCTGGTAACACTGTTCTGGGCCTCCCGCTGAATCACCGGGTCCAGGTTGGTGAAAATTCTCAGCCCCTCAGAGGTCAGGTCCTTCTCATCATAATCCTTGCGCAGCTGCTCTTTCACCATATCGATATAGGCAGGAAAATCGTTGGTACTGACCAGTTCCCGACTGACAACGCCCAATGGCAACTTTTTAGAGCGTTCAACTTCGGCAACAGGCACGATGGATCGCTCAGCCAGGACATCCAGCACAAGGTTTCGTCTCGCCAGAGCGCGTTCAGGGTATCGCCTTGGATCGTACCAGGAGGGCCCTTTGACCATAGCCACCAGCAAGGCCGTGCGGGCCAGATTCAATTCCTTGAGAGGCTGGGCAAAGTAAAACTGGCTGGCCAGGCCAAAACCATGAATGGCCCGACGCCCGTGCTGCCCCAGGTAAACCTCATTTAAATAGGTTTCAAGAATCTCTTCTTTGCCGTAATGCAGCTCAAGCAGCAGTGCCATAATGGCTTCTTTACCTTTACGAACCAGAGTGCGCTCATTGGTCAGAAAGAAGTTTTTCACCAACTGCTGGGTAATGGTACTCCCCCCCTGAACAACCCCTCCGGCTTTCAGGTTGGCCACCATGGCCCGGGCAATGGAGGTGGGTGAGATCCCGACATGGTCGTAATAGTCCCGGTCTTCAATGGCCAGCAGGGCAGGAATCAGATACCGGGGAGTCTGGGCGGTCCGAATCAGCAGGCGGTCTTCATAACTGGCCGGATAAATACCACCAATGGGCTGTGGATCAAGCCTTAACAGTGGCAGGTTTTGACCATCCCGGTCCGCGAGGCGAATCACCTCATTACCTTGAAAGTCAACCTGCACATAGCGCGGTGGTTCAGCACCATCGGGAAAGTGAAACCCCCGGCTATAAATAACGAACTGACTGCCATTGCGGGCAAACGTACCTGGTCGTGCCACATCACGCACCGCCTGATAGCCCTGACGCCTGAGCTGGGACTGGAGATCACCGGGGGTTATCAGCTTGCCTTTATACAATTCAACAGGACGGGCAAATACCTTGGCTGGTATCGCCCACTTTTTCCCTTCAAACTGTTTAGTGACTACGGCATCCAGATAGACAGCGTAAGCACAAACCAGAACCACCAGCGTCAAGCCCAGCTTGAGCAGGATAGATTTCCACGGTACCGGATTGCCCTGCCTTTGCTTAGTGGATGACCGGGTCTTTTTGGCGGGCCTGCCTTTTTTAGTCGTCGATTTTTTTACCATGATGGCGATTATACGCTGGAGCCTGTTGTTGATCTTGTTCGGAAAACGAAAGTGATCGGGAAATGTCTATATTGTTTCCCTTCAGGAGGTATTTTGGTATCGAAAATGACGATTGATTAGCAAAGGCGGAACCCACGTCGCTTACCGTGAATAAAAAGTTGCTTTATCAGCCATCTGGTTGCCAGTACATGGTTTCAATTTGATGGGTTCCTTCTTCCAATGACTCCCAAGCTCCGTTCGTCCTGAGCGGAGATTGTACACATCACACTCATCGAAATGATGCACTGGAAAGTCCCAACAAGGCGTCAAAACACCATTGCGTCAGTAATAACTGATAACTCTATGGGAGGACTTCAAAAGTCTGGTCTATTCTTAAGGGAAAATGACTTCTGAGTTTTTAATAATCATGCTGTCTCTGGTACGGACGCTAGAGTTGAGTTAGGGATCCAGTACATGGCAACTGATCTGATCGAATTAAAAAACCTTGGCAAAACATCCGTACAATGGTTAAACGCTGTAGGCATCAGAACGCTCGAACAACTCCATGACGTAGGCTCTGTTGCAGCCTACTGCAAGGTTCGTGACCGTGGCTTTAAAGTTTCCAAGGTATTGCTTTACGCACTTGAAGGAGCCCTTATTGGTGCGCACTGGAATGACCTGGACCCGGATTACAAGGCCCGTCTGTTAGAGGCAGTAGAAGACAGTCCTCCACCACCCTGACACCTCCCTCGCAAAAGTTTGACGCTATTCACACCCGGCTGCAGACAGGACACTCCGGATCTGCCTGCAGCCCCACGGTCTGCCATTCCATGGTCATCGCGTCAAAAATCATCAAACGACCGTTCAATGTTTTGCCAAATCCGGCAATCAGTTTGATGGCTTCCAATGCCTGCATTGTGCCTATCATTCCGACCACTGGCCCAAGAATTCCCGATTCAGAACAGCTGAGATTTTCATTGCTCTGCTCATCGTATAGACACCGGTAACAGGGTGCACCTGGCTGACGACGATCATAAACTGTCAGCTGGCCGTTAAGCCTGATGGCGGCACCACTGACCAGGGGAACAGAGGCCCTGACACAGGCAGCATTGATGGCAAACCGACTGGTAAAGTTATCGGTACAATCCAGAACCACAGTCGCTTTTCTCACCTGCTCTGACAGGCCTTCACCTGCCAGACATCCATGGATGGTCTCAATCTGAATACTGTCATTGACTGCCAACAGCCGGGCCTGTGCAGCGGAGACTTTTGCAGCCCCCAGATCATCGGCACAATAAAGGGACTGCCGCTGAAGGTTGCTGGTATCCACCGTATCCGGGTCAACCAGCATCATGTGTCCCACGCCTGCTGCGGCCAGATACTGAGCTGCCGGACAGCCCAGCCCACCCAGGCCAAGAATTAAAACGCTTGATGACAGCAACCGTTCCTGCCCTTCGATATCAACCTGGGGAAGCATAATTTGTCGGCTATAGCGGAGTAACTGCTCATCATTCATGGGTGGTTGCTGTCCTTATAAAAAATAGCTTGAAAGATAGGCTGCCTGTAACCATCAGGAAATCCGGCACTTAAGTGAAGTATAAGGAGAGCATCAATCCGATAACACACCCACTGCTGTCTCTTGGCAGCAGGTGGTTGGTAACAGGTAATGACTTCAGATGCGGGGATCAGCTTGCCCGGAAGCAATCAGGACTCTGACTCAATAAACTCACCATAGGCTTCTGCATCCATCAGATCACCGAGTTCACCATCATCATCAAGTTTCATCTTGAAGAACCAGCCATCATTATAAGGATCACTGTTGACAGTTTCCGGAGCGTCTTCAAGAATGCCATTAACGTCAATCACTTCACCCGTCAATGGCACATAGATCTCTGAGGCAGCTTTTACAGACTCTACAGCGCCGGCCTCATCACCTGCAGCGAGCAAAGCACCCTGCTCAGGCAGTTCAACAAAAACCACGTCCCCCAGGGCTTCCTGGGCATGATCTGTAATACCAATAGTGACGGTACCATCTTCCTCCAACCTGACCCATTCATGGGAACGCAGATACCGTAACTCAGAAGGTATATTGCTCATCTATTTTTCCTCGGTTGACTCTCAGTAAAGCTAACGCTGTTTATTGGCTCATGACTGTCAAAGAGCTCAGGGCTGTCTAAGAGCTCATCGCTGACTGGCACGAGCATTCTAACTAGTTTAGTGGGAAGTTTACATAGCACCATCCCGGTTAACGACCTGAATAGAACATACCTCTGAATTTTTTGAGCTGACTACCCTGTATACAAAACTCAACAGCCTGTGCAACACTGAAAAGTTATAAGACATGGCTAAGAAGCCCGAAGTGTGCCGTGGGCCTGATGTTGCGCCAACATGGCACGGATTAATAGTAAATCAAGTGATAAGGTTCAGAGTCCAATGTCACTATCCAATGCCTGCCGATGTAATGAACAGTTGCTGTCTGATTTGATTCAGGTTATTGAAAGACTTCCTGCAAATACTTGTCAGAAAGCTGTCGCTCCTGACAGTGCTCAAACCATAGGCGCTCATGTACGTCATATCATTGAGTTTTATCAGTGTTTTTTATCCGGTCTGGATAGTAGATACATTAACTACGACAACAGGGACAGAGACCCGGAATGTGAGAGGAATGTCGCTTCTGCAGTAGGCGCTTTGCTGAGTATCAAGAAGCGGCTGGTGAAGTTGACAAAGAATGCATCGGGTGAGATCCATCTCACACTCAATGCCTGCATTGATACCAATGGAACTGTCGTTAAGACGGAAACATCGGTCATTCGTGAGCTGTTATTTTTGCAATGTCACACCACGCACCATTTGGCCATCATCAACTTGCTGCTGCAACTGTCAGGCCACCCCCCCCAAAAAAATTTCGGCGTTGCCACCTCAACACTGATTTATCAAAAACAGCAGGAAACATCCTCTAAAAACTAAACTATCGTTCTACTATACTTCACACAATCGCGCCAACACTCAGTTCATTTCTGGCCAATTCTTATCCGCAGCTGTAATAAAGCCAAGAATATCCACCAGCCATTTTTCCTGCACACTGTTGTCGTAATTCAAATACAGTTTGTCAGCAAAGGCGTTGAGGCTCAATGCCATCAGCAGGACCGTAGCTATCCTTAATAATGTATTCATGAAGCATCATCCTCTTCAGTTGTTGATTTTATTTTGTTCAGGGGCTGACCAGGTTTCCACTATTTCCATGCCTTAATAAATTCTACAGTAAATGACCCAAAAAAAGTGCCAGAAAAGCCAGCTAAGATGGGATAAAACCATCAATACTGACCAGTGCTGCCGAAATAATGGCAGCGTTTTCCAGAAGACAAATCGACAGTAACATCAAACCTGCCAATACCATTAGGTGCTTTGTGACGTCCAATATCAGATCAGCCGTCAACTATCCAAAATACTTTGAAGCTTCTATTTCCATCCACCATACTTTTTTCTTAGGTGGATTCCAAATTCCTACAAGTAGTTAACCAAATAGAGTTAAAAATTTTATTTGGTTAATTATTTACCCCTGAGGCAAGCATCAATGAACTCACTGCTGACAAGGATTGTTTTAGCAGCAACACTGTTGACACCAACATTCATTTCACAGGCTGAAGTAGATAATTACCGACTTTTATTACAACGCACAGATAGAGTCATTGTTCACTTTAAAGAAAAGCCTACCGAAGCCAGAGCATTAGCTTTTATTAAACAGGGCGTAACCCATGGTGGTTATGGGGTTGCTGCCGGAAAAAGGCAGGAAGTACTGCCAATAGGAGCCACCGTTAATCTTGACGATGCAAAGACGCTGGCAGCCGGATTAGAAGACGATCCCCAGGTAAAGTTTGCTGAGCCAGACCTGGTAATGCAGGCCATGAGAGTCCCCAACGATCCCCTTTATAATCAGCAATGGCACTACTTTGAAACCGGAGCGGGTATTAATCTCCCTGCTGCCTGGGAAATATCCATTGGCAGTACTGACAATGTGATCGGTGTTATTGATACCGGGATTACTGACCACCAGGAGATTAATGGCAGACTGGTAGCAGGTTATGATTTTGTTTCTGATCCCTGGATGGCGAATGATGGTGATGGCTGGGATAGTAACCCCCGGGATCCGGGAGACGCTCTGCAGCCAGGAGCCTGCGGTTCCTCATTCGGTGACCCGGTTCCGGCTAATGCCCGAAAGAGCAGCTGGCACGGTACTCATGTTACGGGCACGATTGCGGCGAAAACCAATGACAGCATCGGTGTTTCAGGGGTTACCTGGCTCTCCAGGGTGCAAACGCTCAGGGCACTTGGGCGATGTGGTGGTTATACCTCCGATATCGTATCAGCCATGCGTTGGGGAGCAGGCCTGAAAGTCTATGGACTCCCGATAAACCCCAATCCGGTCAACGTACTGAATCTAAGCCTTGGTGGTGAAGCGCTCTGGTGTCCGCAAACCTATCAGGACGCCATTGATGAAGTGGTTGCTGCGGGTGTCACTGTGGTGGTTGCAGCAGGCAATGAGCAACAAAATGTGGCGATGAGCACGCCGGCAAACTGCAAGAATGTCATTGTTGTTGGCGCTATCAATCGCACAGGAAACCTCAGCTGGTACTCAAATTATGGTCCCGATATCGATATTATGGCTCCCGGTGGTGAAACCCTGTTCCAGGGCAATGGCATCCTGTCATTGTACAATTCCGGGCTGAACGGTCCGACAAACGGCTCCTACGCTGAGCTGCAGGGCACCAGCATGGCAGCACCACATATCGCAGGTTTAATTGACCTTAGTTACGCTGTCAATCCAACGCTGTCACCTTCTGAGCGCGAGCGCCTGTTAAAAGAAACAGCCAGACCCTTTGCCTCAGATAGCGATTGCTCAACCTTCAGGTGCGGTGCCGGGATTGCTGATGCAGCGGCCTTCCTGAGAGCCATCCAGAAGGCTAAGTGAGAAATAGTCAGACGAGCCCTGAAATCAGGGCTAAATTTTTAATAAGAGCTAATAAGATCAACAGGTATTGCAAGGCTTCAAAGATCAAGCAATGAAGCAGTCATACCCGGGATGAACAGAGAATGATTCAGCAGCACTTCTCTCTTCAATAAATCCAATGGAGTGGAACCTTGAAACCATCAAATCATGCGCTGCTGCTGGCTGGAATTTTTTCTTCTCTCATCGCTCCCACGAGTCTTCAGGCTGATTCCGATCCGGAAATAACCGATGATGGGCTGCTGGATCTCAGCCTGGAAGAGCTGATCGCACTGGATGTCCCCGACGTCACATCGGTCTCCAAAAGAAAACAGCGCCTGATGGACTCTCCTGCCGCTGTGTTTGTTATCACCAATGAGGATATTCAGCGTTCAGGTGTGACTTCAATTCCAGAGGCACTGAGAATGGTCCCTGGCATGCAGGTAGCCCGGTTGAATAGCAATACCTGGTCCATCAGTACCCGGGGCTTTAATTACATTTTTGCCAATAAATTGCTGGTACTGATCGATGGGCGCACCGTTTACTCGCCTCTGTTCTCCGGTGTTAACTGGGATGTTCAGGACACCATGCTGGAAGATATTGCCCGCATTGAGGTGATTCGCGGCCCGGGGGCAGCGCTGTGGGGTGCCAATGCCGTGAATGGTGTGATCAATATTATTACCAAACATGCGGCAGATACCCAGGGTGGTCTGCTGTCTACCGGGTTTGGTTCGGAGGAGAAAGCCTTTGGGGCCTATCGCTACGGTGGGGAATTAGGGGATTATGGCTACTACCGGGCGTTTTTCAAAACCTTCAACCGCGATGGATTAGCGAACAAAGACGGTACCGATGCCAATGATGACTGGGCATTAAAACGAGCAGGATTTAAAGCGAATTGGCGAACATCAAACGGGGCTGAAGCGTCACTTCAGAGTGAACTTTATGACGGCACAACCCGCCCCGACTTAAAAATCTTCAATGAAACCACACTGAGCCCGGACCGCATTGTCAATCAAAGCAGAGATCAAAAGGGTGGACACCTGATCGGCAGCTATAAACAGTACCAGGCTGACAGCAGCCACTTTGCCCTCAAAGGCTACTATGACCGCTATGAAAATTATGATTACCGGTTCACGGAAAAGCGAGATACCGCCGACCTTGAGTTTCAGCACCAGATACTACCCGGCAACGATCATGACATCATCTGGGGCCTGGGTTATCGACTGACCCAATATAACCTCAACAGCGCCACGAACAACATCACCATGGCACCTGCCAGGCGAACGGACCGGCTATACAGCGCATTTGTTCAGGATCATATTACCCTTTCACCGCAATGGGCTCTGACGCTCAGCTCCCGCTTTGAGCATAACGACTTTACCGGTTATGAGATTCAGCCCAATGCCAGTCTGACCTGGAAGATATCGGACCAGCAAACCCTGTGGATGAAAGCGGCCAGTGCGTTAAAGACACCATCAATCAGTGAAACATCGGTAACTTCCCGTGGAATTGCATTCCTGCGAGAAGAGGACGCTCCTGTACCGGGAACCGCTACTCCAGACTTATTGGCTATCAGTGGCAATGATCAACTGGATTCGGAAAAATTATTTGCTTTAGAGGTGGGCTATAGAGAGCAATTTAATAATCAACTGCTGTTTGATATCACTGCCTTTTTCAACCAGTACAGAGATCTTTTGGCTTACGTTGATCAACCCGGTTGCCTGGATAGAACCACTTTTGACAGTTCAGTCATGCTTTGCTCCTATGGCAATAATGGAGGCAAACCTGCCGTAGAATATTCAACCACATTTGCCAACGGGTTAACGGCTAACACCTATGGTCTGGAGGTAACAACAGACTGGCAGGCAACCCCCTGGTGGAAACTGCAATTTAACTACAGTTTTCTGGGTGTTGATGCATTCAGCAAGGATTCCGGTTCAGCTATAACCAACAGCTACCTTAGGGGAAATGAACACTTACTGGAAACCCTCAGTGCCAACAATACCGCCAATATCCGTTCTTACATGAACTTACCCCACCAGTGGTATCTTGATTTCTGGGTACGCTATATGGATAACCTTAAAGATGCAGAAGTTAGTGCCTACACGGCTCTGGACTTCAGGGTAGCCAAAAAATTCGGCAAAGACCTTGAACTATCCCTGACCGGCAAGAACCTGTTCGACCAACAACGGCTGGAATTCGATGAAATATTCAGCGGGCTCGGCGAAACTGAGGTACAGGAATCCTGGTACCTGCAGTTACGCTGGCAACATTAATCGGATGGGGGAGATCACTTCATGCCGATCATAATCAACAAAACCTACGCAATCATTGCATTAGCTCTGCTCTGCTGCTTAAACGTAACTCAATCAAACGCCAGTGAAGTTACCAAAGCGGACAAGGTTAAGGCCGCCATTGTCTATAAACTTTCCAAGTTTGTTGCCTGGCCCGGAAAAAAGCAGACCCTGGCACTGTGCATTATTGGCAGCGGAGCTATCAACAGTGAACTGCAAAAAATCAATCATAAATTCAGCAGGGGGCGGCGTATATCAGTCACTCATAAAATACATAGCGCCCCATTGGAAAAGCTATGCGACATTGTCTACATCCATAACTCAACGCCACATGTCGTATCCGGAATCTTACAGAAATTAAAAAATGAATCAGTACTGACCATCAGTGATAGCGAGAACTTCGCTTATCAAGGTGGTGTGATAGGACTGATCCGTACCGGTAGCCGGATCCAGTTTGCCATCAGTCAAAGTGCGACCAGAAATGCGAGCCTGTCAATTAACGCCCAATTAATGAGGTTAGCCAAGGTTGTTAAATAGTCATTATGATCACATTTAAGAACCTGCCCATTAAAAAGAAGTTACGATACGCCATGCTGATAACGGCGTATTCCGTTCTGCTGGTAACCCTGAGTGTGCAAACCGTCAGTGAATATATGCACTCACGGTCTTTGCTGGTCAGTAAACTGGAAACCCTGGTTGAAGTGATTGGTGCCAATGCCCAGGCAGCTTTGATGTTTGAGGATACGGTAGCGGCTGAACAACTATTGAACGGTTTCTCCAGCACCAATGAAATAGAAGCAGCCTACTTATTAAATCCGGCCGGTGAGCGCGTTGCCGACTATCATCGGGAAAAGAAGCAACCCTGGGCCTTTACCCTGCAGGAACTCAACCAGCCCGTTACCTTATTCAGCAAAGCCAAGCTGCATTTATATCGTCCTATCAATTTGGATGGTCAGTTTATTGGTGCCATTTATATCCAGTCAAACCTGAGTGAGCTCTACCTGCACCTCACTCATATCTTGTTTTTGGTCATGATTGCGGCATTAATTTCTATCGTACTGGCGGCAATGCTGAGTGCCAGGCTGCAAAAACTGCTGGCACGTCCCATTACAGAACTGGCTGATACCATCAGCGAAATCACCAAATACCAGCAGTATGATCGCCAGGTGCAAAAATACGACAACGATGAGATTGGGCAACTGTATGACTGCTTCAATAACATGCTCATGCAGATCAAAGAGCGAGATGACCGACTGCAACAACATCGTGAAAACCTGGAAGCCACCGTTACCAGTAGAACCAATGAACTGAAAATGGCCAATCGGGGGCTGAAAGAAAATCTGACGGAGCTTAATGAAGCCAAAGAAGCCGCATTGGATGCAGTCAAAGCCAAAAGTTCTTTCCTGGCCAATATGAGCCATGAAATCCGTACGCCGATGAATGGTGTTCTTGGCATGCTGGACCTGATGAAAGACACCCCGCTCACAAAAACACAAAATGATTTTTTGAATACCGCTTATTCCTCTGCTGATTCGCTACTTTCCATCATTAACGACATTCTCGACTTTTCAAAAATTGAAGCGGGCAAAATGACCATTGAGGCAGTGGATATTTCAGTCCGGGATGTTGTTGAAGATGTCTGCACATTACTGGCAGGCACCGCCCGAGAGAAGGGCCTGGAGCTTAGCTGCTATACCGATGTTGACCTGCCAGCCACACTGAAAGGAGACTCGGTAAGACTGAGGCAGGTGCTAACCAACCTGATTGGCAATGCCATAAAGTTCACCATCAAAGGAGAGGTCAGCGTTAAAGTAAACCTGATCAAACGGTCACAGACGTCGGCACAAATTGAATTTTCTGTGGAGGATACCGGCATCGGTATTGCTGAACATATCCTGCCAACCCTGTTCAATGAGTTTACCCAGGCTGATGGCAGTACTACCCGGAAGTTTGGGGGCACCGGTCTGGGTTTGACGATCTCCCGACAGTTGGTTGAGTTAATGGGAGGCAACATCCGTGTTATCAGTGCTGAAGGTCTCGGCTCCACATTCACCTTCACCCTGGAGATGGCGATATCCCAAAACCAATGCAGGCAAAAGTCTCAGACCCTTCATGCACTGGACGGTATAAAAGCCCTGGTCGTTGATGATAACCACACCAACCGGGAGATACTGCGCCACTACCTAACAGCCTGGGGCCTGGATCACAACGAGGCATCAACCGCAAAAGACGCTCTGCAGCTATTGAGAAAAGCTCATAACAATAACCAGCCCTATGAGCTTGTCTTTCTGGATATGAATATGCCCGACATGGATGGGCTGGAATTGTCTAAAGTGATCGAAGACGATCCCGACTTACAGTCCATTCGCAGAATCATGCTCAGCTCTACCGGTTTTATCCCTCAGGAACAACAGCAAGCGGCCGGGCTGTCCGCTTGCCTGAGCAAACCATTCCGGCAGTCCAGATTACTGGATACCACCATGCAGGTGATGCATTACCATCACGCCAGCCAACAACCGGATGGCCTGACAGACCAACATGAACCAGAAACAGCAGTATTCTCCGAGAGCATCCAGATCCTTCTGGTAGAAGACAATATGGTCAACCAGAAAGTCGCTACCAGCATGCTGAAAAAAATTGGCTTGAGTCATATTCATATAGCAGAAGATGGTCGTGAAGCGGTCAACATGAGCCGACACCAAACCTACGACCTGGTGCTGATGGACTGCCAAATGCCGGAGATGAGCGGATATGAAGCCACAGGTCTGATCAGACAGAGAGAGCGTGAGCAACAGTTACCCAGAATACCGATCATCGCGATGACCGCCAATGCAATGGCTGAAGACCGGGAAAAGTGCCTGGCTGCCGGCATGGATGACTATCTGAGCAAACCGGTCAAAATTGACCACCTCAGGGAGAGGCTGGCGCACTGGCTGATTCACGACACACCGCCACAAACAGGAACACCGAAAGCTGCAGAAAAAAACCGGACGATTGCCAGCAAACCGGATCTATCAAAACAGCATCCATTGATTGATCAGTCCGTCTTCAATGCACTTCAGGAGTTGATGGAAGAAGAGTTCCCGGTACTGATTAACAGCTATCTGGAAGACGCCCCTAAATTAATGGCCGATATCAAATTCTCTTCCAAAGATGCAGACCGGGAGGTGCTGGTAAGAGCAGCCCATACCCTGAAATCAAGCAGTAGCAATCTTGGTGCCACACAGCTGGCAATGATTGCCGCCGACATCGAGAAGGAAGGGAAAGCCAGCCAGCTGGCAGAGGCATCAGCGTTAATCGCTTCACTGGAATCAACGCTTGATGAAACCCTTCAATCTCTAATAATAAAAACAAAACAATCAAAAAATTGACTGATCAAAATGACCGATGATTCATCTGAATACGAATCTGTCTTTTTAAATATGTTGACTGATTATACCCCACATCAAACAACTACAATTACTGAATAAGTTCATGAACCGCATGTAAGCCGGACAACACCTTAGCGGAAGAGGTAAACTAATGAATTCTGACAACAATATCCCCGTCATAGGATATGTAACCGATGCCACTTCGGCCATTGAAGTCACTGATTCAAATGGAAACGTTGTCACCAAAAAGGTTGGTGACCCCATTTTTCTTGATGAAGTCATTAATAATGAGTCCGGTTCAGAAGTTGTCGTCAAATTATTAAATGGTCAATCTCTAACGGTTCCGGTGGCGCAACAAGTAGTGATGGGGGCAGAGATCGTTAATAGTCTTGATCCAACGGCTGCCGGCGAAGAAGGTGATCAAGATAAAGAAAGCGAAGAAAGTGATCAAAGCGATGAAGCTGATGAAAGTGATCAAGTTAAAGAAAGCGAACAAGTTAATGAGTCACCAACAGAGCAATCAGATAATTCAGATTCAACACAAAGCTCTTCAGATCAATCAGATACAGGCATTACCCAATCACGGTTACCTACTACGGTCGTCATTGAGCAGGAAAACAGTCAAAATACAGACCGCCAATCAACGGAAGAGCAATCAAAAGGTAACGAACTCAGTCAACTGGAGTTCAACTCAATTAGTCAGCTGATTGACAATCAACCTTCTGCCCCTGAAAGCATTGCTCCAGTCATCGAAAGTCAAAACTTTAACGTTAATGAAAACGTCCCTGAAGACGGCTCTGCGGTCGTAGGTCAAGTTATTGCCAGCCAATCTGACAATCTGACGTTTGCCATTATCGGAGGTAATGAAGACAACGCCTTTGCCATCAGGCCCACAACCGGTGAACTGCTCGTTACCGGCCCCCTGAATCATGAAATAAGAGATAGCTACACCTTAACCGTCGAAGTAACTAGCCAGAATGGTATCAGCAGAAATGCCTCCATCAGTGTTTCAATTAATGATCTCAATGAAGCGCCTGAAGCTTATGACGATGTTGATGACAGCCATGAAAATCATGTACTGATCATCGATGTACTGGCAAATGATGTTGATGAGGATCTTGCTGATAGCCCCGACAACTTCAACCTCCACAGCGCTGAGATTGTCGATAATCTGGGCAATGTCATGGCTGGTCAGGGCTCTGTCAGCATTGTCGATAACCGGCTGCAGTTTACCCCCGGGGCAGATTTTGATTATCTGGCAACCGGTGAGTCAGCTGTCATCACCATTCACTACATTATGAGTGACGATGGTGGTATGACCTCAAATGCCATCACCACCATTACCGTCACCGGAGCCAACGACGGGCCAGTAGCCACCGCCGATATTGACACAACCGGGGAAAACAACAGCGTTTTCGTCGATGTCATTGCCAACGACAGTGACCTGGATGGCAACAATATGCTCAGTGTCAGTGCTGCCAGCATTGCCACCATGACCAACAACAGCAACAGCCAGGCCATTGTGCCCGGCACCGCCAATGTCAGCTTCAGTGGCAACAACGTAATCTTTTCCCCTGGCAACGACTTTGATTATCTGGCCACCGGTGAAACCGCTACCGTCGTGGTGAACTACACCGTTACCGATGATGATGGCACGCCACTGACGGATAGCAGCACCCTCACCATCACTGTCACCGGCACTAACGATGCACCGGTGGCCACCGCAGATATCGGTAATACCGGGGAAAACAGCAGCGTTACTGTGGATGTGATCGCCAATGACAGTGACCTGGACACCAGCAATGGGCTCAGTGTTAATGCCGTCGGTATTGCCAGCATGACCAATGATGGCGACAGCCAGACCATTCTCCACAATACCGCCAGTGTCAGCTTCAGTGGCAATAATGTTACCTTCAATCCCGGTACCGACTTTGATTACCTGGCCAGTGGCGAAACGGCCACAGTGAAGGTGAACTACACCGTCACCGATGATGATGGAAAACCACTGACGGATAACAGCACCCTGACCATCACGGTAACCGGCACTAATGATGCCCCGGTAGCCACCGCCGATACTGACGCAACTCAGGAAAACGACAGTATCAGCGTGGATGTAATTGCCAATGACTCTGACCCGGATGCCAACAACGGGCTAAGTCTCAGCGGAGCCAGCATTGCCACCGTAACCAACAACAGCGACAGTCAGGCTATTGCGCTGAGCACCGCCAGTCTCAGCGTCAGTGGCAATAACATCACCTTCAATCCCGGCAGTGACTTTGATTATCTGGCCACCGGCGAAACCGCTACCGTTCTGGTGAACTACACCGTTACCGATGATAACGGCACACCACTGACTGATAGCAGCACCCTGACCATCACCGTTACCGGCACCAACGATGCACCGGTGGCCACCGCAGATACCGATAACACCTGGGAAAAAAACGCCATCACCGTCGATGTAATCGCCAATGATAGTGACCCGGACACCAGCAATACGCTCAGTGTCAGTGCCGCCAGCATTGCCACCATGACCAATGATGGTGATCAACAGCCCGTCACTCTCAGCACGGCCAGTGTCAGTTTCAGCGGTAACAATGTTATCTTCGATCCCGGTACCGATTTCGAATATCTGGCCAATGGCGAAACGGCCACGGTAATACTCAACTACACAGTCACCGATGATGATGGCACGCCACTGACTGATAGCAGCACCCTGACCATCACCGTCACCGGCACCAGCAGCATTGCTCCCACCATCACGGCGGTGACAGATGTGACCGGAGCCATAACCGAAATTGCCGATGATGCCAATGGTGAGAACATCAATACACTGTCTGACAACGGCAGCTTCACCATTGCTGATGTGGATCTGACTGATGTCCAAACCGTCAGCGTCACTTCAGACACCACCGGATATCTCGGATCTTTCACCCCCACGGTCAGCAATAACACCACCGGCGATGGCACCGGCCAGGTAGACTGGACCTTCAGCGTGCCCGATGCGGATATTGATTACCTGGCAGCAGGCCAGGTGCTGACCCAGTCTTACACCGTCACCGTGGACGATGGCCGGGGTGGCACCGTGGATCAGCAGGTGACCATCACGATCACCGGCACCAACGATGCACCCGTGGCCGTCGTTGATACCGGCACCACTCAGGAAGACAACAGTGTTACCGTCGATGTCCTTGCCAACGACAGTAATACCGATAGCAGTGATGTGCTCAGTGTGAGCGCTGCCAGCATTGCCACCATGACCAACAACAGTGACAGCCAGGCGATTGTGCCTGGCACCGCCAGTGTCAGCTTCAGTGGCAACAACGTAATCTTTTCCCCTGGCAACGACTTTGATTATCTGGCCACCGGTGAAACCGCCACCGTCGTAGTGAACTACACCGTTACCGATGATGATGGCACGCCACTGACGGATAGCAGCACCCTCACCATCACTGTCACCGGCACCAACGATGCACCGGTAGCCACCGCAGATACCAGTGATACCGCAGAAAACAGCAGCGTTACTGTGGATGTGATCGCCAATGACAGTGACCTGGACACCAGCAATGGGCTCAGTGTCAATGCCGTCGGTATTGCCAGCATGACCAATGATGGCGACAGCCAGACCATTCTCCACAATACCGCCAGTGTCAGCTTCAGCGGCAATAATGTTATCTTCAATCCCGGTACCGACTTTGATTACCTGGCCAGTGGCGAAACCGCCACGGTGAAGGTGAACTACACCATCACCGATGATGATGGAACACCACTGACGGATAACAGCATCCTGACCATCACGGTAACCGGCACTAATGATGCCCCGGTAGCCACCGCCGATACTGACGCGACTCAGGAAAACAACAGTATCAGCGTGGATGTTATTGCCAATGACTCTGACCCGGATGCCAGCAACGGGCTCAGTCTCAGCACAGCCAGCATTGCCACCATGACCAACAACAGTGACAGTCAGGCTATTCCAATGAGCACCGCCAGTCTCAGCGTCAGTGGCAATAACATCACCTTCAATCCCGGTACTGACTTTGATTATCTGGCCACCGGCGAAACCGCTACCGTTCTGGTGAACTACACCGTTACCGATGATAACGGCACACCACAGACTGATAGCAGCACCCTGACCATCACCGTTACCGGCACCAACGATGCACCGGTGGCCACCGCAGATACCGATAACACCTGGGAAAACAGCGACGTCACCGTCGATGTAATCGCCAATGATAGTGACCCGGACACCAGCAATACGCTCAGTGTCAGTGCCGCCAGCATTGCCACCATGACCAATGATGGTGATCAACAGCCCGTCACTCTCAACACGGCCAGTGTCAGCTTCAACGGCAACGATGTTACCTTCAATCCCGGTACCGATTTCGACTATCTGAACAAGGACGAAACGGCTACGGTGGTGCTCAACTACACAATCACCGATGATGATGGTACGCCACTGACTGATAACAGCACACTGACCATCACCGTCACCGGCACAGACAACAAGCTTCCCACCGTTACGGCTGCCACAGATGTCACCGGAGCCATCACCGAAATTGCCGATGGTGCCAATGGTGAGAGCATCAATACACTGTCTGACAACGGCAGCTTCACCATTGCTGATGCGGATCTGACCGATGTTCAGACCGTCAGCGTCACTTCGGACACCACCGGATATCTCGGATCCTTTACCCCCACGGTCAGCAATAACACTACCGGCGATGGCACCGGCCAGGTGGACTGGACCTTCAGCGTGCCCGATGCGGATATTGATTACCTGGCAGCAGGCCAGGTGCTGACCCAGTCTTACACCGTCACCGTGGACGATGGCCGGGGTGGCACCGTGGATCAGCAGGTGACCGTCACGATCACTGGCACCAACGATGCACCCGTGGCCGTCGTTGATACCGGCACCACTCAGGAAGACAACAGTGTTACCGTCGATGTCCTTGCCAACGACAGTGATACCGATAGCAGTGATGTGCTCAGTGTGAGCGCTGCCAGCATTGCTGCCATGACCAACGACAGTGACAGCCAGGCTATTGTGCCTGGCACCGCCAGCGTCAGCTTCAGTGGCAATGACATCACCTTCAATCCCGGTACAGACTTTGATTATCTGGCCACCGGTGAAACCGCCACCGTCGTGGTGAACTACACCGTTTCAGATGATGATGGCACGCCACTGACGGATAGCAGCACCCTGACCATCACTGTCACCGGCAACAACGACGGACCAGTGCTGAACGCAGCGCTGGCAGACCAGAGTGCCGATCAGGACGACGCCTTCAGCTACCAGCTGCCAGCAGACAGCTTCACTGACCTGGATGGTGACACCCTGAGCTACAGCGCCACCCTGGCCGATGGCAGTGCCCTGCCCGCCTGGCTCAGCTTTGATGCCGCCAGCACCACCTTCTCCGGCACGCCTGCCAGTCGCGATGTGGGCTCATTGTCGGTAACGGTCACCGCCAGCGATGGCGTGGCCAGCACCTCGGATAACTTTACCCTGGATATCACCGGCGATGCCCCGGCCGTGATTGCCGGCGATGACAGCGCCACGGTGACCGAAGACAGTAGCGATGTTCTGAGTACCAGCGGCACCCTGACCATCAGTGACAGCGATGCTGGGGAAGCCCAGTTTATCGCCACCACCATCACCGGCAGCTACGGTGACCTGACCCTTAACGCCAATGGTCAGTGGAACTACAGCGCTGATAACAGCCAGTCGGCTATTCAGCAACTCAGGGAGGGTGAAACCCTCACCGAAACCCTGACCGTCACGTCAGCGGATGGCACCACCCACACCCTGACCATCACCCTCAACGGCAGCAACGACGGACCAGTACTGGATGTTGCCCTGGCCGACCAGAGCGCCGATCAGGACAACCCCTTCAGCTACCAGCTGCCAGCAAACAGCTTCAGCGACCTGGAGGGTGACGCCTTGAGCTACAGCGCCACTCTGGCCGATGGCAGTGCCCTGCCCGCCTGGCTGAGCTTCGATGCCGCCAGCAGCACCTTCTCGGGCACGCCCGGCATTGGCGATGTAGGCTCGCTGTTGGTGAGGGTCACCGCCAGCGATGGTGTGGCCAGCACCTCGGATAACTTTACCCTGGACATCACCGGCAATGCCCCGGCCGTGATTGCAGGCGACGACAGCGCCACGGTGACCGAAGACAACAGCGACGTACTGAGTGCCAGCGGTACCCTGACCATCAGTGACAGCGATGCCGGTGAAACCCAGTTTATCGCCACCACCATCACCGGCAGCTATGGTGACCTGACCATTGATGCCAGTGGCCAGTGGACCTACAGCGCCGATAACAGCCAGTCGGTCATTCAGCAGCTTGGGGATGGCGAAACCCTCACCGAGACGCTGACCGTGATGTCAGCGGATAGCACCACCCACACGCTGACCATCACTCTTAACGGCAGCAACGACGGACCCGTGCTGGATGTTGCCCTGGCAGATCAATACGCCGATCAGGACAACCCCTTCAGCTACCAGCTGCCAGCCAACAGCTTCAGCGACCTCGAAGGTGATGCCCTGAGCTACAGCGCCACCCTCGCCGATGGCAGTGCCCTGCCCGCCTGGCTCAGCTTCGATGCCGCAAGCACCACCTTCTCCGGCACACCCGGCAGTGGCGATGTAGGCTCGCTGTTGGTGAGGGTCACCGCCAGCGATGGCGTGGCCAGCACCTCGGATAACTTTACCCTGGATATCACCGGTGATGCCCCGGCCGTGATTGCCGGCGACGACAACGCCACGGTGACCGAAGACAGCAGCGACGTCCTGAGCGCCAGCGGCACCCTGACCATCAGTGACAGCGATGCTGGAGAAGCCCAGTTTATCGCCACCACCATCACCGGCAGCTACGGTGACCTGACCCTTAACGCCAATGGTCAGTGGAACTACAGCGCCGATAACAGCCAGTCGGCCATTCAGCAGCTCGGGGAGGGTGAAACCCTCACCGAGACGCTGACCGTCACGTCAGCGGATGGCACCACCCACACCCTGACCATCACCCTCAACGGCAGCAACGACGGGCCGGTACTGGATGTAGCCCTGGCCGATCAGAGCGCCGATCAGGACAACCCCTTCAGCTACCAGCTCCCAGCAAACAGCTTCAGCGACCTGGAAGGTGATGCCCTGAGCTACAGCGCCACCCTGGCCGATGGCAGTGCCCTGCCCGCCTGGCTCAGCTTCGATGCCGCCAGCAGCACCTTCTCCGGCACACCCGGCAGTGGCGATGTAGGCTCGCTGTTGGTGAGGGTCACCGCCAGCGATGGTGTGGCCAGCACCTCGGATAACTTTACCCTGGACATCACCGGCAATGCCCCGGCCGTGATTGCAGGCGACGACAGCGCCACGGTGACCGAAGACAACAGCGACGTACTGAGTGCCAGCGGTACCCTGACCATCAGTGACAGCGATGCCGGTGAAGCCCAGTTTATCGCCACCACCATCACCGGCAGCTATGGTGACCTGACCATTGATGCCAGTGGCCAGTGGACCTACAGCGCCGATAACAGCCAGTCGGTCATTCAGCAGCTTGGGGATGGCGAAACCCTCACCGAGACGCTGACCGTGATGTCAGCGGATAGCACCACCCACACGCTGACCATCACTCTTAACGGCAGCAACGACGGACCCGTGCTGGATGTTGCCCTGGCAGATCAATACGCCGATCAGGACAACCCCTTCAGCTACCAGCTGCCAGCCAACAGCTTCAGCGATCTCGAAGGTGATGCCCTGAGCTACAGCGCCACCCTCGCCGATGGCAGTGCCCTGCCCGCCTGGCTCAGCTTCGATGCCGCAAGCACCACCTTCTCCGGCACACCCGGCAGTGGCGATGTAGGCTCGCTGTTGGTGAGGGTCACCGCCAGCGATGGCGTGGCCAGCACCTCGGATAACTTTACCCTGGATATCACCGGTGATGCCCCGGCCGTGATTGCCGGCGACGACAA
>NZ_JBLYNQ010000009.1:0-1576 GCF_049310265.1 Endozoicomonas sp. ALB091 | reverse complement strand
ATGCTGTAGCCGCTGTTGATACCTCTAGCGTCTGTTGACACTATGGCGGCTGCTGACGCCGCCGCGGTTGACTCTGTCGCGGCAGTTGACGCCGAAGCGGTTGTTGACACTGTAGCGGCATTTACCGGGCAAACATCACCGTACGAAAAATCCAACGCATCCAGAAATTCAGTTCCCGAAGCGCAATTGGCTGTTAACACA
Organism: Endozoicomonas sp. ALB091; assembly: GCF_049310265.1. Taxonomy (NCBI): domain Bacteria; kingdom Pseudomonadati; phylum Pseudomonadota; class Gammaproteobacteria; order Oceanospirillales; family Endozoicomonadaceae; genus Endozoicomonas; species Endozoicomonas sp. ALB091. Next base: position 1,375 of record NZ_JBLYNQ010000009.1, on the reverse strand, counting down.
CGAGGGTCAGCTTTTTGGCAAAGAAGCTGCTCATTGGATTCCTGTCCAAAAGCGCAATTGGCTGTTAACACGCGTGGGTCAGCTTTTTGGCAAAGAAGCTGCTCATTGGATTCAGGTCCAAAATTCTTTTTCATGATGACATAGCTATTCACCGCCGTGGTGTTGGTAACCTTTCCTCCATCACGAACCTCCCCTCCTTCGATGCCGGCGTATGCATATTTACCCGAGGTTTCGACCGTGCTGTTCACCGCCGTGGTGTTGGCAACCGTTCCTCCATTGGAAACCAGCCCTCCCCCGATGCCGGCGTATGCATATTTACCCGAGGTTTCGACCTTGCTGCCCACCGCCGTGGTGTTGCCAACCTTTCCTCCATTGTGAACCAGGCCCACCCCGATGCCGGCGCATGCAACTTCACCCGAGGTTTCGACCGTGCTGTTCACCACCGTGGTGTTGGCGACCGTTGCTCCATTGGTAACCTGCCCTACCCCAATGCCTGCGTGTGCATATTTACCCGAGGTTTCGATCGTGCTGTCCACCGCCGTGGTGCAGGCAACCGTTCCTTGATCGTAAACCGCCCCTCCCCCGATACCTGCGCATGCACGTTCACCCGAGGTTTCGGCCCTGCTGTTCACCGCCGTGGTGTTGGCGACCGTTGCTCCATTGGTAACCTGCCCTACCCCAATGCCTGCGTGTGCATATTTACCCGAGGTTTCGACCGTGCTGTCCACCGTCGTGGTGCAGGCAACCGTTCCTTGATCGTAAACCGCTCCCCCCCCGATGCCTGCGCATGCACGTTCACCCGAGGTTTCGGCCCTGCTGTTCACCGCCGTGGTGTTGGCAACCTTTCCTCCATCGGTAACCTGCCCTACCCCAATGCCGACGTGTGCATTTTTACCCGAGGTTTCGACCGTGCTGTCCACCGCCGTGGTGCAGGCAACCGTTCCTTGATCGAAAACCGCCCCTCCCCCGATGCTTGCGAATGCACCTTCACCCAAGGTTTCGACCGTGCTGTTCACCGCCGTGGTGTTGGCAACCGATCCTCCATAGGTAACCTGCCCTCCCCCGATGCAGGCGTATGCACCTACACCCGAGGTTTTGACCTTGCTGTTCACCGCCGTGGTGCAGGCAACCGTTCCGTTTTTAACAACCCCCCCCCCGATGCAGGCGTATGCATAATTACCCGAGGTTTCGACCGTGCCGTTCACCGCCGTGGTGTTGGCAACCTTTCCTTTGAAAATCATCCCCCCCCCGATGCCGGCGTGTGCATCTTTACCCGAGGTTTCGACCGATGCTGTTCACCGCCGTGGTGTTGGCAACCGTTCCTTTGACAATCACCCCCCCCGATGCCGGCGTATGCACGTTCACCCTTGTTGGT